>UQKK01000015.1 GCA_900541505.1 uncultured Ruminococcus sp.
CATTTCCCTGATGAGCATTCAGCTCCTGGGATACCTCTTTCAGCTTTACCTGGACACCATCATCCGTGAACAGCCCATGGTTGCCGAACCGTTCCGCACCGGGCCGGGTGCCGATGTAGTCGGCATAGGTTTTCTGGTTCAGGATCTCATGGGCATTGTCCTCAATGGCACGGGTGATAAATTCAGAGGCGGCTCCCACGGTCTTTTCTCTCTGGTAGTCCTCATATTCCAGCATCGCAGCGCTATCCGAGAAATCCCGCAGGATCTTTTCAATGAGTTTTTGTTGTTTCACTGTTGCGGGAGCCAGCTTGAAAGACTCATCGATCTTCTCCACACCTTCACGGGTGGCGATGTAGGTGGCGTACCCGCCGATGGGCTTTTCCTGATCCGGCTTCAGGTATTTGAATTTGGTGACCAGACGAGCCATGGGAAACCTCCTTCCGTTTTAGAGTAAAGAAAAAGCAGGAGACCTCACATAATAAAAGATTTCCTGCTTGGTGGTTCGCTAATAGCCGATATTATGTTTCCTTTCTTGCATTTTGCAGTCAGAATCTATCAATCAATATATTTTATTATCGTTTTATAATCTTCTGACAAACGTACGTTATTTTCAATATTATAATTCTCTTGAGTTTCTATATTTTCCAATCGCCTATAGAACTCACTTTCCACCCCGACATATATACCATCGGTATAATCAATCAGGGACGGGAACTGATCAGCGGTGATATCAATCATTATATCATTTACCATCAGCCATACATGATTCGTTATACTCTCTGGATTATCATCTCGATATACACCTATTTTCTGCTTGGAAGGAATATGGAATTTCTTTTGCAAATAGTAAGCTAAAAGATCGCATGCATCATCGCAACAACCACTCGGAAAGTTGGACATTCTATCTCTTCTATCGAACTCACAATTTTTCTTTGCTCTTATTATTGCTGCACGAAAAGATGCTGCCACAGTATATAATTCACTTCTATCCAAAGTTTTCTTTAGCATAGTATCCCTTTCCCATATAGTTTCAAACATTTAGTCGTCCTCGTCTTTCAACTTTTTCAGTTTTTCAAGCTGTTTTACAAATAGCTCTGTGCTTTGAACTATCTTTCGAGAATTTGCCCATAAAAATATATCCTGATTACAGTTTCCATTACTATTTATTGCATACCTTAACTTTGTTCCAGTATCGTCTAAGCAATCTATTGCCCGAACAAAGCTCCCCATTCCTTTTAAAAGACTTCTCTCCTTTCCAGAAGTTTTTTTAGGAAGATAAGAGAGCAGAGACGACCATAATTTTTCTAATCCATGTACTTCTTTAGGTTGTCCGTTTACACATGTAATTGCATATTTAATCGATAGTTCCATACAATGTCTACACAAATAAATAGTAGGCAACGTGAGCGAATAGTTATAAAAAACTTTTTGAATTCCCATTCGAGGAGTTTCTAGCCTTGTTAATTCCTTTGCTAATACTTTCGCGCTCTCCAAGTAAGAACGAATAAACTCCTTCTGCGTTTCATCTGTTCGTACTTCTTGCACAAATGTACTGCTGAAAGTAACGGGATTAAAATCAGGAAGGCTCTTATCTTTGAATCCATCTAGCATTTGCGGTTTATATAATTCTTCTATCTGGATCGGGGTAAAAATAATATCTTCAAATATCATAGTAAATCATTTCCCTCACAATTTCATTCTATTTCATTATAAAATTCCACATAGTCCGGATATTTTTCCTGCATCTGTATATAACCCTTTATTTCTTCAATACTTATAATATTTTCAGGAGGAACTTTACCTTTTGTCATACCTGTAAACTCAAATTCATACGGATAACCATAAATATTTTTAACTATATAATATTTCACTATCTCGGCAATTAAATCGTTGCGGCATCCTTCATATATGTCACGCAGTCTACATTTAAATTTTATTACCGATGGTGTACCTTTGATCCAGAGACGTTTATATGGTTCTGTTCTATAAAGTTCTCTATCCATCGATTCTAATGCCCATCGTAAGATTTCACCACCTAAATTGATTGCAAAATGATTTAATTGGTCATCTTTGTACACTTGATTCTTATCAATAAAAAAATGTACCGCTTCTGTTCTCGATAATTTGTCTCGATTCCAGTAATAATAAACATGTGACATTATATTTTCAATTTGCTCAGGTTCTACTTCTATACTAAAAAGCAAGTCTCGTAATCGCTTTTCACCAACAGAGTTTATTCCGCCCCCTGTCACAATTCCGTATTTCCAAAATTGGTTCACATCCAAAATCCGTGTACAATGGCATACCGCAACCTCAGTATCCATATGTTCATCTACAAAATCAGTTACAATCTTCATTTCACCAATATGCAAATCTTGTAACTGATGCTCAATCTGCCACCATTCACTTACTCTATCTAAATTGATTGCACTAAGTATCCTATGTTCAAATTCTGCTCCCCACTCATTTAGTATTTTGGGGAAAGTATTCGGATCATCAAAATCAATAAGCCCATTCATTTTTCATCCCTCCTTATATTGTCTAAAGATCTTCTAAACTATTTTTTACCGGAAATTCTCTTTGTCTTTTGATTATACACTAAGAAGAAATAAATTAAAATCTTCGTTTGTTATCACTCATTTCCTTCCCATCCTTTTTGCCAGCTCACCGCATCATCAAAAGAGAAGGAGCCATTCAGCCTTTTGACTTCCTTGACACATTCTCCCCGCAGGCGTTCCAGTGACACCGGATCGATGTTGTTATTCGCTGCGACCACATTCATCATGACAGCCATCTCCACGGCCAGCTTGAAAATCATCCGGTTCTGCCGATGATCACTCTCCGCCACAATGCTTTTCAGCGTGGAGGTGACGATATTGGGGAGATAGGTTTTGTTGTCCTCTGCGGAAAGATATCCCGCATAAAAAATGACAGCTTTTTCGATGAATTCACTCCGGCTGTCGCAGTTGTCTTTTTCATAAAGAGCGTCCGCCAGCTCCAGGGTGGACGGTCTGATCCAAAGCTGGAAGCGGCGTTTGATTTCTTTCTTTTCTACCTCTGTATCCTGCATGTCTGAAATCCTCCTTCTTATTCATAGGAACCTGCCAAAGCACCGCATCATTCGTTGAAACTTCTGGGCCTTGCGGGAGTTGAAGCACCTGTCCAGGAACCTGTTGCTCCAAATCCGGCACCGGAATGCCATTTCTTTCAGAAGCGGCGGAATGCCTTGAAGCGGCCGGCTCTGCCGGACGCAGTGAGCTGGGGCGGGGCCGACATGCGGCACCGTCCCTTTCTCCTGCTTGATTTTCGACCCTGTATCCGCACGGGGAACCGTTGCTTCTCTATGGGGAGGGGCCTGCCTTCACACGGGCCGCAAATGCCTCGCAAACCGGCGAGGAGGGATACTTCCTCGACCTCGCCCACAAAATCGCAACACGGGGCCGACAGGCGGCTCACAGGGGTGTTCCTTTTCGCATCACATCTCCTGAACCGGCGGCGTTGTTTCTTCTGCCTGTTCGGGAGAATGCCAGTCAATCTCTCGATCCCGCAATGCTTCTTCAAAAATCAACTCTCTTGCTGCTATCGGAATCGTAGATTTGCGCTCGGCACGGTAGACCGCAGTAGAAACATCTTTCAGACGATAAGTCCGCCACTCCGGATCTCCCTGCTCTTTTACGCTGATCGTTCCATCGTCAAAATCAAATTCCAGGAGCGCAGTGATTCGATCATCATGCTCCATAGCGTCGCATAAGACAGAGAAGGTCAGATCATCAATAGGCTGATGTTCTCCAAAGGAAAGTGCCAGACTATCCAAGGTCAACCTGCCCTCATTCTCCCGCATAAAATTCCGATAGAGATAAGCCGCACTGTAGAAGTTGTTCCGCAGGTCGGAAGTGAAATGAAAATCATCCCCGTCCTCATGGAAATGGATCACAGCAAACCGTCTGGCAGCTTCAGCCTCACGTTGTGCTTTCGCTTCTTCCTGACGGATCAGTGATTCGATTTCCTCACGCTTTTCTTCCGGAACGAGAGACGCATAGGTTTCTTCAAAACATTTCCGCAACACGCCTTCGATGGTACGTCCCTGATCCGTCAGGATCTCGTCCAGAGCAGCGAGTCGATGCTCATTAAAATATACGGTAACGTCTATATCATTCATTGGTTATGCCTCCAATCTTCGATTCCGTTTTTCTGTTCCTCCGCAAACTCTTTCTCCATAATCAGGACAATCCCACGCAGAACAAAAGTAACACATGGGATTGCCACACTATTGCCCAGGGCTTTATACCTTGCCGAGTCAGATGCCCCATCGATCAAAGTCCAGCCATCCGGGAAACCCTGCAGCCGCTCACACTCCAGAGGAGTGAGACGGCGGATCAGATTTCTGTTTACCTCAGGCTGGCAGATCAGATCAGTTGCATCTTTATATTGTCTGGCGCTTTCTGTGCCAGCGACTTTGCTTTCCTGGAATTCATCCACTCGCTGGCGGCTATAGACCGCATGCCGGTCTGTTGTATTCAGGGTGTAACTGATATCTTCCTGATAGCCAAACCCATTCCCTCCATTTTTACTTTGCCGGTCAATGATATTCCCGGCAATACAATAGCTGCCCGGTTCCTCCGCGATCAGAGGAAGATTGTTGCCGCCTGTGCCGCTTCTGGCTGACAGTGTCGGGGATACCGGCAACGGTCCGGTATAACGTCCATCGATTCCGTGGTTTTCAAATAGCACCATGGATTGTGTATTGCCTCCCATCCCGTAGGATGCTGTTACCGCCTGCGCCTTTTCCACGGGGCCGGTGAACCTAAGATCCTGCCCGTGGTTATCAAAAACCAGCGGAGGATGGCCGGACATCTGCGCCCGAAGTGTTCCTGCCACATCTACACTGCAATCCATCACTTGGCCGCCCTGATCGTTCAGGCAGAGAGTTGGCTCTTTCTGTTGGTCAGGGAGTCCGGCAATAAAGGTCTGCATCTGCATATTTCTTGTTGCCATCAATGCGCCGGAAACATGGCCCAGGTTGATCGTTTCCTCTCTTTGATTGATATGGAAAGCCATGAATCCTTCCGTATCTATTTGATCCCCACCTGGATCTCCAGTGCTTTTTTGAGTTTTTCCGGAAGTTTCTTGCCCCGTTCCGCTGACCGCCGCAGGATACCCAAGCATGCTTTCCTGCTTAAATAATATTTCCGGGGCGGATGTTCCTCCAAAATCTGCGACAAGAAAGATTCTTTTACGTCTCTGGGGGACTCCCCAGTATTGAGCGTCCAGGACTCTCCAAGCGACAGAGAATCCACTTCCCAATATGGCCCCAGCAGATTTCCACCTCCCGGCCGGAGGTCGAGGAACAGATATGGTATGGTCGGCGATCCTGCAGATTTCCTCCAGGACCGCTCTGAAATCTTCTCCGTTTGAAGATGAGAATGCTCCAGGGACGTTTTCCCACACCATGAATCGGGGAACAATTCCGCAAGGGTTAACTGTTTCATTTCCTCGTTGTCTTTTGGCATCTGACTTTCTCATCTCCTTTACAATCCGGATCTGCTCCATAAAAAGTCCGGAACGCTCACCGGACAAGCCTGCGCGCTTTCCTGCGATGCTCAGATCCTGACAGGGTGATCCGCCCGTGATGATATCTACAGCCGGAAGTTCCGTCCCTTTTAATTTCGTAATATCGCCCACATGGAGCATCTCCGGGAACCGCTGCATGGTTACTTGGATCGGGAAAGGTTCTATTTCACTGGCCCATACCGGAAGGATTCCGTTCCGGACAGCAGATAAAGGAAATCCACCGATCCCATCGAACAGGCTTCCAAGACGCAGCCGGATTCCCGTTGATTTTCCTATTACAGAACTTTTCGCATGTCAATCACCTCTCGATTCGTTATTCATTGATCCTTCAGATGCATTGTTAAGGACTCTCTCCTGTATCTGCCGGCGCCTGTTCTTTTTTCTCCGGCCTGGGCCGCCTTGCT
The DNA here is from genome assembly GCA_900541505.1 of uncultured Ruminococcus sp. GTDB lineage: Bacteria > Bacillota > Clostridia > Lachnospirales > Lachnospiraceae > Mediterraneibacter. The sequence goes on from UQKK01000015.1 coordinate 5,976, forward strand.
CTGGGCGCAGGATCTGCTGGTTCGCCAGAGCGCATCTCAATAAATTCCCGCACATTGGCCGGGACATGTTTGCCATAGAATCCTTCCATGGCTTTGGTCAGCTCATCTTCAAGCTGCAGATCTTTCTGCTCCATGTAGAGCCGGAGCGCAGTCAGCTTTTCCTCATCAAAGGAAATTGTTACATTGGTTTTCTTCATAGGTTCCTCCTTCACATGGAAAGAGCAGGCCCGGAGTCCTGGCTCCAGTCCTGCTCATTATCACTTACATGATTCATTTTTGCCTGCCCCATAGGTGTCTGATGGAACACGGTACTGTCTGTACAGCAGTTCGTCCAGTCGGTCTGTTCCATGCGGCAATTCTGAATCAGTGCGCCGGAAAAGTTGCTGTGTGTAAAGATGGCTCCCCGGAAGGTACAGCCATCGGCCACCATCTTTTTAAAGCATGTTTCCTCAGCAGTGACGCCCTTGAGATCACAGGAGAACAAGGTTGCCTCTGTAAAATCAGAGAAGCACAGCTCCGCCTGCGCCAGATTCGTTTCATACATTCTGGTTCCTGCGAAGATGGCGCTGTTTAAATTCCGATGGCTCAGATTCAGTCCGGACAGATCGTATCCGGAGAAGTCAGCCTGTTCGCCACCCGCATCGTGAAGCCAGAGGACATGTTTGGCGCAAATCACATCGGCATCCTCCTGACTGAGCCAGGGAAGTTCTTTTTCTTCATGGGCATATTCCGGGTTCAGTTTGATGCACAGCTCATCGCCCAGGTCATCCAGATATGCAATCTCCGGGCGATCCTCCAGCATCCCAACGAGAAGCTGGACTTCAACCTTATCCAATGCCAGCTCATCTGTCAGTATCCGGTACATTCCGCTCTGCTGGCAGGTGATGGCTTTCTGTGTGTATTGCTCCGCCATTTCCGCCATCTCCCGATTGAATTTTGCTATCGAAGGGTATTGATCCAGGAGATAAAGCTGGCGAGCCTTGGGAAGAAAAGCATGGTAGCGGGCATGGTCATAGCCTTCTGCGTCAACGAGGATACCATCCTCCTGGTTTTCCCCAAGCACCAACAGGCAGTGCCGGGTTCCGTCCGCATCCTGACGCATGACTCCACGGTATTTGGCAATAAAATCATACTCCGCCAGCGGTGATTGATAGAAGCGGGCAAACTCTCTTTCAGACAGCTCCAACACCTTCTCTACCACACAATGCTGAGAGCGGATTTCTTCATCCTTGCGATGAAAAAATGCATAGAGTTCCATTCCTGTCACCTCCTTTACCGCATAACAAGATCCGATGTCATGCCCTCAGTCTGTTCCTTGGCTGCGTCCGGTTCTGATGGATTCTCTGGTACGCCTGCATTCCCCTAGGGGAGATGGTCATCGTAGATATTACAGCCCAGCAGAGAGAATACACTCCCCATACCGGATGCGCCGCCCTGATTACAGGCCGGACAGTATTCCAGATGATAAGACATTTCGATATGATCCTCTGTCATGATCAGCTCATTGATTTCTTCTTCCTGTTTTAACGCAATCACGATCAACCTTCCGGCATCACTGTCGGCGGAGAGGTCAAGCCCAAACCGATTTTGGATTTCCTCGAAGCCTACTGACCACCTTCCAGTTGTTGTCTGGCTGGTTCCTTCCCGGACGAGGACATCCGCAATCTCTCTGGCCGTGAATTGTTTTTTCTTACTCATGTTGTTCGCTCCATTCCATAAAAATGGGGCGGCCTGTTTTGGCCGCCCGTCCTGTCACATCCGTACTCGAAGCCCCGCAAGCTGATCCGTTTTTACGCCGACCAGATACCAGCGGTCATCCATTTCAATGCGGGTAGGCACCCATCGGCTGCCGATGAGGACATCAAAGCATTCCCCACAGTGCAGGCCGCCATAGTAACGCTCCAGGGAGAAGCGGATATCATATCGTCCGCTTTCCTCATCGTAAATCAGAGTTCCTTGTCGTTTCCGTTCCATAACATCCTCCTATTGTGTTGGTGTTTCTGTATTACTGTTGTCAGTTTCGCCGCCCACCTGCAGGACGCCATAGCCCAGGATTTCATAATAGCCCACGCTGTAGGATCGCTCCCGGCAGGCATCCCCGGAGTTTCCTTCGATGGTGTGGACGGTTCCATTCTCCACGCTGGCTACAATCCCCACATGGTCGGACACGCCATCTTGCCCATTGTCTGCCCAATCAAAGAAGATGATCATGCCGGGGGAAGGTGTTTCTGTTCCCGCCAGCCATTGATTTCTCTGTTGGAACCAATTGACGCCATCCGAGCAGAGGGAGAACTTCGGGCAGATACCACGGTCAATGTAGCCGCACTGATCGGCGCACCAGGAGACGAAACAAGCGCACCATTCCACACGGGATTCGAATCCGTACCAGCTCCAGTAGGGCTGCCCGCCTTCGTTGCCGAGCTGAGACTGGGCCACGGAGACGATCTCCTGATTGACGCCCACGATGAGCTGGGTAAACTCTGCCGCATCAATGTCTGTTCCGAAGGCGGCATTGACAGCGGCGATGAGCTGTTCATCCGTCTGATCCGGCGCGAAACAGCCCACCAGCTTGCTCACGAAATCCGGCTCAAAGGAAAATTCATAGAGGGCAGTCGTATAAAGTACCTGGGCCTCCCGCACCTTCTGCCAGTCATAACCGGCTGCGGTCATGGCATCCTCGATGGCATACATGGTGTCCTCTACACCTTGGAGCTTGGCGAGTTCCTCGGCGGAGAGGTTCTGTTCCACCATCTGTTGAAGCTCTGCGGTATCGAATTCAATGGTACCGTTGAAGATGGAGACGATAGCCACGATGGGCATCACAATGATGATAATGATGCCCAGGACGATCCCGCCCACTACCTTGAGTACCTTTTTATCGGTAAGAAGGGATACGGCAATCTTTTTGAGCGCCGCACCCACTGTGGCGCTCATCGGCCTCCGGCCTTTCCGAAGATGGCCGATTTATAGTCCGGCGCAATGACCTGTAAAAGATACCGCTCAATCCCGCACCGGTATAGGCAGGTGCCTCTCTCCGGATATTTGATCAGTTCAAACTCCGATGGCTCCACCTGGAGGGCATCCATAAACTCTGTCGGGTTGATCTGGCCGGGGTTAAAGAGGAACTGATGGGTGGGGATACTAAACAGCGGTTTTGTCATCTCGCAGACTTCCGGCATCAGGAAGTCATTGATGTTCTGGCTGGCGATGATGATCGCTGACTCCTTCTTTCGGACACGCTTCATGGCGTTTCGGATATACTCGATGGAGGTCAGGTTGGTCAGGTACATATACAGCTCGTCAATGGCGGCTGCGGTATTCCCCTTACCCAGGAGCTGGTTGGACATAAAGGAAAGCAGATTGAAGAGCATGGCATCCTTCAACCTGCGGTTAGTATCCATCAGCCCCTTCACGCCGAAGCACAGGAAGGCATCATCCGTGATGTTGGTGTAGCCATTGAAATACTTACTTTGCGATCCCACGCACATGGAATGGATGCCCAGGCATACCTGCTGGAGGGTTTCCTCTGTGTACAGGTACTTCCGCTGATTGTCGTAGGTCATGAATTCTTCTTCGCACAGCTTATAGAAGTCCTCCATGATGGGGAAATCCGTAGGCTTTTTGGCGCTGTAGTCCGTGCTGTCGGTAATGCCGAACCGGGCATACAGCTTGGCCAGCAGGATCTCAATGGTGTCGATCTGCACATCCGTGAAATCCTTATAGGCCCGGAAGAAGTCCTTCAGGTAAGCGATGTGCTGGGAGAGCCTGGTCACTTTCCGGAAGGCCAGCGGTGTGGTGGCATCGATCTCGCCCTCCGTGCCATCGCCCCATGCCTTTGGCTCTAAGGGGTTGACAATGTACTCGCCGGACATGAAATCGATGTAGCAGCCGCCCAGGGCCTCCGTCAGTTCCTCGTATTCCGCCTCCACATCTAAGGCGATGACCAGCTTTCCTGCCTCCCTTAAGTTGGTCAGAATCAGCTTTAAAAGATAGGATTTCCCCTGGCCGGAGTTGCCAAGGATCAGGATATTGCTGGTGGTCTTATCCTCGCTGCGCCGGTCAAAGTCTACCAGGATATTGGTGCCATACTTATCCCGGCCCAGGTAGATACCACGTGGATCGGTCTTGCCGGAAAAGTTAAAGGGGTACAGGTTGGCTACGGAGCTGGCGGGCAGCACACGCTCGAACTGCGCCCCGAACTGATTGGCCCCCACAGGCAGAACAGAAAGATATCCTTCCTTCTGCCGGAGGGTGAGCCGGTCAACCGTGATTTTGGAGCGAGTCAGCTCCATAGCAATCTCTGACTGCAGCTCCTTTAAGGCATCCATGCCCTTGGCTTTCAGCTCAATGAACACGGAGCAATGGAGAAGCGGTTCCTTGTTTTTCCGAAGGTTGGCCAGAAGCTCCACCACATCCTGCAGATTCCCTTCGGCCTCAATGGTTTCATTCACATCGCTGCCGGTACTCATCAGCTTGTTCTTCCGGGTGGCGTTCTGCAGGATCTTCCTCTGTTCCATGGCCTCCACCAGCCGGTGGTAGATCCGAAGCGTCACGCCATTGCGGTCAGCAAGCTGGGAAAGGATGGCCTGTTCCTCGGTGGAGGGCGGGTACTCCCTGATGGCCCACACGCAGCGGTAACTGTCTCCAACGATATAGTGGTCGGAAAGGAACTTGATGGTACCCGGCAGGATGCAGTCGAAGAAGTCCTTGGTGCGGATTTCCTCCATCTGCTCCGGTGTCAGCACCTTGGGTTTTCGTTTGAACATTTCTTACCTCCTTGCCGCCGCTTTGCACCGGCAAGGGGATCAGAAAAGGCCGCTTTGCCTGATGCAAAACGACCGATAGTTGATTGGTTATTCCGTTTTCGCAGCCACAATGAGCAGACGCCCATCCCCGCCGGATGAACCATAACAGGTAGACAGGGTGAGGAGCTGCTGGCCATATGTCGGGATAATCCCGGTGTCATAGAGGGCACACTCCCTGGCGTAGCGGATCTGGTGCAGGAAATCCGTCTCTGCATCCACGGTAAGGAAACGGTACCAGGCATCCTCCTTCTGCACCTTCATCACGGAAAAAATGGTATAGAGTGCTTTGCCAGCGGCAGTTTCCAACTCAATGGTTGGATGCTCAGCATAGTAACTGGCATCCGTATAGTTTTTCAGGCTCCCGAACATGGTGCCATTCTTCATGTTGTGGCCGTAGATGATTAAGTTTGCGCTCTCCAGGCTGCACCGGCCATCCAGGAAGGGGACGCCATTTATGCTGTACGCCCCATAGAAATCCTTCCGAAGATATTTCTCAGAATCCTCCGGGGTGTGCATCAGCGGATAGTCCACCGCTGTGCCGGGGATGCAGATCCAGCCGATGCAGTCTGCGTTCTGCTCGAACAATAAGGAGAGATTTCTCTGTTCCTCCTGCGGCTCCTGAGCTTCTGCAGATTCCTCCGGCGCAGAGGATTCCGCCTGTGATTCCTCCGGATCTTCCGGCGCAGTGACCAGATCCGCCAGATCCTCGAAGGTATCCTGCGCCTGTTTCTGCCTCCACAGGTCATGGCCTGCCATGAAAACCGACAGCAGAACAACAAAAACCAGGACAGTACCGATGACCGCCCTGGGGATTTTAGGCTTCTTCTTCATCGGAATCCTCCCCGTCAAAGAACTGCTCTCCATCCGTGTCCGGCATCTGATCCCCATTCATGGATGCTTCAAAGTAGACCGCCAGGAAACGTTTGATCTCCGCCTTCTTCATCCGGTGGGTTTCAAAGCCCTGCTCAGAGACCACCTTTTCGATCCGGTTGGCGGTATTAAATACCTGTTCCGGCTTCAGATTTCGGCAGCGGCCAATGAGCAGGAATTGTCTGGCGGTAGCCATTTCTGTCTGGATATCATCCAGGAAATCAATGTCCTTTTTGATGATCTTCCGTACCTTGGGATTGGTTTCTTCCTCAAGCCGAGCCTGCAAATAGGTTTTATTATCATCGAAGCACTCGCAGGAGTCGGTACAGGTAACCTCGATATCCGGCACGGCGGACAGCACCATCATCAGGTGATGGATCTTGATCTCGATATTGGCCCTGGACAGCACGGAGATATTGGTGGGCGCAATCATATAAAATAAAAGCTCATATTTCCCCACCGCAAGCCCATACTTGGTAAAGGTCTTGATGCCGAGAAGTTCCTGGGTGGAGCGCCCTTTTTTCTTTTTCTGGCGAGTTCCTTTTTCCTTCTTCGCCACAGGGATCACCTCCATTCAAAGTATTGCTGGGTAGAAATAAAGTAACGTACCGCATACCGCATAAAGTCCAGGACAGTGGTGTCATCCATCCGGATGCTTAAGAATCCAAAGCACAGAGTAACCGCAGCCGGGACAAAAAAGCCGAGCTGCACCAGGGCCAGCACCGACAGTAGTGTTGCGATACACAGGATGGCAAAATCCCGCAGCCCCCACAGCCACAGGTTGGCGGTAGCTTTTAAGTTTTGCGGGTAAAGATAGGTTGTCATGAAATTCCTCCCTTCATCGTCATGTCATCATCCTGGACATATTCCAACAGGGAACAGCCATGATGTTTCTGACAGCATTCCTCCATTAGATCGATGAGAAGCTGTTTTTCTTTCTCTGTGGGATGATACGCATGCCATTCACTCCCGTCCGGACGGTCAATCTGATATTCTGCCAGAAGTTCCCCGGATTCCGTATTGTATTTGGCATAGAGATTGATCCATGTCTCCGAATCGTCCGCAGTGTGGGTGCCAAACTTCCGATCCACATCGAACCAGGTTTCCACATAGGCAGTGACGATACAGCCATCATCGTCTATCTCCATATCCGGATCGATCACAAGATCATCCCGTGTCAGTTCCCCTGTTTCCGTCATAGTGTTTTCTCCTGAATCACCTCTGCTTTTTCCAGCAGATCGTCCTGTAAACTTCCAGACGGCACATAGCCCGCCATTTCTTTTAGGGCTTCTTCATCCTCCCACAGATGAAAGATGGTCAGATATCCTTGTACAAAGCGATCCAGACCGGCCTGTTTGGTGGACAGATGTTTCCCCTGGCAAACCGCCGCCATCTTTCGGATGCTGGCCACAGCTTCTGGTTTAATTTTCATACTCATACGATTCCCTCCTTATCTTACGGAGCGGGCCAGCCCCCTGGTCAGGTTGACTGCCGTGGTGGTGGCATGAACCACGCTCATCACGTTGACACGCACCGAGCTGTCCAGGCCGAACTGCTGGGCAATCCGAGGTACCTCGTTGGCTGCCAGCATGATGCCAAGCCCCAGGAGCATATTTCCGGGGAAGGTCAAAAGCCCTAAAAACAGAAGTGTGGTCTGCATAAAGGAGGTCAGGCAAAGGGCTGCCACCTGCCGCATCCATTGTACGAAGCCATCCGTATAGCCCCTGGGAACACTGAACATATACAATGCGCCCACGGACATCTGGATCAGCAGGATGCCGCCACGTTTGATATTGGCGAAAAAGATCTTAATCACACAGTAGGCGAATGCGATCAGCGACAGGATATTGAACAGGCTGGCGCTGATTTCATTTCCAATCATAAAACTGCCTACCAGCACGTTGGTGCTTTCCCCAGCCAGCCCCAGGCTCTGTTGTCCGGCAAAAATCCGGGTGAGATCCCCGGCAAAAGTGTTCTGCAGGCTGATGCAGAACTTATATAGTTCAATGGGTACCACGCCGATCAGAGAGCAGGCAAAGAAGCCTTTCAACACGTTGATGGCGGCGGATTTGATGTCGGCCCGTCCGTGCTGGTACTCGATGGCCACATCGAACACCGCCACCACCACGCCTGCCACAAAGAGCGCCCAGCCGAACAGGGTAAACAGTTCCACAGTGGCCCGCACCCAATCCAGCTCGAAGATCTCGGCTCCCATATTTCCCATCATGGTAAAGAACTGCGCCACCGCATCATAGATGGTGGTGTAGAACCACTGGAGCATGGTATCCCAGATCACGTTGGAGATCTGCTCACCGAGGAAACTGAACACGCTGCCAATGGCATCGCCAATCCCGCCGATGAGGTCACCTAACCAATCAAATATTGTAATCACCTCCAAAGGGGAAGGCCGCTTTTACTGAGCAAACAGCCTTCCCGCCATGTTGTCGTTTCTGAACTTACATTCCCGGCCCGGTCATACCGATGGATTCGTCCTGATACATTCCCACATAGTCAAGGATCGTATCTGCGATCTGCGTCCGGTTGACCTGGGTGATGGGAAGATACCAGGAGGGCTTGCCATCGTATTCCCATATGTGCGGTTCGATGGCATCCTTTCCGTTTCGGAGCTGTTTCCCGATGATGTCAGAGAATCGGAAAAGCTGCTGATCCACCACGCCATCTGTCCGGTTGATGATGGACAGCTTGATGGCATCGTATTGGTCTATGATGCCGGTGGTCGTAAGCTGCAGCTTTACCCTCAGATCCTCATCCAACCGGGCCAGACAGGTTCTCCCGCAGAAGTGGGCATCCTGTAAAAGTTCGCTGTTTCCAAAGAAATTCCGCATTTCCTTTTCGTAAAAATTCATGCTGTTTCCTTTCTGCCTTTTCACTGGCTCATAGCAGGGCCGGGTTCTTCCGGTGCCATGTCAAGCGAGGTATCCTCCTTTGCCGGAGGAGCCAGGATTGCCGGATTGACAACGCCCTCGCCGCTGTAGCCCAACCTTTGATTATGCCATTGCCGCAGTTCCTCGCCATGTTCCCAATAGTTACTCAGGAGCCTGACTGCCTGTCCGTACATATAGCCGGTGATGCCATCCGTATCTGCTGAATGGTTGGTGCGCTCGGCGGCCTCCGCTACAGAAGCCCCGTCTTTGATTTCCTGTTCCATCATCTGGCTCCAACGCTCGGCATAGCGGACGATCCCGTCTATGCCTCTTTCTGCTCTCAGTTCCAGATAGTTTTTCTTCATTCCATCCCGGATACGGAAAGACGGAGCAGAGCCGGTTTCCGAAGCGGATGACACATCCCTTCGGGTAAAAAGTTCCCGGTTTCCAAACATGCCCCAGGGATCTTCCTCCGGGACAACATCCGGATATAACCGAGGCAGGAGCTGGCTGATTTCATCCAGGCTCATTTCATATAAGACTCGTTCCCCAATCATCCAGCCTTGATTTTCCTGCATCGGCTCTTTTAATTGCGCCATCAGATCCAGGCTGCTGGCTGGATATTGGTCTTTCTCAAACCGGAAGGTCTGATAAAACTGCCAGAAGGTATACATTTCAACAGCGTGATCCAATGCTCCTTCAAAATCCATGGAAGACCATTGCTGTTCCATGAGAGCATATTCCTGATCCAGATGGGCATCCAAAAGTTCCATAAGAGCAGCATGATCGGTCATCCCGGCTGCGGCATCATCCAGCTTGTAATACTCCGCCAGGTTCTCCCGGTTTAATTCCACATCTTCCAAAAGGAGACTTGCGTTAGGGCCGATTTCAAAATATCCGCCCTGGTCATATGCCTGCGCCAGTGTAGCCAGAGGTGTTTCTTCTTCTGCCAGGGCCGCTAAATAGCCCTGATCGTAGCTGGCACTGCATTGCTCCAGGTTGCGATAGACAGTCTGCACCACGCAAATCTCAGGGAGCTTTTCATAGAAGGCATCTTTCCCTTGCGAGAAAGCAGCGTTCCACTGGCCCCGATAGGCTTCGTATTCTGCCTGCAGTTTCGGATGCAGTGTATCCAATACCTCCGGATTGCCAAAGTAGCGGTAATAGTGAGTCGGCGGCAGGACGGTCATCCCCGGCATGTGCAGATAGGCATCCTCTTTCGTCCATACGGCGATTTCCTCCAGGGTAGCGTTCCGGTTTGGCTCCCCGTTTTCATACCAACAGGGATGGTCTACGATCTGAAAACTGCGGGGCTGCTCTCTGGCAAGCAGCTCCTGAATCTCCGGGTGCTGATCCAATTCTCCGCTGTCCGGCACGAACAGATCCAGCATGGTTTCTCCAGGTTTTAAGCGGATCTCACATCGATGGAATATGACCATTCCTTAATTGCCCCCTTCCATCAGAGAATCGACCAGATGTACATGGGAGCGGTCAGGGTAAAGATCAGGCAGGCGAACAGGATGCATGGGGCTGCGAATTCAAACTGCCCATGCTTTCTGTAGTCGAAGTAAGCGGTGCCGACCTTTACGAAGAACAGGATAGCCAGGATCATATCCACCACCGGGAAGACCACGTTGTTGACTACCGTTTTGATCTGTGTCTGGGCCTGCGTCCAGGTCTGTTCAATGGCCCCGGCCACGTCACCGGCGGCGAAGGCGGGCATGGCGCTGGCTGCCACCAGCAGTGTTACCATGGCCGCAGACAGAAGAATCTTTGTGGTTTTTTTCTTCATAAGTTGCATTATCCTCCTATCAAAATGGGGAGGAATGTCTGGCGGCAGACGCCTTCGGCATACAGGAACCGCTTTATAACGTCTGCCGCACAAAACGATTCCTCTGTGTCGAAGTTACATTTTACGGCGCTTTGCCGCTTGCGAATTGTTTCTCCGTGATTGTCCGGATCTTCAGACCTAAGTTCTGGCAGAAGCGGATTTCCTCCCGCATGCCCGCCGAAACATGATCCCCGAAGATCCACAGCTCATCGCACAGCCAGAGTAGACTCCTTCCGGCCTGCATGCCGAGCTGCCTTTCCTCTGGATTGCCATCCTCCAGAACAAGGGCATAAAAATGAGGGACAACCGGAGCTGCCCCACAGGAGAATACATATCTGGCATACTGCTTGGCCCGTTCCAGGTTAGCGGAAACATCGCCGCCCAGCGGGGAGCAGATATACACCTTTTTCATCTTACTCATCATCCTTGTTCTTTTTACGGATAATCAGAAGGGCAACCAGGCCGCCCAGGGCGATGGCACCCAGGCCGATCCAGAAGCCCGTCATGCTGCTGTCTCCGGTCTGCGGCACATCCACAGTCGGGATCTTTTCGTTGGTCATTTCCGCTTTCACAATCTCACCATCCTCTCTGATCTCAAACGAATGCGGTGTCGTGTCAATCTGGTAACCATCCGGCGCATCGAATTCCTCGTAAGTGTATTTTCCATACTCCAGAGTGAAACGAGCGATCCCGTTCTCATCGGTATAGCCCTCGGCCACCACGTTGCCATCCTCGTCTTTGATGCGGAAGCCCGCATTCGGCAGGAGTTTGCCATCTGCGATGTCTTTCTTGGTGATTTCCAGCTCGCCGGTGATTGGCTTGTTCTCAATGTTGCCCAGCTCGATGACCTGGCCGTCCTCATCGATCTGTACCTCAAAGATCTCATCGGAAAGGACATAGCCCTCCACGGTAGAAATCTCTTTGATCTGCCAGATTCCGTAAGGCACATCCGTAAAGGAGAAGCTGCCATCCTCCGCGGATTCCGCAGTCAGGATCGCATTTTCCTCGGTAAACTCCGTGCAGTCTGCCTTAAACAACCCAAAGACTGCGCCGGGGAGCGGCTCTCCGTTTTCATCCACCTTGATGCCGCTGATGCTGCCACGGATGATCTCGTTGAGGATTGCATCGCCATCATTGACCACGATCTCCACCACAGCGGTGTCCTCGCCGCCATACTCAAAGACCACCGGATAGGTTTCCTCAGAAATCAGGTAATGCTCGTTGGTGGAGTATTCCTTCACATAGTAGGAGCCAATGGGCAGGTCTGCCGAGAAGGTCAGGGTACCGTCCGCCTGTACGCCAGCGATCTCAATCAGGCCATCCTTCGGGATAGTCGTGCCATCGGCGGCAGTCAGGTCTTCGGATGCGTAGAGGGCGAAGTAAACATTGAGGATCTCATCGCCGGTGCCGATCTCGAACAGTTCATCCTTCTCCAGATCCTTATAGAGCTTCACCAGGACTTTCTGGCGCTCATTGTAGATGGAGACGGAGGTGCTGGTGACCGCCACTTCCTGTCCGGCGTACTCAAGCTCCACAGAAATGGGTTCCTCATTCAGTACCATGCCATAAGGCGCTTTGGTTTCCACGATTTCGTATTTGCCCAGGTACAGTTCCGTGCTGGTAGCAGTACCATCCGCCGAAGTGGTCAGGGTATCCACAACCTCGCCTGCGCTGTAACGGAGGGTGCCATCCGGTGTAACAATGTCCTCCGCAGCCCGGATCTCAAACTCGGTCCCTTCCAGCCCGGACTCTGCGTAAATCGGCTTATACCGATCCTGCAGCTTTCCTTCCTGAATCTCCACGGAAGAGAACACCTCGCCGGTTTTCTCGATGGTAATGGTTCCTTTCTGCGGGGCGTTTTCTTTCTCCGCAATGACCAGGACAATGCCATCTTCGCTGACTGCGTTCTCCGGTGTCACATCAAAGAACACAGGATCGGAATTCAGGACATATCCGTAGGGCGCTTCGACTTCAACGATAGAATAGCCCTCGCCAAAGGGAAGTACCTCCGGCGTGATGAGCCAACCTTCCTCATTGGTTACAAACTGGGTATGCTCCTGTACCTCCGGATAGGTGGTGGTCATGGTGACCAGGTTGCCATCGGGATCGTAGATTTCAAATGTGGCTCCGGCGTAGGGAATGGTTTCTCCCGTTTCCGCATCCACCTTGACGATCTTCAGATAGGCTTCAAACTCAGCGTTGTTGATGAGATACTTATAGGTCTTTCCATGTTCGTTGATCGTGACCGTAAAGGCCGGCATATACTCGGTGCCATCCCAGCCCTTGGTCTGCTCCACAACATATTCCCCATAGGGGAGCTTCTTGCTCTGCGCGAAGCCATCGGCATCGCAGGTCAGGATATCCCTCTCGTCCGGATCGGCGGCATCGTAGCTGCCTGCTGACTTCAGGTAAATCTGGAATTCAGCCCCTTCCTCCGGTGTCTCGATCTGAGTGCTGCCGTCATCGGTATGTTTGATGATGGCAATATCGCCCTTGATCACATCTTCGCCTACGCCTACCGGGATGGTGTTATGCTCGATAGTAAAGTTCCCGGCATCAGCACCCACCTCATGGACGGTTTCATCCAGCAGGTAGCCAGGGCTTGGCTCGATCTCACGGATCGTCCAGTCAGGGCCGCAAATGTACTCCGCTGTCGTAAAGGAGCCATTTTCATCGGTGGTATAGGTGTCCACAAGATCCTCTCCATTGTAAAGGCCATACTTGGCTCCGGCGAGGGTTGCATCGCCCTGGGCCTCGCCCTTTTCACTGTCGCTCTTGGTAAGCTCAACCGTGAATTTCTTCAGGATATTGGAGAATTCCACAGTGGCCACCTGACCGGCATAAACCGTCACGGTCTGGGAATCCTGCGGCACATAGCGGTCTTCTGACAGCTCAGTGATGGTGTAATCCCCAGGCTTCAGGTTATCGATCTGGATCTCTCCATTCGGGCCAGTCTGGACGGTCTGGTCTACGCCATTCCCTGTGATCTGGAAAGAGAGGCCCTCCACGATGCCATCCTCAGAGGTCTTAATGATCTTGGCGGAACCGTAGCTTACTTTCAGGTTCACAAAACCCTGGACGGAATCGCTGACCGTTTCGGCAAACGTAGCCACGTCCTGAACACCGCCGCCCACGTTTCCATCCGTCCAGGTAATCACGCCATAGCGGGTGGCCTCCTTATAGGCGGTGATGGTCATGAACTCACTGGGCGCTTCGGCTGCTGTGATGACGAGCTGGTTACCCTCCACCGAGCAATTGACGCCGGACTCACTGGCAGAGAAGCTGAACGATCCCACCACGTTGTTTTCATCGGTGAGAACCGCCTTGTACTGGCTGCCATCCCATTCAAACTCAAAGGTCTGGGCGCTGTCTGCGCTCTTGCTCATGAAGCTGGGCAGCTTAGTGTGATTCTGTACGTTTGTGGCCATGCTGTTGTAGTAGCTCATGATCTGGTTATACAGCGGATGACCGGTGCTGATCTGATCCAGCACTGCGTCATAACCGCCGGTGTCCACCTTCTGGAAGTTGGAATCCCGTTCTCCGACCACGGTTTCCCAGACGAGGAGCTGGGTAGCGATCAGATGTGAAAGGTTATCCGCACCTGCATTCTGGCTGCGCCAGTCCAGAGAGATGTTGCCGGTATAGCCATACTGAAAGATTCGGCCAATAAAGGTCTTGATCTCATCCGGCGAGATGGTGCTGTTGAGATTCGAGGGATAGTTATCCCAAAAGTTCTCATCCCACTTGGTCAGCACATCCCCGGTGTTCTGTGTGACACCAGGCTCGATGCAGTAGCAGGCGATTCCCGTATAGGAACCCATGGCCCGGATCGTTGTCTTGTTGGAACTTCCACTTGTCCAGCCATTCATATAGTGGAGGTTCGGATGGCCCCAATCGCCGCCATAGTTGGCATCCCCGTCACGGGGGAAAGAGATCATATAGACCTCCGCCTGCTCGCCAGCGGCATAGGCAGTGGTCGTTCCAAGACCGATAAAACTGGAGAGGCACAGAAGCATCGCCATAAATGCGGTGAGGCCCCTCTTGAAAACGCTTGTTTTCGACATTGATTTTTCCTCCTTGTTGGCAAACAAAAAAGGACGCATCCGCAGATGTATCCCTCCATGCTGCCTGATTCAGTTTTCGTTATGCACTTTGCCGGAATACTCCGGCCACTTTACATTTGAGGAGTCATCCCTTCGGATGCGTCCTCGCTTTCGTCCAGCCCTTCCGCCTCGCTCTGTTCCAGCTCCTGCTGATAGGCGGACAGAACCGCCTCATTGATGGCAGTGCGGTCATTTGCGTTCAGCGGGAAGAAGGTGTCCGAATAGTGGGTGTTTCCGTGCCTGTCCTGGTAGGAGCGGCACGGCATCCGGGCAAAGAGTCCGTTCTTGCCCTCCATCACCGCAATGTCACGGACAACAAAGCGCCCGGAAATGCAGACACTGGCAAACGCCTTGGTGCTGGAGCCGGTGTCGCACAGGGCATCGATCTTGGCGCTGAAGGCCGGGGCTTTTTTCTTCTGCCCATTTTCTGATTGTTTCGTTGCCATGGTTTTCCTCCTGTTTGATTTATTGCAAAGTCATGCCATCGGACGGGATTTCCTCCGTCTCCGGCACCTCCATTGCCGCAAGTTTTTCCTTCGCCCAATCCGGCAGATATTCTGCGCTCAGGACTCCGATAAAATCGGAGCGGTTGAAAAAGGTAATCTGATCCTTTTCCTCGCTTAAGAATCTCCCGAACACCGTCTGCCTGGGAGCGCCGGGGATGCATCCCCATCCATCCTTGGCAAGGAAGAGCTGACGCTCCGGTGTCTGGTAGGCGCTGCCCAGAATATGAGGGTTCAGCACCAGCAGTTTCCCGGTATAGTCCTGATTCTGGCTGTTCTCCACACAGTGGGCGGCGGTAAACAGGCCCAGGGCCTGCCATGCCTTTCGCACATCGCCTATGAACAGATCCGTCAGCCCCGGATGGGAACTTACTTCAAACTGCCAGTTATGCTCCTCCTGGGGAATCGGGAAGGTTTCTGCCCATTGCCGGTTTTCCGGGGAGATACGGCCATCTTCTTTTTTCTGCTGTACGGTATTGGCCAGCACCCAGTTCACACGGTTGAAGCCATACTGCTGGATGATCGGCTCCGCCAGATCCGGCCCCAGTTTCTTGCCATCATAGTTTTCGGCAATGATCCGCTCGATAGCCCTGGCGCAGTCGCAGTTGATCTTATAACTTTCCCGCCAGAGATCTTTTTCCTCATGCCGGACAGCCTCCTTCAGAGAATGGCGGTAGAGGGGCTGTCGGCTATCCATAAAAATCACCGCCCTTTTTCTCCGCCCATTTGACGGACAGATGGATCAGGGCCGCATGCTGTTCCTCCGGGGTAAGACTGTTTAGGAATTCCAACAGCGATACCTCATCATCCCTGGCCCGTTCCTTCGCCTTGCACTCATCGCAGATCTTTTCCCGTTTTACCACCACGGTGCGGTCATCCTGCTCGGTAAAGGACAGAATATCATTGTAGGCAAAGCCCACACGCTTGCGGATTTCAAAGGGGATGGTAATGCGCCCCCGTTTACCGAGGACACGGTACATCGGCCCCATCAGAACACCTCACTTTCCTCGCAAGCATCCGCATGAGGGCAGTTCTCACAATCGCCATCGCAGGCGATATCGTCTTCCATGCCATCCATCACTTCAATGACGATCCGGCCCTCCGAGGCGGAGTAACGAAGCAGCGACAGCGGCTCGATGCCGGAGGCCATGAACAGATCGGCGGGTACAGGCATGAAAATAAATCCCTTTACGATTTTTTCTTGCATGATATGATACACTCCTTTAAGGTTTTTTCGTAATCGAAGCTGGGATCGGAAAACAGCGTCATCTGATGCGGTTTCCGGCGCTCCCTCTCATACAGGTCATAGTTGCCGATGAGCAGCTCCGGGAATTCCTTGCCCGCCTCATATTTCTGCACCATGGAGTGGATACGCTTAAAATCAAAGAATTCCGATCCCCGATACAGATCCCGGATTTCCGGGCAGTCGTTGTAGGACACCAGCCATTTGCCTTTCGCATCCGCCAGGGTGTTTTGGAGACGCACATGATCCTCCCAGGTAAATCCGCACTCATACACATACTCGCTGCTGAAATAAGGCGGATCACAGTAAAAGAAGGCATCCGGACGGTCATAATGGCTGATCAGCACTTCAAAGTCCTGATTTTCGATGACAGCGTTCTCCATGCGGATGCTGAAATCCTGGATCAGCCCGAACAGGCTCCGGACGGAGAAGGGCTGGCAGGCGAAGCTCTTTCCTGAACTGGAATAGCTGTAGCGGATGAGTTTTAGGAACATCACCGCACGGCGCAGGTCATAATCATGCATGGCCTTTTTATACAGCTCCCGGATTTCCTCCGCCTTGATCTCCGGCAAGACAATCGTGGTCAGATCCAGCTCCTGATTTAAGAATTCATCGGTGAATTCTTCCTTCTGGAAGAACTTCTTTAAGACCAGAAAGTCATCCCTGGCGTTTAAGGGCAGAAAGCCCAGCTCCCGGATAAAGGAGAGAGGCCGGTCACGCATACAGCGGAACAGGTTCACCAGGTTCCCATTGTAGTCGTTGTAAACCTCGAATTTATCCGGCTCAGCCTTGCCTAACAGCACTGCGCCGGAGCCGCCGAAGGGTTCGATATACCGCTCATAGCGGATCGGGAACAGCGCATAGAGAATGTGGAGGATGGACGTTTTATTGCCCACCCAGCTCACAGGTGTTTTGATATTCACCACCTCCTTGGTGGCACCAACCGCCCGGAAAGCAAAAAAGCCGGTACCAACCGTCTTAAAGGGCGATTGATACCGGCGTAATTTTAGCGATACTTAAAGTTTTGGCATTTCCCGGTCAGCACGGGATGCCGCTTGGCAGAGGCATAAAATCACAATCCCCATGATCCCTCCAACCACAGTTCCAGATAAAAATGCAGCCATCTTTCTTCACCTCTCCTTCCTTTCAAATGGTTTATAAGTCCATGTCCATCCCTTCCTCGAAATCCTCATCCGTTTCATCGATAGAAGTGATATTGACATAGTCTCCGATAATTACCAGGGCCTTATCATAGCTGCCGGATTCCATAATGCGGCTCCGCATTTCCCTGGCTTGTTCCTCCATGCCATGTTCCTTGAGTGTCCGGCTGGCAATCCCCATCAGGTTAAAGATGTTTCCGTTCTGCCCAATGAGAGGGCAGTCCGGCTTTTGTGCCGGGGCGTTTTCTTCCAAAGGGCCGCCCAGCCGGTTATCCACGTAGTCAGAACACCACATGCTCCCGAACTGCTCACGGGTGTTCAAGCGCCAGATTGCCAGCTTTCCCATGTCCAGCTTGACATCGTCAAAGGGGAGAAACAGGTTGGTCAGGCCCTGATGTTCAAAAACAGAAGCCTGTTCAAACCGGCTCCCGTCCAGCAGAATATTTTCCTCCGTCAGCATGTCATTGATGCCGGTTACCCATTCCTGCAGATCCCCGCCGCAGCCCTGAAGGATCAGCCCTTCCGGAGTATCCGAATGCCGGAGCTGCTCGGCTTTGATTTCAGTGATTGTTGCCATGAATCCTTCTCTCCATTTCTGTTTGGTTCATCATCGCCTGTGTTTCATTCAGGCGCTTACTCAGCTTTTCAATTTCCGCAGCGGTTTCCCGCTGATATTCCCGATAACTGAACAGGGCCATGGCTGCCAGGGCGGTAATCGCCGCTCCCAGGATCAGGCCCAGGACAAAATCCAGAGCAAACATCATTACTGTATTCCTCCCATCTGCGGGGCAGAGTCTTCCTCCTGGGCATCCGTCTGGGTGAAATCCGTTTGCAGGAATTCCTCCGGTGTCAGGTCATAGCCCAGGAAGTTCGGGCTGGTATCCTCATCAAAGACGAGATATTCCTGGCCGCCAAAATCCAGCGGCGCTTTGGTCAGAATCGTACCAGCGTGATTTGCCGCCACGTTCCTTTCGATGGTGGCAAAAGCCAGATTTTCTCCTTCCCGCAGGTCATAGCGGTAAAGCCCATCCGGAAGCTCCTGCTCGGTAACTCGGCCATTGGTAAACAGGGCGGTCTGTCCAAGCACCTCCACCACCTCCAGCTTTTCATCGGTCAGTGCCTGGGCGGATAGTTCCCTGGACGGCTCCCCATAGGGAACCAATTCATACAGGGAATGCCCAGGAGCCGATAGGATTCCGTATTCTGTCTGTGTTGCGCCCAGCTTCT
This sequence comes from uncultured Ruminococcus sp., assembly GCA_900541505.1. Lineage (GTDB taxonomy): Bacteria > Bacillota > Clostridia > Lachnospirales > Lachnospiraceae > Mediterraneibacter. The sequence goes on from UQKK01000015.1 coordinate 24,603, forward strand.
GCAGCAATCTGGCTCCTTCGGCCTGCGTTGCAATGGTGGACAGCCACCTTCGATCCATGCGGGTGTCCAGGTGATGAGCCAGATACTCTTTGAAAAAGTCCGCCTCATCACAGGGCAAAGGCGTGAATTCATACTCTGGAAGATGAGCGGCAAGCTCCAATGCCTTTTCCATCGTCAGGTGCGGCTCGGCCTCCAGCACCGCCTTGTATTTGATCTGATCCGGTTCGGACATGGCCTGATACTGCATGGCGATCTGGTTCAACCGGGCGAAGTGATCCATGTTACTGTAGACCTGGTTATCAATCTGTGGGATGGCGGAATCCATGTCGTAATAAACGCAGTCTTCCATGCACATCTCGTTATGGGCATGAGCGATCTGCGCTGCCTTTTCCGGCGAGATGGGCAGGCTGATCCACTCGACACTTCCAATGGTTTCCTCTGGATCATCCATGGGAGTCTGAGCGACCAAAAGCTGGAATACCGCATCCTCCGGTTCTTCTTTTGTTTCCGGCAGATGGGTTCCATCATAAATCTCGGCCAGCTCGTATTCCCCGGCTACCACGTAGCAGCCATCCACGAACACGCCGCCATCATTTTTTCTCTGCAGTCTTCCAATCTGCGCCTGATCCAGCAGATAGAGGGAGGACTCCGGGATGGCGTTTACATCTTCATTCAGCTCATTCTCGACAACAAACCGCCCCAGGGCTTCATCGTCACCGACATTCGAAGCGATCATGACGGTATCCAGTCCATAGGTCAGGTTGATCAATTCCTTCATGGGGATTCCGTTCTCATACCGACCAGCCTCCAGCCTCTGGAGAAACACGCCCTTCAAAAGCAGAATGTCCTCATCCGGCATAAATGCCAAGCGGCGGGCAAAAAAGTTTAGCTCTGGGAGCGTGGGAGCGATCAGAGTAATACCGGCCAGCTCTGGGAGCTTCGGGCTTTCCCGGATGCTCACATCGAAAGGACGTTCCGGAGTCGCTGTAGACCGGAGCCTCTGGAGTGCATCCCAAATCCGCCCGCCCATGGCAGGAAGGTCTAAGACCGTAAAATAGACGCCGCTCCGGTCAGCATTTTCTGCGACCACTTCAATCTGTAAGGTTTCTCTATCAGATTCCATTGTTCCATCTCCATTTCTTCTTTCTTATAACTGCATCCCTGGCGTTTCGTCCTGCCCATCCGAGAGCGCACGGTTTACCATGTCCTGAAGCTGATCCGGATCATCGCAGATAGCCTTGAATGCCATTCCCATGCGCTCCAGCAGAGCGGCATCCGGGCAGTAGCAGTAAAATCCTCCGGCCTCGCTGTCAAACGAAATCCTCCCCAATCCGGCATCATCCTGAAATGCTGTCTGGAAGACTTTCTCCCATTCATAGCCATTCCCGTGGGTATACAGGCCGAAGGAATTCTTTGCTTCTTCGCCATGTTCCTCCGCGAACCGGTTAAACGCAGCCTGTCCGTAATCCTCATAGGGTTCCTGCAGGAAGGAGAAAGGAAGGGACAGCCCATATTTCCCGTTGCCGCATTGATACAGTTCAAATGGCTCCAGACGCTTATTGACTTCCTTCAGACGCTCGTCCTCCGGGCTGGGTTCCTCATCTACCTCCATAGTGCCATCCAGCTCCATCTGCATGGGGATCAACACCTTCAGCAGTGCCTCACGATATTCCATGTCGGCAATCCGGTCAATATAGATGCCAAAGGTATTCAGAAAGTGAGAGCCGTCCTCATGGGTGATTAACAGATCGCTCTCCAGCCCCTGGCTGCAGATGAAATCCGCCACCTCCTGAATGCTATGCAGCTCCTGACTTCCTTGGTCTGAATGCCCAATGAGAAGGGGATACTTTTCTTCAATGCTCATGGTTCACATTCCTCCCATTTCCATATCATTATCAGAGCCCTCCATGTAGCCTGGGCCTTCTTCAAAAGTTCCCTCATTAAGCTGTGAATTCAATTCCTGCCAGTATTTCAGATCTCTGGACATCATCACATATCCCTGATTGGCAATCATTAATTCTGCGCCTTCTGGTGAACAAATGGACAATTCTCCATCATCCTGATGACGCATAATACACGCAGCCACTTCTGACGGAGCGCTGGATATCATTTCTTCCTGCAGGTTGCCTCCGGAGATCCAACGCACTTTGAGCTGTGGAAACTGTTTGATGTCGATTTCATTTTCCTTTTGTCTTTCATCGTTTTCCATACGGGCCATTTGCCTTTTCATCAATCCTTCACGCATCATCGCTTCAAAGAAATCCTTCATTATTCGCATCTCCTTTCGGCTGTCTCCAGCACAGACATCCCAAACCTGCGGATCGCCATGGCATTGCAGATGGCGGCGAACTGTTTCGGGGAGATCAGTTCCCGGTCAGCCAGATCCCGGATAGTAAGATGCCGGGTTCCCATATATAAATCCTTGGCGGCACAGTAAAGGGGATAAGTGTATTCATTCAGGCCGCACAGTTTCCGGCGGTCAAACCGGATGAGGTTCTCATCCACCTGATGCCTCATGATGCGCCAGAGCCTCGGATCGGCGGTAAAAAGATAAAGTGCCGATAGCAGGGCATAATTTTTCCTGTCTTTTTTCTGGATGGCTATCCGGAAAAGTTTCTGATGGTGATTGCTTAGATAGTTCATGGGCCTCATCTCGCTTTCGATTAGAAGTTCCTCCACTCTTTGCAGGAAGGGGCGGTATCGGACAGCATGCATGGTATCCGCAATCATCTCCTGATAAGTGGGCGGGGGCGGTTCCTGCAGACAGATATAAATCTGATCCGGCATGACCATGCTCCCATAGCCCTTGGGCTGGAAACCGGGAATCATCTGCATGAGGATCTCCAGCTCACGGAGGGCTTCGGTTTCGGTAAAATACATCATTCATGGTTCCTTTCATAAAAAAGCCCTCGCTTCATCAACAAAGCAAGGGTGTCACTTAGGTTACAGATTCAGTTGTGGGCCATCCTCCGGTTCAAAGGTGGGAGGACTTTTCTCAATCTCCGGATAGCCATACGACAGCTTTTCCGCCAGCTCATCCAGCGCTTTCGACTGCTCGAAGGTAAGAGATTCGCAGTGATTTCTGGCGTAGTCCACACAACGATAGAGATTTTCAGCTTCTGCTGGCTGGAACAGGCGTTGTTCCTGGATCAGCCCCGAACGCCGGACGAACGATTCTTTTGCATATGCATAATTGGGAGAGTAATCGCCGCCGGACACATAGCCACGCTCGTTATCCTGATCCCATGTGGTAAACATGAAACCATGGTTTTCACTGTACATTCCGGCCAGGACGATATTCCCATACTCCGCCAGTTTCCGGTAATCGTGGACGCCATCCGCCTCCATCTGTGGGGATGTTTCATAGAGGCCCACATACTCACGAATGGCTCTGACCTCTTGATGAATTTTATCATAGAGTTCCGTCTGGCTTAGTGCCTTAAACTGATCCTCATAAAATCGTAGAAAGCCTTCAGGCGTCTGGCGACAGAAAGGAGCGTCTCCGTGAAAAATGTGGAGCAGACCATCCCGATAGCCATAATACCCAGTACAGTCTAATTGAGGAAGGCGGCGCAGCAGTTCTTCCTGATAAATGGTCATAGCCTGCATCCACCTCACATTCCCATGGAGAAACCTACATTTTCATCTTCCGATTCATCCTCATCCATGTCTTCGTCCTCAATCTCGGATTCATCCTCCATGGCATCTTCTGACATATCCTCATCGTCCTGATAGTCTGCTTCGCCGGTTTCCTCCGATAGGGACATCTCATCATCCAGTTCTTCAGCATCGGGGCCTTCCTCAGATGTCTCCGGCACTTCCTGATCAGGGATAGACGGTTCCGTTTCATCCATTTCCTCCACAGAAGAAGCAGTTTCCGGATCTCCCGGTAACTCCTGAGCAGCATCCAACTGCTCTGTATCCGCCAGTTCCTCCGTATCCTCGAAGTCACCCTGAGCCTCGCCGGTTTCCTGACTCTCAGCCAGATCCCGATCCAGCTCCTGCTCAATCAGGCCGATGACAAAGTCCTTTTGCGTCATGTTATTGCGGTGCAGATAATCTTTAATCCGCTGGAACAGGCTTTCCGGCACCTGAAATGCCAGTGTCCTCATTTTCTCCATGTTTTTCCCTTCCTTTTCATCAATTTTAGGATGCAGTTCATCCTGCAAGGCCAGCGTGACAAACTCCGTCATCGTCATCCCGTGGTCTTGCAGATATTGTGTAATCTCGGCATGCAAAGCCGCATCGACTTTGACCGTAATGCCTTTCTTCCCGTCAGCAGCCACTTTGTTCACCTCTTTCCATGAATTTCTGAATCGCCCTTGTTACAATTTCCTCTACAGGCACTTCCTCAATAGCAGCCTGGATCAAAAGCGGCTCCACCAGCGCCTCCGGAATCTCAATTTCAATTTCCAAATGATTTACCTCCTACATTCCCATGACGGGGCCTTGATCCTCAGTCATGCCGGATTCCTGTTCCTCTGCCAGTTCTTCCTTCGTCAGCTTGCGAAACGAGTCCTCACCAGGCACAACGCCGAGAGATCTTCCATTGTCAAACGAGCAGTGCAGTGTTCCGATATCATCCACCACTTTGACAGTGCCTCTTGTCTGATCCTCGACAGGACAGGGATCTCTGCCCATGCTCAGTAACATGATTCGGGTACCGGGAGGATACTCTGCCTGGTAACGCTTGGCCTGCTGGTGCAGGCGTTCCCATTCATTCATCAGCTACATCTCCATTTCTAAATCACTATTTTCTGTTTCTGAAGCCATCCACTCCGTGTCATCCCAATTATCTTTACGAAGGGCAAAGTTCTCCACGAGCTGTCTGGCCGTTAGGGGAATATTCGCAGGCTGATTTGTGCGCTCAAACCCATCTTCGCTGATTTCAAACCAGCAATGATCGACCTCGGTATCATACTCATTGAATCTCCTTTCCGGCATCCCGACCTGTCTTGGGATAAAATATTCACCCATGTCACAGCAATCAAGAATGCTTTGGATTTGCTCCCTGGATAATTCCCCCTGGATAACGCACTCATTATGAACCTTATAGTTATCTGCATCCCGGTATAGATAGCAGATCTTGGTGTTCATGGATATGACCTCCTTTCCTTATAGCTTGTAGGATAGGGGATTTTTCCCCATAAAAAAAGCGACCACTTTCATGGTCGTTCCTACCTTACTCTATACACACTTTTTTCTTTCTGCTGTGTTTTCTGTACCTATTCGCCCTCCTTCCTCTACGCAATACACCGCTATACACAGATATAACCCTGCTCCATTTTAGGAAAGCCTATGTAAACCACATCGTACTGTCCCATGTCGTCCACTTTTCCTGCAACAGCAGGGCGGAATGTCTTATCCTTCATTTCTATGCTGGAACGGCTGTTGGCATCCGTCCAGTCCAAATCCGCCGATGAGTATGGCTCCTGAGGCTGAATCTCATATAAGTCACCGTCCACTGCGGACGCCACTGTCTTTGCCAGTTTTGCTGTTACACCACTTGCTGAAAAATATGCTACCAATGTTTTACTCATTTTGCTTCCTCCTTATTTTAACTTTCCGTACCACTCTTCTGAAACCGGCTCCAGCCATTCATTGGATGTGTTCTCTCCAGGTACTTCCAATGCCAGATGAGAGAACCAGCTGTCCTTAGCCGCGCCGTGCCAGTGCTTCACTCCCGCAGGAATCGTCACTGCATCTCCCGGATGAAGCTCCTGTGCTTCTTTTCCCCATTCCTGATACCATCCGCGCCCTTCCGTACACAGAAGAATCTGTCCGCCGCCTTTGTCCGCGTGATGGATGTGCCAGTTATTGCGGCAGCCCGGCTCAAAGGTCACATTCGCCACCGGAACCCCGGAACCGGTCAGCATTTTCAGATAGCTCTGTCCGATGAAATACTGTGCGTATGCGTCATTGGGCTCCCCAAGTCCAAACATGCCGCCTTTTTCCGCCGTGTCGTCCGCGCCATTTTCATCATCGTTCCACACTTCCTTTGCCATTCGGAAAGCCGCCCACGCTTTGGGCCATCCCGCGTAAAACGCGGCGTGAGTAAGGATTTCCGCAATCTCAGTCCTGGTGATACCGTTATTTTTCGCGCTCATCAGATGATACTGAAAGGATGAGTCCACCAGCCCCTGCGCCATCAGAGACACGACTGTCACAAGAGAGCGGTCCCGAAGAGAAAGCTTATCTTCTCTGCTCCAGACCTCGCCAAATAGGACATCATCGTTTAATTCTGCGAATTTCGGAGCAAATTCTCCTAAATCCCTGCGCCCCGCTGTCTGTTTCACTGCCATTTCTATCTCCTCCTTCTTGGAAATCTTTTCATTTCGTCAACTTTTAGGTTCTTTTCTATTCTAAGCCTTGGAGTGCACTCTAAGTCAAGAGGAGATTACGAATAAAAAGTATCCTGTGGCTTTTCTCTTCCACAGGACACGCTGCTTATATCTTGTCAGGCAAATCCCGCCATTCAACGGGGAGCCTTTGCGGCATGCCTGTTAGGATTTACATTATTCACTAATCCAATTTACAGATTTGTGCACTTTAGAGAATTTTAAGAATGTAGAAATTTACATATGCCAGATTCAGATGACAATTTTCGATTTCAAAAATCAAAAAAATTTAAAGTTTTGAAACCGCATATATTGCATACACTAAGCAAAGACTGGTATAATATAGTCAGTTTCAAAAATCAAAAAAATTTAAAGTTTTGAAAGCGGTGATAGAATGAAAACGATTATACGCGAACAATATTTAAACAGAATCATCGAATTAAGAGATACTCCCGATATAAAAATCATTACCGGAATCCGTCGTTCAGGCAAATCACAGCTGATGCAGACCTATATTTCCTATCTGAAGGAACATTTAGAAGATGCCAATATCATTTTTATTGATTATATGGACTTAAAATTTGAAGAAATAAAAGAATATCATGCCCTGCACAGTTATGTAGAAGATTGCTATGAAAAAGGCAAAAAAAACTATTTATTTGTGGATGAAGTTCAAATGTGCCCCCAGTTTGAACTGGCAATCAACAGTTTATATGCAAGCCGAAAGTATGATATTTATATTACAGGTTCAAACGCATTTTTACTAAGTGCCGATTTAGCGACTTTGTTTACGGGGCGATATATTCAGATTCATATTTTCCCATTTAGTTTTCAGGAATACTGCGAATATTTTAAAGAAACTGCGGATACCGACAAACTATTTGAAGAATATACAATAAGAGGAGGGCTTGCAGGTTCTTATGTATATCGGACAGAGACTGACAAAATAAATTATATCAAAGAAGTTTATGAAACGATTGTCACAAGAGATTTAGTTCAGAAATACAATTTACCAGACACCTTAGTTCTCCAGCATTTGAGTGAGTTTCTGATGGACAACATCAGTAATCTGACTTCCCCTAACAGAATGAGTAACATTTTATCAGAGAATAGAGTTCCAACCAATCATGTTTCTGTCGGAAAATATATCAAATATCTGTGCAACGCTTTTGTCTTTTACGATATTAAGCGGTACGACATTAAAGGGAAAAAATATTTAGAGACATCAAGTAAACTATACCTCTGTGACGTTGGCATCCGTTATGCTGTACTGGGAAGCAGAAATGCGGACTACGGCAGAGTTTATGAAAACCTTGTCTGCATTGAACTCCTGCGAAGAGGATATGATGTATATGTAGGCAAACTGTATCAAAAAGAGGTGGATTTTGTTGCACAAAAGGGAAGCGAAAAGATTTATATTCAGGTAAGCGACAATATATCAAATCCTGATACCTTTGAAAGAGAGTATTCGCCACTCCTGAAAATACGGGATGCATATCCCAAGATGATTCTTGCCAGAACCAGACATCCGAAGTATACCTATGAAGGTATTGAGATTATCGATATAGCTGATTGGCTATTACAGAGGTAACCAACAGTTTTGCTGAACCTGTCAGGAGTACCACTAGCATAGAGCCTATTTATTTGCTTCAATCGGAAAAATTACAGTAAAAACATTTAGAATTCCTCTGTGTTTTAAAATGAATATATGCCGGAATCGGCTGTGATTCAGTGACAAATGTGATAATTATGACTGGGAAAGAACTGCTGATGGCAGCCCATCTCTCAGCAGAATATCAGACTATAACTACATTTCATAGATAGCGGCAGGCAGGTCTCCTGTTCAGGGAGTGGAAATCTTTTCTTTGAACTCTTCCACAGAATCTGCTTTTGCCGCTACGCTACCATATCAATTGTCTTCACCTTATCTCCCGGTATGCTCCCGGTGTCAGTCCGATAAAACGGCTGAAATAGTTTGTGAAATGGCTCTGGTCAGAAAATCCGGTCCGCATGGCGGTTTCCAGCGGGGAAACACCCTTCTCCAGCAGTTTCTTAGCTTCACCGATACGGATATTTACAAGATATCTGTACGGCGTCACGCCTTTAGATTTTGTAAAGGCACGCAGAAGGGTAGATTTGCTCAATCCGGCACAGCGACAGATTTGTTCCAGACAGATATGTTCTGCATAATGCTGCTCCATAAATGTGCAGACCCGGTCAATCTCTTCCCTGCACTCCAGGGCACATTCCTCAAAAGGCTGACCGTACCGCCGGATGAGAAGCGACAACAGGAGAAGCAGATTCTCTTCCTTGCCAAATTCCACAGAACCTTTCATCACCATTTCGTGAAGCGGATGCAGATAGCAGACTGCCTCCTCGTCGTGGAGCACATTCACAGAAAATCCCGGAAGCTTTCTCTCTCCGGTCACTTCCTCCGTCAAGTCCAGCATCACTTCTCTGGAAATGTTGATTCCCCGGTAATCCAGTGTACCCCCGTCGTTCTGCATGCATGCGTGATTATCACCGGGATTGAACAGCAGCACATCCCGGCGCCCGACGGTATATTCCTGATTCCTGCAGAAGAGACAGCGCTCTCCCTCTTCTATAAAACCGATTACATAGTACTCATGGAAATGGTTGGGAAAGGGCTGTACGATTCCCTCGAAACGGTAAGCTTCTATGCGCAGGCTTTCATCATATACGATTGTCCGGTTCTCCTTTTTCATGTAAAACGCCTCCTCGCTGCTTATTTTATCATCAGCGGGGGAAAAAAGGCTTGTAAAATATCTTCGGGTTTTCTAAAGACACCACCACAAAAAACTACAGACGCCTACTTAAATCTATTGCCAGTTCATAAGCTGGCTTCAGAAGTCGTTCATATCTGGTCTTGATATAAGTCTGATAAAATATACGCTGTAGATTAGAAAGGAACGGAACTTCATTCAGAAAAGCTATAATCTCATCCATCTGAATTTTGGGTACCATGCGCAGAAGCGCCTCCTGGCATTCCGTGTGTCTCCCTGACATTAAAAAATCAAAGTAGCGAATTTTCTTTCCATGCTCTTTAATCGCAGATGTGGGGAATTGAAAGATTCGAGCATTTAATTCGTTTTCATTTGCCAATACAATTTCCATCACTCTTTCATCCGCCTGTGGGAGTAGACAGCTGCCGCAGTCAAATACCGGAGCAATCTCCGCACTCTGGGAAACTGAATCATATAAAAATCCCCAGTTTCCATTGTGTCGGTCAAAATTCCCAAGAAAAGCGTCTACTACAAACACATTCCAAAAATGTTCGGCAGCTTCTGCAGGGCTGACAAACTGCTGCTTTTCAATGCTCTCCATAATATCTGACAATTCAGTTCCGCTGCCGCCATGCTCGGAATCAATGATAGTATTCTTGATGGAACAAAAGTCATACAATGTCTTCCCATCTGCAGTAAAATCTTTGCAGGCACATACAATTTTTGTTTTGTCAGATACCCGAAAGGTTCCAAGAAGCGTTTCCTGTGCTCGGATTCCAAGCATCCGGAAAATAGTGCTGGCGATGTGCTCACTGAAACAACTGTTGGTATAGGATAACTCTGTGGGCTTATTACCTGCCGATGGGGGAAACTTCAGCATATAAATATCGCCTTCATATTTCACGGCAATCTTTTTGCCATTTGCTCCATTATAAGCTTTTCCCAAAATACGTCTGCATCCGGTAAAATCAATGTGCTCCATGTTGTCCGCCTCCCCATAAAAACTTCTGCCTGAGATAGTTGGCATGCTCCGGTGTGATTACCCCCTCGCTAATCTCTGCCATGTTAATACTTCCATAGAGTTCTCCCCATAAACAGTCTAATAAGGTAGAACCATTCTTTACCCCCTCTTTATAGGCGTCTAGGTCGTGCTGAAGATAGTCCGGCAGCCCATATTCATAAGAGCGTTCCTGAATCTCCTGAAGAGAGGGCTGTTCCCGAAACACTTCCTCGACCAATCGTTCCATAGAAAATCCGAGCGTTTTTGCCAGCTTATAAATAGTTTCCACAGAACACTTCCCAATACTGGTCTTTCCACTGCACAAATCACTTAGTGTTGCGTGAGGAACACCACTTAACACAGAAAGCCGGTATTTAGTCAGTCCTTTTTCCTTTAAAACTTCATCAATCCTCATTTTTATTCACCCACTCTCATTATATCGGTATATCGAAATAAAATCAAGAGAGCGCCAAATTACCAAAACTCCGAAAATCCTTCTATAGTCCTGATTTTTCCCGCTCATCCAGTATCGCATAACTATCTTTTCTCCCGTTGCAGTACAAAAAAAGTGCTTCAACCCTTTAAAAATAGGATTGAAACACTTCTCAGAAGAGGCGCAGACCGGATTTGAACCGGTGAATCAGGGTGTTGCAGACCCACGCCTTACCACTTGGCTACTGCGCCTTATAAGCACTTATGCCTGTTCGTTAGGCATTTACGTGCGATTTATGTCAGCGCTGTCAATGAAGCTTCCTCAGCTCACTGAACAGCGAAATGACCCCGACGGGAATCGAACCCGTGTTACCGCCGTGAAAGGGCGATGTCTTAACCGCTTGACCACGGGGCCTTAAAAACGGTCACCACTTTCGCAGTGACCGTTTCTTATATTAGCATACCTGTCTTGCTTTTGCAAGACTTTTTTTCAATTCGTTTAAAATCAGATGTACAGTCCAGCCCGCACTATTCGTAAAACTGCATTGCGTGCTAACTACGGCTATCGCCGCTGTGCAGTGTACGCCCTACTCGTGCTTATCCATATACATGCTGTTTACCAGCCCGGTTTCTGCGTCTATGTCTATCTCACATCCGTTATAGTAGCTGTTCGGGTCATACCATGTATACATATGCAGGTAATCTCCCTCATAGGGGTCTTCCGCCTCGCCGTAAGCAGCGAGCACTTCATCCTTAGTGCTTCCAATCTGGATACCGCCGGGGAAGATAACTGTCAGCCCGTCCTCAATGTCGTACTCGTCTACAGAGATTCCGGCGATGATACAATCCTGAAGTTCCTGTGCCTCGCCTGTATTGTTGAGGACATCTACCATGATTTCATTTCCGGATGCATCCATGAAATATGCCAGTTCATATTCATCCACATTAATCATATAATTTGCCGGTGTATAAGACGTATTGAGTGTAAATCCAAGCGCTTCCAAATCTGCAATCTCACACGGAAGGGTAAGCACAGTGTCATTTATCTGTACTGTGTAGCTGTCCCAGCTCGCTCCCAGTTCACCGCTGGACTCTGCAACCTGAGCTTTCTTTGACGGTTTGTCAGTGTCATCCTCTTCCTCATCATCTAAATCAATATCGGAGATGGAACTGGAACCTCCCATGAGGTCTTCTGCGTCTTTTGCTTCATCAGGAACTTCGATTTCTTTTACCTTGTCATACTCTACATAGGTTATTTCAAGATAGAAATCGGAAACCTCGATATCTTCACCTTCTTCACCCATTGCAGTAATGAGGACATCTTTCAAGTCCATATTAATTCTGGCAGGAAGGATATCATCCTTGTATATCTCAACCGTACATGGAATCTTTGCATCTGCCAGGGCGTCCATATCAATCACATCGCCTGCGCCCATTTCATCTATCACATCTTCGCTTTCGCTCATCACATCTGTCAGATATTCTCCGCTGATATCTCCGGTCAGCTTAAAGCAGTCTTTTCCCTCTACTTCTGACAAATCCTCGTCCAGCTCGAAGTCTTCATGCATATCCTCTAACTGGCTGTATAAATCTCCGCCGAGCGTACTGATATCGCCCTCGTCCATCTCCATCTTTATCCATTCGCCCTGCGAGCCGGCATAAACAACATATGTACCGTCCTCCTCGACAGAATATGCCTCAAAATTCACGCCTATGCTTCCGTCCGGAGAGTCTAAATCCAGAGAGCCGTCCGCATGTGCTGCTGCCGGGTCGCTTGTGGACTCTAAATCCATGTCTATGCCGATTCCCACAGACTCTGACTCATAGCTCATACCCAATTCCACAGCCAGATTGCAGAGCATAGACTCAACATCTTTCGCGTTCTCGTTCATGTCCTTGAACAGATTTTCCGGGGTCGCTTTAGTTCCTCCGCCACAACCGGATATCATCGCTGCTGTCATTGCTGCGGCAAGCCCTGCTGCCGCAAATCGTTTGCCATACTTCCTCATATCTTTTTCTCCTTTTGATTAATATTTTTGTATCTCATCCAATACTGCGCTTCCCCCGCGCCCGTATTGTCTGCTACCAATACAAAATACCCGAATATTCGGCTCGAATCACTTATACCGTTATTATATCATAGTCTCCTTCTAAACACTATCTTATTTTATTGTTCTTCCGCCAAATAAATGACTCCCAGCCAGTAACCGCCGGAGACTTCTGCCTCTCCATATTCATCGAGTACTTTCTCTGCGATTTCTGCAAATTCTTTATCGCTGAGATTGTATTTTGTCCTGAGGACTGCTCTTCCTTCCTCCGCCAGTGCCGCTTTCAAAGGCTCTGCAATCTGCTCTTCGCCGTAAAATTTATCTTCTATATGATAATACTCATTTTCATCGGTGGGTGCCTCGTAATCAGATAATTTTTCATCCAGCACATAGCGTTCATCCTCCACCAGAACTTTTCTCGCCGCGTTATCCGGGAGATTTAAGAGTGCGTTGAATATCAGTTCATTGTCATTGTTCGTGCTGTCCACAATCTGCCACTGCCCATCAATCTTCACCTTATTCCATGCATGGGGCAAATCGCCCTCCAGATAACCTGTCACAACGATACTCTCCAAGCCCGCCTCATCCGCCAGCAGCTTGAATGCTCCGGCATAGCTGGAACACACACCTGTCTTATTGATGAGAACTCCGTACGGCGTGAAGGAATCGTTAAATTCTCCGTCCACCTCCGCAAAATCGTTTTTCTCCGCGTTTTCCAGTGCTTTCATATCATATTCCGCGGTGTCACACAGGTACTGATTGATGGCAAGCTCCTTTTCCAACTCTGTCATATCATCGGTGATGATATCCGAAACAACGCTTTGAACTTCCGCCTGGATTTCTCTCTGTTTCTGCCGGATTACATCTGCATCGGTATCGTATTCTACCGCCAGCACATCGCCGTCTCCAAGGACTGCCGCGCTCCTGACTCCCAGCACCATGGGATTCTGGTAAACCGCCTCCTCCCAGGCATCCAACAGATAGGCGGTATCCGCACTCTCCGGAAATTCTTCCAAATCAATCCTTGTATTCCCGCTCATCATATTCACTGCCAGATACTCGCTCAACGCACTGTTCGCTGTAACTGCATAATCCATCGTCTCTATATTGGACTCCGCCTCTGAATCCGCAAAATCCTCTTCTTTTTCTCCCTCTTCATCGTCAGCTTCTTTCTCTGTCATCTCAATGTCTCTCGCGCCGCCCTTGCTGCGCAAATCTTCCTGGCGCTGACGGATTTTTTCTATCTCTTCTTCCCACGTATCCGGGTCATAATTCTCCACAATGACCATGCCCGTGAAATCCGTGCCGTCTATGGTATAAGGAATTTTCACAATGTCCACTTGCACCAGACGCAAATCGGACATATCCTCTTTTTCATATTCGCCCCATGTCTCTGTCGTGGGGTCCGCGTGTTCAAAATCGTAGTTGATGAGCTTCTGTACCAGCGTGCCGTCACACATGGTCACCCATTTATAGGAAGGCATACTCTGGAAATTATCCACATAATTGGAACTCTCCGCAAGGCTCATCCCTACTTCTTCGGTAAAAGGCACCTTCCTCGCAATGTCTTTTACATCAATGACATTGCTGATGGCTGAAGTCCCGTCCTCCGAAGCAGCAATCACGCAGTAATACGTCCCATATTCCGAATCTCGGGGAATCGCTTCCGTCCCTTCGCCGTACTTCTCTATATAATATGCCTCACTTCTCTCTGCCTCGGACACTTCATACGTGATGAACTGCGCCATAGAGTCCGGTATCCATTCCGTCTCTTCCGTCCCGCCACGCACCATCCCGTTTCCTGAGAATCCACTCTCTTCTGTGTAGGTCAGATTCATGACATAGTATTTTTCGGCGCCCTTTACTTTCTTCCACTGAAATACCGGCTTTCCCTCATCGTTAATGCAGACATTCAGTCTGGGGGCTGTACTCACTTCGTGGTCCACGGTGAACACGGTCACCTTCGGCTTTTCCAGCGCTTCTCCTGTCTCGGTGTCCACATACTGTACCAGATAATACTGCGGGAGATTCCCCCAGTCTTTGAGTTCTCCTTTGTCAAACAGTGAGTAAGTCGTCGGACTGTATCCGGGGTCTTCTTCACCCAAAATGCTGCTCGATATTCCTCCCACTTCCCATCTGGGCGGGGTTACAGACAGGACCTGCGTCTCCTCATCCCACTCAAAATGGGAACCTGCCGGATGTGTCAGTTCTGCATCCTGAAAAACATTTACAATCTGTGTGTACTCACTGAACTCACCATTCTTAATGTCAAATCCCATCTGAAGGGTCAGCTTTTCATCTCTGCCCACATCTTTTAATGGTTCGGTGTATTCATATTTTTCTTCATCCGCGTACTTCTCACGGATGTTCTGTGCCAGCTTGGACGCCTCCATGACCTGCGCCTGCTGCTTCTTACTCATCTCCTGCCTGGCACAGCCGGCAGAAAAGGCGCCTCCCGCAAATACTACCGACACCGCTGCCATGACACTCAGGCTGCGCGCCCATCGTTTTTTCACTTTTCCCCACCTCCTGACCAAAACCCTCATAAAAGGCTGTCTGTATCGGGTCTTTGATAATAGTACCCTTCAGGATTTCAAAAGGTTACAGCTATCACAAATTATTTCTCAAATAATTTAAAAATTCATCTTCCGAGATATCTGTCCCTTCCAGGTAGTAATAGATTCCCTCTTTCTCATATGCCGCCGCCCATGTCTCATCTCCGGTCTTTCCGATATAAACTTTTGTCCTCTTTACCGTGCTCGCCTGCAAATCCCAGATTTCCTCCGGCGCCGTTTCTTTCGTCTCACCGCTGTGAAGCGTAAAACTGTCAGACTCTTTGTCCCTACCGTCTGCACTGACATCTGCGTTTCCGAGATTCTTTCCAATCGTCCATTCCTGTCGGCTTAACTGAACCTCCTCAATATAAATGCGGTCCCTGCCCGTATATTTCCATATCCCAAATGCCACGAGACAGAAACACGCCGCCGCTGCCCCATAACGAATGAACCTGGCTGTCCGTCTCCTTTTCTTCTCTGCCTTCATCTGCTGTCTGGTCGCATTGAGCAGCTCCTGCGGAGCATGAATTTTATCATTTGCTTTCCTATACTGCTCCTGCATGTTCAAAACTCTCCTTTCAGCACTTCCTTTAGCTTTCCCCGCGCGCGGGAAAGCCTTGTTTTCACCACAGATTCGGACACCTCCAAAATCTGACTGATTTCTTTTACCGAATACTGCTCGTAATAAAACAGATGAATCGCCGCCCTATAATCCGGAGGCAGATTCTGTACAGCTTCATACACAGCGCTCTCCCCCGACTCCATCTCATAGGAGGCTTCCGCCTTTGCCTCTGTGGTAAACGGCACCGTTTTCCGCCTGAAGGCATTGTCAAACTGCTTTTTACAGCAGTTCACTGTCACACGGATGAGCCACGCCTTCAGATGTTCTTCACTCTCGATGCGGTCGCTGTATTTCACCAGACGCAGAAATACCTCCTGGAATACATCTTCCGCCTCACTTCTATTTTTCATCTGGATGAGCGCCAGCCGGTAGACCATGTCCCCGTAGGCATGCAGTGCCTCCTCCGTATCCATCCGTTTCTTTCTCTGTGTCCGCCCCTTCATATAGAATACCCTTCAGTTCCTGTAAAAGTTACAGCCTTTCGTAAAAATATGCCACGATTAAATCCACCATTCTGTCGTAGCTCTGCACACCGTCTTCCTGACCGTTTATCTTTAAATAGGTATCGTTCACCTGATTCGCCACTTCCGCGACTTTCCCGTCATATGACGCCCAGAAGGCATTGTTCGCCTTTAAATCCGGCTCCGCCTCCGCACAGAGCTGTGCCCGCACTTCCTGCCAGCTCTCGTAAGATGCCTCATACAATGTGTTCATGCAGTACACCCATCCTGACAGATATCCGCTGTACTGAAATTCTATCCTGTCAGACTCCGTACATGCCAGAAACGCGATAAAGTTTGCCTCCTGTTCCTGCATGAACCCCCGCAGATGGGAGAGCTCATGGCACAGTGTAAAAGGGATGTTGTAGGCAGTCATATCCGCATTGTAATTTGCCTCCACCGTAAAGGGCGTATAGATTCCGGTCAACCCCTGGTAGGAGAGAATTTCCGATACCAGAATCCCCTTGGGATGAGGGTAGTATCCTTCCAGGCAGGAAAATGTCTCTCCCAGATTCTCCATCGCTTCAACGGCAGCCCGTTCCGTCTCGCTTAAGCTTTCCGCCGTGCTAAGCAGAAGCTGTCCCTGCTCATCCCTCTCTGCCGACTGCGCCCGGTCATTGACCTCCTGTGTCAGCCACAGACAGATTTCTTTTAATTCTTCCGCCGTATATTCGCGGGTCTCAATCCCTGCTTCCTTAGAAAAAGGCGCCCTGTGGTAATTTATGCCGCACGCAGCCACATAGAGAAACACAAGGATTCCTGCCGCCAGGAATATCCTGGAAAACCATATAAAAAGAGCTTCCCCCTTCTTCGCGCCTCTTGCCATCTTCCAAATTGCCCGTCCAGAGGAAAGCAGCAGTGCCGCCGCCAGCAGATACAGCAGAATCTCTGTCACGGAAAACGGAAATATCCCGGATATTCTGCCGACTGTGGATACAAGCAGCGGATAAATATGTATGGAATACTGCTGCGCCATCCCCGGCGCCTTCACCGCACACACGGTCAAAATGATACTCACCGTGAAGAGAATTGCCGCAGCAGCCATATAAATGTCATATCGAGTGTACTTTTTCTTTCTTTTATCTGTCATGCTATTCTTTTATCTGCCTGGCGTCAGTGCTATCCCTTGTACGCCAACGCTGCTGTTATTTGATATATCCGATAAAGGTATTTCCGCCTCCGCTCACCATGGATTCCATGTCATTTACGCTCACCGTAGCCTCCTCGCCCGTATCCGGGTCCGCATAGGTGACATCTGTTGTGCTGTAACCGGTCAGAAGAACAGCATGGCTGGAATCTGTCAGGGCAATGACCGGACAGCCTTTGTTGATGACATACAGCACCTGACTCAAGGTACATCCTGTCAAATCCACCTTTTTGGCATCCGCCGCATAGGATTCCATATACCGCTCACATGCCTCCAGCGCCGATTCGCCTTCTTCTTTCTCAAATGTCCCCGCCTCGGTATAGTAGACTAAATCCCGGTTTCCTTTCTCCCAGATATACGCCTGCTCGGAGGATATCACCACGCCCGATACCTGCTCCGCCTTCTGAATCGCGTAACCCGCCTTGTCGTAGACAGCCACCAGCTCACCCATGCCGTACACATAGTATTTCTCGGACTTGGACTTGTCATCTAAGCTTACCGTAATGGGGCGCTCTTTCAGTACCTGGTTAGGACGAATGATTTTCGGAGACAACTCTTTGATTTCTTCGCTGAAGGTAAAGCGCATCTGTTTTTCTTTCAAATCTGTTGTAAATGCCTCCAGTGTCACATCTTTCTGGGAGCGCTCTTCGTTGTTGGTAAGATAGTCCTGCGCTGTCGCCTGATAAACACTTCCGCTCTTTACAACCCGGTTGATGGTCACAAGATTATCTTCCACAATGATATCGGAGATATAGATGCCATCCGCGGAATAGCTCTTCACCGTCTCATTGGCATTATCCCGGATTTCCAGCTCATACATTGGCGCAATCCCCCCGCCGGATACTGATTCCCCGGCATCATCCGGATGCAGTTTCCCATAGATGAAGTCGTCTGCGACAAACCCCAGTGGGCGGATGGCATCATTTTCCGGCGCCTTTACCGTGTAATCCTCCCCTGTGGAAAGGTTCTGCACTTTTATCTCTGTGGCACTGTTCAAAGAACCGTTCGTTTGATAGGCAAGCAGATGCCCATCATCGGAGACCGCATACTGCCCTTCGGACAGATTTTCCGCCAGCACAGTCTGCTCATCATTGTCCAGGTTTATCTGATACAGAGTTCCTCCGGCGAGCACATAGAGAAACTGCTGCTCATTGTTGTAGTACACCATCTTGCCAAATTCATCTTCCGCAATGGCAAAGGATTTCGTGCTGGGGATAAACGCTTTCTCTTCCACCGCATTTTCTTTGCTGTTATAGTAATAGACCGCGACGCCGACCTCGCCCTCATGACCGCCCCGGTTCATATAGCCGTAAACCGCAAAGACCGTGCTTCCATTTTCCTCCATGCTGATGATACGCACCGCATGCTGGTCGTTCCGGCTGCGCACATCGTGCCCTTCTTTATTTGCGAAGCTGAAGACCTGTGAAAGTTCATTGTCCTCTCTGTTGTATATCCACAAATCTCTCTCCTGCACAAAAGCGAGCACAGAGCCGTCCTTATTCGTCTCATAAGGTATCGTCTCCCCGGCAATGCCAATCAGGATTCCGTCTTCATCCATCATCTGCCGGTTGGCGTTGAACACCTGGTTCATGCTGCGGTTGTAATCCAGCAGATACATCTCATCTTCGCTCTTGCGCACCCGGAAAAATTCTTTGATGTTAAAGATTTCTGCCTCTCCATTGTCCCCGGCGCATGTGACCTGGTATTTCGCGAGGAGGGACGTGTAAACCGTATTGCTCTCCTTGATGCTCCACTCCACCTCGCTGGAAATCACGGGGTGCAAATCTCCCCACTGGATATGCGTGATATTTGAGTGGATATTTACGTTTTCATAGGTTGTGTTATCACTTGTCTCATCCGGCTCCAGATAGGTATTCAATGCCTCAGAGCCCGACTTGTCAAAGGTCTTATCATGAAAATCCTGCGCAAACTGCAGACAATCTTTCACCGACAAATCGTCCGGTCTCTCGATGCGGGTGTAGTAAAACACATCCTGCTCACCGTTCTGAAGCGTAATCTTTAAAACCGCCTCCTGCACATCCTCACTCAGCGCTCCTTTTAAATCCAGTGTCACCGTCCCTTCGGAAATCCCTTCCGCTTCTCCGGTCTGGTAGGTCTCCTCGCCATTGAGAGAGCAGACTTCGTAGGTCATGCCTTTTATCTCGTCTTCTCCGCTCAATATTCCCACCGTCAATGCTCCTGTGCTATCCAGAGGCGTGATGGTATCGCGCATGGCAGTGATATCCATTTCCTGCACATAGCCAAACAGGGTGTTCACCGTATACCCTTCCACTGTAAAAGAAATCCGCGGAAGGGTCGGGTCGCCCAAATCTACCGTAGAATCATCCGTGCCCCTGTTCATAATGAGGCTGCTCACAATCAGCGCGGCCACAAAGAACCCCAGGAGTACCCCCGCTTTTATCAGTTTCTTCTTCATTTATCTCTCCTTTTTTTCATCCAGCAGTGTCCCCAGTGTCGGATGGACACCAAGCAGCTCTTCGCATCTGTCAATCTCCCCCGCTGCCTTCTCATTCTTTTTGTGCTTCTTCACCGCACGTATCAGTATATTCTTTGGCGTGTGAGCCATGTCAATAAATTCCAGTATCTGTGTCTCGTAACCTTCTCTCTCCAGATATTTTGCCCGCAGCCCGTCTGTCACCAGCGCTGCCATCCTTTCTTTCAAAAGCCCGTAGTCCATCACCGGCGCCAAATCCTCATTGTAAATCTGCGCGTTGAGTTCATGCTGACAGCACGGCACGGAAAGGATGACCTTCGCGTTCCAGCCCACCGCCTTTGCTAGGGCATAGTCTGTTGCCGTGTCACAGGCGTGCAGGGTGACGACCATATCCACCGCATCCACACCCTCGTAATCCGCGATGTCGCCCTTTAAAAATGACAACTTCTCATAGCCATATTTCTTGGCAAGTTTCGCGCAGTGCGCAATCACATCTTCCTTCAAATCCAGCCCGATAATGCGGATGTCATAGCCCTTCAGCTCGTGCAGATAATAATAAACCGCAAAAGTCAGATAGGACTTCCCGCACCCGAAATCCAGGATAGTCATCTCCCTCTCCTTGTCAAGCTGCGGCAGAATGTCCTCGATAAATTCCAGAAAACGGTTAATCTGCCGGAATTTGTCGAATTTTGTGCGTACAATCTTTCCTTCCGCCGTCATGACACCCAAATCCTGGAGAAAAGGAACTGCCTTCCCTTCCTCAAGGATATACCGCTTATTTTTATTGTGGGATAAATCCGGCTTCACCGCTTCATCCTTGCGTTTTTTTGCCTGTACGGAAATCTTCCCTTTCTTGCTCACAAGCACAGTGTAGTCCTTCATCCCCGCCGTCATCTGCATCTGCTTAAATTCTTCCATATAAGAAAGGATTCGCTTCACTGCCTCATCTGCCTTAAGATTTTCGTGAAACACCTGGGTCTTTGTAAATGCCTCAAACTGGAAATAAAGTTCCCCTTGCTTTTCAATGGGACGCACTTTTACTTTCAGTATTCCCTCTTTCACCCTGGGATTACTTATCACCGCGCGGACGAAATTTATATTTAAGGATTCTTCCAATATTTCCTGTAAATTCTCCATATCAGATACCTCTTTGTCATTTCATAGGTTTGCATTTTTACTGTTTTTTTGCTTTTGTTACATTGTAATGCAATCCGGCAAATCCCGCAACCAAAAATCAAGGAAGGGACTGTCGGTTAATAAAAAACAGCCGTCGGATTATCCGTGACAATCTGACGACCGTTCATAGCTCAAAATATTTCTTATAATTTCAATCAATTTCTATTGACAAACTTCCTGCCTGATATTAAGATAATACTCAAGAAATGGGTTTTTTGCCAAGTAAAATCTTAGGATTGGAAAGGGTTGCTCGTTTCTTTTTTTATGTCCAAAATATCATACAGATAATAGTTTCCGTCTTTATCATGCCTTATCAGCATAGAAGCATGATAGACATTACAATGCTCCGTTTTTTCTTGTTCAGTATATATCGGCAGTGCAAATCTGGAATCATACCGATACCAGCCATATGCTGCGTCCTTTCGATGTTTCCCACCCGAATTTGCGCGGAAATATTTTCCTGTCGCAATCTTCAGCAGTTCCGGTATCCCCTGTGCAGCATTCGCCTTTGCTTTCGCATTTGCACCTTTTAATGAGTATGTGTATTTTGAACCTGTATATTCATCCGGAAAATCTTTCCCTATGTAGATAATGTCGCCTGTATCTTCAATCTCACAAGCCATCCCCACATACTGTTCCAGATAATTTTTCACATCATCCCATGGAATCTGCCGTTTTCCTTTAAACAGAATTTCAGAAATCCTGACGAGTTTCTTCCCGTTTTTATCTGTAATAATTTCTGTCTTTTTCTCCATAGGTCAATCCCTTTCCGTCCATTTCGGATATCAAATCCTGTCTGATAACATCTTACCATATCTTTCAGTATCCCTTCTATAAATTAAAAATTAAATTCATTCAACCTCTGAGCCGCTCCTGTCGGGAAGGCGAACTTCGCCCGATAAGGTATATTCTTTTCATTAGCAGAAAAAAGGAGCTGATTGTTTCCGCATGAAACAATCAGCTCCTTATAAGCACTATTGTTATTGTGTAACGAGAAATCCTTTCTCCCCCAGCATTTTTTCTATCATGTCCAGCGTCTCCTCGCTGTCCGCCTCCACTGTGTGATAGTGGTAGTTAGACGTGATATTTTTAAGCGGACTGGATTTCCCGGTTTTGATATCATCCAGAAACTGCAAAGCATTTCTCCGGGAAGCCACATTCAAATCCGCCTCCAAGTGCCCGTATACCTTGTGGTTCACCATCACATTGCGGACTATCCCGCCCAAATCTACGATGGAAAACAGTTCCTCCTCCAGTTCCTCATCCGTGTGCTGCACTTTGAACACCCGGCTCACACTGTGCGGTTCCTGCAGAATATATCCCCGGTGGGTGGAGAGGATATCGTGTCCCGCCGCGCGAATCAGCGCAATATCCTGCACAATGACCTGGCGGCTCACATGGTAATCCTCCGCAAGCTTTTTCCCGGAAACAGGCGTGCTGCTCCCTCTAATCTGATTTACAATTGCGTTTCTTCTCTCCTGCCCGGTCATTTCTTTCCATCCTTTCCTGATATAACGGTGCTCTTTTACGATAAGGCAGCCCTGCGCGAATTTTCCATACATGCCGCTTACAGGCGCTTCTGTTCCTATGCGCCTTTATACTATTATTCTATCCTGTGCAGGTTTTTCAGGGAGATATCCAAAATCGGCGCGGAATGAGTCAGCGCACCGCTGGAAATATAATCAACTCCCAACTCTGTGAGACGGCTGATATTTTCCTTTGTCACATTTCCGGAGCATTCCGTCTCTGCCCTGCCATCAATGATGCGGATTGCTTCCCGCATTTCTTCTGTGCTCATGTTGTCCAGCATAATGATGTCAGCTCCCGCTTCTACCGCTTCACGCACCATGTCCAGATTTTCCACTTCTACTTCTATCTTTCTGACGAAGGGCGCGTACTCCTTCGCCATCTGTACCGCCTTTGTCACGCTCCCTGCTGCCCCGATATGGTTGTCCTTTAAAAGCACGCCGTCCGACAGATTGTAGCGATGGTTGTATCCGCCGCCCGCGCGCACCGCGTATTTCTCAAAAATCCGCATATTTGGCGTTGTCTTTCTCGTATCGAGAAGCTTTGTCCTGCTTCCCTCCAGTAATTTTACTACAGAATGGGTGTAGGTGGCAATCCCGCTCATACGCTGAAGGAAATTTAAGGCAACCCGCTCCCCGGACAAAAGCACTCGGATGTCCCCGATAACTTTTCCCATTTTCTGCCCGTTTTTTACTTTCTCTCCGTCTTTGCAGTACAATTCCACCTCTGTTTTTGCATCCAGGAGTTCAAATACTCTTTGAAACACCTCCAGCCCGGCTATGATTCCGTCCTGCTTACAGATTAAATCCACTTCGCCTTGGACCGCTTCCTTCATCACCGCGTTAGTACTCACATCCTCACTGGAAATGTCCTCCTTCAATGCCTCTAAAATCAAATGGTCCGCCTGCAATGTCATGGTGATATGATTCATCTCTATTGTCTCCTTTTTCCTGGTTTTATATTTCTTCTCTATTTATGTAAGATTCCGTGATTTTACGCGCGGCGCGCTTGGCAAATACAAGACTCTCCAGCAGGGAGTTGCTCGCCAAACGGTTCGCTCCGTGTACTCCATTGCAGCTCGTCTCTCCCACCGCGAACAACTGCTCCATAGAGGTCCGGCTGTCAGAATCCACCCAGATTCCGCCCATAAAGTAATGCTGTGCCGGCACCACGGGAATCCATTCTTTCGTCACATCGTATCCCTCTTCCAGACAGTGCTGGTATATATTGGGGAAATGCGTTAATATCTTGTCTTTCCCGATATGTTCCATGGACAGCCATACATGTTTCGTGCCGTCTTTTTTCATTTGCTCCCGAATTGCTGCTGTCACTACATCGCGGGGAAGCAGTTCATCCACAAACCGCTTGCCGTCTTTATTGTAGAGAACAGCACCCTCTCCTCTGACGGACTCAGAAATCAGAAAACGCCTTCCCGGTTTTTCGGAGTACAGTGTCGTGGGATGTATCTGCACATAATCCAGATGCTCCAGCCGGATATTGTGTTTTCTGGAAATTTCAATGGCATCCCCTGTCAGGTGCGGATAATTTGTAGAGTGCTCATAGAGTCCGCCGATACCACCGCTGGCGAGAATCGTAAAATCCGCGTAAATCTTTACAGCGCCCCTTGCCTTGCTTTCCGCGCACACTCCGATACAGCGTCCCGCCTCCTCTATGATATCTGTCATCACAGTGTACTCAAAAATCCGCACATTTTCAAGCTCCTTAACCTGCATGAGAAGTTTGCTCGTAATCTCTTTCCCTGTGATATCCTCGTGAAACAAAATCCTCGGTCTGGAGTGAGCCCCCTCCCTCGTGTATAAAAACTCGCCGTCTTGCTTTTCAAATTCCACCCCGCAGGCTACCAGGTCCTTTATGATTTCACGAGAATTTCTTATCATGATGTCAACAGATTCTCTCCGATTCTCATAATGCCCCGCTTTCATCGTATCTTCAAAATAGCTGTCGTAGTCCTCTTCATCGCGCAGCACACAGATTCCTCCCTGTGCCAGAAATGAATCGCTGCTCTCCACATCTGACTTCGTGAGCATAATAATCTGCTTATCTCTGGGCAGGTTCAGCGCACTGAACAGCCCTGCCACGCCCGTGCCGACAATGACTACATCTGCTTTTAAATCCATGTTTCTCTCCCCCATTGCCTACTTTGCCAACTCCAGCATACGCTTCAGCGGTTTCTGGCAGGCAGCTATCATTGCACTGTCCATATGTACCTCATTTTCCCCGGTCAGCAAGACATGCCGGATTTTCGCAGGCATAATCTGCTTCATATCTCTGCATACAGGAACTGTTTTTGTAAAGTAAAATGCCTTCTCCGGATTTTCTTTCTCCAGCATGTAGCGCACGCCTTCCTCTGTACAAACGATAAATTCCCTGCCCCGGCTCTCTTTCGCATAGCTGATGATGCCGGAGGTGCTCCCCACATAGTCCGCCTGCTCCACAACCTTCTGTGAACATTCCGGGTGGACCAGGATTTCCGCTGCCGGATGGATTTCTTTCAATTCTTCAATTTCCTTTAATTCCATGGTGTCATGAATGGGGCAGAATCCCTCATTGTATATGAAATGCTTGTCCGGCACCTGGGAGGCAACGTAGTGCGCCAGATTCCTGTCCGGTATGAAAAAGATATTCCGATTCGGCAATGCTTTCACTATCTTCACTGCATTCGCGGAAGTCACGCAGACATCAGAATACTGCTTTAATTTTGCTGTAGAATTGATATAGCAGACCACCGCCAGGTCGTTGTATTCCTCTCTCATCTTCTGAATCGTCTCCTCATCCGCCATATGCGCCATGGCGCAGTCCGCCTGCATATCCGGCATGAGGACCGTCTTTTTGGGGTTTAAAATCTTCGCGCTCTCTCCCATGAAAGATACACCGCAGAATACGATGGTCTTTTCCTTCAGAGACACGGCGATTTTACTCAAATAAAAGGAGTCGCCGATGTAATCCGCCAACTCCTGCACTTCCCCGCTCACATAATAGTGCGCCAGAATAACCGCGTCTTTTTCCTTCTTTAATTGTCTGATTTCCTCTGTGATTGTCATGATATGTACATCCTCTCCGTAAATTCACACCATTATAGCATATGGATTTACATATGACAAGACAGATAGGTTGACAATTTACTCTTTCCTTAAATTCCTTGATTAAAAAAGTAAATCCCACCTCTTACAAAGTGGAATTTACTTTTCAATCGTTCCTTTTGGTAAATTGAGATTTTATTTATGGTTTTTTTCAATAAAGCCTTCCCCGAAAACTTCACTTGTCTCTGTCAGCATTACAAATGCGCGCGGGTCTGTCTCGTATATGATTCTTCTTATAGAATATACCTGGGAAGTAGAACACGCGCATAAAAGCACAGCTCTTTCCTGGTTTGTATAGCTTCCTTTTGCTGATATGATGGTAGAGCCTCTGCCTGTAACCTCACCGATTTTTTCTGCAATCTTCTTTTCCTCATCCGTAATGCTGATGATAAGTTTCCCTGCTCCAATACCATACATTGCTTTATCTATGACAATCGATGTTGCCAGAGTAGCCACCAATCCGTAGAGTACTGCATCCACATTGCCAAAAACCGGCCACCCTACGAATATCACTGCCAAATCCACAACTGTTGTTACCATACCTATTGAAATGTGCGGTTTCAAAGCTTTAATCGTCATGATAAGAAAGTCGGTTCCTCCCGAAGAAGAACCACGCATATAAAACAGCGTCAGACCTGCGCCGAGGCAGATTCCTGCGTACAGAGCAGCTAAAAAGGGACTTCCCGTATACTTCGGTATATGCGGAAAAACAATGTCCAGAAAAAAGGTACAAAAAATCATCGTCCGCGTTGTTTTTACCAAAAATTCCCGTCCCACAATACGGTAACTTAAAATAACAAAGGGTATATTTAGCACAATGGTCATAATACCAATAGGAAGATTCCATACGGCATTCAGAATGATTGCCAGACCAGAAATACCTCCCGGCGCAAAATCTGCTTCTGACGCAAATGTATAAAGACCAACGGAATATAAAACGCTTCCTATAATATCACATAGTAAATTTAAAAGGCTGCTTTTTCTTCTCCCCCTTTTCATCTTCAATCATATCCTTATTATACCTGCCGTGCAATCGTCTTGCTCTCACAGTCCTCTCCTGTTATAGGTGAACCCCAATAAAAATCCATTCCCCAGCCGGCTTTTTCCGGAAGATATATTTTTCCATTTCTGATTTTATATTCTGAAAAATCGACTCCTTCGGTTGTATCTGTAACTCCCTCTATATAAGCTACTCCTTCATATCCACCGCAAAATGCAGCCGCATAGTGTGTTTTAATTTTAATTCCCCAGGCATGCGGAGAAATTCTCGCATTGATTTCCGCAAGTCTTGGCATTACCTTTCTCCATGGCGTAAGTCCGAAAGCATGTCCAAGCGTATAATCTCCCTGGATATCCATCTGGAATACTCCCAAAAGACCTTTTTTATATAAGTCGATGAGTAAATCTACATCCGGATCTGTTTCCCCATCCGCAATCACCGTCCTGGGCGATACTTTATCGAGATGTTCACGCAGCTCTGTAAAGTCTCTTTCATTTTCCCTGAAAGGCTCCTCAATCCAGTACAAATCACAATCTCCTACTGCTGTAAAATACTCTTTCATTTTATCGACAGTATAGGCATCATTTGCATCCACCATAATTTCACAGTCAGGGAAATTCTCTCTAACCATTCTGGTTACTTCGATATCTCGTTTTAGTCCATCTTCCCAATTCATCCATTTAGGAGCGCGCCCGATTTTCAATTTGAAAGCTCTGTATCCGTAATCATACCCATCTTTACACTCCTGTAAAATTCGCTCTATACCTCCGGGTCTCCTGTCCGGACTAATATCATCAAAATAAATCAGCGTATCATATATCGGAACAGGGTTTACCCCTTCATTTCCAAACATTTTGTAACAAGGAATATCCAGGATTTTTCCGCCCAAATCATGAAGTGCAAAATCAAAAGTAAGAAGTTTTTTATCTGTGCCGATGATACCTGTCATCGGGTCAAAGACCTCGGATACTTTTTTCCCTAAAATCAGCTTGTCTTCCTCTAAGCTTTGATGATAAAAGAGCCCCGATGCCAGTCCCCAGCCGGAAGCGCCTTTATCCGTGATAATCTCTTTTACTACAACCTCATCCCCATACGCATGCTCATCACGGAATGCGTTTTTTCCAACGAGTCTTGGGAAATGGGTCCTTACTTTGAATGTATTAATCTTCTCTATTGTATGGTAACTGAGTTCTTTAATATCTGCCATATTTTCCCCTTTCTTAACACTGATTTACCTATTTATGTCCTAAAATGGTATCTCGCTGCCTACAGATATGACGGCACACGGCAGCTGTTGCCGCTTCCCCATCTGCCTCCTCCAAGGCGGATATGATTTCTCTATGTTCCTCAGATAGTATTCTTCTTTCCTTATATATATCCAAAGACTTTATCCTGAAATGGAACAAAATTTTCTCAAAATCTCTGATGATACCCAATAATGCATTGTTCCCGGAACTCTGATATATAATGTCATGAAATCCTTCATCTTCCCTGACTGCCGAAAATACATCCTGCTTAAGCAGCGCACATTCAAACCTGTCATTTGCTTCTTTTAAATATGCAATATCCTGCCCTTTTGTATTACTTACCGCCTCTGCTATCGCCAGCTTTTCCAAAGTTTCCCTAATTTCAAGTATATCTTTTATATCCTTTTCCTCGATTTTCTCAACAATCGTTCTGCCGCAGACGCGTTTTACAAGCCCTTCTTTTTCCAGTCTCATGATTGCAGTTCTAACTGGTGTTCTGCTGACATTGAGATAATCGGCAAGGAATCCTTCTTTTAAATGCTCGCCCGGCTTAAATTCACCGCATGCGATTGCAAAACATAACTTATCATATGTTTTTTGGTATAAAAGAGGGCTTCTTTTTTTAGCTTCAGATTCCTTGCCTTTCATATCTGTTCCTTTCTAAGTTTATCAGTCAATTTTAGGAGCACAGCTCCAGGTAATCACTGCCATTTCTTCACCAATATTCGTCAGCTCATGAGGTTCTCCTTCAAAGACAAGGATGGTATC
This sequence comes from uncultured Ruminococcus sp., assembly GCA_900541505.1. Lineage (GTDB taxonomy): Bacteria > Bacillota > Clostridia > Lachnospirales > Lachnospiraceae > Mediterraneibacter. Next base: position 53,263 of record UQKK01000015.1, read on the forward strand.
TCCCTCATGAAGTTCATAGTACTCATCCGTGTTAGTATTGTGCATCAGTACTTCCCCTCTGCTGACATAAAAAATTTCGTGACCTTCCGGATGTCCCGGATCGATTCCCCCAGTCTGCCCCGGATGCAGGGTAGATGAGCCAAATACAATCTTCGGTGTGATTACATACTCTCTGCATATTTCAGGACCATCCATATAAACTCTGCTGTCTTCTTTTTTAATTACTTTCATTTTCATCCTCCTTATGATTTTGTTTGAAAATCAAGCACTTTAGCCTACAAAAGATCATAAATGTTACATAGTTTTCTCAAAACATCCTGTCAAATCACGGAATAATTCGCAGTACATCTCGTAGTTTTTATCATAGACATCTTTATATGTCATTTCCGCGTGATATTCTTCCTTAATCTGCACCATACTGTCCACTGCTGACTGGACATCCTCAAAAACACCTGTCGCTGTCCCTGCTAAAATTGCTGCGCCTAAACAAGCCGCTTCCTTAGATTTCACGGTTACCAGAGAGATATCATTGATATCTGCCTTCATCTGATTCCATACTTTGCTCTTTGAACCGCCTCCAAGTGAACGGACTTCTTTCACGTGAATTCCCATATCACCGAGCGCTTCAAGATTCCTTCTGAGGATAAATCCCAAAGATTCCATGATTGCTCTGGCAAAATGGGCTTTTGTATGTTTCATACTAAAGCCGAACCACACGCCTTTTGCTTTTGCATTTACATCCGGCGCCAAAGAGCCGGATAAATGGGGCAGCATAACAAGACCATCGCAGCCCGGCGACACTTGAGCAACTTCTCTGCTGATAAAATCATAAGCATCACCGCCTCCTGCCGCTTCTATCTCCATTTCACTGCTGCAGAATTTGTCTCTGAACCATCTCAGAGTCATACCTCCCGTTGTAAAAGTATGTATCATATAAGTATCCGGCAAGGCAAAATAGTGCAGCGGCATTTTTTGATTCGGGTCAAATACCGGTTTAGAAACCGGTGCGCATATTGCCAGAGCCGCCCCAATTGTCTCTGAGAACATGCCTTCCCTGATATTTCCTGCTCCTATCGCACCAGCTGCCTGGTCCAGCGCTCCTGTGCAGACCGTAACCGGGCAGGGAATGCCTAACTCTTTCGCGACATCCGGAAGCATATTATCAACTACTGTTCCTGATTCTGTCACTTCAGCAAGCTGCGCTTCGCTGATTCCGATAAAATCCAGCATTTCTTTCCAATAGCATTTATGTATAATATCCCAGTAAACCGAGGAACATACCAGAGACCCTTCTGTATAGAAATATCCCGTCATTCTATAAATCAGATAATCTTCCAACAGAAGAAAACGGTCTGTTTTGCTGAATACTTCCGGTTCATTTTTCTTAATCCACAGAATTTTGGGTCCCGGCCAACATGGTTCAAAGCTTACCTGTCCTGTCACCTGATAGCAAAGTTCATTTCCAAATCGTTCTTCCATCTCTTTTGCTTCGTCTACCGCCCGATTGTCCATCCAGACAATAGCATTTCTCAGAACTTTGCCATATTTATCGATACAAATTAAAGTTTCTCCCTGTGCAGATATAGCTAATGATATTTTGTCACTGCTCTGTATCGTATATACTTTTTGAATTTCATCCAGCCCATTTTTCAGCGCCTGCCAATATATCTCTGCCTCTGCTTCAACATAATTCGTTTTTGGTGTCAACAGAGTATATTCCTGTGTTGACACTGCCAAAAGCCCGCCTCTTTCATTGAATAAAGCAACTTTTAAGGCAGTCGTTCCCACATCTAATCCTAACAATAACTGCATATTCACCCTCCTTTATCTGATATAGCTTGTCTTAATCTTCTTTTCTCTTTCCGGCAAGGGAACCGCCTTTTCTTTTCCTGCCTCTATGCACTTGAGAAGCCATGCCATGTTTCTTCCCAGCGTGCGCATCGTCTGCATACCTTCTTCATCCTGTATTGTTTCCTCCGGTGTATGTCCGTGGACCACATTATAATAGTTGGAGGATACGATTGGCATACCCGACAAATTAAAGTATTTATTCAATACGTCAATACTTGCTGTAGTCCCCGCACGTCTGGCAGAGGCAATCGCTGCCGCCGGTTTCAGGTAAAACTGATTTCCCGCCATAAATATTCTGTCCAGCAGAGATAAAACCGCTCCGTTGGGTGAGGCAAAGAAAACCGGAGTACCTACAATTAATCCATCCGATGTCTCCATTTTATCCAGAATGGTATTGACAATTCCGCCGTCAAAAATACACCTGTTTCCATTCCCTGAACATGCCCCGCATCCGGCACAGCCCATGATACAGTTTTTTCCTATATGGATAATCTCTGTCTCTACATTCTCTGCCTCCAGTGTTTTGGCGATTTCCTTCAGTGCCGTATAAGTACATCCCTTTTCATTGGGACTTCCATTAATCAATAAAACTCTCATATTGCGTCTTCCTCTCTAATCTGCATTTTCATATCCCTTGTCATCATCATAGCGGCTGTCAGCGCAACCATACCAGATATAAGCTTTGCTAATACGAATGGCAGTATCATTTGAGGTTCCATCGCCAGCACGAAACTCATCTGACTGCCCAATAATGCAGCACATGTGACACACCACGCTGAATTGATAACAATCCCTCTTTTTGACATTTTATTTGTTATTGCGAACATAGGAACCGCACTCGCTGTCGTAATGATAAGACCGCTTATCGCTGCTGTATCCAGTTTCCTTCTCGTACTGACCCTGCTCAAAATCTTTTCAATCCCACGGATAAAAATTTCTAATACAGGCAGCATCCCGCCCAAAACAATCGACATGCCGCAAACCACACCCATACTCTCCATAAAAGGAGTAAAACTGTCTGGGAGTTTTATGCCCGTCAAATAAGATACCCCACCGGCTGCAATTCCGATAATTCCTATCTTTGTAACAAAGTTCCCAAATACTTCTATGCATTTCAGGCTCCTCTTTGGGAAATATTTAAAACCGGCTATCAATAACAGTGAAAGTACAATTACTGGTATGTGATTGATAATAATAAGCCGCAGCGGAACATCAATCAGAAACCCACCTGCCATACTGCCAACAGGGATAGCTGCAATACCTGTCAATATTCCTTTAGAGAAATACTTTCTGTCATCCGGTTTCAGCATCGCCTGTCCTATCGGAATAGAAAAGGTCAGTGTCCCACCGAGCATCGCTGCCGTGGACAGTCCCATCATTAAGGCTATCTGTCTGTTCTCAGCCAACGACATTGCAAGCTGATATCCTCCCATGTCACACCCCAATAAAATACCAAATACTGCTGCATCTGCGCCAATTACATGGAATATCGGCACTATAACCGGTTCTAATATCGCTGATATAACAGGGGCGAGGGACATAATTCCGGCAATAGACAATATCATCTGTCCTGCCATCCCAAATCCTTCTTTAAATTTTTCTCCCAAATGAAATCTGCAGCCGCATATTAAATCCAGTCCTCCTACGATAAGACCAATAGCAGCAATTCCATTGATTATTTGATAAACCGACATTTCTTTCCTTCCCAAATTCAGATAATCCTGCTGATAGCCGGAATCAAAGATAGCCGCAGTATTCTCTCAACTGCAGCCATCTTTATGTATAACTGCACTTAAAACGCACAGCTCTTTTAAATTTTGATTAAGTCGTCACACATTTATTGTAATAATAACTGCTCAAATCCCATATAATCACAAAATGCGGATAACTCTTTGGTATAATCTCCTTCTTTGATAACAAAGTGATGATCCATTCCTCCTTTAATCAGCTGATCAATCACCGATTTCGCTTCTGTATCAAACTGAAGATTTACAAGCAGTTTTGAGCCGCCTTCTACCCATTCATTATGTGTTACATCCAATGTTCTGCCTTTCGCAATAAACATTTTATAATTTCCGCCGTTTCCTACAATTGCACTGACTGTAACTGTATCCATCGCCTTATGCGGTACTCCTACGAAGGTTCCCAAATCCCCGCTGGGATTTATCTGCGCTCTGTCGAGGCTGTCTGCCAGTGACATCGCTGTGCTTCCTTCATGAGCAATCGGAATAATATTTCTTTCGGAATCAATGCTGCCTGCTTCGCCAAGCGCTACAACTCCGCCTCCTGCAAGCTGATTTAAAGTATTGATAACAAAGGAATGTCCCAGGTCGCCTTCTGTATCTACCAGGACCCCTTCATCTGCCAGCCAGGAAGAAACAAGATTCATCAGTCCGCCATAGTTAGGATAGCACTCTGCTGCCATAGAGGTCAGACCGTACTTCTCAATAATTTCTTTTGTAGCCATATATACCTTTGCCATATACAGCAAAGCTTTCTCATCCGCAACCGCTTTTCCGCTTCTCTTCATCAATGTATCCAAAGTTGCCTTTGCATCTGCATCCGCAATCTTGTCCGCTATATCCGTAATCTCTTCCATTTCAATATGTACGAACGTAACGCCTGTTTTAATAGTGAAATCCCATTCCTCTTTACTCATATCCTGGGGTCCGCATACTCTCCATGTCTGTCTGGGACCTGCCAGACCTATCACCATATCTTTTGCCGCTGCAACTGCCGCTCCGACTCTCGCATAGGTTTTCACAGAATCAATAACCTCTTTTTCTTCCGGAAGACCGTACACATAATCATATGTATATCCCATTGCCTTCAATACAGAGCCATAGTGCTGGATACAACCGATTGAGAATGTCTCTGTATAAGGGACTGCCCAGAACATTGTAGGTACCTGAAGCTTTGTCGTAAAGATATATTTCATGGAATCAATAACCCATGTGATATCCATTACAACAAGTGAATTGATTTCCTCGCTTTTAAAAACTCTGCATGCATCCAAGGCTGCCGCCGCATCCCAGATTAATTCCGGATATACAACTACATTTACTCCTGCCGCCTCCAGCTCTCTTTTCGCCCTTTTGAGCAGGTCATCTCCCCGTTCTCCTCCTGATTCTACGGGACTTGCAACTGCTGCCAACCCGACTTTTATGTCTTTCATCCTTTCATTCTCCTCTCACTGCTATTTCAGCCCTGCGATTTTTAATGTTTCTTCCAATTCCGGAATCTCATCCTCAGGCATCGGTACAATCGGCAATCTCGGATCACTGCTCGGACGTCCAAGAAGTTCTACCGCTTTTTTCACACCTGCCGGGAAATTATATTCATCGCCAATCACTCTTGTAAGCGGTGCAATACTCTGATAAATCTTCTGTGCCTTTTTCATATCACCTGTTTCAACAGCATTCATGATATCAAGAACCTGTTTCGGCGCTACGTTTGCCGTTGCAAGGATGATAGCTTTTGTACCAACGGATAATGCAGGCAATGTCAAATCATCGCATCCTGTAAAGATGGAAATATTGGAATCCTCATATTTTCTGAAGATTTCAGCTAATAACGGCATGCTGCCGCTGGTCTCTTTCATACCGATTACATTCGGAATCTGAATCAATTTATCAAACTTCTCAATTGTAATATCAATCCCTGTTGCTGCCGGATGGTTATACAGAATAATCGGAATCCCTACCTCGGCAACCTTCTCATAGTGCTTCATAAGACCCTCGTCTGTTGTATTTCCAATCGGAGAGATAACAAGAGCTGCATCCGCTCCGGCATCCTTGGCATCCTGGACAAGCTGAACCGTCTCTGCTGTCATTGGAGCGCCTGCTCCTGCGATAATCTTTCCTTCATTTCCCATAGCTTCTCTGGCAGCTTTTATAATCGCAACCCTTTCTTCTCTGGTCAGTGCAGAAGCCTCTCCGGTAGACCCGTTTACACACATACCTGCACAGCCCTGAGCCATAAGATATTTTACATTTTCTTTCAGTCCATCTAAATCGAGACTGTTGTCAGCGTTAAATCCCACTAAAAGTGCCGGATAAAGACCTGTAAATTCAATTGATTTTTTTAACATTTTTCTTTCCTCCTGATTTTGTAATTAAATTATGTATGCTGAACCTCTTAAACAGAGGGAACATTTATTTTAAAAGATTTAATACGTATTCCAGATTCTCCCTGAAGCTTCCGTTGCTGACAAAGTTTTTGTTAAACAGAGCACTTCCCATTGTAAATGTCCAGGGATTCATTTTAAGAACTTCATCAACCCTTTCGTCACTGCCGATACTTCCGGCAAGTATAACCGGTTTCTTTGCATTAGCAATATATTCCGCTGACAATGCTGCCGGGTCTCCGTCAACATACCGATATCCAAGTAAATCTGTGCCTGCGCATCCTTTCTCTGCAAACATCGCTTCCTGGTCTATCATCTCTTTCGCTGTACCCTGCAGAATACTCGGATTCTGTGTTACCTTGCCTGCGAATGGGCAGTACTGCAAATTTGTTGTTTTAATATACTCAAATACACTTTCATAGAAAATGGTACCAATTAAATAATCAAATCCACATTCAACAGCAAGTTTTGCACCTCTCATGCATTCTTCTTCCGTATAGCTGACCACTTCCAGAAATGTAGTTTTTCCGCAGTCCTTCATATACTGAGCCAACTCTTTCATTTTGTCAGGTTCCATGCCATGGTCTTTAAAGCCCCAGTACCTTACCGGCAAATCCTTACACTCCTGAAAAGTCTCCATTGCGTTTGGAACCGTGACATCGTTGTTTGTCAACATTACGATTAATTCTGACATTGTCTCTTCTCCTTTTCTCTTATTTTGCTTGGATTCCATCCAAACTGCCGTCTCTTTTCCAGCTGCTTTCAGTTTAATCCAGCATCCTCATTTTTGTCGATTAACTATATTGCTTATGGTATTACTTATATTGTCTTCTTTATCTCACATTACAACCGATATATACTGATATTTCTTTCTTTGCTCTTATCATTACATATCTTGCTATTTTTGCTTCACTTTCTTTTTTTAATCTCGACACATTGTAACTCATCAGACAAACGTGAGGTTTCTTAAGTAAGTATCTTGCTGAGGCGAAAAATCATATCGGAATTTCATATCGTTTCAGAGTTATATAAAATAAACTGCTTATAAAGACAGAAGAGTATGTCGCAAAATAACTACAATATTTTGCAACACACTCTTCTACTGTTTGTCTATTTATAATAGAACTCCTTATCAAGAAATTTTGCAACACCATCCTGGTCGCAATCTTCAATCACTCCAGTCACTTTCTCTTTTATTTCCGTAAGTGCATTTTCAGGTGCATAACTTCTGTCTGCAGCCTCTATCATAGGCATATCATTCCAATTATCACCAAATACGACAACTTCATCGCATTGCAAATAGTTTTTGAGCCATTTAAGAGCCCTGCTTTTACTTGCTTTGTTACTAAATACTTCAAGGCAATAAAGACCATTATATATATTTAAATAGCATGTATAATTTACATCTTTTATTTGAGAGAGTTTTGTGCAAATGGAGGTCAATTCCTCCTTTTTCCCGGTTAAGGAAAAATAAACTGCCATTCCTTTTTGTAATTCTGCCTTGTAGTCCGCAGTTATATAGACTTCTTTACAGCTTCGCAATGCTCGTTCACTGTAATATTGCTTCTGAACCTGCATTTTTTCATCGCCATAGCATATACTGAGCTGGTTCTCATGGAACAGATACATAAAACAATCCTTTTTGCTTTTTTGAAATGCATCAATGACCTTTTCTGCCGTTTTATCTTCCATTCCTTCTACATTCAAATAGCTTTTGTCTTTAAAATCATATATGAATACCCCATTAGTCAATATTGCGGGTATACCTAATCTGATACCTTCCAGACGATAATCACATCCATACGGCATTCTTGCAGTTGCTATGGAAAACATCATTCCCGCCTTTATGCAGCGATTAATAATATACGCACTATAATCAGAAACTTCTTTTTTGTGGTTGAACAGCGTCCCATCCAAATCGGATAAATACAACGTTCTCATATTATATTTCCCGCCTTCAATCATATTGTGTATTTAAAATTTCAAAATAATTCGTTTTGTCATTTTCTGTAATCTCCCGGATAACTCTGCATGGGACACCTGCCGCCACTACATTTTCAGGAATATCACGTGTAATAACACTTCCCGCCCCTATAATACTGTTATTTCCAATTGAGATGCCATAATCCATATGTACACCTCCTCCAACCCACACATTGTTTCCTATCTTTACAGGTTTTGCAAAACATGCCCCTGCCGCTCTTTCAGCCGAATCAAAAGCATGTCTTGCCGTGTAAATAGATACACCTGGACCAAAAAGGACATTATCACCAATTTCTATTGGAGCGGGGTCTAAAAGTGTACAGTTAAAATTGGCATAAAAATTTTTGCCCAGAGTAATGTTGCGTCCAAATTCACATCGGAATCCCGGTTCAAAAAAAGCCCCTTCTCCCGCTGATTTGACCAGTTTTCTCAGGATATTCTCCCTGATTTCGGGAGCCTGCCCATAGCTGGCATTATATTCATCAGTCAAAATAACTGCAATTTTTCTCAGTTCAACCAGTTCGGGGGTTAAATCATTATACAATTTACCTTGTAAAATCCGAGCTACTTGTTTTTCTAATTCCACACTTTCTCCTATTCCCACTGATAAAATCACAGTGTCTGTATTTCTTGTAACCTATATCACCTTACCCTCACAGCAGTGATAGCATGCAACGTAATGTCCCGGCTCTACCTCTTTAAATTCCGGAGTGCCCTGATGACACCTCTCGTCAGCATAAGGACAACGATTGACAAATCTGCACTCATTTTTAGGATTTATGGGTGATTTTATCTCTCCGCGTATAATCTCCCTTTTCTTGTATCTGCTGCTTAATTTAGGAATCGGGATTGCATTTAAAAGTGCTTTGGTATAAGGGTGCAGCGGATTGGAAAACAGAAGATTTTTCGGTGCCATCTCCACAACCTGTCCCAGATACATAACCATGATATTATCTGAAATATGTTTTACTACACTTAAATTATGAGTAATAAACATATACGTGAATCCCTTTTTCTCCTGTAAATCCTGCATCAGGTTGAGTATCTGTGCCTGGATGGAAACATCAAGGGCAGATACCGGTTCATCACATACGATAAATTCCGGATTTACTGCCAGAGCACGAGCAATACCAATCCTCTGCCTTCTTCCGCCATCAAGCTCATGAGGGTAGGAGTTAATGAGTCTCTCTGCCAACCCTACTGTTTCCATCAGCTCATATGTTCTCTCTTCAATCTCTGCTTTGCTGTGACAAAGTTTATTGACTATCAGCGCTTCTGCTATAATCTCCCCGACACTCGCCCTGGGATTTAGTGATTCATACGGATCCTGAAAAATAATCTGCATTTTCTTTCTCAAGTCCCGCTGTTTATGTTTGTTATACTCCAGGATGTTCTCTCCCCGGTATAAAACCTCACCTTCCGTAGATTCCAAAAGTCTTAAAATCAAACGCCCCAGAGTGCTCTTTCCACATCCCGACTCACCTACTACTCCCAGGGTTTTTCCTTCCGGAATGTTAAAGCTCACATCATCTACGGCATGAAGGTATCCTTTGGGAGTAGGAAAATATTTTTTCAAATGACGAACTTCTAATAAATCCATATTATTTTTCCTCCTTCCATTTTTCCCAGTGCCAGCACATCACATTGTGTCCTTCTTCCGCTTCACTTATAGGCGGACATTCTTTACATTGCTCTGTGGCATACAGGCAACGGGGATGGAAACTGCAGCCTTGCGGCAAATCAGTCGGGTCGGGCATAAGTCCTTCAATCGGAGTCAGCCTGTGTTTGTCGTCATCCAGACTCGGAACAGATTCAAAAAGTCCCTGGGTATATGGATGCAGCGGTGAACTATAAATTTGCTCGACACTTCCTGACTCTACCACTTCTCCCGCGTACATAATTGCGACCCGGTCACACATTTCTGCTACAATCCCCAAATCATGTGTAATGAGGAGCATTGAAGTCTGATATTCCTTCTTCAGTTCTTCCATCAGATTCAGTATCTGTGCCTGTATTGTTACGTCCAGCGCTGTGGTCGGCTCGTCAGCAATCAACAGTTTCGGGTTACATGCCAGTGCAATGGCGATTACCACTCTTTGTTTCATGCCCCCTGAGAACTGATGAGGATAATCCGTTTTTCTCTCCTTTGGAAGTCCTACTTTCTCCATGAGCTCATCAACTTTTTCACCGAGCTCACTTTTTTTCAAATCATTGTGGAGCATCACCATCTCGCCGATTTGTTCTCCAACTGTCTGCAATGGGTTTAACGATGTCATAGGGTCCTGAAAAATCATTGCAACTTTCTGTCCTCTGATTTTTCTCATTTTTTTCTCGGGTGTCTGAATGACCTCGTCCCCATCAAGTACAATACTGCCCGAAACCACCTCAGACACCTTATCCGGGAGCAATTTCATGATACTGAGTGCAGTTGTCGTTTTTCCTGCGCCTGTCTCTCCCACAAGAGCCAGGGTCTCACCATCTTTTATTTGTAGATTAATACCGTTTACAGCATATACAACTTCCTTGTTTGAGTAGTAGCGAACCGCCAGGTCTTTGATTTCCAGATAATTTTTCTGCATGCATCCTACCTCCTATTTCAATCTGGGATCCAGTGCGTCCCGCAGACCGTCACCCATTAAGTTCAGCGATAATACCGTAAGAATGATAGAAATACCTGGGAAAACGACTAAATGAGGAAGCTGTCTTATGAATTCTTTCCCTTCCGAAAGCATTGCTCCCCATTCGGGCATAGGCGGATTGATTCCCAGTCCAAGGAAACTTAATCCCGCCGCCGAAATAATAGTTTCTCCTACTCCCAATGTAGCCTGTACGATAACCGGACCAACTACATTCGGTATGATATTCTTCACGATATTGCGACCGTCCCTTGTTCCAATCGCCCGCGCTGCCTCTATGAACTCTTTATCCCGAATAGATAATATGGAGGAACGTATGATTCGGGCATATCTGGGTACAAGAGAAATGGCAATCGCTATCATGAGATTTACCATACTATTTCCTAAAGCAGCTATTACCGCAATAGCCAGGAGCGTAGACGGCAGACTCATGAAAACATCCATAATTCTCATCAGAATATTATCTAATTTGCCGCCGTAAAAGCCTGATATAGCTCCAATCAGGGCTCCCAACACAAGTGCCGCAACAACTGTAATGACGCCAATCGTCAGGGAGATACGAGTTCCATATATCAGACGTGCCAGTTCATCTCGCCCGTACTGATCGGTACCAAGCCAATGCTCGGCACTCGGTCCCTGCAGACGACTGGCAATATCCTGCTTTATCACATCATTTTCATAATCTACCAGGATTCCTGCAAAAATTGCAATCAGCAGGATGATGATAAACAATGCCAGTCCGAACATTGCCTGCTTATTTTTTCTCATACGCAGCCAAATTTCATAAATCTGGCTTCTCTTATTTACTTTTCGCTGGTTCACTTCCTGTTTCATCTTCTTACCTCCCTCCAGTCTAATTTTCACGTATGCGCGGGTCAACAATCATATAGAGGATATCTATAATCAAGTTGACAATACTGAAGGTAAAAGCTATAAAAAGTACTGCGCCCATTACTACCGGAATATCCTTTTGCCGTATCGAAGTTACAAGCTGCAGCCCCAGCCCCGGAATTCCGAATACTGTTTCCGCTATTGCCGAACCACCCAAGACAATACCAAAGTTGATACCTATGACCGTCAGGACCGGTATAATCGCATTTTTTAATGCGTGCTTAAAGACGATTCTGGATTCCGATGCGCCCTTTGCCCGTGCTGTCCGCACAAAATCCTGCCGTAATACTTCCAGCATTGTGGAACGGGTCATGCGGATAATTGGCGCAGAATTTACCAATGCCAACGTTATCGCCGGCAATATGTAACTTTGCCAGCTGTCAATTCCACTGGAAGGCAGCCACCCCAATTTAAGAGAAAACAAAAGTATCAACATCAGGCCGAGCCAGAATACAGGTATAGAAGTCAAAAAAAGTGCCATTACGACCACAAAGCTGTCCATAAGTGTATACTGTCTTACTGCGGATAAAGTTCCTATTGGGATACTGAACAAAACTGCGAGCAGCATAGATGTTGTTGCCATGATCAGTGTGATTGGGAAACGTATCTGTAAGATGATATCGGTAACCGGTATTCCCAACTGATAAGAAGTACCAAAATCTCCATGCAAAATATTTTTCAGATATGTGAGGAACTGCACGATAAACGGTTCATTTAGCCCCATTTCTTCTCTCAGCGCATCTACTTCAGCCTGGGGGACTTTGTCCCCCAGTATCATTCGTGCCGGATCCCCCGGCGCAAGGTACATAATAAAGTAGACGAGAAGAACAATTCCAAATAGTACGGGGATAAAGTACAAAATTCTTTTTAATATATATTTAGCCATATGCCCCTCCATTTATTTCGTCTGCTTTTAGTTCTCCAAAGTCCAATCCTGTACAGGGAAATAACAGTTACTGTAAATATGGATTCCCTTAACATTTGCATTCGCCCCTGCGATTTCATTCGGGAAGAACAGTGGAACAACTACCATGCTTTCATCTGCTTTTTTGACAATTTCTGTGTAAATATTTCCTCTTGCCTCATTGTCTAAGGTCTCGGTCGCCTGCTGGAGCATTGCGTCGATTTCCGGATCGTTAAAACATCTGTCATAATTCTGGTCTCCATCTGATTTATACAGGAAAGATAACATTTTGTCTTCATTCGGCCAATTTAGGAAACCAATTGTCAAATCAAATTCGCAATTCTGACACTGCTCAATCCATGTTGCTTTTTCCATCTGCTCTATCTGAAGATCGATATTGATTTCTGCAAGTTCTGACTGAAGTACCTGAGCCACTTTCATAAGGAATGCTTTATCAGACCTCACTAATACTGTCACTGAAAATCCATCTTCATAGCCTGCTTCTTTCATCAATGCCTTTGCGCCTTCTAAATCATAAGTTTCAAACGGCAAATCTTCAGTATATCCTAACTGAAGACTATTCAATGGAGAATTTGCCACAACACCGGCTCCATCATAAGCTACATCCAGGATATCTTGTTTGTTTACAGCTTTTGAAATTGCTTCTCTGACTCTCTGGTCGTTGAAGGGTTCTTTTGACTTATTAAAGGTTAAGTGTACAAAAGAAAAGCTTGGTGTCTCATGAATCTCCAGATTTTCATCTGAGCTTATCATCTCTCTGTCTGCCACAGAAATTTCCGGCAGGAAGTCTACCTCGCCATTCTGCAGGGCAATTACTGCTGTACTGGCATCCGGCAGAATCTTAAAATTAATCTTCTGAATATCCGGCTGCTCTCCCCAGTAATCTTCAAATGCTACAAGTGTGAACGGTTGTCCCGGAATACATTCGCCTTCCAGCTTATAAGGTCCGGTTCCAACTGCCAGGAAATTCGTGTCATCCCCTGCCTCTGTGATAGCTTTCTCACTCACGATACTTGCCCCATGTCCGCCAAGAAGCTGAAGGAAATTAGCTTGTACATATTTACATGTAACAATAAGTGTAGTATCATCCGGCGCTTCTACACTTTCAATTGCCGCATAGTTGGAAGCTGTCGCCGCTTCGCTTGCCGCTCTTTCCAATGTGAATTTTGCATCGGATGCTTTGAATTTTTCACCATTATGGAAATACACATCATCCCTTAACGTAAATGTATATACCAAATTATCTTCACTTACTGTCCATTCTGTTGCCAGTTCCGGTTCAATTTCTGAACTTGTCTCACCTTTACTGTCTACCAAGGTCTCATATATATTTTCACTCTGTGCAATCATGGACGTACCATCAATTGTAAGCTGAGGATCCAGGCTAGTCTGCTGACTCAGAAGACCGATACTGATTTCTTTTTCTCCTGATGACGCTCCGCCCGATGATTCAGATTTTGATGTACATCCTGACAGTACAACAAGACATGCCAGAGCCATCGCTGCTATTCTCTTTTTTACCATACTTCTTTCCTCCTTATCTGTTCATTACCCTATAGTACTCTTCAAAAGACGCATAAGGTTCTCTCCAAGAAATCCTTTGATTTCCGCCTCTGTAAACCCTGCTTCTATCAATTTATCAACAAATGCCGGCAGTCCTTCATGGGTTTTAATCACATCGAATGTCTCATTTTCTACTTTATGATTCATTCTGTCGAATTGGTCAAGTCCCATACCCATAATGCTTGCTGCACCCATCTGCTTCATATACTGACAATGACGGACCAAATCATCTACTGTGGTATGCTCCTGATCTTCAAAACGCAGCATCATACTAACTCCATTAAGTCCTACTACACAAGAGCGCTCCATCATCATCTTGAGCTGTTCATCTGTAAGATTTCTCGGTGAACGGGATATCTCATAAACATTGGAGTGTGTCGCCATAAAGGGTTTCTCAGTTATCTTTGCCAAATCCCAGAATCCTTTAAAGTTCATGTGTGACACATCTAACAACATTCCCAATTCTTCCGCATATGAAATTAGTTTTTCCCCTTCCTGTGTAACACCATATCCGGGGTTGTCACTATAAAAGCGGGCTCCATCAGCCGCCCAGTTAGACCTTGCCCAGCATAAGCCAAGAACACGGACACCCAAATCATAAAATGTCCTCAGCAGAAATACATCTTCATTCAGTGGTTCTACCCCTTCTATCGTAATCAGGATACCTATCTTCCCTTGCTTTCTTGCTTTCAGGATTTCTTCTGTATTCTTTACGATAGTGACTTCATCCTGCAGTTCTTCCAGTTCTTCATACAGCACAGCTATTTGTCTGAGTGCCCGGCGCAGACCTGTTTCCGGTAAATCTTTGCTGTCCACGAAAACTGCTGCAAAAATAACATCTACATAACCTGCACGAAATGTATCGAGATAATCTTCTTTTATAACATGCTTTCTGCCATCCCGGTGCTTTCTTTCCATATCAGACAGTAAGTCTAAATGAGCATCTATTACTATAGTTTCTTCAAGTATCTCCCTGCTTGTTTTCATTCCCTCTCCCTTCTCAAATTATTTTTCTACCATGGTATTTTTTAATTTATAGTTATTATGTCAGTTTTTATTTTTTGAATCAATTAAGTTTTCTAGCATATAGATTACAAATATTGCCCTATTTGCATAAATCATTTTTGAATTTTCATTGATTTTTTTGTATTTTTCACAAAAATATAGACTTAGATGCGATTAATCTTTGTTTTTTATTCTCCTCTATTTCCTTACATTTCCACACAGCTTTTGTCATTTTTATTTGATTTATCTTGTTTTTTCTGCTAATGTTCAATATAAACAAATATTGCTGCTACTGTTAATCTGAAGGAGGGCTTGAAATATGGATGCATTATTTTTATCGCGCGCAGAAGTATACAATGGGAATTACTCGATAACAAAAAGAGATGCCTCACATGAATTTACTAAGGATATGCATTATCATGATTTTTATGAAATGCAGTTTTATCTCTGTGAATCTGAAGATGGCAAGATAGGAGAGATTACAATCAATGGTAAAACAAGGGAATTGTCGCAGGGTTGTATGGTACTCATCAATATGTTTGACACCCATCAGATAAAAATCACCTGTCAGGTACCTTACACACGCTATTGTATTTCCTTTGACTCTAGCCTGCTGCTTTTTGCCTGTTCCAACCGTTCGAATCTTTTTAATATCTTCTCACACTGCACTGATGTAAAATATTCAAAGCCTCTTACAAATGCACAGATTGCCACGTTTGTAAACATTTACAACAAACATGAGAATCTGAATCTGGAACATGGTAATGATATTATGGAAAAAGCTATTATCCTGGAAATCTTTGCTCACATTTACGATATCTTTTATGATGGGCAGGAAATCAGTGCCACAAACTCACGGAGCCTTACTGTCATTACAGAATTGATAAACTACATAGATGCCAATATATCTCAGGACCTTTCTCTGGAGCGCCTTGCGGAACATGTAAATTTCAGCACTTTCCATCTAAGCCGCATGTTCAAACGCTATACAGGGACAACCCTGAATAAATATATAATTACAAAAAGAATCGACAAGGCTAAAATACTTTTAAAAGGTTCTCTGCCTATAACAGAAATCAGTAAAGAGATTGGATTTAATAATTACAATCATTTTTACCGTACTTTTAAAAGTATGACAAATGTCAGCCCTGTCGATTACCGGAAGCAAGTCACTTCCTCTGTGAAGGAATGATGATTTTGCTGTATTTATATTCCCCTACTTCCCTTTCCTGTACACCGCCTGGTTCCGCTCTCCATCCTCCTCGATGTACACGTCCGGGAAACTCTGGATATACTGTTTAAACTGGGAATATCCATAGTCTCTGACTTTAAAGTCCCCAAAGCGGTTGCGGATTTTATTGCCGAGCGTTCCCAAGGGGACGCCCTGCTTTCCGGCGTCCCGGATGAGCTGGATGATATATTCCTCCAGCATTTCATTTTTGCTCTTATCCTCATACAGGGTCACGGATACCTTTGTGCCGTCCTGAATGAGTTTCAGCTTGGGAAATGTCTCCAGGAATTTGGAGAGCAGGCTGTACCCATAGCGTCTCACGTCGAAGTCCGGGTACAGCTTTACAAGCCTGCTGCCCACTTCGCCCAGCCCGGTCTCTTTATTATCATTCTGGTTCTCGGTAATGATTTTCACCACAGCTTCCTCAATCTTCGTCTTGGAAACTGCCGTGTCATTTTCCTCTTTCTCTGCATCTTTGCCGGAGTTTACATGCGTATTGCTGCGCTCCTCTTTATCCAGAGCGCTGTCCTCCAAAAGCAGCTCCAGCTCTGTGAAAATATCGCACGCTTTGCGGAATGGCTGCGGAGTTTTCGTCTCGCCCATGCCGATTACGGTCTTGCCGCTCTCTCTTAAGCGGCTTGCCAGCCTTGTAAAATCGCTGTCGCTGGACACCAGGCAGAAGCCTTCCAGCTCGCTTGTGTACAGCATATCCATGGCATCGATAATCATTGCCGAATCGGTCGCATTTTTCCCGTAAGTATAGCTGAACTGCTGAATCGGTGTGATAGAGTTCTGTAAAAGTTCAGCCTTCCACCCTGCGTTGTTCGTCTTTGTCCAGTCCCCGTAAATTCTTTTGTAAGTCACGTTCCCGTACTTGGACAGCTCATCCAGTATAGGCTTGATGTATTTTGCTGACACATTGTCCGAATCAATCAGCAGTGCGTATCGGTCTTCCATGTTTTATATACCTCTCCCTCTAAATTTTTCCATGTAAATGTTCCATTCTCGTATATCATATAGCTATGTTCTGAATTTTCCTTGGGAATCGACACTGAACCCGGATTTATGTATCGGAATACCAGTCCGTTCTCCCCTTTTACTTCCTCGCATGCGGGCACATGGGTATGTCCGTTCAGCAGGATATCCCCTGTCTTCAGCATGGGCGGATACTGCGGGTTGAATGTATGCCCGTGGGTTGCGAATATAGTGATTCCATCTAATTCTAAAAAGCAGTACTCCGCCATGATTGGGAACGGCAACACCATCTGGTCCACTTCTGTGTCACAGTTTCCCCGCACGCAGAGTATTTCCTGCTTCAGCGGACTCAAAAGTGCAATCACTTCTTTCGGCGCATATTTTTCCGGCAGGTCATTGCGGGGACCGTGATATAAAATATCCCCCAGCAGCATGAGTCTCTCTGCCTTCTCCCTGGCATACGCCTCGAGCATTTTCCCGCAGTAATGCGCAGACCCGTGTATGTCTGATGCTATCATAAGTTTCATAAATTTTGTTCTCCTTTCAGCAAAAAGCTCTCCTGCTCAATCCCCAGCCCGGTTTCTGTCATCTTATCAATCAAAGGCTGCAGGAGCGGCTCTTTCAGCTTTTTCAGTTTTTCCAGCTTTTGTGTTTCGATTGGCTTCGCGTATGCTCTGTACATTTCAAATGTCTCTGTATCCATGTACAGCGGAGTCAGTTTAGGAAATATTTTTGTTTTTATGTAATGGAAAATCTTTACTCCCCCATAATCCAAGTCTCCGCTGTGCAGATAGCAAATATTCTGATTTTCCACCGCGCAATACAGTTTTCGCAGAAATTCTCTTTCCTTCGGGGTGAAATATCCGTGGCTGAATATATAGAGTGTATCCGGCTGGCAGGGAGCGGATACAAAGTTTGCCTTATTTTCTATAGTGACGATTCTTTTCAGTCCCGGCTGTGTTTCCTGGATACGGGCATGTTGGAGCATAGCGCTGTTAAGAGTCACCCCGTAGAACCAGTCCCCTGTCTGAATCTGTCTCCAGCCGGTTTCACCGGGCACCTTGATTTCCAGAGACAGAGGTCCCTTCACGGAAAGTTCCTGCGCGTACTCCTCTATGAAAATCTGAGAAAGGATTTCTGTATCGTCCATCTCTGCTTCGTCCAAATCTGCATCGATTTTCACACAATACTTTCTCGCCTGTTTTACCACGAAACTTTGACATTCCTTTTCAAACCGCTTTGTGTCACCGAGATACTTCTTGCTGAACAGCCGCTTGTAAATGGGCTCATCCTGTTTATCCAGCCCCCGGAAACACATTTTATATGCCTCTGCTCTTTCGTACGTCTCACGTACATTGCGGCTCTCCGTTCGGGCGAGCAGATTTTCATAATACGCGCGAATCCAGGGTTTCCTCACTTGTGACAGTTCTTCTTCCAGCAAAGCTTGATACCGCTGTGTCCAGTACCATCTCGGCTGGAAATCCGAATCAACCGTCTTTTGGTACACTTCACAAAAATACGGCATATCCTCCAGCCGATAGGACAGGGAATCAAATTCCATCCCTCTGTATCCCCTGCTCCAGTTAATCTGCATCAGTCCGGCTTTTTCGAGCCTTACGGCAGCTTCCGTCACCTCGGACTGTAAATGTTCTCTGGTAAAAAGCTGCCCCTTTTTATTGTCCAGACTCTTTCTGCCTGTGCTTCCTTTTCTCCACTGATTCTCACTATTTTCCACCTGGGCGATGATTTTCCCGATGAGATATTGTACCTCCCTGTCCCCACTCCAGTCGGGAAGACATTTCTCCGAATCAATGTCCCTCATCTGTCTCTACTCCTCCCCCGCAAGCTGTCCGAACTCCTGTCTCTCAAACTCCTGTATGGAGATGTGCCGTTTATTGGGATTGGCGAACACAAAGGTCTTATCCACATTTTCGATGTAATTCTGTATCTTATCATTGGTAGCGCTGATTATCGCCTGGAAGCCCAGCCCCCGGATAAGCGAAATACAGCTTGCCACTTTCTCGGCATCCATTTTTGAAAAGGCTTCATCCAGTACTACAAGGCGGATGGTGGACGGTCTCTTAATCTTCGCCGGAAGATTGATTTTATATATCTGGGCGAAGCTGGCGAGCAGGGCAATGTACAGCGGATTCTGTCCCTCGCCGCCGGAGTTTTTCTTTATCATGCGGCTAAGCCCTATGCGCATCTCTTTCTCCCCGTGGACAATCTGCTGCATGTCAAAGGAGAGATAGGTGCGGTAGTCCGCATATTTATCCATATTCTTTTTAGCCTCTTCCAGTTCTTCCCGAGTGGCATTTTCCGGCGGAATGAAGATTTGAATGAGTTCGTTCATCATATCCCCGTACTCCTGCTCGTGCTCCATGGTGAACAAATCCATCTGGTCATCAAAATGGTCACTGAGCTGGGAGGGCTGGATGTCCAGTGCTTCATCCATAAACATCCGGTAATACTTCCCGTCCGGTCCTTTGTTTTTGGAAATCACAAACTGGTACTTGTCCTTTCCGAAGTCCAGTCTGCTGATGATACGGTTCAGTTCGTCCTTCTGCTGATATGCCTCCCGGATGGCGCTGCGAATCTTATAGATAAAGTCCTCTTTAAAATGCTCTACCGCAAATGCCGCCTGTTCCTTCGCTGCTTCCCGGTATTTCTCCAAATTCTCGCAGGTGAGCGTGTGCAGAAGTTTTTTGTAAGGCTCGTTGCTCTCGATGGTGGCAGAAAAGGAGCGGTTGGGATATCTTTGCAGATAATGGCTTCTCCTATCAATTAATTTTTGGTAACTTATTTCTTTCTTTTGCTCT
>UQKK01000016.1 GCA_900541505.1 uncultured Ruminococcus sp.
AGGGCGGGCTTAGAGCCCGCGTCCCGAGCCACCCGTTTTACGGGTGGGGGCGACTCTAAAATTTCATACAAAGCCTCCACAGAGGATATACGCTGTGGTCACTCATCGCTACATGTTGTAATAATGTGCGTAGATACCGTCTTTTTTCAGCAGTGTTTCGTGGGTGCCGCGCTCCGCGATGCCATCCTCCGTGATGACAATAATCTCATCCGCGTTCTTGATGGTAGAGAGACGGTGAGCGATAGTGATGGTCGTACGGTTCTTGGCAAGCTCCTCCAGACTCTGCTGGATGTAGCGCTCGCTCTCGTTGTCCAGGGCGCTGGTCGCCTCGTCCAGGATAAGGATAGGCGGATTTTTGAGGAAGACTCTGGCGATGGAGATGCGCTGCTTCTGCCCGCCGGAGAGCCGGGTGCCCCGTTCACCCACGAAGGTGTCGTATCCATCCGGCAGTTCCTCGATAAAGTTATGGATATTGGCTTTTTTCGCAGCTTCCATGATTTCTGTCATAGTGGCATCCGGTTTCCCGTAGGAAATATTTTCCTTGATAGTACCGCAGAACAGATAGACATCCTGCTGTACAATACCAATTTGGTCTCTTAAGCTCTTGAGCGTGAGGCTGCGGACATCTTTTCCGTCAATGGTGATGCGCCCGCCTGTCACGTCATAGAAACGCGGAAGCAGAGAGCAGATGGTTGTCTTTCCGCCGCCGGAGGGTCCTACCAGGGCAATGGATTTTCCCGCGGGAATCTGGAAAGAGACGTGGGAGAGTACCGGGGTGTCATCATCGCTGTAGTGGAAGGAGACATCCTCGTAGGAGACTCTGCCGAGCACGTTGGTCAGCGGTTGTGCGTCTTCTGCGTCCTGAATATCAGGCTCTGTCTCCATGACGTCCAGAAAACGCCGGAAACCGGAGAGCCCTTTCTGCATCATTTCCGTCAGCTCCACCAAGATTTGGATGGGGCTGATGAAAATACCGATGTACAGTGCGTACATGGCGAGGTCCGTCGCCTGCATCTCATTTTTGGCAATGAGATATCCGCCGAACACGAGGGTGACGAGGTACATCATCCCCTGGAAGAACAGATTCCATCCCATGAAGCTCCCCATGCAGTTATAGTTTGCCCTCTTGGATAAGAGAAAGCCGTGATTGCTCTTGCGGAATTTATTGCGCTCAATCTCCTCATTGGCAAAAGACTGGACCACGCGGATTCCTGCCAGCGTATCCTGCAGGCTGGCGTTGACATCCCCGATTTTCCTGCGGTTCTCCATAAAGGTGACCTGCATGCGCTTGTTCTGGCCAAAGGAGAACACAAACATGCAAAGGACGAGGACGAGCAGCGGCACGGCGAGCTTCCAGTTGATGAGGAACAGAAAGACAAAGGAGCCGATAATCTTTATCAGGGAGATAAAGAGATTTTCGGGACCGTGGTGCGCGAATTCCGCGATATCGAACAGGTCAGAGACAAGCTTGCTCATCATCTGACCGGAATTGTGCTGGTCGTAGTAGGAGAAAGAGAGGCGCTCGTAGTGGTCAAAGAGCTGCTGGCGCATATCCCGTTCCATGTGGGCGCCCATCATGTGCCCCTGGTAGCTGACATAATATTTGCAGAGGCTCTGGATGATATACATAATCAAAAGTCCCAGCGCGATGGGAAGGAGTGCCTTTAAGATGACGCTTCCGCTTTCGGTAAATAAGGTGTTTGTCAGGGTCCGTAAAATCTGCGGGTATGCCAAATCTACAAAGCTGATGACAGCGGCACAGAGCAGGTCGATAAAAAATACAGTCTTGTAAGGGCTGTAATATTGGATAAATCGTTTTATAGTATGCAAAATCATTCCCCTTTCCTGGTATAGAGAAAACTCTCATTTGTTTAGGTCACAACAATCTTAGCACAATCGAAAAAAATGTACAAGGTATGGAAACGCCGATTGACAGGATGCCTTGTCTGTGCTATCCTACATTGCACCGAAGGTACCCGCGACCGTGTGTTCTCTTGCAAAGAGAGAGTACAGAAATCCCTCAGCGTTGACAAAAAAGAGACATCCTGTCAGGCGAGAGAGAAGAGGAGAGCAAAAGATGAAGTTTTATCTGGCGCCCTTAGAGGGCATTACAGGCTATATATTCCGCAGTGCGTTATATGACTGCTTTGGAGGATTTGACAAATATTTTATCCCTTTCATCCACCCCAATCAGAAAGGTCATTTAAGCTCCAGAGAAAAGCACGATGTCCTGCCGGAGCACAATGTGGGGATGTACGCGGTTCCGCAGATTCTCACCAACTCTGCGGAGGATTTTCTGCGCACTGCCTGGAAGCTGGAAAAATACGGGTATACAGAGGTCAACCTCAATCTGGGGTGTCCGTCCCGGACTGTGGTGACAAAAGGGCGCGGCGCGGGCTTCCTCTCCTTTCCGGAAGAACTGGACCGTTTTCTGGACCTGATTTTTTCTAAATGTCCCTTAAAAATTTCTGTGAAAACAAGACTTGGCATGGAATCAGCGGAGGAATTTCGGGGTATCCTGGATATTTATAACCAATATCCGCTGGAAGAGCTCATCATCCATCCGAGAGTGCAGAAGGATTTTTATAAAAATAAGCCGGACTGGGAAGCTTTTGAGACGGCAAGAGAGGCAAAATGTCCGGTTTGTTACAATGGGGATATCTTTACTGCGGCGGATTATGGCAGGCTGCTTGAGCGTTTCCCGGATATAGAATGTATCATGTGCGGCAGGGGAATTTTGATGAATCCGGCGCTGGGACGGATGTTAAAGGGAGGAAAAGCGGCAGGCAAAGAGGAACTGCGCCGTTTCCACGATGAGATTTATGAGGGATATCAAAAGGAACTTTCCGGGGAGCGCCCGGTCCTCTTTAAAATGAAAGAACTGTGGGGATATCTGGCGCCGTTATTTACAGAGCCTAAAAAGTATGCCAAAAAGATTCGCAAATCGGTGCATCTTGAAGGATATGAGGAGGCAGTGCAGGCGCTGTTTGCAGAGCAGGAGATTTTAACGGAGGATGGCAGGTGATACAGTTGGATGGCTGGATTCTCTTATTTATACAGGAACATATCCGCATGGAGTGGATGGACGGATTTTGGATATTTGTGACCCATCTGGGCGACAAGGGGTGGATTTGGATTCTGCTGGGGCTAGGACTTTTACTCTTCCCCAGGACGAGGAAAACCGGGACAGCAGTCCTCCTGGCACTGCTCATAGGCGCGCTTCTGACCAATGTGATATTGAAAAATCTGGTGGCGCGGGTGCGCCCTTATGAGGTGGTGGAAGGACTGCGGCTTTTGATAGAATGCCAGAGAGATTTTTCCTTCCCATCGGGTCATACATGCGCCTCCTTTGCCGGAGCTTTTGCAATATACCGGGGTTTTCCAGACAAATATGGAAAGGCGGCAATTGCCCTGGCAATACTTATATCCCTTTCCAGACTCTATGTGGGGGTACACTATCCCACGGATGTGCTGGCGGGGATGGCAGTGGGAATCTTTTCCGGATGGGCGGCTTGGTACATCCTGTCCGCGCTGCGAAGGGATAGGTGCAGCACATAAGGATATAGCAGTTTGCCGGAAGACGGCAGGAATATAAAGGACCTGCATTTGGAACGAAAAAACCCTGAATCTGATAATATAAACGTCAGATTCAGGGTATTCTTTTTAATGATAAATCTGGTCTGTCTCGTAAATTGCCTCACAGGTGAGCTGCACACCCAGTTTCTTGAACATTTTGATATCCACATCGGAGAGCATGACCGATGTATGTGCCTGGCAGCCGTTCAGTTTCGGGAGCTGGCTAAGAGCTAGGCGCGCCTCCTCACTTTCCGCCGCGCTGGTGGAGAGGGCGATGAGGACTTCATCGGTGTGGAGTCTCGGATTCTTACTCTTTAAGTAGTCTACCTTCAATGTCTGAATAGGCTCGATGGACTTCGGTGAAATGATGTGAAGCTCATGGTCAAGCCCTGCCAGTTCTTTGAGAACATTCAGCAAAAGAGCAGCGGAAGCGCCCAGCAGGTTGGTGGTCTTCCCGGTGATGATTCTGCCGTCTTCCAGTTCCATGGCGGCAGCCGGACCTCCCGTCTCTTTGACGCGGGCGAGGGCGGCTCCCACGACCTTGCGGTCCTGTATGGTGACGCCTGCCTGGTTCATCAAAAGCTCAATCTTCTGTGCCTCTTCCTCGGTGCTGGTTCCCCGTGCAAGGGAACCCAGGGAATTGTAATAACGGCGGATGATTTCCTGACAGGAAGCTTCCCTGCATACAGCATCATCGCAGATACAGTTGCCCGCCATGTTGACGCCCATATCGGTGGGGGACTTGTACGGACTTTTGCCATAAATCTTCTCAAACATGGTGTTGAGCACCGGGAAAATCTCTACATCCCGGTTATAGTTGACCGTAGTCTCCCCGTATGCTTCCAGATGGAACGGGTCAATCATGTTGACATCGTTCAAATCTGCGGTGGCTGCTTCATAGGCGAGGTTCACAGGGTGTTTTAAAGGCAGGTTCCATATCGGGAATGTCTCGAATTTAGCATAACCTGCGTGGATGCCCCTCTTGTGCTCATGGTAGAGCTGGGAGAGACAGGTCGCCATCTTGCCGCTTCCCGGTCCGGGCGCTGTAACGATGACGAGCGGTCTGGTCGTCTCAATATAATCATTCTTTCCGTACCCGTCTTCGCTGACGATAAGCGGGATATTGGAAGGATAGCCGTTGATGTTATAGTGCAGATACACACGGATACCCAGGTTTTCCAGGTGGTTTTTGAACATGAACGCACTGTCCTGTCCGGTAAACTGTGTGATGACAACACTGCTCACATATAAATCCTGTGCCTGGAAAGAATCGATGAGGCGCAGTACATCGGAATCATAGGTGATACCTAAGTCTCCGCGGACCTTATTTTTCTCGATGTCCTTTGCGCTGATGGCGATGACGATTTCCGCCTGGTCGCTTAACTGTTTTAACAGATGGAGCTTACTGTCCGGGGCGAAACCGGGCAGGACCCTGGAAGCGTGGTAATCGTCAAAGAGTTTTCCGCCAAATTCCAGGTACAATTTATTGTCAAACTGGTTGATTCTGCTGCGGATATGCTCAGACTGCATTTTTAAGTATTTTTCGTTATCAAAGCCAATTTTCATATTTATTAATCCCCAATCCATGACATATTTCGTAACCAGTATACTATAAACTGGCATGGATTTACAATATTTTCATAATGTTTTTATTGATTTATGAGAAGGCTGTATTTATAATGATAATAGTGCCGAAGGGAAAGGGGAAGTATACCCTTTTGAGGCTTGAAGTTGGATTTAGGAGGCATAGAATGGACAATCAGAATAATAATAAAAATCCCAAGAACAACCGGCAGGGTTGGGGCGTTATTCTCGTCACGACACTGCTGGTCACTTTTATAGTGCTGGGATTGTATTCGCTGATGCAGGATAATAATCCGGAAGAAATCAGCTATGATAAATTCCTGGAACTGGTGGATGACAAGAAAGTAGAGGAAGTCACCATCGACACATCCAGAATCTACATCACATTGAAAGACGAAACCCAGAAAGAGGGAGAAAAGGAGAGCTCCGGCGGAAGTACTTCACAGGAGAGTGACAGCGGCAGGAGAGAGAGACAGAAGGACCCGGATTATTATACCGGGGTAGTGAATGACGAGGGGCTGACCGAGCGCCTGGAGGAAGCGGGTGTCACCTTCAGCGCGAAGATACCGGATACTCTGTCTTCCATGCTCTTTGAGCTGTTCATCACCCTTGTCCTTCCCATCCTCATGCTGGTTGTGCTGTTTAATTTCCTCATGCGCCGTGTGTCCAAAGGCGGAGGCATGATGGGGATTGGAAAGAGCAATGCCAAGGTTTATGTGGAGAAGGAGACCGGAGTGACGTTCCAGGATGTGGCAGGTCAGGACGAGGCGAAGGAATCCCTGCAGGAAGTGGTGGATTTTCTGCACAATCCGGGCAAATATACGGGAATCGGGGCAAAGCTCCCCAAAGGTGCGCTTCTGGTGGGACCGCCCGGTACCGGAAAGACTCTGCTGGCGAAGGCAGTGGCTGGGGAGGCGAAGGTGCCCTTTTTCTCCCTGTCCGGTTCCGCGTTTGTAGAAATGTATGTGGGCGTGGGCGCGTCCAGAGTCCGTGACCTGTTCAAGCAGGCGCAGCAGATGGCGCCCTGTATTGTTTTTATCGATGAGATTGATGCCATCGGAAAGACCCGTGATACCATGATGGGCGGAAACGATGAGCGGGAACAGACCTTAAATCAGCTCCTGGCGGAGATGGATGGATTTGACACAAATAAAGGACTTCTGCTTCTGGCGGCGACCAACCGTCCTGAGGTGTTAGACCCGGCGCTTCTGCGCCCGGGACGTTTCGACCGCCGTATCATTGTGGATAAGCCGGATTTGAAGGGCAGGGTCGATGTGCTCAAAGTACATGCCAAGGACGTGAAGATGGATGAGACTGTGGATTTGGAGGCAATCGCGCTGGCGACTTCCGGTGCGGTCGGTTCCGACCTGGCAAATATGATAAATGAGGCTGCTATCAATGCCGTGAAGCATGGGCGTCAGGTAGTCAGCCAGAAGGATTTGTTCGAGGCAGTGGAAGTGGTGCTCGTGGGGAAAGAGAAGAAGGACCGCATCATGAGCAAGGAAGAGCGGCGTATCGTCTCCTACCACGAGGTCGGCCATGCGCTTGTGACTGCCCTGCAGAAGAACACAGAGCCGGTACAGAAGATTACCATTGTGCCGAGGACCATGGGGGCTCTTGGCTATGTGATGCAGACGCCGGAAGAAGAGAAGTTCTTGAATACCAAGAAAGAGCTGGAGGCGATGCTGGTCGTTTCCCTCGGCGGGCGCGCAGCGGAGGAGATTGTGTTTGACACAGTGACTACAGGAGCGTCCAACGACATCGAGAAGGCGACCAAGATTGCGAGAGCGATGATTACGCAGTATGGTATGTCGGAGAAATTCGGGCTTATCGGTCTGGAATCTATCCAGAACCGTTATCTGGACGGACGTCCGGTCTTAAACTGCGGGGATGCGACAGCGGCGGAGATTGACAGCGAAGTCATGAAGATGTTAAAGGAGGCGTACGAGGAGGCGAAGCGCCTGCTTCGGGAAAACCGCGAAGCCCTGGATAAGATTGCCGATTTCCTGATTGAGAAGGAGACCATTACCGGGAAAGAATTTATGGAAATCTTCCGGAAGGTGCAGGGAATCGAGGAGACGGAAGAGACACCGGACGATGCAAAGGACAGCGCGGAGAACACAGAAAAAAGCCGTATTGCCATGAAACCTGTGCAGGAAGAGGCAGAGATATAGAACATTTTCTGCGGATACGGTCAGAGAGATGTGATTTGGAGAGATAAATCAAATACAGAAAAAATCAGACGGACGCATGTGTAAAAGCATGCGTCCGTTTTTTGCGCGATACGCCCAGAAAGTGGTTGCCGTGCTTGCACGGGCAGACATTTGCCGGGTAACGGTGCATGAGTAGGTTTTTGCTTATCTGCTGTCCGCGCCGGGCATGGTATCACAGCGGACATAGAAGGATTTTTCCTATCGGATAATCGAAAGAGAAGTGAATTTAAATTCGCGAAATTTACAAGGTCTTTTCTGAAACATGTAATGAGCAAATTCGCTAATAAGTATTGCTATCACGTTAACGTGATGGATTATACTCAGATATGCGGAGAGAGGAAAGACCGTATGAAAAAAATCAATGAAGTAAGCAGAATCACAGGAGTAACTAAGCGAACACTGCAGTACTATGATGATGAGGGGATTCTTCCAATTGAGAGGACACCCAATAATTACAGAGTATATGACCAATACGCTCTGGAGCAGATTTGGCAGATATTAATTTACAAAGAGATGGATTTTAAACTAAATGAAATAAAACACTTGCTAAATCTTTCTGAGGAGCAAAAAGAACAATATTTTAACAGACAAATGGAAAAGATTCAGGAAAAAATTGTCTCGAAGGAAGTGCAGCTGAAATTTATTTCGTTGGTTCAAAATAGCGGCTTACCCATGCGGCCGGGAGAAAACGGGGAAAAAACCTATTTGATGCAAATGAAAGAACTGAGAGAAAAAATGAGAGAAGAAATTACAGAAGGGAAGAAGAAAAATGAGAAAAGGTAAGTTCATGTTCATGGTACTTGGAGTGATGTTATTGTTATCAGCATGCGGTCAGGCGCAAAGCAAGAACGGAGAACAAAATGTGGAAAAGAACATACAGGACAACGCTGTTGATATTGAAAAAAGGGAGACGACAGAAATCAAAGTTTCTCCGGATAAGTACACTTGGTACATTAAGGATTATGTAGGCAGAAATGCAGCTTCGTTTGGATATACATCCATGGGCGGAGACAGGATGGATACATATGGCGCCGGATATTTAAGGATTGTTTTCGCAGATATGCAGGGAACATATATAGATATCAATGATGAGGAGGAACTAAAAAACTATGTTGTCACAAATCAAAACATAGTTCCCAATACGGAGATGAAATATGTATTTGAGAAAGATGAAGAAGGGCAGGAGTATGATGCATTGCTTGAGCATCAGACATATGAGGAAATTGTGCTTGCAGTAAATCGTGTAGGGGAATCAAAAAAACAGGAACAGGAAATGGTAGAAATCAATCCTTCCCCGGACAAGTACACACAATATATTCGGGATTATTCGGGAAGAAATGCTGCGGAGTGCGGATATGTCTCGCTGGGAGGGGATTTCAGGGATGCATACGGCGCAGCTACTGTCAAGCTGGTCTTAATACCAGAAGATGGAAGTTATATAGATTTTTCCGATAGTGAAGTCATAAAGGAGTATAAAGTAACAAACCAGAGTATTGCGCCAAATACAGAATTGAATCTGGAATTTGCAAAGGATAAAAACGGCGAGGAATACAGCAATCTTGTAAATAATCAAAATATCAATGAAATTGAATTGTATGTGGTGAAAGTAGAAGAATGATAGAAAAGAATATGTATTATGCAAGAAAGACCGGGTTCTGGGTTGGAGTAAAGGGAAATCAGAAATTAAAAACTTATGTAAAAAATCTGAGGGAAGCATTAAAAAAGGAAGGAATCCCTTTTGATGATGATAAGTTTATTCCTCATATTACATTGATTAGGAAAGCAATGACAAAAAAAGTATATCAAGTTCATCTGAACAAAGCAGAGATGACAGTAAGAAGGATTTCTCTTATGAGGTCAGATATAAAGAATGGGAAAGTATTCTACCGGGAAATATAGTCAAAGTCAATTCGATTGATGTTAAAAAGGTAAATGTCCAGTAGCTTAGAAATTGTATATTATTAAAAATGAGTGATATTAAGCATCTAGTCAAAAAGGCGGGATGCTTTTTGTATAGTTGTGTGCAAGAATCTTTTAAATATGAAATTAGAAATAAAAATATGAGATTTTGTCTCAAATAATGTTTACAAAAAAAGGAAAAAAGGATATAATAGAGGATAAGATAGAGGAAAATATATGTGTTGAAATAGAGTGGAGGAAAACAAATGTTGTGTCAATTTACAGTGAAAAATTTTAAGAGTATTCGTGATGAGATGACATTTGATATGCAGGCAGCTGCCATCTCAGAGCATGAAGACAGAGTAATCAGAGACAAAGACGGAGAAGTATTTCTCCCGGTATCAGCGGTTTACGGACCCAATGGAGGAGGAAAATCTAATGTACTGGAGGCACTGCACAGTTTAGTATTTAAAGTGCTGAAGCCGCTATATGCAACCAGCGACAATGAAAATACCGCTATCAGAATGAAAAGAATCGTAATCGAACCGTTTGCTTTTTCGGCTGAGACAGTGAGCGCAGCTACAGAGTTTGAATTATTTTTTAGAACTGCACTGGCGGAATATCGATATGAACTCACGGTGAGAAAAGATTTAATCGAGTATGAAAGACTGGACCGGGTAAAGTTTGAGACAGGACGCAGGTCGGCGCTTTTTGAAAGAGCTGATAACGAAATTACTTTGAAAGGTGATTTTTCTAAATTGAAGACCAGTGAGGATTTATCCGAGACTCTGCCGCTGCTTTCTTATCTGGGTATTACTTATGCTAAGAATGAAATTGTACAGGATGTTTTAAATTGGTTTGATGCTCGGATTTATTTTCTGAATTATGGAAATCCGCGGCAGGAACTGCGCATGGCGATTTCTAATTCTGAAGATGTAAAGAAACTTATGCTGGATATGATACAGGAGATGGATTTGGATATCGTAGATTTCCGTGTGGAAGAGAGAGAGCATGACGGGATTGAAGTGTTTACAAAACATATTGTTGACGATTACGAAACAGAATTGAATCTGCTTGCTGAGTCCAGTGGAACGAAAAAGATATTTGGACTGCTTCCGTTTATCGCGCAAAGCATCTTAGAGGGAACAACTCTGATAATAGATGAATTAGACGCAAAGATACATCCGGTTCTGCTTAGATATATTATTACCTTGTTCAGCAATATGAAGATAAACAAATATGGTGCACAGTTGATTTTTACATCCCATGATTTATCTACAATGAACAGTGAGTTGTTCCGGCGGGATGAAATTTGGTTTGTTGCAAAAGGAAATAAAGAAAATTCTAAATTGTATTCTCTTGTGGAGTTTAAGAATGATAAAGGCGAGACAGTACGAAAAGATGCGAAATTTGACAAGCAGTATCTGGAAGGCAAGTATGGGGCTGACCCGTATCTCAGAAAAATTATAGATTGGGGGAAGGTCGATGCCTAAAAAAGCTGGGATGGAGGCGTGGAAGAAAAAGCGCCGTAAGGAATATCTGGAAAAGAAAGAATTCCGATACTATATCTTTTGTGAGGGGCAGCAGACGGAGCCATTATACTTTGAAGGGTTTAAAAGGTATATTGAAGAAAATCCGATTTACCGTGATATGGTACTGATTGAAATTGAGCCCTGTCAGGCAGAAACCATGCGCGTGATTGGGATGGCGGAGAGATATGTAAAAAAGAACAAAATCCAGAAAGGACAGATTTGGTGCGTATATGATAAAGATAGTTTCCCGGCAAAAGATTTTAATGGAGTCGAACAGCGGGCACGGCAGCTGAGTCAGGAAAACACAGAGCTACAGTATCATGCGGCTTGGAGTAATGAGTGTATCGAATTCTGGTTTTTGCTGCATTTTGCATATTATACTTCTAATAATCACCGGACAGAGTATATTTCATTTCTGAATAATCGGTTTCGAGAATTGGGTATTGGAAAGTATGAGAAGAATATGAAAAATATATTCGAGATACTGATGGAAAAAGGGAATCCGAAATTGGCGATACGGTATGCGAAGAGGATTATAAAGGATGGACAAGGAAAGACACCGACAGAGATAGCGCCGGGAACCAAGGTGTATGAGCTGGTGGAAGAACTGGCGAAGTATTTGCCGGAGTTTGAATAATCGAGGCGGCATGGCTAAAGAAATTAGCTGTGCTGTTCTTGTTCTCAGAGGAAAAACAACGTATAATAGAATCTATGGAAAATAATAATTTTAACATTGAAGAAGAATTGAAAAAACTGCCGGGCAAACCGGGAGTTTATATTATGCATGATGAGAAGGATAATATCATCTATGTGGGAAAGGCAATCAGCCTGAAAAACCGGGTCCGCCAGTATTTCCAGAGCAGCAGGAACAAAGGCGTGAAAATCGAGCAGATGGTGACGCATATCCGCAGATTTGAGTACATTGTGACAGATTCCGAACTGGAGGCGCTTGTCCTGGAGTGCAACCTGATTAAGGAGCACCGTCCGAAATATAACACGATGCTGATGGACGATAAGGCGTATCCTTTTATCAAGGTGACTGTCAATGAGGCTTATCCGCGTGTCATGCTGGCAAGGCGTATGCAGAAGGACAAGGCAAAATATTTCGGACCTTACACCAGCGCTCAGGCGGTGCGGGATACCCTGGACCTTTTGCACAGGCTCTACCATGTGCGGAGCTGCAACCGCAGCCTTCCGCGGGATACGGGAAAGGAGCGTCCCTGTCTGAATTACCATATCAAGCAGTGCGACGCCCCGTGCCAGGGGTATATTTCTCAGGAGGAATACGGCAAAGCCATCACCGAGGTCATACGTTTCTTAAACGGAAATTATGAGAGTATTTTAAAGGATTTACAGGAAAAGATGGAGGAAGCCTCGGAGAATCTGGAATTTGAAAAAGCGATAGAATACCGGGAGCTTATAAACAGTGTCAAGAAAGTGTCCCAGAAGCAGAAAATCACAGACAGCAGCGGGGAGGACCGGGATATCCTGGCTGTGGCAACGGAGGAGGAAGATGCGGTGGTGCAGGTTTTCTTTATCCGGGGCGGACGTCTTATAGGAAGGGAACATTTTTATCTGCGTATCACGAAAGGAGAGAGCGAGAGCAGTATCCTGGACAGTTTTATCAAGCAGTATTATGCAGGCACGCCATTTGTGCCCGGAGAGTTGATGCTGCCGGAGGAAATAGAGGAAAAAGCTCTTTTAGAGGAGTGGCTGTCCGTGAAGCGGGGACAGAAGGTCACTATCCGTGTGCCTAAAAAAGGGACCAAGGAAAAGCTGGTGGAGCTGGCGGCGAACAATGCCCGTCTGGTCCTGAGCAAAGACAAGGAAAGACTCAAAAGAGAAGAGGGAAGGACCATCGGGGCAGTAAAAGAGATTGCGGGACTTCTGGGGCTTGACGGAATCAGCCGGATGGAGGCGTACGATATCTCCAACACAAATGGTTTTGAGTCAGTGGGTTCTATGATTGTGTATGAGAGAGGAAAGCCTAAGAGAAACGATTACAGGAAATTTAAGATAAAAGGAATCCAGGGGGCTGACGACTACGGAAGTATGCGGGAAGTGCTCACCAGGAGATTTCGGCACGGCTTAAAGGAAAGGCAGGAGAATATAGAACTGGGCAAATTTACTGTATTCCCGGACCTGATTCTGATGGACGGGGGAAAAGGGCAGGTGAACGTGGCGCTTGAAGTGCTGGATGAACTGCATCTTGATATCCCGGTGTGCGGCATGGTGAAAGATGACTATCACCGGACAAGAGGGCTTTACTATCACAATGAGGAAATCCCTATCGACAAATCTTCGGAAGGATTCCGGCTGATAACCAGGATTCAGGATGAGGCGCATCGCTTTGCCATTGAATACCACAGACAGCTGCGGGGAAAAGGACAGGTACATTCCATACTGGATGATATCGATGGAATCGGACCTGCCAGAAGAAAAGCGCTGATACGGCATTTCATGAGCCTGGATGCCATCCGCGCGGCGACAAAAGAAGAACTCGCCGCCATCCCATCCATGAACGAAAAAGCCGCAGAATCCGTATACAATTTTTTTCATAAATGATATAATGAACGCATAGCGACGAGCGCAGAATCAGGGAGGCACCGACTGGCTGCTGGCAGACAAGGCGGCGCCGAACTGATTCTATGTGAGTGCAACGAACAGTGAGATGAAGCGAAGCGGAATCGAGCTGAGCGCGAGGAGCCACCCTAAAAAGAGCGCAGGGGGAGGCAACGAACAGCGAGATGGAGCGAAGCGGAATCGAGCTGAGCGCGAGGAGCCCGCGAGAAGCGCAGGGGCTCCCCGCAGAGAAAGCAACAGAAAGGAGAACAGTATGGGACGAGGCATTAGACTGAGCGAGATTGCCGAAAAGATGGATTTAAAGAATCTCACACCGGATGTGAGTCTGGCAGATAAGGAGGTACATGTTCCGGATATAAACAGACCAGCACTGCAGCTGGCGGGATATTTCGACCATTTTGATTCAGACAGGGTACAGATTATAGGATATGTGGAATACACGTATCTGCAGACATTGGAAGAGGAGGAGAAGAACCGGATATATGATGAACTGCTCTCACACCAGATTCCTTGCGTTGTGTTCAGCAGGAATTTGGAGCCGGATGAGGAGCTTTTAAAAAAGGCAGAAGAGAAGGATACGCCCGTTCTCACAACATCCAAACAGACTTCTGATTTTATGGCGGAGATTATCCGCTGGATGAATGTAAAACTGGCGCCCTGTATTTCTATCCATGGGGTACTCGTGGACGTATATGGTGTCGGCGTGCTCATCATGGGTGAGAGCGGTATCGGAAAGAGCGAGGCTGCTCTGGAGCTCATAAAGAGAGGACATCGGCTTGTGACGGATGATGTGGTGGAAATCCGCAAGGTGAGCGATGATACGCTGGTAGGTTCCGCGCCGGATATCACAAGACATTTCATTGAACTGCGCGGCATCGGAATCGTGGATGTGAAGTCTATGTTCGGTGTACAGAGTGTCCGTGAGACGCAGAATATCGATTTGGTCATCACTCTGGAAGACTGGAGCAGAGACAAAGAATATGACCGCCTGGGACTGGAAGAAAATTATACAGAATTTTTGGGAAATAAGGTGGTGTGCCACAGTATCCCGATTCGTCCGGGACGGAATCTGGCAATCATTGTGGAATCCGCAGCGGTCAACCACAGACAGAAACAGATGGGATACAATGCTGCTCAGGAATTATATAAACGTGTGCAGGAAAATCTTGCGAAAAAGAGATGAGAGGCGGGAACAGAGAGATGAGTTATTGTTTTGGAGTGGACATAGGCGGTACGACAGTGAAAATCGGGCTTTTCCGGACAGAGGGGGAGCTTTTAGATAAGTGGGAGATTCCCTCCCGCACAGAAAATGAGGGTGAGGCAATCCTTCCGGATATCGCACAGTCGGTATTGAGGAAAATCGGGGAGGACGCTTATAAAGAGGAGACCTTTATCGGTATCGGGGTCGGAGTCCCGGCACCGGTGACAGAGGACGGAATCGTCAACGGCAGCGCCAATCTGGGATGGAAGTATAAAGAAGTAAAACAGGAACTGGAGACACTCACCGGTCTTTCCGTAAAAGTGGGAAATGACGCGAATGTGGCTGCCCTCGGAGAGATGTGGCAGGGCGGAGGCAGCGGTGAACAGAATATGGTGATGGTGACACTGGGAACCGGAGTGGGCGGCGGTGTCATTGTCAACGGAAAGGTCGTGACAGGCGCCCATGGAGCAGGCGGAGAAATCGGACATATCTGTGTGAATTACAGTGAGACACAGACTTGCGGCTGCGGCAACCGGGGCTGTATGGAGCAGTATGCTTCCGCAACGGGGATTGTCCGACTGGCAAAGGAAAAACTGGAAGCTTCAAAGGAGCCGAGTGTGCTCAGAGAAAAGGAAATCACCGCAAAAGAAGTATTCGATGCAGTGAAGGCGGGAGATAAGCTGGCGCAGGAGGTTGCGGTGCAGTTTGGAGAATATTTAGGCTGCGGCATCGCGAATCTGGCAGCGGTGGCAGACCCGGCGGTCATTGTGATAGGCGGGGGCGTCTCGAAGGCGGGAGAGGTGCTCATACCGTATATTCAGAAGCCGTACAGAGAACATGCTTTCTTTGCCAATAAGGAAGTGGAGTTTGTGCTGGCAACTCTGGGAAATGATGCGGGAATGTGCGGTGCAGCTAAGCTCATTATTGATGAACAGCAGTCATGATACGATAGGAAGATACGATTAAAATCGCATTTAACGTGTAAAAGGACGGAAGATAAGAATAAAAAAGCAGCAGATAAAAATCCCTCCGGGCTCTATAGACTTGCCCGGAGGGATTTTTATATTATCTCTCATGTTCTTTTTATAAAGGCTTAACCGGTTGTGCCACCACCGCCTGGGTCAGTGGTACCGCCGCCACCGCCTGGGTCGGTGGTACCGCCCCCATCGCCGCCTGGGTCAGTGGTACCGCCACCATCGCCGCCCGGGTCAGTGGTACCGCCCCCATCGCCGCCTGGGTCGGTTGTGCCGCCCCCATCGCCGCCTGGGTCAGTGGTGCCGCCACCGCTTGGGTCAGTGGTACCGGTATCACCGCCGCCGCTTGGGTCAGTGGTAGTGGTATCATCTTTCTTATCGTCATCATCCTTATCCTTATCATCGTCCTTGTCAGTGGTCTCGGATTTATGACCGGAACAGCTCTGGCTTGGGACTGTGCCCTTGGCGAAATATTCGGTTATAGATGGACAGCCGTCCACTGCCAGAAGCCCTGTTTTTGTACAAACTGTCTTCTGCTCTACAGATGCAGGCATGGAGAAATCTTTGTATTCCAATCCTTCGTGAACCCGGTCCATAATGTTCTTCCATAGTGTCATGTGCCAGGACTGGCTGATGTACTCCATTGGCTTATTGGTGTCGTATCCGCCCCATACAGAGCAGGTGTAGTACGGAGTAAATGCGGAAATCCAAAGGTCAGTACTGTTTTCCGTTGTACCTGTCTTTCCTGCGGCAGGCATACTGTTTAATCTTGCGGCAGTACCGGTTCCCTTTTCAATAACGTCCTTCATGGCGCTTGTCAGAAGGGCTGCCGTGGAATCTTTGATTGCCTGATGGGTATCCGGTGTGGTGTTGTCCAAAAGGACATTCCCGTCATGGTCTAATACCTGGGTGTACAGGATTGGTTTTGTGTAAACGCCGGCGTTGGCAATAGAAGCGTACGCCGCGGTCATTTCCAGGTTATAGACACCGCGGGTGATACCACCTAAAGCGGTTGCCTGAGCCGCATCCGTCATACCCGGGAAGTTCTCGTCGTTTCCATCTACCAGCGTGGTAAACCCGAAGTTCAAAAGCTGGTCAAATCCGGTCTGTTCACCGATGGCAGTCAGTGTCTCTACTGCGCAGACATTGATGGAGTGCTCAATGGAGTAGCGGACTGTGGACTGTCCGGGATACTGGTTATCCCAGTTGTTTGCTTTATTTCCGTCTTTGTAAGTGAAAGGTCCTTTGTTGTCTATCATGGTGGCGAGGGTATAGCCGCATGTATCCAGCGCGGGAGCGTAGGTGGAGAGCACCTTGAAGCAGGAACCCGGCTGTCTGGGGGAATCGGTCGCACGGTTCAGGGAAAGACTGGCTGTCTTATCTCCCCTGCCGCCAACGATTGCCTTGACTTCTCCGGTGTACTGGTCCATCAGCACAACGGATGCCTGGGGCTGCGGCGTAATGTCAATCCGTTCATCCACGATATCGCCCTCGGCGATATTTAAGGTGCCTTTATATTCGGCGATGGCGCTGTTCGCCTCATCTACAGAGTAGAAGACGAGGGGATATTCACGACCCCACGCATTGCCGATATATTCTCCGAGCATCTCTTTGCTGTAATTTTCTACAGTGCCGTCCGCGCGGGTGATGGTAAGCGCATACTCAAGTCCATATTCATCCACGCCCAGATAGCTGCCCACATTAGCGACTTCTTCATCGCAAATCTGCTGCATATAAGGGTCCTGTGTGGCTGTAATGGTGAGACCTCCGCTGTACAGCGCGTTGTGCGCCTGTGTCTCGGTAAAGCCTTTGCGGTCCATCAAATCCTGTATGACCTGTTCTGCCAGGGCATCGCAGAAGTAGGAGTATGGAGTGGACTCGGATGCCGGAGCAGTCTGAAGGATTCTGTCGTATACCGGATCCGCAGTTGCCTCGTCATATTCCGCCTGGGTGATATAGCCCTGTGCCAGCATCTTATTGAGCACTTCTCCGCGCCGCTTCGCGTTGTTCTCCGGATTCGTTACCGGGTCATAGTAGGTCGGCGCCTGTGTGATAGCAGCGATGGTTGCACATTCGGAAAGGTTGAGTTCGGATACATCCTTGTTGAAATAACGCTTAGATGCAGCCTGAACACCGAGACAGTTCTGCCCCAGGTTGATAGTGTTCATGTAGGCTTCCACAATCTCGTCCTTGCTCATCTGCTTTTCAATCTCCACCGCCAGATACTGCTCCTGGAGCTTTCTCTCAAGGCGGTCATAGAATGTCTTCTCCTCTGTGAAGTTGGGGAACACATTGTTTTTGATGAGCTGCTGGGTCAGGGTACTGGCGCCCTCCGAGAAATCGCCGCCGGAAGTGATGCCCACAACGCCGGCTCTCAAGATACCCTGCAGGTCGATTCCGTTGTGTTTGTAAAAACGTTCGTCCTCAATTGCCACAAAAGCATGGGTCATATACTCAGGAATCTCATCCAGCGTCTTATAGATTCGGTTGGAGCCGGATTCCTTGAACTGTTCCAGTTCTGTGCCGTCCTTGGCATATACGAAGGTTGTGTAGCCCTGGGGCTTGATGTCGGCGGGAGTGACTTTCGGCGTGTTGTCTATAATCTTCTTGGCAAAGAAAGCAACGCCTCCCACACCGATAACGCAGATGAGCACAAGGCAGATGACAATGGCCTTGAAGACCCGCACGCCTACGCGCTTTTTCTTCATTTTCTTTTTAGAAGAGATATTTTTCTTTCTCTTAGAAAGATTCTCTTTTCCGTAATTCATGAATCAAATCCTCCTTCTTGTCCGCCAAAAGGCGGTAGAACACAGACAGGCTTTCCCTGCCTGTGACGATTAGCCGCCGGGAGCTTCCCGGCAGAAAGAATCACTTTTCTAATTATAGCAAATTTGCCTGTCTAAATAAAGAAAAAAATAAAAACTTCACATTTCGATAAGTAAATCTTAAGAAATTTTGAAGGCAGCAATCCGTTTTATGCATAGCAGGGGCTAAACCGGCAGTGTCAAAGAACAGATATAAGGGGCGGCTCCTTGTACATCCCCCGGAAGTCTGGTATAGTGTTATGTAGCGTCGGGATAAGAAGGCAATCGTCTGTTCCTGTATGGTGACGCTAAAGAAGTGGGAAATGAGGATGGTATTGTGGAACGTTATCAGACTGTATATCAGGCGGGGACCGGAGAAATCACGGAGAAAAAATCCCGTTTTATCGCGGATGTATTTCCGGTTTCATCAAAAGAGCAGGCGGAAGCAGAACTGGAAAAAATAAAAAAACAGTACTGGGATGCCAGACATCACTGCTGGGCGTATGTCATCGGTACAGACCAGCCGCTGGAGCGTTTCAGCGACGACGGGGAGCCGTCGGGAACAGCGGGAAAGCCCATTCTGGAGGTTATCCGGGGGCAGGAGCTTTACAACGTGTTGGTGGTGGTGACGCGCTACTTTGGCGGCACGCTTTTAGGCACAGGTGGGCTTGTGCGCGCATACACAGGAGCCTCCATAGAAGGGCTGGCTCACAGTATGATTATTACCAAAATAAAGGGAGTTAAACTGAAAATCCGCACAGATTATACAGGGCTTGGAAAAATCCAGTATATCCTGGGAAAAGCAAGCCTCCCCATTCTGGATAATATTTACGGGGAAAATGTGGATATATTGGCGCTGGTGCCCGCAGGGGAGGAAAACCGACTCAGGGCAGAGATTACAGAGGGGACCAACGGGAAGAGTGTTATTGAAAAAGAGGGCGAGTGCTGGTTTGCAATAGTGGACGGAAGAGTGGAAATATTTGCTGAGCAGTGATAGGGCATACATTCCTATATGCCCGTTCGCCAGAGAGTCAGATACAGGGGAATATTTTCTGTAATATGAAAAAACCCATCCATATCCAAAGCGTTTGTCGCCGGATATGGATGGGTTTTTCATGAATCAATTATGCAAATTCCGGTTCAATCAGTCCGAAAGAACCATCTTTTCTCTTGTATACAACGTTGACTTCCTCTGTCTCCGCGTTGCAGAATACGAAGAAGCTGTGACCGAGAAGCTCCATCTGGATGCAGGCATCCTCAGGATACATAGGCTTGATGCCAAATCGTTTGGTCCGCACGATACGGACATCATCATCCTCCACGGAGTCATCGTCCGACTCGAAAAATTCTTTCTTGAAGTTGTTCCCCGAGGAAGAAGCAGTGGGGTGTCCCTGGCTCTTAGCGACCAGTTTATTTTTGTATTTGCGAAGCTGACGCTCAATCACTTCCTCGACAAGGTCGATGGATACATACATGTCACTGCTTGTCTGTTCGGAGCGGATGATGTTTCCTTTGACAGGAATCGTGACTTCAATCTTCTGACGTTCCTTTTCCACACTGAGAGTTACAATGATTTCTGTTTCAGGAGTGAAATACCTTTCAAGTTTTCCTAATTTCTGTTCGATAGCGTCCCGCAGTCCGGGAGTTACCTCAATGTTTTTACCACTGATAATAAAATTCATGCTGCTCAACTCCTTTTGTTCATATTATACAAGCAGAAAGGAAAAATCTGTTTGTATTATGTAAATATTATAGCATAAGAGCAGCTTAATGTATAGAACGAATCACTTCAATCCGGGTGATTTTTCCATCTGTTATCTTGGCGATGCGCAGACCGAAGTCGGAGAAATAGGTACATGCCCCGATACCGATTTCCGTGTCGTCCTCCTTTAATTTGCGAAGTACAACGTCAAGGAGTGTCTCATCGTTCTCGTAGGGGATATTGACCCGGATGAGACGGTTGACATGGCGTACCTTCTGGGAGGCGCGGAAGATGGTCTTTTCCGCCTCGTCAAATGCCACAAAGAGAAACTTTCTCGTGGCGAAGAGAATGGCGATGGCGACAACCCCCAGCAGACTGTTGATGGGAGAGCTGTGGTCGATGATGACCTGTCTGGCGATAGCGAATAAGAGGACTTCAAAGACCGTCATGGGAGTGTGCAGATAGAGCATGCGTATCATCTCCACACCAATGATGAGGTTGAAGCACACGGTCAGAAGGTCCTCATAATTGGGGTATTTGCTGATGTCCGTCAGATTGTGGAAGGTCAGCAGCACCTGCACAATCATGATGAGGATTCCGCCTGCCAGGAGTGCAGCGATGACGTATTCCAATGCCGTCGTCAGGTTTTTGAGGAATGCTTTCGCGTATTTTTTCATAGTTTTCTCCTTATCAATGCTCTTTCAACATCAAGGCAGGGCGGAACCCGGTAAACAGTTTTATTTCAGGTTGCTTCGCTTGCGCATCCTGGAATCCAGGATTTTCTTGCGGATACGCAAGGATTTCGGTGTGACCTCCAAAAGCTCGTCCGTGTCGATGAAATCCAGAGCCTGCTCCAGGCTTAAGATTCTCGGCGGGGTGAGACGGAGCGCCTCATCCGCGCTGGAGGAGCGGGTGTTGGTCAGATGCTTGGTCTTGCAGACATTCAATTCAATGTCCTCCGCCTTTCCATTCTGCCCGATGACCATGCCGGCATAGACTTTTTCGCCGGCTCCTATAAATAATGTACCACGTTCCTGCGCGCTGTACAATCCATAAGTTACGGATTCCCCGGTCTCGAACGCGATAAGAGACCCCTGTTTGCGGTACTGGATGTCTCCCTTGTAGGGGGCGTAACCGTCAAAGGTGGTATTTAAGATACCATTTCCCTTTGTATCTGTCAGAAACTCTCCCCGGTATCCGATGAGCCCGCGGGCAGGGATGGAGAATTCCAGACGGGTGTATCCACCGTTGGATGTCCCCATATTGCGCAGTTCACCCTTGCGCTGGCTCAATTTATCGATGACCGTACCGGTAAATTCTTCCGGCACATCCACGTAGGCGAGCTCCATAGGTTCTAACTTCTTGCCGTTCTCGTCGGTGTGGTAGAGCACCTCCGCCTTGCTCACCGCAAATTCATAGCCCTCGCGGCGCATATTCTCGATGAGTACGGACAGATGCAGTTCCCCTCGGCCGGATACTTTGAAGCTGTCCGTATCCTCGGTCTCCTCCACACGCAGGCTCACATCTGTGTTGAGTTCGCGGAAGAGACGGTCGCGCAGATGCCGGGAAGTCACGTATTTTCCTTCCTGCCCTGCAAAGGGACTGTCGTTGACAATGAACTGCATGGAGATGGTAGGCTCAGATATCTTCTGGAATGGAATCGCCTGCGGATTCTCCGGGGAGCACAAGGTGTCCCCGATGGCGATATCGGAGATACCGGAGATGGCAACGATGGAGCCGATAGTCGCCTCTTTTACCTCCACTTTATTCAGACCGTCAAACTCATAGAGCTTGCTGATTTTTACTTTTTCCTGCTTGTCCGGGTCATGATGGTTGACCAGAAGGACTTCCTGATTTACGGCAATCGTCCCGTTATCTACCTTGCCGACGCCGATACGCCCCACGTATTCGTTGTAGTCGATGGTGCTGATGAGCACCTGTGTGGGTGCCTCCGGGTCCCCCTCCGGCGCCGGGATATAGTCTAAGATGGTCTCAAAGAGAGGCTGCATATCCTTCTCATCATCTGTTAAATCTAAAACGGCAACCCCTGCCTTTGCGGAAGCATAGACAAAGGGGCAGTCCAACTGCTCATCGGAAGCATCCAGGTCCATGAACAATTCCAGCACCTCGTCGATAACTTCATCGGGGCGCGCCTCCGGGCGGTCAATCTTATTGATGCAGACGATGACCGGAAGGTTTAACTCCAGCGCCTTGCGAAGGACGAATTTCGTCTGGGGCATGGCGCCCTCGAAAGCGTCCACCACCAGGATAACACCGTTTACCATCTTGAGGACACGCTCCACCTCCCCGCCGAAGTCGGCGTGTCCCGGGGTGTCGATAATGTTGATTTTTACGCCTTTGTAAGTGACGGCAGTATTTTTGGAGAGGATGGTGATACCGCGCTCCCTCTCAATGTCATTGGAATCCATGACACGCTCCGCCACTTCCTGATTTTCCCTGAATACACCGCTCTGCTTGAGCAGTTCATCGACCAGGGTGGTCTTGCCGTGGTCAACATGGGCGATGATGGCAATATTTCTGATATCTTCACGTTTTGTTTTCATAATATTTCGCACTCTTTCCTTAATATATGTGTTTTTGTTGTCCGATTTCATGTTCGCGCGTGGGGCAGCACTTTGCGGTTTTTGGTTAAAAAATGTATCTGCCGCAGATTCCCCGCACACCAACGCTACTTATTCTATCATAAAAAGAGGAATTTGCAAGAGGGGACGGCGTTATATGAGAAATCTGTCGAAAGATTTTCCGGGCAGGACAGTTCTAAACAGGAAATCCCCCTCATAGACTTAGTATTGACTCAAAAATACCAAACAGAGGAAGGGAGAACTGTAAATTATGTCAGATAAGATTATTGAGAACAACCAGGTGACGATTATCGGCGAGGTGGCTTCCGCGTTTACATACAGCCACGAAGTGTTCGGGGAGGGCTTTTACATGGTGGATGTGCTGGTCAGACGCTTAAGCAATTCCAACGACCGCATCCCGTTGATGGTCTCCGAGAGGCTGCTGGACGTGACCCAGGATTACAGAGGCGCCTTTATTATGGTGAGCGGACAGTTCCGCTCCTACAACCGCCATGAGGAACAGAAAAACCGTCTGGTGCTGTCAGTATTCGCGCGGGAGGTCGAGTTTATCGAGGAAGAGCCGGACGGGGCGAAGACAAATCATATCCTGCTGGAGGGGTATATCTGCAAAAAGCCGGTATATCGGAAGACGCCCCTGGGGAGGGAGATTG
Source organism: uncultured Ruminococcus sp. (assembly GCA_900541505.1). Lineage (GTDB taxonomy): Bacteria > Bacillota > Clostridia > Lachnospirales > Lachnospiraceae > Mediterraneibacter. The sequence continues at coordinate 23,322 of UQKK01000016.1, forward strand.
CGGACCTTCTGCTGGCAGTGAACCGCCCCTACGGAAAATCCGATTACATCCCCTGTATCTGCTGGGGCAGAAATGCCCGCTACGCCTCCGGTTTTGAAGTGGGAGAGCATGTACAGATATTGGGCAGGATTCAGAGCCGTGACTATGTAAAGAAATTGTCGGAAACAGAGACGGAAGTGAGGACCGCCTATGAAGTGTCGGTGAGCAAGCTGGAATGTCTCGGTGAAGAGGAATAGAATATGCTTGTGAAAAGGATATCATTGTTGAGGAAAGAACTCAAATGTGATATCCTTTTTTATATCACAGGAAAGCTTCGGACTGCTCTGTGTGAAAGAAGAGGAGGAAATCAATATGGTGAATATCATTTTACATGGCTGCAACGGAAAGATGGGACGGATGATTACAGAAATCGTCAAAGCGGACGAGGGGGCGAGTATCGTGGCGGGAGTCGATGCCTACACGGAGACGCCAAACGACTATCCCGTATTTGCAGATATCAAAGACTGTGACGTTAAGGCGGATGCAATCATTGACTTTTCCAATGCAAAGGCAATGGATGGGCTGCTTTCCTACTGTGTGGAGAAAAAGCTCCCGGTGGTGCTGTGCACGACAGGATTATCGGAAGAGCAGCTGGCAAAAGTGGAAGCGGCTTCTAAGGAAATCGCTGTGCTGAAATCCGCGAATATGTCCATGGGTATCAACCTGCTTTTAAAGCTTCTAAAAGATGCGGCGAAAGTGCTGGGGTCTGCGGGATATGACATCGAGCTGGTGGAAAAGCACCACAACCAGAAATTGGACGCGCCCAGCGGGACCGCGCTGGCGCTGGCAGATTCCATCAATGAGGCACTGGACAACTCATATGAATACGTGTACGACAGAAGCCAGGTGAGACAGAAACGGGATAAAAAAGAGATGGGAATCTCCGCGGTACGCGCGGGCACCATTGTGGGAGAACACGAGGTTATCTTCGCGGGGATTGACGAAGTGATTGAGTTTAAGCATACAGCGTACTCCCGGAGCGTGTTTGCCAAAGGAGCTGTGGAGGCAGCAAAATTCCTGGCGGATAAGACAGAAGGCATGTATGACATGGGGGATGTGATACAGTTCTAAGAGAGAAGTGGTTGGGATTTGGAGGAAAAACAGGGAAAAAGCAAGGAGGATTTTATGAAAGAGCTGGAAACAAAATATCTGGAGAGGCTGTCGGATTTGTACCCGACCATTGCGGCGGCATCCACGGAGATTATCAATCTGCAGGCAATCTTGAACCTGCCCAAGGGAACAGAACATTTCCTGACAGATATCCACGGAGAGTACGAAGCGTTTTCCCATGTTTTAAAAAATGGCTCCGGTTCCGTAAAACGGAAGATTGACGATGTGTTTGGCAATACCTTAAGTTCCAGGGACAAGCAGGCACTTGCCACACTCATCTATTATCCGAAGGCAAAGATGGCTCTGGTGAGAGAGACGGAGAGCAACATGGAGGACTGGTACAAAATCAATCTGTACCGTCTGATTGAGGTGAGCAAGCGCGCAGCCAGCAAATATACGCGCTCCAAAGTGAGAAAAGCGCTCCCCAAAGATTTCGCCTATGTCATCGAAGAACTCATTACGGAGAAGGCGGAAATAAACGACAAGGAATCCTACTACAATTCCATCATCATGACCATTATCCGTATCGGAAGGGCGGAGGAATTTATCGAGGCAATCTCCGAACTGATACAGCGTCTGGTGGTGGACCATCTCCATATCGTGGGGGACATCTATGACAGAGGACCTGGTCCACATATTATTATGGATAAGCTCATGACTTACCATTCCCTTGACATCCAGTGGGGCAATCATGATGTGCTCTGGATGGGGGCGGCAGCAGGACAGAGAGGCTGTATCGCCAATGTCATCCGTATCTGCGCCCGCTATGGGAATCTGGACATCCTGGAGGACGGATATGGAATCAACCTTCTGCCTCTGGCAACGTTTGCTCTTCGCATTTACCAGGACGACCCGTGTACCTGCTTTAAGCTCAAAGGACCGGAGAAACCGAACCAGTCGGAGATGGAGATGGATTTGCGCATGCACAAGGCAATCTCCATCATCCAGTTTAAAGTGGAAGGACAGCTTATCACCCGGCAGAAAAATATGCGGCTTGAGAGCCGCGCGCTCCTGGATAAGATTGACTATGAGAAGGGAACCGTCATGGTGGACGGCAAAGAGTACCCGCTTCTGGATACCAATTTCCCCACCATAGACCCCAAAGACCCTTATGCTTTAAGCGCGGAGGAGGAAGAGGTTATGGAGCGTCTGGAGCGCGCCTTTATGGGGTGTGAGAAGCTGCAGCGCCACATGCGTTTCCTGCTCACGAAGGGCGGGCTGTATAAGGTCTACAACAACAATCTGCTCTACCACGGCTGCGTGCCGCTCAATGAGGACGGCAGCCTGAAAGAAGTGGAAATTTACGGGAAGAAATATAAAGGGAAAGCGCTGTACGATGCGCTGGATGGTTACATCCGCAAAGGCTTTTTCGCCCTGGATGAGGAAGAACGGGAAAAAGGCAGGAATGCCATGTGGTATATCTGGCTGCATCCGGATTCCCCTCTGTTCGGGAAAAATAAGATGGCGACCTTTGAGCGCTATTTTCTGGCGGAGAAGGAGACCCATGTAGAGAAGAAGAACCCCTATTATTTCCTGCTGGAAAATGAAAATGTAGTGGACGGCATCATGAAAGAGTTCGGGCTGGACCCTGGTACCGCGCATATTGTCAACGGGCATGTGCCTGTGAAGCGAAAGGATGGCGAGAGTCCCATCAAGTGCAATGGAAAAGTGATGGTCATTGACGGCGGATTCTCCAAGGCATACCAGAAGGAGACAGGCATCGCGGGCTACACGCTGATTTATAATTCATACGGGCTTCTGCTTGTCGCGCATGAACCTTTTGAGTCCACGGAGGCTGCCATTGAGAAGGAGAGCGATATCCATTCAGATATGATGGTGGTTAAGAGAGTCATCAAGCGCTGTCAGGTAGGGGACACAGATATTGGCAAAGAGTTAAAAGAGCAGGTGAAGGATTTAGAGGAGCTGCTGTCGGCTTACCGAAGCGGCAGGCTTGTAGAAAAATTATAACCGCAGTATTTTCACAAAAAGCAGTGTGCCCTTGAATAGAAAGGGCAGGAAAAAGACAGTATAACATAAAATTGACAGAATAGGATACATAGATTATGAGTGACAAAAAGGAACAGGAACTGACGATACCGGACAATGTGGAAGTGACCGAGCCGCTTAAAATCTATCTAAAGGAGATAGGGGAGATTCCCCTTCTGACTGAGAAAGAAGAAAAAGAACTGGGAAAGAAGTGCGCGGAAGGGGACATGGATGCAAAGCGCAGGCTGGAAGAGGGGAATCTGCGGCTTGTGGTATCCATCGCCAAGCACTATACCGGGCACGGGCTTGCCTTTCTGGATTTGATACAGGAGGGAAACTTAGGGCTCATGCGGGCGGTGGAGAAGTACGACTACACAAAGGAGAACCGTTTCTCCACCTATGCGACCTGGTGGATAAAGGAGGCAATCACCCGCGCTCTGGATGAGCAGTCCAGAGAAATCCGGGTTCCGGTCCATGTGGCGGAAAGTATGAAAAAGGTCCAGAAAGCAGGGAAACAACTGCAGCAGGAGCTGGGAAGAGAGCCCTCTGCCGCGGAGATTGCGGCGCGGCTTGGCGATAAGACAGAGGAGGATGTGAAGAACATCCTGACCTACCTGCAGACTCCTGTTTCGCTGGAGACTCCGGTGGGTGAGGAGGGGGAGACGAACCTCTCTGACCTGGTGGAGGATAAGGCGGAACAGACACCGGAGGAGGCAATCAGCCTGCTTGTGCAGAAGGAAGAGGTGAGGGAACTTCTAAAACTGCTCAATGAGCGGGAACAGACAGTCATCCGGCTGCGCTTTGGTCTGGAGGACGGCAGGACACATACTCTGGAAGAAGTGGGAAAGGAACTCTCCATCACCCGCGAGAGGGTGCGCCAGATTGAAGCCCGCGCCCTGGAAAAATTAAAAAAATCAGTAAAATAAAAAAATCCTTTTCTCCATGTATAAAGAAAGAATATTGTGCGGATATTAAGGATATACCCAGCCTGACAAAAAAGCATACTGGTGTTTTCAGGCGGCGTGCCCGGCACGCGAGGTACACAATATTTATATATGGAAAGGGAGAGACTTGATATGAAAAGAATGAAGAAATGCCTGCTTTTTGCGCTCTGTACTCTGATTATCGGTACAGCGACAGCGTGCGGCAGCGAGAACGCGGCGGACAATGGGGCAGACCAGTCCACCACAGATGAAAATGTAAACGATGCGACAAAAGGCACTGTGGACGATGACAAGAATACCAACGGCACAGATGATGATGGAAATGGTATCGTAAACGATGCGGTGGACGATGTGACGGACGGTGTAGATGACGTGACCGATGATATCACAGACGGCGTAGACAGAGCCACAGACGACATGACCAGAGATAACGGTGCAGATAATACAGATGGGACAGCCGAAGATAACCGGTAGGCGCAAAATAGAAGGGGAACATCCGAAACAGGATGCCCCTTCTCTTTTTGTGCTGTGCTTGCCTCCTTCGTCGAATCTGTGGTAGAATAGCGTCAGTACGCGGCTTGTAAAGCGATGCCGCATAGGAAGACAGGAGTAAAGACCATGAAATTCAGACCATGCATTGATATCCATAATGGAAAAGTAAAGCAGATTGTCGGCGGCAGCCTGCGGGATGAGGGAGACCGGGCAGTGACGAATTTTTCTTCGGAGCTGGGAGCGGACTGGTACGCCAGACGCTACCAGAAGGACGGACTGACGGGCGGACATATCATCCTCTTAAACCATGCGGATTCTCCTTATTTTGAGGAGACAAAGAGACAGGCTTTGAAGGCTCTTAACGCTTATCCGAAAGGCATGCAGATTGGCGGAGGCGTTACGTCCGAGAACGCGGCGGATTACATAGAAGCGGGAGCCAGCCATGTGATTGTCACATCCTACGTATTCTCCGGCGGAAAGTTCCACAGGGAGAATCTGGAGAAACTGGTGAGAGAAGTGGGGAAGGATAAGCTGGTGCTGGACCTAAGCTGCCGCAGAAAGGATGGCGATTTTTATATCGTGACGGACAGGTGGCAGAAGTTTACGGAAGTCAGACTTTCTAAAGAGATGTTCACAGAGCTTGCCGGATACTGTGATGAGTTCCTCGTCCACGGGGTGGATGTGGAAGGAAAGGCAGCAGGGTTTGACCGGGATTTGGTGCGCCTTCTGCGGGACTTTGCATGCTGTCCGGTGACCTATGCCGGAGGCATTGGCAGTGTGGAAGCGCTTAAGGAGTTTGAGCTGGAGAGCCAGGGAAAACTGGACTTTACCATCGGCAGTGCCTTAGATATCTTCGGCGGGACGATTCCCTATGAGGCGGTGGCGCGAATGAACGGTAACGGAAACGTAACAATTTTATGAACAACTTATGAATTGGTTGAATTAGGTAAATGATAGTGTTAAAATGGAGCGTAGAGTAAAATGAGACAAGGAGTTAATTTCAGATTATGGGTTTAGTAGAGAAAATCTTCGGGACACACAGTGAGAACGAATTGAAGCGTATCTACCCGATTGTGGACCGGATTGAGGCACTGGAGCCGGATATGAAAGCGCTGTCCGATGCGGAGCTCAAGGAAAAGACCAGAGAGTTCAGACAGCGGTTAAAAGAAGGCGAGACTCTGGACGATATCCTGCCGGAGGCATTTGCGGTGGTGAGAGAGGCGGCGAGCAGAGTACTCGGCATGCGCCACTACAGGGTGCAGCTTATTGGCGGTATTATCCTGCATCAGGGACGTATCGCGGAGATGAAGACCGGTGAAGGAAAGACCCTGGTGTCCCCCCTTCCCGCCTATTTGAATGCCCTGGAGGAACAGGGTGTGCAGATTGTCACAGTCAATGACTATCTGGCAAACCGCGATGCCCAGTGGATGGGACAGGTTCATAAATTTTTGGGGCTGACAGTGGGTGTGGTGTTAAACGGCATGAACAACGATGAGCGCCGGGCGGCATACAACTGTGACATCACCTATGTGACGAACAATGAGCTCGGGTTTGATTACCTGAGAGACAACATGGTCATCTATAAAGAGCAGCTTGTACAGAGAGGACTTCATTATGCGATCATTGATGAGGTGGACTCTGTCCTCATCGACGAGGCGAGGACCCCGCTTATCATTTCCGGGCAGAGCAGCAAGTCTACAAAGCTCTATGAAGCCTGCGATATCCTGGCACGCCAGCTTGAGAGGGGCGAGGCGAGCGGTGAGTTTTCCAAGATGAATGCCATCATGGGAGAAGACATTGAGGAGACCGGGGACTACATTGTCAATGAGAAGGAAAAAGCGGTCAACCTGACCGAGGACGGTGTGAAGAAGGTAGAGAAATTCTTCCACATCGAAAACCTTGCGGACCCGGAGAACCTGGAGATACAGCACAACATCATCCTTGCGCTGCGCGCCCACAATCTGATGTTCAAAGACCAGGACTACGTGGTGACGCCGGAGGGCGAGGTCATGATTGTCGATGAATTTACCGGACGTATCATGCCGGGACGTCGTTATTCCGATGGGCTTCATCAGGCGATTGAGGCGAAGGAACATGTGAAGGTCAGAAGAGAGAGCAAGACACTGGCGACCATCACCTTCCAGAACCTGTTTAATAAATTTGACAAGAAGAGCGGTATGACAGGTACCGCCCTGACCGAGGAGAAGGAGTTCCGTGATATCTACGGTATGGATGTCATCGAGATTCCCACCAATGTCCCGGTACAGAGAAAAGATTTGGACGATGCGGTCTTTAAGACGAAGCGCGAGAAGTACGAAGCGGTTGTGGAAGCCGTGAAGGAAGCCCACGCCGTAGGACAGCCGGTGCTGGTGGGTACTATCACCATCGAGGTCTCCGAACTTTTGAGCAAGATGCTGAAAAAGGAAGGAATCCAGCATAATGTGCTGAATGCGAAATATCATGAATTAGAGGCGCAGATTGTCGCCGATGCGGGTGTCCACGGAGCAGTTACCATTGCCACCAACATGGCAGGACGTGGTACGGATATCAAGCTGGATGAGGCGGCGAAGGAAGCCGGAGGTCTGAAAATCATCGGTACAGAGCGGCATGAGTCCAGGCGAATCGATAACCAGCTGCGCGGACGAAGCGGACGTCAGGGAGACCCCGGAGAATCCCGTTTCTACATTTCTCTGGAGGATGACCTGTTGAGACTGTTCGGTTCCGAGAAGCTCATGGGCGTGTTCAACGCGCTGGGCGTGGCTGACGGCGAGCAGATTGAGCACAAGATGCTTTCCGGCGCCATTGAGAAGGCACAGAAGAAGATAGAGAATAATAACTTTGGTATCCGTAAGAATCTGCTGGAATATGACCAGGTTATGAACGAGCAGAGAGAGATTATCTACGGCGAGAGGCGAAGAGTCTTAGACGGCGAGAGCATGCGCGATACCATTTACAGCATGATAACAGAGTTTGCGGAGAATACGGCGGACCGCTATGCTTCTGCGGAGACGGAGGCAGAAGACTGGGATATCAAGGGAATGGAGGTCAACCTCCATGACATCATCCCGCAGCTTACCCTTCCTTCTGTGAAAGAGCTGCAGGATATGCAGCAGAAAGAGCTCAAGCACCTTTTGAAAGAAAAGGCAGTGAAAGCGTATGAGGTGAAGGAATCGGAGTTCCCGGAGGCAGAACAGATTCGGGAAATCGAGCGGGTTGTGCTTTTGAAGGTCATTGACGCGAGATGGATGGACCACATCGATGATATGGACCAGCTGCGCCAGGGCATCGGGCTCCAGGCATATGGACAGAGAGATCCACTTGTAGAATACAAGATGATGGGCTATAATATGTTTGGTGAAATGACCAATGCAATCGCAGAGACGACCATCCGCACACTGTTCCATATCCGTGTGGAGCAGAAGGTGGAGAGAGAGGAAGTCGCGAAGGTGACAGGCACCAACAAGGATGAAAGTTCCGTGCGTGCTCCGAAGAAGCGGGAAGAAAAGAAAATCTACCCCAACGACCCCTGTCCGTGCGGAAGCGGCAAGAAATATAAACAGTGCTGCGGAAGGAAATAGGGGAAGTTTAAGAGGATTGCAGTGAGGAGTGCGGCATTTCAACCGATGCCGCACTTTTTGTAACTGCGGCAAATAAAAGACCGGGCTTTTCGATAGCCTGGCAATCGCGCCCACAGGATTTGCGGGCGAGTCTTGAATAAAGAAAGAGGTGAATAAGGTGGTCTTATTAGAAGATTTGAAAAACAGAATGTCTGCTTACGAAGAACCGCTGAAAGATTTGAGGGATTCACTTTGACTTAGCGTCAAAGAATGAGCAGATTGAGGAATTGCAGAGAAAGATTGAGGAACCCGGATTCTGGGATAATCCGGAGGAATCCCAGCAGACCATGAAGCAGTTGAAGGATTTGCAGGGATTTGTGGAGAAAATTGAGAAACTGTGCACAGACTATGAGGATGTAAGAGAGTTTATTGAACTGAGCGCCGAGGAAGGTGAGGAAGACACCGCGGAGGAGATTCAGGAGGAAGTAGAACGGTTCGAGGAGGAGTTTGAAGAGATTCGTATCCGCACACTTCTGACCGGACCTTACGACAAGGACAATGCCATCGTTACTCTCCATGCGGGGGCAGGCGGAACCGAGTCCTGTGACTGGGCGGGTATGCTCTACCGCATGTATGTGCGCTGGGCGGAGAAGAAAGGTTTTACTGTGGAAGAACTGGACTACCTGGAAGGAGATGTCGCCGGAATCAAGGGCGTCACCTTCGAGGTGAAGGGCGTCAATGCCTACGGATATCTGCGCTCGGAGAAGGGGGTTCACCGTCTGGTGAGGATATCACCCTTTAACGCGGCGGGGAAACGCCAGACTTCCTTTGCATCCTGCGATGTGATACCGGACATTGAGGAGGATATTGATATCGATATCAACGAGGATGACTTGAAGATTGATACCTACCGCTCCAGCGGCGCGGGCGGACAGCACATCAACAAGACATCCTCCGCAGTGCGCATCACACATCTGCCCACGGGAATCGTGGTGCAGTGCCAGAATGAGCGTTCCCAGCATATGAACAAAGATAAGGCGATGCAGATGCTGAAGTCCAAACTGTACCTGATAAAGCAGCAGGAGCAGGCGGAGAAGATGTCGGACATCCGGGGCGAGGTCAAGGAAATTGGATTCGGAAGCCAGATTCGCTCCTATGTCATGCAGCCATATACGATGGTAAAAGACCATCGGACGAACGCGGAGATAAGCAATGTCAATGCGGTGATGGATGGGAATCTGGACCCGTTCATCAATGCGTATCTGAGCATGAAAGAAGAGTAAAAAACAGGCTGAAAAGGAACAGCAGCGAAGAAGGGAGAAAAAGATGGTAAACATAGCAGTACTGGGATACGGCACAGTGGGCTCCGGCGTGGTGGAGGTCATAAACACAAACGGAAAAGGAATCAACCAGAGGGCAGGGGATGAGATTTATGTCAAGTATGTCCTGGATATCCGGGATTTCCCGGGGGACCCCATACAGGAGAAGATTGTCCACGACTTTGAGGTCATCGTAAACGACCCGGACATACAGATTGTGGTGGAGGTGATGGGCGGCATCGAGCCGGCATACACCTTTGTAAAACGAAGCCTTCAGGCGGGAAAGAGCGTGGCGACGTCCAATAAGGCTCTGGTGGCAAAACACGGGGCGGAATTATTATCCATCGCCAAGGAGAAGAATATCAATTTCCTGTTCGAGGCAAGTGTGGGCGGAGGAATCCCCATCATCCGCGCGCTCAATTCTTCCATGACAGCGGACGAGATTGAGGAGATTACAGGTATCTTAAACGGTACCACCAACTATATGATGACAAAGATGTTCTACGAAGGGGCAGACTACGACGAGGTGCTCAAAGAGGCGCAGGACAACGGATTTGCGGAGCGCAATCCGGAAGCGGATGTGGAGGGCTACGATGCCTGCCGCAAGATTGCCATTCTGTCCAGTCTCATTTCCGGGCATCAGGTAGATTTTGAAGATATTTATACAGAAGGAATTACAGAAATCACGAAGCAGGATATGCTCTACGCAAAAGCTATGCACATGACCATCAAACTGCTGGCGTCCAGCAAAAGAGAAAAGGGACATCTCCATGCAATCGTGGCGCCCTACCTGCTGGGCGAGGAGCATCCGCTCTACAGTGTGAACGGCGTGTTCAACGCAGTCTTTGTGCACGGCAATGTGCTGGGAGATGCCATGTTCTACGGAAGCGGCGCGGGAAAACTGCCGACCGCCAGCGCAGTGGTGGCTGACGTGGTGGACGAGGCGAAGAACTTAAACCGGAATGTCATGACCATGTGGGAGAGCGATAAGGTGGAACTCTTCCCCATCGAGGAGACGACAAAGCGCTTTTTCGTGCGCATAAGCGGAGACGCGGAGGCGATGAAGGCACACCTGGAGAGCAAATTCGGTCCTGTTGAAATTATAAAGGTGGATGGTCTGGACGGAGAGTTCGGATTTGTAACCGGGGTGATGAGTGAAGGAGAATACAGGAAACACGCGGCAGAATTTCCGGGAATCCTGCATATGATTCGGATAGAAGGCTAAGAGAGTAAAGGTAGAGACGATATGAAATACATAATTGTACTTTGTGACGGAATGGCAGACGAACCACTTGAGGAACTGGGAGGGAGGACACCGCTGGAGGCGGCTGTGACAGAGAATCTCGACGCCCTCTCGCCTGTGTCGGAAATCGGCATGGTGCGCACGGTGCCTAAAGGCATGGCGCCGGGAAGCGACACAGCAAATCTCTCGGTCATCGGCTACGACCCACAGAAATATTACACCGGACGCTCGCCTTTGGAGGCGCTGAGCATCGGGGTGGATATGGAAGTGACTGATGTGTCATTCCGCTGTAATCTGGTGACACTTTCTGAGGAGGAAACAAGCTATGAGGAGCGAAAAATCCTCGACCACAGCTCCGGGGAGATTTCCACCGAGGAGGCGGCAGTCCTCCTAGAGGCGGTGAAAGAGGGACTGAAGCGGGAAGGCTATGCATTTTATGTGGGAACCAGCTATCGGCACCTCCTCATTGAGAAAAACGGGGAGATAAAAGAGCTGACCGCTCCCCATGATATTTTGACAAAACGCATCGGGGACTATCTGCCAAAGGACAAGGTGCTGCGGGAGATGATGGAGAGAAGTTATGACATCTTAAACAGTCATCCCATCAATGAAAAGCGCAGGGAGCGGGGATTAAACCCGGCAAACTCTGTGTGGTTCTGGGGCGCGGGCACACGTCCTGTACTGACCTCCTTTGAGGAGAAGAACCATGTCCGGGGCGCCATGATTTCTGCTGTAGACCTGCTCAAAGGCATTGCCGTGGGAGCCGGGATGCACAATATTACGGTAGAAGGCGCTAATGGCGGACTGCACACGAACTATGCGGGGAAAGCAAAGGCGGCTGTGGAGGTACTCACAAAAGAGGGCTATGACTTCGTGTATATCCACATTGAGGCGCCCGATGAAATGGGACACCAGGGCAGCATGAATGACAAAATCGAAGCCATCGAGCAGATTGATAAGCATATCATCGGTTATGTGCAAAAAGAAGTGGAGGCGGCGGGAGAGGATCTGCGCATGCTGGTACTGCCGGACCACCCCACACCCATCCGTGTGCGCACCCATACAGGGACTCCGGTCCCCTACCTTCTCTATGACAGCACAACGCCTGTGAAGGGAGCAGAGACCTACTGCGAACGCACAGCAAAGCAGACCGGGATTTTCTGCGAGAAAGGGCATGAACTGATAGACCATCTTCTGGGGCGAGAGGAAGAGTAGAACAGAGAAGGAAGATGAACAGAGTATATCCAGACAGAAGATGACTCCCGCTTTTATAGGCGGTGAGCAGCAAATCCATATCAGTGGGAGTGATAGAGAAAATAAAAGAGGAAGATACGATAGGCATGTCCATGGGATGGGACAAAAGCCTGTTGTGTCTTCCTTTTTTTACGATTATAGTGAGCATGAATTTTGTTTCCGGCAAAGCAGTAAACAGTCCTGCAAAACTGGAGAGACCTGACAGTGCCGGGCTTTTAGAGAGCCTAACCCTCTTCCGTCACATTCAATACTTTCTTTACCAGCCGTCTGTCGTCTGCCCCTGCTTCCCGGTAATGCTGGATGACGAGGCTCTCCTCCTTTGTCAGGTAGATGGTATCCGCGGATTCTATCTCCATGGCTGGAGTGTAAGGTCCCCGGCGCTCATTGATGACGCCCTCTTTGTGGCAGGACTGATTTACAAGGTCATCTAATGTGACACCGTAGATTTGTGAAAGTCGAATCAGGGAATCTAAATCCGGTGTCCGTTTGCTTGTCTCATAATTGGAATAAGCCTGCCTGGAAATATTCAGCATATCACTGATTTGCTGCTGGGTATAACGATGTGCTTTGCGAAGTCTCAATAAGTTGTGTACAAGCTGTATGTTTGACACGCTGTTACCTCCATTTTTAGGGAATCTTGCAATACGTCATCATTATAGCAAGTTTCCCTGTGAATGGATATTTATGCGACAAAATGAAAATAAATAGAAAATAGACACAATGTGTTGCTAAATACTCAGTTGACTGTTGTGGTAGCGGGAGGTGTGTGTCACCTCTTCGCCAAACCATGCGGGCGGCTGGTAAGCTTTCGCGGCTGCCTCATCGGGGAATTCTACTTCCGCTAAGTATAAGGGGGCGAGCTCCCCCTCAAAGACGTCCAGTTCAATGGTCAGTCCCTCCTTCTCCGGGATGAGGTAGCGGGTTTTCTGTATGAGCTTTCCCTCGATTTTCTCTCGCAGCTGTGCGTAAGCTTCTGCGTTGAGGGGAAGGTTGTATTCCTCCCGCACCATGAGTCCCTTTGATTTGTAAGTCAGGATATACTCCTCCTCGTCCTTTCGGATACGCACCACGGGTTCCCGGCAGAGATACCCCTGTTCCATATGCCGCGATGGATAGTCGGAGAGGGAGAAAGGCAGAGCCTTGGGGTTGATTAAAAATTTGCGCTCGATTTCCATGATATTTAAATAGTCTCCTTCTTGCAGATTTTACATCCGGGCAGCAGCAAAAAATCCTGCGTATCTGCTGTCTGCTTCGGACAGCCGCCTGAAAGCAGCGCGAAATTTCGTATTCTAATGATAATACATTCTGTGGGTGTTTGACAAGGCACGGTTTACGGCAGCAGAAAGGCGGAGATATGCCCGCGCTGTCCGTATGCCTGAATGTGTAAAAAAAGCAAGCCGGAATGTGCAAAAAAGCAGCAGATTCTTGCATTTGCAGGGTGGATTTGTTACACTTAAAAGCGAAATGGCAGACAGGCAGAAGGAGGAAGAAAAATGAAGAAGGTCCATGTATTTTTGGCTGATGGATTTGAGGAAATAGAAGGGCTGACTGTGGTCGATATCCTGCGCCGCGCGGGAGCGGATGTCACAACAGTCTCCATCATGGGAGAGCTTACCATCCACGGGGCACACGGGATTGATGTGCTGGCGGATAGTCTGTTTGAGGAGGCGGATTTCACAGAGAGCTGTATGCTGGTACTGCCGGGTGGGATGCCGGGCACCCTCCATCTTAAGGAACATGAGGGAGTAAGGAACCTGCTTCTTTCCTTCCGGGAGAAGGAGAAGGATATCGCGGCAATCTGCGCGGCCCCGTCCATCTTAGGAGAGTTGGGATTTTTAAAAGGAAAGAAGGCGTGCTCCTATCCGTCCTTTGAGGATAAATTAGAAGGTGCTGAGGTTGTAAGAGAGCCTGCGGTGACGGATGGCAATATCACCACGGGAAGGGGCATGGGAGCGGCGATTCCCTTCGCTCTGGCATTGGTTTCTGTTCTTTTTGGAGCAAAAAAGGCAGAAGAAGTGAAAAAAGCCATTGTTTATGAGTAAAAACGCTGGAAATTTGCGGTTAGCTGTGCTATACTGTTACAATGACTGCGAATATCTGGATAAAATCAAGGAGGAAAATAAAAAATGAGTTTACAGGTAGAGAAGTTAGAGCATAATATGGCGAAACTGACGATTGAAGTTTCTGCTGAAGATGTGGAGAAGGCGCTTCAGGCAGCGTATATAAAGGAACGCAAAAAAATCAGCATGCCGGGATTCCGCAAGGGTAAAGTTCCGCGTCAGATGATTGAGAAAATGTACGGACCGGAAGTGTTCTATGATGACGCTGCGAATCATATGGTTTCAGAGGCATATGGAAAAGCATATGACGAGAGCGGTCTGGATATCGTATCCCAGCCGACTATCGACATTGTGCAGCTGGAGAAGGGCAAACCGTTCATCTTCACTGCAGAGGTGGCAGTGAAGCCGGAAGTGACTCTGGGAGAGTACAAAGGACTGAAGGTAGATAAAGTATCCACAAGAGTGACACAGAAAGAAGTGGATGAGGAGATTGAAAAAGAGCGCGAGAGAAACGCACGTACTGTAGAGGTGACCGACCGCGCTGTACAGGATAAAGACCAGGTATTGCTTGATTTTGAAGGCTTTGTTGACGGCGAGGCATTCGAAGGCGGAAAAGGTGAGAAGTATCCGCTGACAATCGGTTCCGGCGCGTTCATTCCGGGATTTGAGGAGCAGCTTGTCGGCGCTGAAATCGGCAAAGAGATGGAAGTCAATGTGACATTCCCGGAAGACTACCAGGCAAAAGAGCTGGCAGGCAAAGCGGCTGTGTTCAAATGCACCGTACAGGAAATCAAAGTAAAAGAGCTGCCTGAATTAGATGACGAGTTCGCATCTGACGTATCCGAGTGCGAGACACTGGATGCATACAAAGCAGAAGTGAAGAAGAAAATCAAAGAGCGCAAAGAGCGTGAAGGAAAAGAAAAGAAAGAGAACCAGGCGGTAGAGGGTGCCATCGCCAATGCGCAGATGGATATTCCGGAGCCCATGATTGAGCTGCAGACCAAGCAGATGGCAGACGATTTCGCTCGCCGCATCATGCAGCAGGGACTGACTGTAGAGCAGTACTTCCAGTTCACAGGCATGACAGAGGAGAAGATGATGGAAGAACTGCGTCCGCAGGCTGAGAAGCAGATTAAGACAAGACTTGTCTTAGAGGCGGTTGTTGCGGCGGAGAACATCGAGGTTTCCGAGGAGCGTCTGGAAGAAGAACTGAAGAAGATGGCAGATGCTTACCAGATGGAAGTCGACAAGCTCAAAGAATTTATGGGTGAGAACGAGAAGAAACAGATGAAGGAAGACATCGCGGTTCAGGAGGCAGTGACACTGCTTGCGGAAGCGGCTGTAGAAGGATAAGACAACCTGTAAGAGACAAGGGGTGCCTGGATTGCGGGCATCCCGCTTTAAGTTCAGAAAGAAGTCAGGAGGAAGATAGATGAGTTTAGTACCTTATGTCATTGAACAGACAAGTCGGGGAGAACGCTCCTACGACATTTATTCCAGATTGTTAAAAGAGAGGATTATCTTCCTCGGAGAAGAGGTCAATGATGTGTCCGCCAGCGTGGTGGTAGCGCAGCTCCTTTTCCTTGAGGCGGATGACCCGGACAAGGACATCCAGCTTTACATCAACAGTCCGGGAGGCTCTGTGACAGCAGGGCTTGCAATCTATGACACAATGCAGTATATCAAGTGTGATGTGTCCACCGTTTGTATCGGCATGGCGGCCAGCATGGGTGCATTTCTGCTCTCCGGCGGCAAAAAGGGAAAACGCTTTGCCCTGCCGAACGCGGAGATTATGATTCACCAGCCGTCAGGCGGAGCTCAGGGACAGGCGACAGAGATTCAGATTGCCGCGGAGCACATTCTGCGCACACGCCAGAAGTTAAATGAGATTTTGGCGGCAAATACCGGGCAGCCTCTGGAGGTCATCAAGGTTGACACAGAGCGCGATAATTTCATGTCCGCAGCGGAAGCGAAAGAATATGGATTAATAGATGAGGTAATCGCCAGCCACTAGTGCGGCGGTATGAGGTGAGAGTATATGGCAGGAAAACCAAATGATGATATCGTGAGATGTTCGTTCTGCAACAAGACACAGTCCCAGGTGCGCAAGCTGATTGCGGGACCCAATGGGGCATATATCTGTGATGAGTGTATCGACATCTGCGCGGAAATCATGGAAGAAGAGTTCGACTACGGAGAGAGCCGGGCGTTTGACGACATCAATCTGATGACGCCGGAAGAGCTCAAGGCATTCTTAGATGACTATGTCATCGGTCAGGATGAAGCAAAAAAGGTGCTCTCGGTAGCTGTCTACAATCATTACAAGAGAATCATGGCGGAACAGGATTTGGGAGTGGAACTCCAGAAGAGCAATATTCTGATGCTGGGACCTACCGGCTGCGGCAAGACCCTGCTCGCCCAGACCCTGGCGAAGATTTTGAACGTGCCTTTTGCCATCGCGGATGCCACAGCGCTGACGGAAGCCGGTTATGTGGGTGAAGATGTGGAGAACATCCTGCTCAAGGTCATCCAGGCGGCGGACGGCGACATCGAGAGAGCAGAGCATGGAATCATTTATATCGATGAGATTGACAAGATTACCCGTAAATCGGAGAATCCGTCCATCACCCGTGATGTGTCCGGTGAGGGTGTACAGCAGGCCCTTTTGAAAATCATCGAAGGGACGGTTGCCAACGTGCCTCCCCAGGGCGGAAGAAAACACCCGCATCAGGAGCTCATCCAGATAGACACGACCAACATTCTGTTTATCTGCGGCGGTGCTTTTGAAGGGATTGATAAAATCATCGAGACAAGACTGGACAGGAAGTCCATTGGTTTCAACGCGGAGATTGCATCCAAGCATGAATATAATGTAGATGTGCTCCTCCATCAGGTACTTCCCCAGGATTTAGTGAAATTCGGGCTTATACCGGAGCTGGTGGGGAGACTTCCGGTGACCGTGTCTCTGGATATGCTGGATAAGGACGCGCTCATACGGATTCTGACAGAGCCCAAGAGCGCGATTGTGAAACAGTACCAGAAGCTTTTGGAACTGGACGGGGTGAAATTGGAATTTGACAGGGAAGCGCTTGCCGCCATAGCGGAGACCACCCTTGCCAGAAAGACCGGAGCCAGGGGCTTGCGCGCCATCATGGAGGATATTATGATGGATACGATGTTCAAAGTGCCTTCAGATGACACCATCAAGGGCTGCCGGATTACAAAGGAAGTCGTGAATGGAACAGGCGCGCCGCTGTATGAGTGTGACGGAGAAGAGCGCCGGTCATTTCTGACATCTGAGAGCGCGTAATATACAGGCGGGTGCAATGGAGAGAACCTTGTGCCCGCTTTTCCTTTAGAATAAATTGCCAGGAGGGAACGATATGGAGAAAGAGACAAAAAGCCTCCCCATGGTGGCGCTTCGGGGAATGGTCATCATGCCCGGCATGGTCGTCCATTTTGACGTGAGCAGGGAGAAATCCGTAGCTGCCATCCAGGAGGCGATGATAGAGGAACAGAAGATATTTCTGACAGCACAGAAGGATATCGAGACAGAAGACCCGAAACTAGAAGACGTCTACGAGGTGGGGACGGTGGGCGTCATCAAGCAGATTATCAAGCTGCCGAAACACATCGTGCGGGTGCTCGTATCCGGCGAGGAGAGAGGCGTGCTAAAGGAGCTGGACTGTGAAGGACCGTACCTGCGGGCGCAGGTGGAAGTCACGGACGAATCGGACCTCACCTTCCCGGATGATATCAACAGCGAGGCGCTGCTGCGCGGACTGAAGGATATGTTTATCGACTATGCGGCGAAGAACGGCAAGATGTCCAAGGAATCTGTGGCGCAGATACTGGAAATCAAGGATTTAAAGAAGCTGGTGGACGAGATTTCCGCAAACATCCCGCTCTATTACACGGACCAGCAGGAAATCTTAAATGAGACAGAATTTTGGAAGCGCTATGAACTTTTGTCCTTCAAGCTGGTCAACGAAGTCCAGATTATGGATATCAAGGAAGAGATACAGCTGAAGGTAAAAGAGCGGGTGGATAAGCATCAGAGAGAATATATCCTGCGTGAACAGTTAAAACTGATAAGGGAAGAATTAGGGGATGACACTACGCTGTCGGATGCGGAGGAGTTTGAGCAGGCGACAGAGAAGTTAAAAGCTCCGGCAGAGATAAAGGAAAAGCTGAAAAAGGAAATCAGCCGCTTTAAGAGCTCCTTAAATTCCCCGGCGGAGAGCGGCGTTATCAGAACCTACATTGAGACACTGCTGGAGATGCCCTGGAATAAGGCAGTCAAAGACTCCAACGATATTGATTACGCCAAGCAGGTATTGGAGGAAGACCACTACGGGCTGGAGCAGGTAAAAGAGAGAATCCTGGAGTTTCTGGCGGTGAGGACTCTGACGAAGAAAGGGGAGAGCCCCATTCTCTGCCTGGTGGGACCGCCGGGTACCGGTAAGACGTCCATTGCCAGGTCTCTGGCAAAAGCGCTCAAGAAACCATACGTGCGCATCTCCTTAGGCGGTGTGCGGGATGAGGCGGAGATTCGCGGACACAGGAAGACCTATGTGGGAGCCATGCCGGGACGCATCGCCAACGGCATCAAGACAGCGGGGGTCAAGAATCCGCTGATGCTCTTAGATGAGATAGACAAGGTGAGCACAGATTACAAGGGAGATACCTTCTCCGCGCTGCTGGAGGTTTTGGACAGCGAGCAGAACAGCAAGTTCCGCGACCATTATCTGGAAGTGCCGCTGGATTTATCCGAGGTACTGTTCATCACCACGGCGAACACCCTGCAGACGATACCCAGACCGCTTTTAGACCGTATGGAGGTTATCGAAATCAGCAGCTATACGGAGAATGAAAAGCTTCATATTGCCATGGAACACCTGATTCCAAAGCAGCTTGCGAAGAACGGGCTTACAAAGGAACAGCTTTCTTTCAGCAAACACGCAATCTGGAAGATGGCGAGAAACTACACGAAAGAAGCGGGAGTGCGGCAGTTAGAGCGTGAGATTGGAAATATCTGCCGCAAGGCAGCCAAGGAAATCCTCACGACAGAGAAGAAAAAGATTTCCGTCACGGAGAAAAATATCCATAAATATCTCGGAAAAGAGAAATTCACTTACCAGATGGCGAACGCCGCGCCCGAAGTGGGAATCGTGCGCGGACTTGCGTGGACCAGCGTGGGCGGCGATACCCTTCAGATTGAGGTGAACATCATGCCGGGAAGCGGGGAAATCATGCTGACCGGACAGTTGGGAGATGTGATGAAGGAATCTGCCCGGACAGGAATCAGCTATATCCGTTCTGTCAGCAAAAACCATGAGATTGCGGAGGATTTCTTTGAGAAGCATGATATCCACGTACATATTCCGGAGGGGGCAGTGCCAAAGGACGGTCCTTCTGCCGGAATCACCATGGCAACGGCGATGATATCCGCCATCACAGGCAAAAAAGTGCGCTCCGACCTGGCAATGACCGGGGAGGTGACACTCAGGGGAAGAGTCCTCCCCATCGGCGGGCTAAAAGAAAAGCTCCTGGCAGCGAAGAACGCGGGAATCAAGACGGTTCTCATCCCAAAGAAAAACAAGGTGGATGTGGAGGAGTTGTCCCAGGAGATTACGCGGGGCTTAGAAATCATCCCCGTGGAACATATGGACGAAGTGCTGAAAG
Organism: uncultured Ruminococcus sp.; assembly: GCA_900541505.1. GTDB lineage: Bacteria > Bacillota > Clostridia > Lachnospirales > Lachnospiraceae > Mediterraneibacter. The sequence continues at coordinate 43,011 of UQKK01000016.1, forward strand.
AGGCACTGGCGTAAGCAGCACAAACAACGGCATAGAGAACAGGGAGAAGATATGGTAATAAAAAATGTAAATCTGGAGACGGTGTGTGGGATAACGAGCAAGCTGCCGGAAAACAATATGCCGGAGATTGCCTTTGCCGGAAAGTCGAATGTGGGGAAGTCCTCCCTCATCAACGCGCTTATGAACCGGAAGTCCTATGCCAGGATTTCCGCCACACCGGGAAAGACCCAGACTATCAATTTCTACAATATCAACGAGGAACTGTATCTGGTGGACCTTCCGGGATACGGATACGCGAAGGTGTCGGAGAAGGAAAAGCAGCAGTGGGGACGGCTGATTGAGCGTTATCTCCACCAGTCGGCGCAGCTTAGAGCAGTGTTCCTTTTAATCGATATCCGGCATGACCCGTCCGCCAATGACCGCATGATGTATCACTGGATTTTAGACCAGGGCTTTGCCCCCATCATCATTGCCACAAAACTGGACAAATTAAAGCGCAGCCAGGTGGCAAAGCACATCAAGATGTTAAAAGAGGGGCTGGAATTAAGACCCGGCACTACAGTGATTCCTTTCTCGTCCGTGACGAAGCAGGGGAGAGAGGAAATCTGGGAACTGGTAGAGACGCAGTATTTGGCAGAAACATAAGGGGGAAACAGATGGAGAATAAACGCCCATATTGGCAGGTGGCAGTTAGTCTCATATTCAGTCTTCTGGCGACGGCGGCATTTGTGGTCATCGGACTCAAAGCGCTCGGCTTTCTCATGCCCTTTGTGGTGGGATGGGTCATCTCGGCAATCGCCTCCCCTTTGGTGAACTGGCTGGAGCGGCGTCTTAAGATTGTAAAAAAACTGGGTTCCGCCCTCATCGTTATTTTGGTGCTTGCCCTCATTGTGCTCCTTCTGTATTTTGCCATCAGCCGTCTGGCAGGCGAGATTGGAGATTTGACGAAAAACTTTCCGGAAATGTATGCTCAGTTGGAGAGCGGGTTAAGACAGATAGGCGATACCCTGTCCGGTGTCTTCGCAAAGCTCCCTAAAGGCGTGCAGAACGGGTGGAATACGATTGTGGAAAATCTGGACAGCTATATGGGAGAGGTGGTCTCGAGAGTCAGTGAACCGACCGTGACGGCCGCGGGAAATTTTGCCAAGAGACTGCCGTCCTATCTCATTGCTTTTATTGTGGCAGTGATGTCCGCGTACTTTTTTACGGTGGAGAGAGAAGAGGTCATCCGCTGGATGAAAAAGGTCTCTCCGGAGTCGGTGACAAAGAGAATGTCCCTTGTGATGGATAATCTGCGTTACGCGGTAGGGGGATATTTTAAGGCACAGTTTAAAATCATGGCGGTGGTGTTTGCAATTCTCCTCGTGGGCTTGGCAATCCTCGGCGTCCACTATTTTGTGCTGGTGGCATTTTTGATAGCTTTTCTGGATTTCCTGCCTTTTTTCGGCACCGGGACCGCTATGATTCCCTGGGCTGTATATAAATTCTTCATGGGAGATTATAAGGTGACAGTGGCGCTGGTGATTCTCTATGTAGTGACCCAGCTTGTGCGCCAGCTCCTCCAGCCGAAGATGGTGGGGGACAGCATCGGGCTTAATCCCCTGGCAACACTGCTTCTGCTCTATATCGGATACCGCCTGGACGGAGTCATCGGGATGATTCTGGCAGTGCCTGTGGGGATGATTCTGATTAATATGTGCCAGGCAGGCGCCTTTGACTATATTATCGATGATGTGAAGATACTGGTGGAGGGAATTTTAGGACTGCGGGAGGAAAAGGATGCCAATATTACAGTGCAAAACAGCCAAAATACGGCGCAGGACGGAGATGATACCATGCCGGTCGAAGAAGATAGAGCGCGGGATGAAGAAAAAGCGCGGGTGAAGCGTTGAAAAATGAGAAGGCTTGTGTTATGATGAGGTTCAGAAAAACGATAAAGGAGGACATTTGATATGAAGAAATATGTTTGTGATGTATGTGGATATATTTATGACGAGGCGGCTGGCGACCCGGATAACGGAATCGAAGCAGGGACAAAATGGGAAGATGTTCCGGACGATTTTGTCTGCCCTCTGTGCGGAGTAGGAAAAGACCAGTTCTCTGAGACAGAGTAATCCATTAGATGAAGAGATGAGGACCTTCGGTGCGGTGAATGACTGTACCGGAGGTCCTTTCTTTAATAGGGTGTGTCCAGATTCTCTGGATACACCCTATTAAAGAAAACCCTCCAGACTTGCTCTGGGCCTGTGTTGTTACAAAATTCCTGAATAAACAGTATATAACAGTTGACAACAGTTATAAACTGTTATATACTGTTTGTAGATGGAGGGAGAGAATATGAAAGTAATCATAAACAGTTCATCGATGGTACCAATCTATGAACAGCTTGTAGAGCAAATCAAAGCTCTCATTTTAAACGGGGAGCTGAAAGAAAATGACAGCCTGCCATCTGTCCGGACTTTATCAAAGGAACTCAGAATCAGCGCGCTCACTGTGAAGAAGGCGTATGACGCGCTGGAACAGGAAGGGTTCACCGTCACGGTGCACGGGAAAGGCACTTATGTGGCGGCGGCGAACAAGGAGATGCTTCTGGAAGAGTACAAAAGAGAAGTGGAATCCGAGCTGGAAGCGGTGATTCGCAAAGCAAAACGCTATGGTCTTTCAGCGGAGGAGATACGCGAAATGACAGAATTGATATTGGAGGGATAGAGTATGCTTAAGGTAAGCAATCTGGAGAAACATTACCGAGATTTTTCCCTGAATTGTTCCCTGGAGGTCAGACCGGGATTTGTGACCGGTCTGATTGGACCAAACGGAGCGGGAAAATCGACTACATTTAAGGCAGTATTGGGGCTGATACGCCCGGACGGCGGAACAATTGAGATTTTCGGAAAAGACCGGAATACTTTAAAGGACAGCGGGAGAGGGCAGATTGGAGTCGTGCTCTCGGATTCGGGATTCAGCGAATATCTGTCTGTGAAGGATATCTGCCGGGTGATGGCATGTATGTATCCTACTTTTGACAAGAAACGGTTTTTAGAACGATGCAGAGAGTTTCAGCTGCCTGTGGATAAAAAGGTAAAAGGATTTTCCACGGGGATGAAGGCAAAATTAAAGCTGCTCGCGGCAATGTCCCATCAGACCAGGCTGCTCATACTGGATGAGCCCACATCGGGATTGGATGTGGCGGCGAGAGAAAAGCTTCTGGATATGCTGCGCACATACATGGAGGAGGATGAGAATCGCGCTATTTTAATCAGTTCACACATTTCCAGGGATTTGGAGGGTCTGTGTGACGACCTGTATATGATTCAGGACGGGCACATTGTCCTGCATGAGGAGACGGATACTCTGCTTTCTTCCTACGGGGTCATCAAGGTGAGTGAAGAGCAGTACCGCATGCTGGATAAACAGTACATCCTGTGCAGCAGAAAAGAGACATTCGGATACAGCCTGCTGACGGATGAGCGGCAGTACTATGTGGAAAATTATCCGCAGGTCGTGGTGGAAAACGCAGACATTGACGAGGTCTTGCTGTTGATGATGAAAGGAGAGGACAGGGCATGAAAGGACTGCTTGTAAAAGATTTCTGTATCATGAAACTGCAGAAGACATTTTTTATCATGATTTTTGTTATGGCGCTGGTGTTTGCCTGGTCATTTAAAAATCCTTCGTATATGGTGAGCTTTCTGACGTTTATATCGTCTATCTTTGTGCTGACGACCATCAGTTATGATGAATTTGACAATGGATATACCTTCCTTTTTACCCTTCCCGTTTCCCGGAGGATATATGTGCTGGAGAAATACGTGTTCGGGCTGATACTGGGGGCAGGCACCTGGTGTGTGTGCACCGTTATCGCGGCAATCTGCGCGGCAGTTACCGGATATGCGAGTCTCAATATGGAGTGGCTGGTAAGCTACCTCATTTATCTTGGATTTGTACTGCTCATTGTGTCGGTCACAGTCCCCACACAGCTGAAATTCGGCGGGGACAGAGGAAGGCTGGGGCTGATACTTACTCTGGGCGGAATCTTCCTCATCGGATACGGGTGCGTGTGGGGATTGAAAAAGCTGGGGATTAACGTGGAAGAGGTGCTGGATAGCGCCGCAGCCGGAGGAATTGCCGCTTTCTTTGGAATCTGCTTTCTCGTTCTGTTTCTCGTGCTGGGGATTTCCTGCCTGATAAGCGTGCGTATTATGGAGAATAAGGAATTGTAATAAAAATGCAGGACAATCTTGCCAAATAAATGATGGTTCATATATAATAGAGAAGTTATGAAGAGTTTAAATGAAGATTTAAAGACAGGACAATTTAAACAGATTTATCTTCTCTATGGGGAGGAGGGCTATCTGAAGCGACAGTATAAGGAGCGCTTCACGAAAGCCATGCTCCCGGAAGGCGACACCATGAACTATGCCTATTACGAGGGCAAGAACGTGGATGTGCGGGAAGTCATTGACCTGGCGGAGACCCTGCCATTTTTCTCTGAATGCCGTCTGATTGTCTTTGAGAACACCGGCTTTTTTAAGAGCGCGGGCGCGGAGCTGGCGGACTACGTAAAGGAGATGCCGCCCACCACGTATTTCCTTTTCATTGAAAATGAAGTGGATAAGCGCAGTAAGCTGTACAAGGCTGTGAAGGCAAAAGGGCACATTGTGGAGCTTGGCGCCCAAGATGAGGCGACGCTGAAGCGGTGGGTCGCGGGGCTGGTGAAAAAGGAAGGCAAGCAGATATCTGAGAGCTGTATCGTGTATCTCTTAGGCAAGATAGGGACAGATATGGAGAATATTCAGAGAGAGCTGGAGAAGCTGTTCTGCTATACACTGGAGAGGGATTCCATTGAAAAAGAGGATATCGATGCCGTCTGTGTGACCCAGATTACCAATCATATTTTTGATATGGTCAATGCCGTGGCGGAGAAGAAGCAGAAAAAAGCTCTGGACTTATACTATGAGCTGCTGGCGTTAAAGGAGCCGCCCATGCGGATTCTTTTTCTGCTGACAAGACAGTACCGCATCTTATTTCATGTAAAGGACCTCCTGCAAAAAGGGTACGGCAGGAAGGAAATCGCGTCGAAGGCGGGGCTACACCCCTTTGCGGCGGGAAAATACATGGACCAGGCGAAGTACTTTAAGACCAGAGAGCTAAGAAAAATCATGGAGGACAGCGCGGATATCGAGCAGAGGGTGAAGACAGGACTTCTGACAGATAACCTGGCTGTGGAACTGTTTTTAGTCAAATATTCTGCGTAGTGTAAAGCGGACAGGAGGAAGCAAAGTGTCAGAGATAGAACAGAGTAAAATACGTAATTTTTGTATTATTGCCCATATCGACCATGGGAAATCTACCCTGGCGGACCGTATCATTGAGATGACCGGTCTTTTGACGAGCCGGGAGATGCAGTCTCAGGTGCTGGACAACATGGAACTGGAGCGGGAGAGAGGCATCACCATCAAGGCACAGGCAGTGCGTACGGTGTACAGGGCAAAGGATGGGGAGGAGTATATCTTCAACCTTATCGACACTCCCGGTCATGTGGACTTTAACTATGAGGTGTCCCGCAGCTTAGCGGCGTGCGATGGGGCAATCCTGGTGGTGGACGCTGCTCAGGGCGTGGAGGCGCAGACACTGGCAAATGTGTATCTGGCGCTGGACCATGACCTGGACGTGATGCCGGTCATCAACAAGATTGATCTTCCCAGCGCGGAACCGGAGCGGGTGAAGGAAGAGATAGAGGATGTCATCGGGATTGAGGCGGATGATGCTCCGCTGATTTCGGCAAAGACCGGGCTTGGTGTGGAGGATGTATTAGAACAGGTCATCACGAAAATCCCCGCGCCCGGCGGCGATGCGAAAGCGCCTTTAAAAGCGCTCATCTTTGACTCGGTTTACGATTCCTACAAGGGAGTTATTGTATTCTGCCGTATCAAAGAGGGCACCATAAAGAAGGGCACCTGTATCCGCATGATGGCGACGGGCGCCTCGGCTGACGTGGTGGAAGTGGGATATTTCGGAGCAGGGCAGTTCATCCCCTGCGAGGAATTGAGCGCCGGCATGGTCGGCTATTTCACGGCGAGCCTGAAAAATGTGAAGGATACGCGGGTGGGTGATACGGTGACTGACGCAAAGCGTCCCTGCGACAGCCCCCTGCCCGGATATAAGAAGGTAAACCCCATGGTGTACTGCGGGCTTTACCCGGCGGACGGGGCAAAGTACCCGGATTTGCGCGACGCTCTGGAAAAGCTCCAGCTAAACGATGCGGCGCTGCAGTTTGAGGCGGAGACGTCCGTTGCCTTAGGCTTCGGATTCCGCTGCGGGTTTTTGGGACTTCTGCACCTGGAGATTATTCAGGAACGCCTGGAGAGAGAGTACAATCTGGATTTGGTGACCACAGCCCCCAGCGTTATCTATAAGGTGCATAAGACCAACGGGGAGGTCATTGATTTGACGAACCCTACGAACCTGCCGGACCCGGCGGAGATTGAATATATGGAGGAGCCCATGGTGAAGGCGGAGATTATGGTGACCTCCGAGTTCATCGGCGCCATCATGGATTTGTGCCAGGAGAGGCGCGGCGTTTACCAGGGCATGGAATATATCGAGGAGAAGCGGGCGGTGCTCCACTACCACCTGCCGTTGAATGAAATTATCTACGATTTCTTTGACGCGTTAAAATCCCGCTCCAGAGGGTATGCCTCCTTTGACTACGAGATGCTCGGCTACGAGCGGTCCGAGCTTGTGAAGCTGGATATCCTTATTAATAAAGAAGAAGTGGATGCACTCTCCTTTATCGTATTTTCCGGAAGTGCCTATGACAGGGGCAGACGGATGTGCGAGAAGCTGAAGGAGGAGATTCCGCGCCAGCTCTTTGAGATTCCGATTCAGGCGGCGATTGGCAGCAAGATTATTGCCAGGGAGACTGTGAAGGCGATGCGCAAAGACGTGCTGGCTAAATGCTACGGCGGCGATATTTCCCGTAAGAAAAAGCTTTTAGAGAAGCAGAAGGAAGGAAAGAAGCGTATGCGCCAGGTGGGAAATGTAGAAATCCCCCAGAAGGCATTTATGAGTGTATTAAAACTGGATGACGATTAAGAAATTTTTGTATGTATCCCCGGATACGTTGCGGACGTTTGTCTGTGGCTGTCCGGGGTTTTGAATCAAAAGAGGATGGTCAAAAGAAATGAAAAAGGGTTTGGAACTGTATGTGCATATCCCCTTCTGCGCGCGCAAGTGTGATTACTGTGATTTCCTGTCCGCGCCCGCGGATACAAAGACAAGGCAGAAATATGTACAGGCGCTCATCTGCGAGATAAAGAGCCGAAAAAAAGAATTTGCAGACTATGAAGTGACGACAGTTTTCGTGGGCGGAGGAACTCCGTCCATTTTAGCGGGAGAAGAGATTTCCCGTATCTTTAAAGCGCTGCGCGAGAGCTTTGCCTTCCGTGAAAACCCGGAGATTACCATGGAGGTGAATCCGGGCACGGTGACGGAGGAAAAGTTTCAGTTTTGGAAAAAGGCGGGGGTCAACCGTCTCAGCATCGGGCTGCAGTCCGCAGACGACAGGGAGTTAAAACTTCTGGGGAGGATACACACCTTTGAGGATTTCCTTTACACCTATGAGACGGCGAGAAAGTCAGGCTTTGCCAATATCAATATCGATTTGATATCCGCGCTGCCCGGACAGAGCGTATCCTCCTGGGAGAAGACACTGCGCAAGGCGGCAGAGCTTTCTCCGGAACATATCTCCGCGTACAGTCTCATCATCGAGGAGGGAACGCCCTTCTATAGAAGATATGGCGCTTCGAAAGAAGACGGCGCGCCGGGAGATGCAGAGTCTCCTGGATACGAAAAAGCTGGCGCGTCCGGCGGCGAAAGCGCCTGTGATGGCGAGAGGTATCCGGCGCTGCCCGATGAGGAGACGGACCGCCTCATTTATAAAACGACCGGGGAAATCTTAAGAGAGTACGGGTATGTTCGCTATGAAATCTCCAATTACGCGAAAGAGGGATACGCCTGCCGCCACAACCTGGGTTACTGGGAGAGAAAGGAATATCTGGGACTGGGGCTGGGAGCCGCGTCCCTGGTAAACGAGACAAGGTTTAAGAATACAGAGGAGTTAGAAACATATCTGGAGATATTTGGAGAAGAGAAAAGAGAATATCCTTCTGCCGTCACAGAGAGGGAACGTCTGGATACAAAAGAGCAGATGGAAGAGTTTATGTTTCTGGGGCTGCGGAAAATGAAGGGAATCTCGCAAAGAGAGTTTGCCCGTCAGTTTGGGGAGACACTGGAGGAGGTATATGGTGAGGAGATAAAAGAACTGACAGCAGAGGGGCTGCTTGAGCAGGAGGGCGAATGGCTGCGGCTCACAGAATTTGGAATCGATGTCAGCAATTATGTATTTGAAAAATTTTTCTAAACAGTGTTGACAAAAGGAAAACAGGGTGCTATCTTAATATACGTAAGGTGTTAGCACTCAAAAGTAAAGAGTGCTAATAAACTTTAAGGGAAGGAGACAGGGCAGTGACGGACACAGGTTTGAATGAGAGAAAGCTCACGATTTTAAAAGCAATCATCCAGAACTATCTTGAGACCGGAGAGCCTGTCGGTTCCAGGACTCTTTCCAAAATACCGGAACTGAATTTAAGTTCCGCGACCATCCGCAATGAGATGGCGGACTTGGAAGATTTAGGTTATATTTTCCAGCCCCACACCTCGGCGGGGAGGATTCCTTCCGACAAAGGCTACCGATTCTACGTTGATATGCTGATGGAGGAGAAGGAGCAGGAGATTACCGAGCTGAAAAATACCATGCTGGAGAAGACGGACAAGGTGGAGCAGGTGTTGAAGCAGGCTGCCAGAGTGTTGGCGGTCAATACCAATTACGCGACCATGGTGTCGGCTCCGGTGAACAGCCGCAACAGGCTGAAGTTCATCCAGCTTTCTCAGGTGGATGAGGAGCAGATTGTAGCGGTCATTGTCATGGGCGGCAACGTAATCAAGAATAAGATTATTGAAGTTGGCGAAAGCTTAAGTAATGAGAACCTTCTGAAACTGAACATGCTGCTGAATACAACGCTGAACGGCATGTCCATTGACCAGATTACACTGGGGCTTATCGCCCGCCTGAAAGAGCAGGCGGGAATCCACAGTCAGGTCATCGGTGACGTGCTGGATGCGGTGGCGGAGATTATTCACGTGGATGACGACATGGAAATCTACACCAGCGGGGCGACGAATATTTTCAAGTACCCCGAACTGAGCGACAAGCAGAGCGCCCAGGAAATCATCAGTGCCTTTGAGGAGAAGCAGCAGCTTGCTGATTTGGTGACAGAGACGCTTGCCAGCGAGGACAGCCATGGAATCCAGGTCTATATCGGCGATGAGGCGCCTGTCAAGACGATGAAGGACTGCAGCGTTGTAACGGCGACATATGAACTGGGAGAGGGCATGAAGGGGACCATCGGTATTATCGGTCCCAAGCGTATGGATTACGAGCATGTCATGAAGTCGCTGAAGACTTTACAGAATGAATTGGATGCGATTTACAGCAAAGAGCCGAAAGAATAGGAAGGTGAAGAATTGGTGGATGAAAAGATGAGCAAAGAAGATATGGTAAAAGAAGCGGTGGAAGAGGCGAAAGCAAAAGCTGCCGCGGAGCAGACAGAAGCGGACGAGGCTGCAGATGAGCCAAAGGCGGAAGAGTCATCCGCTTCGCAGGAAAACGAAAAAGAGCCGGACGAGGCAGATGTAAGCCAGGAAGAACCGGAGGAAGAGGGCAAGACAGAGAAGAAAAAGCTGTTCTCCAAAAAGCCCAAGAAAGACAAGAAGGATGAAAAGATTGAAGAACTCACCGACCGCCTGACGCGGCAGATGGCTGAGTTTGACAATTTCCGCAAGCGCACAGAGAAAGAGAAATCCCAGATGTACGAGATTGGCGCCAGAGATGTGATTGAGAAGATTCTCCCGGTGGTGGATAATTTCGAGAGAGGGCTTACCGCTGTGCCGGAAGAAGAGAAGGGCAGCGCTTTTGCGGAAGGCATGGAAAAGATTTACAAGCAGCTGATGACGACACTGGAAGGATTGGAAGTGAAGCCAATCGAAGCGGTGGGAAAAGAGTTCAACCCGGATTTCCACAATGCGGTCATGCATGTGGAGGATGAGGAACTCGGCGAGAACATTATAGCTGAGGAGTTCCAGAAGGGATACACATACAGGGACACCGTGGTGAGACACAGCATGGTAAAGGTAGCAAACTGACCTGAAAACAGGATAGAACCATATAATTCATTGAAGGAGGATATTTACTATGGGAAAAATAATCGGTATTGACTTGGGTACAACAAACAGCTGTGTGGCTGTTATGGAAGGCGGACAGCCGACCGTCATCGCCAACACAGAGGGAGCAAGGACCACACCGTCTGTTGTGGCATTTACAAAGACAGGAGAGCGTCTTGTAGGTGAGCCTGCGAAGCGTCAGGCGGTAACCAACGCGAACCGCACAATCTCTTCTATCAAGAGAGAGATGGGTTCAGACCACAAAGTGGACATTGACGGAAAGAAATACTCTCCGCAGGAGATTTCCGCGATGATTCTGCAGAAATTAAAAGCAGACGCAGAAGGATATTTGGGCGAGAAGGTGACAGAAGCGGTCATCACAGTGCCGGCGTACTTCAACGATGCACAGCGTCAGGCGACCAAGGATGCAGGTAAGATTGCGGGTCTGGATGTAAAACGTATCATCAACGAGCCTACAGCGGCAGCGCTGGCATACGGACTGGACAATGAAAAAGAGCAGAAGATTATGGTATATGACCTCGGAGGCGGTACCTTCGATGTCTCCATCATCGAGATTGGCGACGGCGTCATCGAGGTTCTGGCGACAGCCGGAAACAACAGACTGGGCGGCGATGATTTCGACCAGAAGATTACAGATTATATGCTGGCAGACTTCAAAACAAAAGAGGGCGTAGATTTGTCCACAGACAAGATGGCGCTCCAGAGACTCAAAGAGGCGGCTGAGAAAGCAAAGAAAGAACTTTCCTCCGCGACAACGACGAACATCAACCTTCCGTTCATCACAGCGACATCTGAGGGACCGAAGCACTTTGATATGAACCTGACAAGAGCAAAATTTGACGAGCTCACAAGAGACCTGGTAGATAAGACAGCAGAGCCGGTCAAGAGAGCGCTCTCTGACGCGGGACTTAATGCTTCTGATTTGGGTCAGGTACTGTTAGTCGGCGGTTCTACACGTATTCCTGCAGTACAGGAGGAAGTAAAACGTCTGACAGGCAAAGAGCCGAGCAAATCCTTAAACCCGGATGAATGTGTGGCACTGGGTGCTTCTGTTCAGGGTGGTAAGCTTGCCGGTGACGCAGGCGCAGGAGATATCCTTCTTCTGGATGTAACTCCGCTGTCTCTGTCCATCGAGACGATGGGCGGTGTAGCGACCAGACTGATTGAGAGAAACACGACGATTCCGACAAAGAAGAGCCAGATTTTCTCCACAGCGGCAGATAACCAGACAGCCGTTGATATCAATGTTGTACAGGGCGAGAGACAGTTCGCCAAAGATAATAAATCATTAGGACAGTTCAGACTGGACGGAATCCCGCCGGCTCCGCGCGGAATCCCGCAGATTGAAGTAACCTTCGATATCGATGCCAACGGTATCGTAAATGTATCCGCTAAGGATTTGGGAACAGGAAAAGAGCAGCACATCACCATCACAGCAGGCTCCAACATGTCTGACGCGGATATCGATAAAGCAGTAAAAGAAGCGGCTGAGTTCGAGGCGCAGGACAAGAAGAGAAAAGAGGCTATCGACACAAGAAACGAAGCAGACGCTATGGTATTCCAGACAGAGAAGGCACTCAAAGAAGTGGGCGACAAGCTGGATGCCAACGATAAAGCAGCAGTGGAGGCAGACTGCCAGGCACTCAAGGATATCCTTGCGAAATCTACTCCGGAGGATACCTCAGAGGCACAGGTGGCAGAAATCAAAGCTGCCAAGGATAAACTGATGGAGAGCGCGCAGAAGCTTTTCACAAAGATGTATGAGCAGGCAGGAGCCGGAGCAGGCGCTGCAGGCGGTCCGACACCGGAAGCAGGTCCGGCACCGGATGGGTTCCAGGGCGATGATGTCGTAGACGGAGATTACAAAGAGGTCTAAGAGTACCTGAAAAATTCTGCGGAGCTGTAACGGGCAGCTCCGTGGAATTTTCTTGTGATACAGGAAAGAGTGAAAGGTAGAGTATAGGATTATGGCAGAGTCAAAAAGAGATTATTACGAGGTGCTCGGAGTCGGGAGAGATGCGGACGATGCGGCAATAAAGAAGGCATACCGTGTGCTGGCGAAGAAGTACCATCCGGATATGAATCCAGGAGATGCCGAGGCGGAGAAGAAATTCAAAGAGGCATCGGAAGCATATGCAGTGCTCAGTGACCCTGATAAACGCAGACAGTACGACCAGTTCGGTCATGCGGCATTTGAAGGCGGCGCAGGGGGAGCGGGCGGCTTCGGTGGCTTTGACTTCAGCGGCGCGGATTTCAGCGATATCTTCGGAGATATTTTCGGGGATTTGTTTGGCGGCGGCAGAAGAAGCGGCCGCGGCGGCAATGGTCCGATGAAGGGGGCAAATATCAGAAAGAGTATCCGCATCACATTCGAGGAGGCAGTCTTCGGGTGTGAGAAGGAATTGGATTTAATCCTGAAAGACCCGTGCGAGGCGTGTCACGGGACCGGAGCGAAACCGGGAACTTCCCCGGAGACGTGTCCGAAGTGCGGCGGAAAAGGACAGGTGGTCTATACTTCCCAATCCTTCTTCGGGACTGTACAGAATGTGCAGACCTGCCCGAACTGCGGGGGTTCCGGTAAGGTCATAAAGGAGAAGTGCCCGAGCTGCTCGGGGACAGGATATACCTCCAGCAGAAAGAAGATTCAGGTTTCTATTCCAGCCGGAATTGACAATGGGCAGAGTGTGCGTATCCGCGACAAGGGCGAGCCGGGCGTGAATGGCGGACCGAGAGGGGACCTTCTGGTGGAAGTCAATGTATCCAGACACCCCATCTTCCAGAGACAGGATGTGCATATCTTCTCCACCGTGCCTATCTCTTTCGCGCAGGCGGCGTTAGGCGGCGATGTGCGTATCCCCACAGTGGACGGCGATGTCATCTACACCGTGAAAGCGGGGACAAAGACGGACACAAAGGTGCGCTTAAAAGGAAAAGGGGTGCCTTCCCTGAGAAATCCCCAGGCGAGAGGGGACCACTATGTGACATTGGTCATCCAGACTCCGGAGAGACTGAGCGCCGAGGCAAAAGAAGCGCTGCGCAAGTTTGACGAGCTGACGGGAAACACCCTCAACCAGAATACGCAGAAAGCGCAGGATGGCGAAAAGAAGGGGAAGAAAAAAGGCTTCATGGATAAAGTAAAGGAAGTCTTTGAGGATGAAAAATAGGCAATAGAGAGAATGGCAAAGAGACAGCGAAACTATACCGTTGTTTAATACAGATGGAAAAATTTATATGACCGGAAGGATTTTTTGAAAGGGCAGGAACAAAAAACTGCTCTTTTGAGAAATCCTTCCGGCTGTCTTTTTCTAACGCTAATTTCCGGTGAGGACGATGACGGAGCGCTCGCCTAAGAGAAGGTGCTCTCCCGCGAGGGGCATCGACCCTTCTGGAAAGGTCTGCTGTCTCGCATCACCTGTATTGACCGCGATGTGCCACTGATATCCTTCCGGCAGGGCGGGGAGGGTGAGATGCGCCGCCTCCCAGTGGGCGTTGACGGCGATGTACACTAAGTCCTCCCTCTGCGCTGCCTCGTCATAGCCTGCGAAGAGCACACATGCCACATGGGACTGGGCAGAGGTGTCTGGTTCCCAGGGGGTGGGACCGTGGGCGCTCATGGAGGGGAGTCCCAAATAGCTGGGCTCCAAATCCCGGCGTATGCAGGGATGTGCCTTGCGAAAGGCAATCATATATTTGAAGAAAGCAAAGATATCCCGGTTTTTCTCAAGGAGTGTCCAGTCCAGCCAGGAAATCTCATTGTCCTGGCAGTAGGGATTGTTATTGCCGAAGCGGGTGTCTCCAAACTCATCTCCTGAAAGGAACATGGGAGTGCCCCGGCTGCACATGAGGACAGCACAGGCATTTTTTATCATCTTTCTGCGCAGGGACATAACTTCCAGATTGCCAGTTTCCCCCTCCTGTCCGCAGTTCCAACTGTTGTTGTCATTGGTTCCGTCTGTATTTCCCCAGCCGTTCGCCTCGTTGTGCTTTTCATTGTAGCTGTAGAGGTCGTAGAGTGTAAACCCGTCATGGCAGGTCAGAAAGTTGACGGAGGCATTGCCGCCCCGGTATACCGGGTCGTAGAGGTCCGGTGAACCCATGAGGCGCCAGGCAGCGGTCTGCGCCAGAGCAGCATCCCCTTTCAGGAAACAGCGCATGTCGTCGCGGTAGCGCCCATTCCATTCCGCCCACCGTTTCCAGGAGGGAAAAGACCCTACCTGATAGAGCCCGCCGGCATCCCATGCCTCCGCGATGAGTTTGACTTTTCCCAGCACCGGGTCAAAAGCGAGGCTTTGCAGCAGGGGAGGCTGATTCATGGGAGAACCGTCCTCGTTGCGCCCCAGGATGGAGGCGAGGTCGAAGCGGAAGCCGTCGATGCGGTAGTCTGTCACCCAGTAGCGCAGGCAGTCCAGTATCAACTGCTGTACCACCGGATGGTTGCAGTTCAGGGTGTTGCCGCAGCCGCTGAAGTTGTAGTATTTGCCGTCCGGGGTGAGCATGTAGTAGATATTGTTGTCAAAGCCCTTAAAAGAAAAACAGGGACCGTACTCGTTGCCCTCCGCCGTGTGGTTGAAGACCACATCGAGGATGACGTCAATCTCGTTGTCGTGCAGTGTCTTGATGAGCTGTTTGAGCTCCAGCCCTTCCTTATTGTATTCTCGTTTTGAGGCATAGCTTGTGTTGGGGGCAAAGAAACTGACCGGATTGTATCCCCAGTAGTCCAAAAGCTGTGTCTCATCAATCAGTCTGGCATCGCGCATCTCGTCAAATTCAAAGACCGGCATGAGCTCCACAGCATTGACGCCCAGCTCCTTTAAATAGGGAATCTTCTCCATCAGCCCATAAAAGGTGCCGGGACAGACAGTATGGGAGGAGACATCCTTTGTGAAGCCACGCACATGGAGCTCATAGATAATTAAATCCTCCATGGCTGTCTGGGGCTGTGCCTCTACTCCCCAGTCGAAATTGTTGTGCACGACCCTCGCCCGGTATCCGTGGGAAATCTGGTTCTTGATACCCCAGCGGCTCTGTCCGGTGACGGCGCGGGCATAGGGGTCTAAAAGAAGCTTGGTCTTGTCGAAACGCAGTCCTCTCTTTTCGTCATATGGACCGTCCAGCCGATAGGCATATTCAAATTCTTCAATGTCCAGTCCGAACACAATCATGGAGTACACAAACCCTATCTTGTAATTATCGGGGAAGGGCAGCACGGCAAAAGGCTCTTCTGCCTCCCGGTGGAATAACAAAAGCTCACAGGAAGTAGCGCCGTGAGATTGTATCGTGAAATTGACGCCTCCGGGGATGATGGTGGCGCCGAAAAAGCGGAAAAATCCGGGACGCACCTGAAACCCTGAGATGGTGTCCAGAGGCGTAAGCTGCTGACCCGGTACAAGGATGATATCCGAAGCGTATGCTGTCATATCCAATCAGCCTCCTGTCTTATTTTGATAATAGAATACCGCCACCTGCGTGCGGTCTCTTAGTTTGAGCTTATCCAGAATAGTGCTCAGGTAATTGCGCACGGTGCCCTCGCTTAAGAACAGGCGGGCGGCAATCTCTTTGTTGCTCAAGCCCTCCGCGATGAGCTGTATGATATCCATTTCCCTCTCACTGATATCGTGGGCGGCGTAGTCGAAGGCTGGCTGCTTTTGAATGAGGTCCGGTATCCGGGAGACAATCTCGTCGCCGAAAACGGTCTGATTGGAGCAGACCGCGCGGACGGCGGGAGCGATGTTCTGGTAATCCTGTTTCAAAAGATATCCCTTCGCGCCAAGCTTTAATGCCTTCACGATGTAATCGTCATCAGAGAAGGTAGTCAAAAGCAGGATTTTGGCATCGGGAAATTCCTGCAAGACCTCTTTCGCCGCCTCCAGACCGTCTTTTTCCTTCATGCGGATGTCCATCAGAAGAACATCCGGCAGATGTTCGCGATAGAGAAAAAGTGCGTCCTTCCCGTCATTTGCCGTTGCCGCGACCTCAAAATCCGGCACGGAAGAGAGAATCATTGTGAGGGCGCTCACAACAAGACAGTCGTCATCAATGATGAGTAATTTCATAATGTTGTCTCCTTTGGAACTGTGATAAATATTTTAAATCCCTGTGCGGTCTGAATCTGGATGTTCCCGTGCAGGGCGTGAATCCGTTCTTCCATATTTAAGATACCGATGCCAAAACCGCGCCTGTCAGAAGCTGCGCTGCCAGGAGAGTCCCCTCTGTCCGCGTGATGAACTTCTCTGTCCGGAAAACGGCTTTTGCAAGTCTCTGCGCTTTTTGCGGAACCGTTATCCTCAATACAGAGTTGGTAGAGCGCCGGGTGCTCCCGGATGAGCACAGAGACATGGGTGGCATCGCTGTGCCGCATAGTGTTGGAGAGCGCCTCTTTTGTGATGCTGATGAAGCTGTATTTGACTTCCCTGGGAACCTCCCCGGTGCAGTCATAGCGGTAGGAGACCGGACAGAAGGTAAATCCTTTTATGAGGGACTTTACTGCCTCGTCCAGACTGACCGACTCGTCGTGGAGGTCATGGACACTTTTTCGGATACTGTCCATAGCAGAGTTGAGGGACAGTTCCAGGGAGTCAAGCGCCTGGTTAAGTGACGGGTCTTTGTTTATGGTCTTCGCTGCGCCCAAAAGCAGGATGGAGCGGGAGAGAAGATGTCCCACATTGTCGTGAATCTCCCGCGCGATGCGGTTGCGCTCTGCTAAGGTGGCGGCGTAAATCTCATAGTTCTGTTTTTCCATGAGAGACTGGTTCTTCTCCGCCAGCAAAAGGTTTGTTTCGCGGCTGTCATCCTGAGTGTGCAAAAAGCGGTCTTTTAACGCCTCGTACTGTACCGTGTGCAGGGAAAGACAGAAGGAAACGAGTATCCCTGAGAGGACAAGGAGCGGAAGCGCCGCAGTAGGGGCAAAAGCCTGTGCGGTATCGGCATAGAGAAAACGCGCCGCCATACCGAGGAAAAAAATTCCGCCAATTCCGGAAAGGATATACTGCCTTTTCCAAAACAGTACGCAGAAAAAGACCGGATAAAAGCAGAAAAAATCCGGTAAAAACAAAGCCGCGGCGAAACCGCAGAAACTAAAGAAAAACAGAACACGCTCCCTCTGTATGAAGCGGCAGGCAAAACTAAGGCACAGTGCGTACAAAAATGCCAGTACAAACCCGATATCTGCCGGCAGAAAGAAGAGGCAGAACAGGCAGAGGCACAAAAGTATACCAAAATTCATCCAATGTCTCATAAGCAGCCGGCAAAAGCCCCTCCTTTCACAGTTTCTCGCTGAGATATTTTTATTATAGTATAAAAAATCAGGAAGGGCAAAGGAAAAACTACTGTGCTGTCTCATTGACTTTCAGTATAATGACGCGGAATCAAGGTTATGTTACTGTTCGCAGGTAGCTGCGAACAGTAACCAGGTTATGACATTTGTCATGTACAGTTTGTGACTGTGCTCACTACAGGGAAAAACAAAGGGAGTGTATACTGAACGTACAATGACAAAGGAGGCAGGAATATCTATGATGATTCAGATAAAAAATCTCGTGAAGCGATATGGAAACGTGGTTGCATTGGACCATTTTAATCTGGAGGTTGAGGAGGGAGAAATCTTCGGACTTTTGGGACCAAACGGCAGCGGAAAGACGACGGCGATGAACTGTATGTTGGCGCTCCTAAAATATGACAGAGGAAGCATCCGCATCTTCGGCGAGGAGATGGCGCCGGACAATTACAATGTGAAGAAACAGATTGGTGTGGTGCTGCAGGATGTGGCAGTGGTAGAAGAATTGAATGTCAGGGACAATGTCGATTATTTCTGCGGGCTGTATGTCCGGGATAAGGAAAAGAGAAAAAAACTGGTGGAGGAGGCAATCTCCTTCGTAGGGCTGGAGGATTACCGGAAGGTTTATCCGAAAAAGCTCTCAGGAGGGCTGCTCAGGAGACTGAATATCGCCTGCGGTATCGCCCATAAGCCTAGGCTGATTCTCCTGGACGAACCGACGGTCGCTGTGGACCCCCAGAGCCGCAATAGAATTCTGGAGGGAATCAAAGAGCTGAACCGTCAGGGCTCCACAGTCATCTATACCTCCCACTATATGGAGGAGGTAGAACAGATTTGCACGAGGATTTCCATTATGGACCATGGGCGGAGCATTGCCACGGGCACCAAAGAAGAATTGAAGAGCATGATAAAGACCGGGGAGACGGTCACCATCGAGGCGGTGGCATTGGATGAAAATCTCTTAAGGCACATACGTTCTCTGCCCCATGTGTTCGATGTGCAGTACCATGACCAGATTCTGACGGTGCGCTGTACAGGGGCGAAACATAATCTGGTGCGCATCCTTGCCTTTTTGCAGGAAAAGGAAATCCTTTTCGGACGGGTATTCTCGGAACTTCCGACCTTAAACGATGTGTTCCTGGAGATTACGGGAAAACAGCTCAGAGACTAAAGGGACAGAAGATTTTAGCCTATGGAAGAGTTGTGGACTGCGAAACAGAGTATAGGATAAGGAGAGAGAACTATGCGGCATTTGATACGATATACTTTCAAATCGAAAATACGGAATTTTAATATCTTGTTCTGGCCCTTTTTGTTTCCGCTGATACTGGCGACCTTTATGTATTTTTCTATCGGAAATATAGAGGAAGCGGATTTTGATGTCATCCCTGTGGCAGTGGTAGAAGGACAGCAGGATACCGGGAAGACGACAGAAGGGCAATTGACGGGGCAGCAGGAGAGCCAGGCAGAAAGCGAGGGGCAGGATGTGTTTGCTGCCTTTCTGGAACAAGTCAGCGACAAGACAGATGAGGAAGATGGACTTATTTCTATCCGGCAGATGACAGAGGACGAGGCGCTGCACGCGCTGGAAGAAAAAGAGATAGACGGAATCTTCTATACAGGGGAGGAACCTTCTCTGACGGTGGGCGCAGGTGGGATGGCGCAGACAGTCCTGCAGGCGTTGCTTAACAGTTACGAAAATGGAAAACAGGTATTGCTGAATGTGGCAGAGGACCATCCGGAGGGGATGGAGGCAGCAATCGAAAGCCTCTCCGGATTTGACAATCTGGTGAGTGAAGTATCCTTAGGCGGGAAAACAACGAATGGAAATTCTCAGTTTTTCTATGCCCTGGTGGGAATGGCATGCCTGTACGGGTGTTTCATCGGATTCGGCTCTGCCATGGATTTGCAGGCAAATCTGACTGCCCTTGCCGCACGCAAATGTGTGAGCCCCGCGCATAAGCTCAAACTGGTGCTCACGGAGATGCTGGTCTCTTTTGGAATCCATTTTTTCAATATCCTGGTGCTCCTTGTCTATCTTAGGTTTGTGCTGCGGGTGGAATTTAACGGAAACTTTCTGTCCATGCTGCCGGTCTGCCTGCTGGGAAGTATGATAGGTGTGGCGATGGGACAGTTTATCAGCAGTATCGGCAAGATGGGAGAGGGAATCAAAATAGGAATCCTGCTTGGCATTTCCATGGGCCTAAGTTTCTTTGCCGGATTGTTCAACGCGGAGATGAAAGACTATGTGGACCGCACGATTCCGCTTCTCAACCGGGTGAATCCGGCGGCTCTCATCTCGGATGCGCTGTACTGCATCCATGTATATGACGCACCGGAAAGGTATGTGAGAGATTTAGGGATTCTGGCAGTCTTTTGTGTGCTGCTCGTATTGGGGGCATTTCTGATAGTGAGGAGGGAACGCTATGACAGTATTTAAAGCATATATGAAGGCGGCACGGAAAAATATCTGGGTCATGGTGCTGT
The DNA here is from genome assembly GCA_900541505.1 of uncultured Ruminococcus sp. GTDB lineage: Bacteria > Bacillota > Clostridia > Lachnospirales > Lachnospiraceae > Mediterraneibacter. The sequence goes on from UQKK01000016.1 coordinate 63,073, forward strand.
ATTTTACGATATTTTTCACGGTTACTGTGCTGTTTCAGAAGACAGCAGAGGACACACAGGGTTCAGGTATATACGAGGCGGAGGATGTGCCGATAGGCATTGTGGATGAAGACGGTGGGATACTCGCAGAAAGCTTCAAGGAGTATCTGGGGCAGACCAATACGATTCTGGAACTGGAAAATGATAAAGAAGTGCTGCAGGAGAATCTGTTCTACCGGAATGTAGGGTATATCCTGCGGATACCAAAAGAGTTTGAAAAAAACTGCATCAAAGGTGAGGATAAGCTGGAGATTACAAAAGTGCCGGGCTCCTACAGCGGCTACTATGTGGACCAGCAGGTGAACAGCTTTTTGAACTATGTAAGGACCTATGCGGCAGCAGGCTTTTCGGCTGCAGAGACAGCGCAGAGGATACAGGAGAAAAAAGAGGGAGATGTCACACTGGTGGACTTCAGCGGAAATGCGGGGAAACTTAAGGACCATACCTATTATTACCGCTACATGCCGTTTCTGGTCATGAACGTACTCTGTTATGTGATGGGATATATTCTGATTGGATTTCGCAGAGGAAAGCTGCCCTCCAGAATGAAAGCGTCCGCCATGCCGATGCGCAGACAGAACATGCAGGGGCTTTTGGCTTCCGGCGTACTGGCACTGTGTCTGTGGCTCATTGTGACGGCTGCGGCAGTTCTGGTCTATGGACAGAAATTTACCGGAAGCGGAGGATTTATCTACTGTGTTGTCAATTCGTTTGTATTGACAGCCGTGGCGCTTTCTCTGGCATATTTTATCGCCATGTGTGTGAAAGACTCTAACGCCTTAAGCGGGCTCGTCAACATTGTCACATTGGGAATGTGTTTCGTGTGCGGGGCATTCGTGCCTATGGACTACTTAAATAAAGGGGTGCGCACAGCGGCGCAGTTTTTGCCCCTGTACTGGTATGAGAAGGTCAATGAGCTGCTGGGAGAATTTGACGCCGTCAGCGGCGCGGTCCGCACGGAAGTGCTGCAGGGCATCGGGATTCAGATAGTGTTCATCGCGGTCTTCGTGTGCGCGGCTTTGGCAATCTCACGAGAACGGGCATAGACTTCTGAGGCTTAGCAGGTGAAAAGGAACCGGAATATAAAAGCAGCGTATGTGCAGTGTTACGAATGGCGCGGGCTGAACGGTAACTGTGCAATAGGAAAGCATGCGGATGGGGGCTGTTTTTGTGGGACAAATGTGTTATACTGTATGTTAGCTGCATTTAGCGTCAGTGTATAAAGGGTGATTGCCCCTGCACACGGACGCTGGCATCGGCGTACAGAGTGTATGCTGATTAAGAAAAATACAGTAAAGAAAACAGAGAGAAGGTAAAGATTATGGCAGAACAACAAAATAACGGCGGCTGTTCCGAATCCTCCTGCGCAGGCTGCGAACATGCAGCCACCTGTGAGAGCAAGAAAGAGGATTTTCGTGTGCCGGCGAATATGTACACGCAGGTGAAAAAAGTCATCGGTGTTATCAGCGGTAAGGGCGGTGTGGGAAAATCACTTGTCACTGCTTCCCTGGCGCGCATGATGCGCAAGAAAGGATACACGGTTGGTATCCTGGATGCCGACATCACCGGACCGTCCATTCCTAAAATGTACGGAGTACATCAGATGGCGAGAGGGACGGAGGAAGGAATCTTCCCCTGTGTCGCGAAGGATGAGACGAGGATTATGTCTGTCAATCTGCTGATGGAAGATGAATCCGCCCCGGTCATCTGGAGAGGTCCGGTCATCGCGGGCGTGGTCAAACAGTTCTGGTCTGATGTCATGTGGGGCGATTTGGACTATCTGTTCGTCGATATGCCGCCCGGAACGGGGGATGTGCCGCTGACCGTATTTCAGTCCCTGCCGGTGGACGGTGTCGTCATTGTGACATCTCCCCAGGATTTGGTGCAGATGATTGTGAAGAAGGCTTACAATATGGCGAAACAGATGAACATTCCGGTATTGGGTATCGTGGAGAACTACAGCTATGTGAAATGTCCCGACTGCGGCAAAGAAATCCCGATTTTCGGGGAGAGCCACATCGAGGATATCGCTTCCGGCCTGGAAGTGCCGGTTTTGGGCAAGATGCCGGTAGATATGGAGCTTGCCAAAGCAGTGGAGGCAGAGCGTTTCTACGAGGCGGAAAATCCTTATCTGAATGACATCGAACTGTAAGAGTACAGACTGCCGAATGGAACTTGTTGTATAGGCTGTAAGAATTTGGGATATAATGAGTTGTACGCGATGGAGAGGCAGCATGTTTCGTGCGGTCATACCCATGCGGCAGAGATTATACCCACTCTTTATCGAACGTGTATGCTTTTGTAAAGAGAGGGCAGAAAAAGGAGCAGATACAATGAGAGCCTATGTAGATGAAAACTGTATTGGCTGCGGACTGTGTGCATCCGTCTGTCCGGAAGTGTTTGAACTCAATGATGACCAGGTTGCCGAGGTCACGGGTACCATCAGTGAGGAGACGGAGGAGTCCGTAAAAGAGGCGAGGGACGGATGTCCTGTCGATGCCATTCACACAGAAGAGTGAGAAGCGGCTATACTCGTGCAGGGAAAAGCTGTGAAAGAGTGAAAAAGGTCCCGCACCCTTTGGAAATCCATGCATAACATAAAGAAAAAAGAGGTTTTTGCCATGGCATATGAAAACTTCCAGAGGGTGACGGGCATCATCCAGAATATCACGAGCGGCAATGACTGTTGTTCCCAGATGGTCTCCGTGATGACAGATACAGATATGGAAACAGTGAATTTTATCGTGTCACCGGAGACACAGGTCATTGACAATGTGAGACTGCGCAAAGGTATGAGAGTGGCGGCATTCTATGACACCAGTCTGCCGGCTCCGGCAATTTTCCCTCCGCAGTATCAGGCAGAGCTCATCACGTCCCTTCGGCGGGACCAGAATGTGATGCTCAGTTATTTCGATGAGAATCTGACATCGGAGGACAATTCCCTGACTCTGAATCTGACACCGTTTACCAATGTTGTAACGGCAAACGGGCAGCGTTATACCTGCTTCCCGGGAAACGCAGATTTGCTCGTCTATTACACGACTACGACGTTCAGTATCCCTGCGCAGACAACTCCACAGAAAGTAATCGTGATGTGTCCCTATTAGTGTGCTGTATCATTGGCTTTCAGTACACTAGGCAGATTGCTCCGGTATATGGAAAAGAAGGAGCAATAAAAAACCGTTAATAATTCCTGTTCCGACAGAAATCAGAAGAGGTCCATAAAAAGGAAATCTTCTTCATGATTTCGCGGGACAGGATTTTTTATTTGACGGGAAACTTCGTTCCCTATGAAATAAAACGCTCCGCGGGGTGCAAAATGTCCGGGGGATATTTGTTCTGTGTTGACCGGTGGAATGTAAACTAAATTATAAAAGTGGTTGACAATTAATGCCAGATTCGATATAGTTTTGGAAGATGAAAGAATGAGAAACAAGAGAGGAGAAACATACGATGCAGGAAAATCAAATACAGGAAAACCACATGCAGAGAATATCGACAAAATATATGGTGCTGTGTGCCATGTTCACCGCGCTGACAGCAATCGGCGCCTTCATTCAGATACCGGTGCCTTATATGGACTACTTTACACTTCAGTTTTTCTTTGTACTGCTGGCAGGAATCCTGCTGGGGAGCAAAATGGGCGCTGTTTCGGTAGGATGCTATGTACTTCTCGGACTGATAGGTATCCCCATCTTTGCGGCAGGCGGCGGGATTGGATATGTTGTGCGTCCGAGCTTCGGCTATCTGCTGGGCTTTATCGTGGCGGCGTATGTGGCAGGCAGGATTTCAGAGCGGGGAAAATGTACATATAAGAACTATCTGCTTGCCTGTCTTGGGGGATTCGTGGTGACCTATGTAATCGGAATCCTGTATAAATATGTGATTCTCAATTTCTATGCCGATACCCCGGCGACTCTGCAGATTGTCTTTTTGTCCTGCTTTCCGCTGGACATGCCGGGTGATTTTGTGCTTTGCCTGGTTGCCGCCGGAGTAGGTATGCGGCTTAAAAAAGTGATGGGGAGGTACTAGAGATGGAAAATCTGGAGTGGATAGAGAAGCTCAAAGAAGAAGTGAAGGAAGGAAAAGCCATCTCCTATGAGGAGGCAAACGAATTGTACGAGGCGCCTCTTGAGCCGTTGTGTCAGGCAGCGGATGAATTGAGGAGGCATTTCCAGGCAGACCGGTTTGACATGTGCACCATTGTCAACGGAAAGAGCGGAAAGTGTTCGGAAAACTGTAAATACTGCGCGCAGTCATCCTGGTACCACACTGGGGCGGAGGAATACCCGCTCCTGGACAAAGAAGAAATTGTCAGGCAGGCTGTAGAATGTGAGAAAAAAGGTGTGCTCCGCTACTCCATTGTGACATCGGGAAAGCGCTTAAATGACCGGGAAGTAGCGTATATGTGCGATGTGGTTCGTGAAATCAAAGAGCGCACCAGTCTCTCTGTCTGTGTGTCATTCGGACTTTTAGGAGAAGAGGCATTTCGCAGTCTGAAACAGGCGGGGGTCTCCCGAGTGCACAACAACCTGGAGACATCAAGGAAAAATTTTCCCCATGTCTGTACCACCCATACATTTGACGACAAGGTGGAGGCTATCCGCGCCGCCCAGAGAGCCGGACTTACCGTGTGCAGCGGCGGAATTATGGGACTGGGAGAGTCGAAAGAGGACCGCATCGACATGGCGATGACACTGCGTGAACTTGGCATCACGAGCATCCCCGTGAACATGTTAAATCCCATACCGGGCACACCCTATGAAGGGAACACACGCCTCACTGTGGAGGATATGAGAAGGATTGTGGCGGTCTTTCGATTTATCCTGCCAAAGGCAGCGATTCGTCTGGCAGGCGGCAGAGGACTGCTGGAAGATAAGGGAAGAGGATGTTTTCTCTCCGGCGCCAATGCGGTGATATCCGGGGATATGCTCACCACAGCGGGATATACGGTGGATTCGGACATGGAGATGATTCATGAGATAGGATACGAGGTGACATACATTGAAGGGTAAAGGACTGTTCATCACAGCTACCGGGACAGATGTGGGAAAAACCTATGTGTCCGGGCTGATTGTAAAAAAACTTTGCGAGGCAGGATATTCGGCGGGGTACTATAAGGCGGCGCTCTCCGGGGCGGACACGATAGAAGACAGCGATGCGGGATATGTAAAAAACGTTTCCGGCATTTCCCAGAGTTTAGAGAGCCTTGTCTCCTATGTATATGCGCCCGCGGGTTCCCCACACCTGGCGGCACAGCTTGCCGGAAATCCGGTAAATCTTGAAAAAGTCCAAAGAGACTACGAACATGTACAGTCGCAGTATGGGTATGTGACTGTGGAGGGAAGCGGCGGCATCGTCTGTCCCATCCGCTGGGATGACAGAGAAAAGCTGCTTTTGGAGGATATCATTAAAACTCTGAAACTGCCTGCCCTTGTAGTGGCAGATTCGGGGCTTGGCACCATCAACACAACGGTGCTGACGACAGAATATTTAAAGTGTCGGGGAATCGAGATAAAGGGTATCATCATGAATCATTTTGCCGGGTCGGCTATGCATGAGGATAACCGGAAGATGATAGAAGAACTGACAGAGCTTCCGGTTGTGGCAGTAGTCGGCAAGGGGGATGAGAACCTTGAGATAGAGGCAAAGAAGCTGGCTGCGCTGTATCTGTAAATGATTCAGCGCAGATAATCCAGCAGAGGGAGCAGATATTTTTGCTCTGTCCAGTCACACGTTTGTCCTACAGCGCTCATCAGCGCTTCTTCCCACGGCTCATAGGAGTCGGGAGATTTTTTTGCCACTGCTTTTTGCAGGAGACTGCACAACATGCGGTCTTTGAAGGTCATGTTATCTTCGTTCCAGGCGCCTCTGCCATAAAAAAGTGGTATGTGATCTAAACCATTCTTCAAATTGTGTTTTTTTATTTCTTCAAAGGCTTTCTCGTTAAATGGAGAAGCTCCAACGCAGAAAACAGCGATTTTTTTATTCTTTAATTTTTCTATGTTCTTTTTCAGGAAGGATAATCCCGCGATTCCGGACGCATATATGCCGCCGCAGAAAACGATGGTATCGCACTGCGCTGCCTCATTTAAAGCGGCGTTTGAGATTTCTGCACAGGGAAAGTCCGTCATATCCTTTAGCCAGAGGGCATATTTTTTGGCAGCACCGTATTTGGATTTGTACAAAATCATTCCTTTTTTCATGGGGATACCTCCTTATCTAATGCCTGCCTTAAAAATGCGCGGTAGGCAAGTTCCTGCTGGTCATAGATTTGCTCTATGGAAATCCCCGGCACAGTCACGGAAAAAATAGTGCCGATACCAATGGTGTAGATTAGCATGTGCAGATGCAGCAGCTTCGCCTCCCCTATGTGGATGTTCAGCTCTTTGGCTATCATTTCCGGGACTCGCGGGTCTGTCTCCAACCGGTATAGGTCATCTAAAGAAGAAATGTTTTCCCGTTTTTGTAAAATAAAGATTTTCAAAATGTTCGGCTCCTCTTTGGCAAGCTGCAGGTAGGCATGCCCGGTACTGCGAAATAAATCGTTTTTATCTAGGCGGGATGCGATGTATTCCTGCAAGAAGCTGCGGGCTTTGTTCTCCACATCCTTTCTCAAACCGTCCATATTGGTGCAGTAGCTGTAAATTGGCTGGACAGAACAGCCCAGCTTCTGCGCGATATTCTTGACCATGACCTGCTCCATTCCGCCTTGGCGGGCGAGGGAAAAGGCAGCGTCAACAACCATTTCTTTTGTGATTCTCTGCTTTGGCATATGGGCATCTCCTTTTGTATTAATTGATATAATTGGGTTATATAATTAGTTTATATAAAACTATTATATATGAAAGAACGATACGATTCAATAGATAAAAGACGATTACGGATTGATTTTTTAGAGGGATAAATAGTCCTGTCCATCTCTGATGGGGGGACTCTAACCAGGTGTGCTGAATAACATGTATTAAAAAATGCATTTGCTTTTTTATGATTTTTTGTTATAATCATAAAGACGTGTAATTTTGGAGACGTATCGAAGTGGTCATAACGAGCCGCACTCGAAATGCGGTTGTCCTTTTTGGGCACGTGGGTTCGAATCCCACCGTCTCCGTTTCTAGTTTTTTCCTGAGAGTACGGGATATGCCGTATTCTCAGTTTTGTCTTAGGAAACTTTCTATAGATTGAGGGGCGAGGAGTTGAAGTGAGCTTGTCCGCTTTGTCCCAATGCTTTCAGCAGCACTAAATCTTTCGTTTCGAAGAAATTATTTCCATCAACGTATCATGTATTTACCAAGGCAGCCGGGGGACGTGCCTCCACCCAATCCGAGTCTTGCGGAAGGTGGTGATTATTATGACTACATATGAAGAATTCATGGTTATTCTGACAGCATGCATTTTACTTTTAGCAATTCTGGAATATTTAGAGCATAAGAAATAGCCGTTCTGCTCTCGTCAAAGTTTAGGAACGGCTATCTCATAGCTTAGTATGAACTTATGCCGGGTCGGGTGACCTGCACTCACCTTCCGGCTGTCTTGCTAAATATATTATAGCAAATCTCCTCCTAAAGTCAACTATATCATTTGCTCAGTCACTGTCAAGTAATCGTTGGCAACTCTCTTTTTGATTTATCTTTTTGTTG
>UQKK01000017.1 GCA_900541505.1 uncultured Ruminococcus sp.
ATAACCGCCACAGTCCCGGTCTCGCCTGCTTCTACCCAGGGGATGTTCCTGTCACTTAAATATGCGCGTATATATGCCGCTGTCTTGTACTCCTTCATGCTCGCTTCCGGATGCTGGTGGAGATATCTCCTCACATCAGAAAGCTCCTTTTTATGCGCTGCGGCTTCTTCATAAATCGTCATGTTTTATTCCTCTCTGCCTGTTTTGTCTCGTCTTGTGTACGCTAGCCTTTTACACCCTGTTTTACATTTTCAACCCAGTTGTCATAAGTCTCAAAGATGTGTGCCTTATTCTTCTGGTAAATTTTATTTAATTCCACTACCGCATCGGGGTGGTCGTCCACACGGAAATCAATATAGGGGAATCCCTGCACCTTATCTACGCGAATGACTGCCGCCATTTTTCCTCTCCGGTCACCGCCGCAGGAATCCGCCGCCAGAAGCGCTTGCATCAGTCTGTCCGCCAGCGGTCCTTCTGTGCGCAGGAACGCTTTTTCCATCTCTGTGAGCACATCCTCCCCGGTGAGGATATTTCCCGCTATCACATAGCCGTCCCCGCGGATGTGCATCCGCACCGGGTCATTCTCACTCCCTGTAAACGCCGCACTCTGCCCTCTGTAATCGACCACGGATATCTGTCTCAACTCCATCCCCTTATCTTCCTGAAGCGCCTGGTGGAGCGCTGTCTCCGCGGATTCTCCCCGCTCTATGCGTCCCATGACCTCTTCATTCAAAAAAGGATTGACCCATCCCTGGGAGGCGATGACACCCCTTGAGAGCCGGATATACGGGGAAAATGCCCCCAGCCCCGGAAAATAGGACGCAGCCGCCCCGCCCATGCACCCGGTTTCCGTGCATACGGCAATAATTGAATATGTATTTAACTTCATATTATTTCTCCATCTCTTCATATTTCCGGCACGCGACAAAATGTCCCGGTGCCTGTTCTCTCAAAGGAGGCACTTCCCCGCGGCACTCTTCCGTCGCATAGGGGCACCTCTGATGAAACGCGCAGCCCTTTGGCAAATGTATGGGGCTCGGCACCTCGCCCGTCAGCCGTTCTCCCCGTTCCCTTCCCGGAACCGGCACGGGAACTGCCGCCATGAGCGCCTGTGTGTAGGGGTGGAGCGGATTGCCGTAGAGCGCCTCGCTGTCCGCCATCTCTACGATTCTCCCCAGGTACATGACCGCCACTTTATCGCTGACATACTGCACAGATGCCAGGTTATGTGAAATGAAGATAAGAGACATCTTCAATTTTTCCTGCAATTCTTTCATCAAGTTCAGAATCTGCGCCTGGATGGATACGTCCAGCGCTGATACCGGCTCGTCCGCCACCAGAAGCTTGGGGTTTAAGAGGATTGCCCTGGCAATACTGATACGCTGTCTCTGTCCCCCGGAAAACTCATGGGGATACCGCTTCAGTGAATCCGCGGAAATCCCGGTCAGCCCCAGTATCTCCTCTATCCGCTGCTTCCATTCTTGTTTCGGTATATTGTAAGTCTTCAGCGGTTCCTCCAGAATCGCCTGCACCGTCATCCTGGGATTAAACGCCGCGTAAGGGTCCTGAAAAATCATCTGAAAATCTCTTCTGTACTGCCGCAGCTCCTTTTCCGGCATCCCGGTCAGGTCGCGTCCCATCAGCAGAACTTTCCCCTCTGTGGGCTCAATCAATCGCATGACCATCCGTCCCAGCGTTGACTTCCCGCAGCCGGATTCCCCTACAATCCCCAGGGTTTCGCCCTCCGCTACAGTCAGGCTTACATCCTGGACAGCCTTTAAGCTGTTTTTCTGTCCCGAACTCTTATCTCCCCTGACAAGAAATTCCTTTGATAACCCTTTTGTCTCCAAAACTATTTTACTGCTCATCATTTCCTCCATTTTGCACGTCCGCTTCCCGCGCTCTTCGGCAGGCTACAAAGTGCTCCGGCGCAGCCTCATAAAATACAGTTTCTTCTTTACACGCCTCGCACGCATAAGGACATCTCTGCGCGAACATGCATCCCGCTTTTTCCTCATAGAGCTTCGGCGGCTGTCCCGGTATGGGAACCAGCTTGTCCCGCTTGCCAAGTATGGGGATACACTTTAAAAGCCCCTGTGTATACGGATGGAGCGGGGAGGCAAAGATTTCCTGCACAGGCGCTTTCTCCACAATCTCCCCGGCATACATCACGGCGACCGTATCACACAACTCCGCCACCACACCCAAATCATGGGTAATCAAGAGAATCGCGACCTCTTTTTCTTCTCTAAGCTTTCGCAGCAAATCCAAAATCTGCGCCTGGATGGTGACATCCAAAGCTGTGGTAGGCTCGTCCGCTATCAGTATCTCCGGCTGGCACATCAGCGCAGAGGCAATCACTGCCCTCTGCCGCATACCGCCCGAAAACTGAAACGGATAGTCCTGCGCGCGTTCCTCAGCGGAGGGGATGCCCACACCCACAAGCTGACGCACCGCCTCTTTGAAGGCTTCCTTTTTTGACTTCTTCTGATGGATTTCCAGACCTTCTCCCACCTGCTTTCCCACTTTGACCACCGGGTCCAGCGCAGTCATGGGGTCCTGGAAAATCATAGATATTTTATTTCCCCGGATTTTCTGCTGTTCCTTTTCCGACTGTTTTAAGACATCTTCCCCGTGGAACAGAATCTCTCCGCTGACATGTTCATGCTTCTTTTTGCCGATGAGCCCCAGAATGGTATTGGCAGTCACCGACTTCCCGCAGCCGGACTCTCCTACCAGCCCCAGTATCTCTCCTTTTTTCAGAGAGAAATTGACTCCGCGCGCAGCGTGCAGCGTCCCCTGCCTCATGCGAAATTCTACCTGTAAATCCCTTACTTCAAGGAGAGTATCTCTGTTTGCATTTTTATCACACATTCTCTTATCTCCTTTACTCTTCCACATTTCTCAGACGGGGGTCCAGCACATCCCGAAGCCCGTCTCCCAGCACGTTAAATCCGAGCACAGCCAGCGCGATGGCGATGCCTGGGAACACTCCCACCCACCATGCAATCTCAATCCACGCTTTTCCGTTGTTGAGCATGATTCCCCAAGAGGGAATATCCGGCTCCACACCGATACCCAGGAAGCTTAAAGCAGCCTCTGAGAGGATGGCAAACGCCAGGGACAGTGTCACCTGTACCAAAACCGGTGAGAGGATATTGGGCAGGATATGCCTTACGATGATGGCAGCATCCTTCACCCCGATGGACCTCGCCGCCTCCACATACAGAGAATCCTTCACCGACAGCACCGCTCCCCTGGTAATCCTGGCAAAGATAGGCGTGTACACGATACCGATGGCAATGATAATGTTATTTAAGCTGGCGCCCAATATGGACATGATGAGCAGTGCCAGCAGAACCTCCGGAAAGGCAAACATGATTTCCAGAATACGGGAAATAATGGCATCCACCACTTTCCCGAAGTATCCCGCAGCCACTCCCAAAAGCACTCCCGCTACTGTAGCGATTGCCACGGATATGAGAGACACCCGCAAGGAAATCCTGGCACCGTAGAAAATCCTCGACAAAATATCCCGCCCCATATTATCTGTTCCCAGAAGATGGGCGGAAGACGGCGGCGATAAGACTGCCGTACTGTCCATGTAAAACGGGTCGTAGGGCGCTATCGCAGGCGCGAAAATCGCCATGCCCAGGAAAAGAATCAAAATGATACTCCCGGATACAGCCAGTTTATTATGTATAAATCTATGGAAAAAATCTTTCACTTGGCTCCCTCCTAATACCGTATCTGCGGATTTACCACGCAGTAGAGCAAATCCACAATCAAATTAATGAGGACAAACATCACCGAGATAAACAGCACTGTTCCCTGCAGCACCATGTAATCGCGGTTGTTTATCGCCTGCAGCGCCAAAGAGCCGATTCCCGGAAGGGAAAATATCTGTTCAATCACCACAGAACCGCCCAGTAGGGAACCTGTCTGCAGTCCCAGGATGGTAAGGACATTTACCATGGTATTCTTAATCCCATGCCTGAATATCAGCTTTCCGCCGGAAAGTCCCTTTGCCCTTCCCATCTTCATATATTCCTGCCCGTTCACTTCAATCATCGCCGAACGCGCGGAACGCATGACCACCGCGCTCACCGCGGCACCCAGGGCAATGGCAGGCAGCGCCATGCATTTCAAATTTGCCAGCACCCCTTCCCCCAGCGGGACAAAGCCGCCGGAAGGGAACCATTTTAACTTCAGGGAAAAGAGCAGTATGAGCATAGTCCCCAGCCAGAAGTTGGGGATGGATATTCCCAGAAGCCCGGTCACCGTAGCCGCGGAATCCGGAGCTTTATTTCTCTTGCACGCCGCCCAGTATCCCATGGGGATTCCCACAAACACCGCCAGGATAAGGCTCAATATCGTCAGCTCCAGCGTGACAGGCAAGCGGGATAAAAGCAGTGCCGTCACGGACTGATTAGAAATATAAGAAAATCCGAAATCTCCGGTCAGCACATCCTTCAGCCAGATAAAATACTGGTAGACAATGGGCTGGTTCAGCCCGTATTTTTCCCGCAGCGCCGCTGCCGCTTCTTCCGTATACTGTGTTCCCAGGGTGATGGTCGCATAATCGCCCGGTATCATCCTGACCGCTAAAAACACCACGATAGAAATTCCCAGAAGAACCGGTATAATACCCAAGATTCGTTTTATGATATAGCGATTCATCCTTCTCTCCTTTTTCTTTATGCCGGATTATTTTCTCAGGAGTCCTCTTTTCCTTCGCCTCCCAAAGAGGCTTTTTCCAGAGTCACTTCCCTCTCTTGTTTTCCCGGCACAATCATTTTCAACAGGCAGGGCGCCGCAAGTACTGCAGCGCCCTGTTCATTCCTGCCTCTATTCGAAATACACGTCTTTCATAAATATCGTTGCCGCTGTAGGATGTACAGTATATCCCTTTACATTATCCCGCATCGCAACGGTGAAGCTGTTCATATACAGGAATGCCATCGGTGCATCTTCTGCAATCATCTTCTGTGCTTCTTTGTAAATCGCTTTTCTTGCCTCCTCGTCCAGTGTCACACGTCCTTCCTCAAGAAGCGCGTCTACTTCCGGATTGGAGTATTTCTGCTGGTTGTAAGCGCCCTCTGTAGTAAACAGGTCATATAAGTACTCATCTGCATCTACGAATCCGGACCAGCCGCAGACTGTCAAATCAAAGTCACCGGAATTTAATCCATCAAAATACACACCAGACTCCAGAGCTGAAATCTCACAGTTGATTCCGATTTCTTCCAACTGCTGTTTTACCATCTGCGCCGCGTCAACCTGATACTGCCAGTCAGAACCTGCTGTGAGCTTCAGGGTAATTTCACCCTCGCTGTATCCAGCTTCCGCCAGCAGGGATTTTGCCTTCTCCACATCGCGGGAAGCATAGATTTCATCGCCGCCGTAGTAATCATGTGTTGACGGGATATCCGTCTCGGTCAGCACCGTAGCGCTTCCCATCTTCACTGCTGTATTGATGGCTTCTCTGTCTATCGCATAGGCGATTGTCTGTCTTACCTTCACGTCCTTGAGGTATTCAGACTGGCAGTTCATACCTACATATTCCCAGAATGTTCCCGGAACCGACTCCAGCACAACGCCCTCCGCATCCTTGAGCACTGCTGTCTCCTGGTCCACCGCATCGATAATCATGTGAATCTCGCCATTTCTCAGAGCAGTCGCTCTCGCTGTCGCATCTGTGATGGTCTTAAGCTGCAGGCTGTCAACCTTCGGCTTATCCGCTTCCCAATAGTCCGCGAACGCTTCCATATCCACGCTGCTTCCCTCGTTCCATTTTACCAGTTTAAACGGTCCGCTTCCGGCATCCACATTAGCAAGGTTTCCGCCATTTTCCTCTGTCACTGCCTTTTCCACAATGGCATTTAAAGGGTTCGCCAGGTAGGTCAGAAATGGCGCGTACTGGGATGACAACGTAATTACAACTGTGTTCTCGTCAGAAGCTTCCACTGTGCTGATTTTCTCCATCTGGGATGCTCTGGCGCCGGAATCCTTGATTCGCTCCAGAGAATACTTCACATCCTCGCTGGTCATCTCATTCCCGCTGTGGAACTTAACTCCATCCTGAAGATGCATGGTGTACACCAGACCATCCTCTGAAATCTCATAGTCGCTGACGAGAGACGGTTCTACCTCTCCATAGCTCTCCGTGTAGGTGAACAGCGTATTGTAAAGGTTCTCAATCGCGATTCCCGCTGCTCTGTCTGTCACCATATGCGGGTCCAGACCGCTGGGGTCGGACTGGATGGCAACCACCAGGGCATTATCCCCCGCAGCCGCTTCGCCCGAAGCGCCGCCCCCACTTCCGTACTCCGCAGGGGAGCCGGAACATCCTGACAGAATCAAGCCTACAGATAAAACTGCTGCCGTAAGTAAACTCCACTTTTTCATTTTCCCTCTCCTTTTCTTTATTGTTTTGTTTTTTAATTCTTAAGCCCGTGTATTCTTTTGATATTAAAGTTTGTCTAACACCAAAATTTATTTTCTATAGCAGATACCTGTAATACTAACAGATTCCTCTTCTTTTGTCAATACAAAGCGCGGCGCTGTCAATTTTTTAAAATCTTCTAACAAAAATTACGGACTTGTGATATGATAGAGGCAGATAAAATCAAACAAGATGAGATGAGGGCTTTATGGATAAATTAGATATTGAAATCTTAAAATTATTAAGTGAAAATGCGAGGATGTCTTTTAAACAGATTTCCGAAGCCGTTGGAATCACTTCCCCCGCAGTCAAGAGCAGAATCGAGAAAATGGAAAAGGATAAGATTATACGTGGCTACTGCCTGGATTTAGATAAGAAGTCAATCGGCTTCATGGTGACGGCGTTTATCAGCATCTCTGTCGATTCCGCCGCCAAACCATCCTTCGATGCCTTTATTCAGAATTGTCCCAATGTTCTGGAGTGTTATGGCATCACCGGGAATTACTTCGCGCTTCTGAAAGTGTTGTTCCGCAGCACCATGGATTTGGACAATTTTCTCACCCGGCTGCAGAAATTCGGGGAGACCAGCACCAATATCGTCCTGTCCACGTATAAGGATTCACATACTTATATACAAGAGTAACAGAGGGGAAGCAGCACACACTGCTCCCCCTTTTTATTCACGCAGGAAATCTTTTCGATTGCCCTGTAAATCTGCTTCTAACCCATTATTCCGTCACTTTCCCGGCGTACTTAAGACGAGGGTATCTCCCTCACAGATTTTTGTATCGCCGTTTGGTATCACAGTCGTATCATCAGAACGCCGAATCAGCACAATAAGGCTGTTGCCCGGATTTTTCAATTCATGTATCTTCTTGCCGATACGTCTGTCCCCTGCTTCGATTTTCTGTTCATCAAGCAGCGTATCCCGCTCACCCTGATAAGATTCCCCGCTGAGGACAAGTACGTCCCCTTCTCTGAGCCTCACATCTCCTCTGGGAATAATCGATTCCCCTTCCCGTTCGATGAGCACAGCAAGAACATCTCCTAAATGGAGGTCGCGAATTTTTTTCCCAATATATCGATGCCCCTCTTTCAAACTAATCTGGATGAGCTGCATCTGCTGTTCCTCCTGGTAGTCACTGAAGGTCTTTAAAACGCTCTGTTCTTCATCAATCATATCCAGCTTTTTCGACACCAGCGGAAGCAGCATCCCCTGCAGAGCAACAGAAATCAAAGCGACACAGAATACCACATTGAACACATAACTTTTGGTATACACCGGACTTACCGTCACCATGATAGCAAACACGATGGAAGCCGCCCCGCGAAGCCCGGAGAAGGAAACCAAAAGCTGCTGCCTTGCAGATGCCCTGAACGGTGTCAGTAAAAGCACCGTCGCCAGCGGTCTTGCCAGGAGCGTAAGCCCCAGAAAAATAGCAATAGCTTTCCCCAGCATGGGAACCAGTTCAGAGGGAAATACAAGGAGTCCCAGCAGGAAGAAAATCAATATCTGCGCAAATTTGTCAATTCCCTCAAAGAAATGTATCATAGAAATCTTATTCTTAAATTTCGCGTTTCCCACAATGATTCCCAGCAGATAGACACTCAGATAGCCATTCCCCCCGGCTCTGGATGCCCCTGCGTAGGCAAAGAGTACCAGCGCTGCCATCAGAATGGTGTCCGCACCCTCTAATTCAAACTCTATCTTCTGGAACGCCCACACAGCCAGCGCGCCTATGCCGACACCGAACAAAATCCCGAATCCAATCTGCTCTGCCACCATCAACACGATATTCTGTCCTGTACCTCCCATCCAGCTCAAGACAATCATAGTGAGCATATAGGAAAAAGGGTCGTTGGAACCGCTCTCCACCTCTAAAAGGGAGGCTGTACCTTCTTTCAGAGAGAGGTTTTTAGACCGAAGAATGGAAAAAACAGACGCCGCGTCTGTGGAGCCCACAACCGCCCCCATCAGCATACCTTCTTTCAGCCCCATTCCCAGGACAACACAGCAGAAAGCACCTGTGATTCCGGCGGTGACCACCACTCCCAGAGTCGCCATGGTGACAGCTTTTCCAAGAACCGGTTTCGCCTCCCTGATATTGGTACCGAAACCACCGTAGAACATGATAAAAACAAGGGCGGTGGAACATATTCTTTCCGCCGCCTCAAAATCATCAAAGGGTATCTTAACAAGCCCTTCGCTTCCGAAGAGCATCCCGATTGCCATAAACAGCAATACTGCCGGTATTCCAAGTTTTTCTGTAAATCTGTTTGTCAGTATGCAGACTGCGATGACTACAGCACACAGCAGCATCGCCATTTCCATATGAGCAAGCCTCCCTTATGTTATGCGCCCATTTTAAATACCGGGCTGATTTTTTTGTAGATTAAAAATACGATTAAGGATACAACTACGCCTTTTAACAGGTTAAACGGAGCCACCGCCAGCAGAACAAACGTCGTCAGGCTTGTGATGTGACTGTTCACAGCCGTCCCCATCCCTACCAGCGCATCAATCGGCATACCGAAAGCTTTGGAATAAACAGGAAGCAGCACATACGCATTTACAAAGCAGCCGAGCACAGTCATAACGACAACCCCCGTTATCATTCCTATCAACGCGTTCTTTCTTGTCCGATTCCTTCTGTAGATGATTCCCGCCGGAACACAGAATGCACAGCCGATAATAAAGTTCGCGATTTCACCTACGCCGCCTGTGCCTGACCCGGTAAGCACCAGGTTCACAAGAATCTTCACCAGTTCCACCGCTGCCCCGGCTACCGGACCTAAAGCAAAGCAGCCTATCAATACCGGTACTTCGCTCAAGTCAATCTTGTAAAATGACGGCGCAAATGGAAGCGGGAAATCAAACATCATCAGAATCGTCGCCAGCGCTCCCAGCATACCAACCTGTACGATGGTCCTCACACTTGTCCTTGTCCCCTGTTTTACTGCTACGTTTGTCTCTGTACTCATTTCTTTTCTCTCCTTTTCTCTTTTGGCACCGAATTCTCCCGCCATCCTTAAATATCCCGCGGATATCAGGAAAGGCTTTCCCGGTCCCCTATATTTTTTAGAAAAGAAAGAAATCTTCCCGGCAATTTATGTCATCATTATACGACGCCGGATTCTCAGTTCGATGGACTTTCCAGGGATAGGGCATATGTTCCCCGGACATTCCGCACCCCACAGAGCGTTCTGTTTAACAGGGAACAAAGTTTCCTATTAAAAAAGAAAAGCCCCGAACCAATCATCCGGGGCCTCATTACCATAAATGATATGACACAATTTCTTCTCTCATCCAGACTTTACTGTCGGTATCGGAATTTACAGCTTCTTCTCACTGTATCACCGATTCAGCCGCTAATCAAAGCGGGTCGCGGACTATACCGCCGGTTGGGACTTTCACCCGACCCCGAAGAATTTCATTTCTTTTACAAAAATTATTATAACGCTGTCATGGAAGGATTTCAAGAGCAAATCACAGAATTTGCTTCCCGCCGGCATACTTTGCATAAATCTCGCGGTCGTCAGACAGATATACCAGCCTCTCCAGACGTTTTGTCACATCCAGTTCCTGTGGATGTAAAAGCCGCGCATCGTCCAGAACCACTGCATCGAACTCATACCCTTCTTCAAAGCTCCCCACTTTTCCGAAGAACCCTCCTCCGCCTTTGGTCGCCATGTAGAAGGCTTCTTCCACAGTCAGCGGCTTCAAACTTTCATCCTGAAGCCTCCAACGCAGTTTTGAAGCTTGGATTGCATGCGCCATAGCGGTAAACATATCCTCCGTTGAACCACCCGCGACATCACTTCCCAATCCAACATGGAGTCCTTCCTCTAAAAATGTCCTCACCGGAGCCACGCCCGATGCCAGATTGATATTGGATTCCGGGCAATGCGCGATGAAAACTCCGTTTTCCTTCATCCGCTCCCGTTCTCTGGCATCCGAGTAAACACAATGTGCCATCACGGTTTTGCAGTCTGCGCCAAAGAGCCCGAATTTATCATACGCATCCCCATAAAACTCCGACCACGGGCACAGTTCCTTCACCCACGCAATCTCTCCGGGATTTTCTGACAGATGTGACTGTACCGGAAGTCCATGGCTCGTCTGTATGCCTTTTATTCTCTCCATCAACTCGTCTGTACAGCTCGGAGTGAACCTCGGCGTCAGGATGGGAAGGGTATTTTTGTAATCCCTGTTTTGAACATCCTCAAGCCACTTTACTGTCTCATTCGCAGAAATTTCCGCCGATTCTTCTCTGAGATAATCCGGACAATTTCTGTCCATATTCACCTTGCCTACCAATGTCTTCAGCCCGGATTTTTCCAACAAATCCATCAGCAGCAGAGTCCCTTCCCTGTGTACCGTAGCAAAGATGCATGCCCTTGTCGTGGCACTTTTCCTTAAATTATCTGCAAAAATCCCATAAGCTTGTCTGGCATATTCCAAATCTTTGAACTTCGCTTCCTCCGGGAATGTATGTGTTTCCAGCCAGTCCAGCAGTTCCATATCCATCCCCAGACCTCTGAATGAATATTGAGGCGCGTGGATGTGCAGGTCCACAAGCCCTGGTATGATGATTTTTTCGCCGTAGTCTGTCAGCGGCGCCCCGCTGTATTTAGCCGGCAGCGTCTGATAAATGCCCTTCACAAGCCCTTCCTCGCAGACAAGATATCCATTCTCACATATCTCAAATTCCTGTGGATTCTTGCTGTAAACAATATTTCCTTTTAAAATAAAAACAGATTCACTCATTTGATGATGCCTCCTTTTCCTTTCTCAACAGTGAACTGCACTGCTAATACTTATAGTCAACTATTACGGTAGTTGGTAGAGACATTCACCCAATCGTGAATCTATATAAGTATTTTCTATTGTTTCCGTGACTATATTAGCATTTCCGTAGGTGGCTGTCAAGGGAGCATTTTTTGCCTCAGAAATTTCAGTTATAGGCAGATAACCGGCGGAAGGCTTTACATCCCTCCGCCGATTTCCCAGGGGCTGTCGCATTAAGTAATTAGTGCGGCACCCCTTTTTTAGAGAATATCAATATGCTCCCCTGCCAGCGCTTTGTTCATGCTGCGCACCGCGCAGAATTTTCCGCACATGGAGCAGGTGTCGTCATGTTCCGGGCTTCTGTCATCCCGAATTGCTTTTGCCGTCTCCGGGTCGAACGCGCACGCCCACTGTGCTTCCCAGTCCAGCGCTCTCCTGGCATCCGCCATGCGGTCGTCCATCTCTCTGGCTCCCCGCACACCCTTGGCGATATCCGCCGCGTGCGCCGCAATCTTGGAGGCGATGATGCCCTGTTTCACATCGTCTACATTCGGAAGCGCCAGGTGCTCCGCCGGAGTCACATAGCAGAGAAATGCCGCGCCCGCGGACGCTGCCACCGCGCCGCCAATTGCCGCTGTGATATGGTCATACCCCGGTGCGATATCTGTCACAAGAGGTCCCAGCACATAGAAGGGTGCTCCCTGGCAGACAGCCTGCTGCACCTTCATATTCGCCGCAATCTGGTCCAGCGGCATATGCCCCGGTCCTTCCACCATCACCTGTACATCCTTCTCCCACGCGCGTTTCGTCAGCTCGCCCAAACGGATGAGTTCTTCCATCTGACATACATCCGTGGCATCCGCTAAACATCCCGGACGGCAGGCATCTCCCAGAGAAATCGTCACATCATACTCCCGGCAGATATCCAGAATCTCATCGTAGTACTCGTAAAATGGGTTTTCCTCTCCTGTCATACACATCCACGCAAATACGAGGGAACCGCCGCGGGAGACGATGTTCATCTTCCTCTTGTGATTGCGTATCTGGTCGATGGTCTTTCTTGTGATTCCGCAGTGCAGGGTCACAAAATCCACGCCATCCTCCGCGTGGAGACGGATGACATCCACAAAGTCCTTGGCAGAGAGCGTGTCCAAATCCCTCTGATAGTGAATCACGGAATCGTACACCGGCACGGTCCCAATCATCGCCGGACACTCACTTGTCAGTTTGCGGCGAAATGGTATCGTATCCCCGTGGGAAGATAAATCCATGATAGAGTGAGCTCCCAGTTTGATTGCCTCCATCACTTTTTCCATCTCCACATCATAGTCCTTGCAGTCCCTTGACACTCCCAGATTAACGTTGATTTTCGTGCGCAGCATAGAGCCCACGCCCTCCGGGTCGATACATTTGTGATTCTTGTTCGCGCAGATAACGACCTTGCCGGACGCCACCAGAGGCAGCAATTCCTCTGGGCTCATCCTCTCCTTCTGGGCCACTTTCTTTAGTTCTTCTGTGACGATTCCTTTTCTCGCCGCTTCCATCTGTGTTGCATACTCTCTCATTGTTTCTCCACCTTTCTTCCTGATATGCATATGTTTCTAAAATCCTGCGCCTGATTAGAAAAACTGCCGCAACGTATGAATTACATTGCGGCAGTCAGAGTTTTTAATATCTATGCAGACACTCTGTGCATATCTGTATATCCCTACGTTGGCATTATCCAAATCAGGTCATGGGTTAAAGCACTTCAGCTTACTCTCAGCCCGCTTGATACGCGAGCACCCCTTTTTAGTTATGCAATCATTATATCATTGCCAAAAGATTCCGGCAATCACTTTTTAAAGATACTCCTTAATCTTCTCTATCATATCTTTATACTCAGAATCTGTGAGAAACTTCTTCTTGGGGTTCATCTCAAATGTCCCGCCCCACTCATCCTGTCCCTCGTATTTCGGCACAAGATGCATGTGCAGATGGCAGCCCTTATCCCCGTAAGCGCCATAGTTTAACTTATCCGGCTTGAATGCCTTGTGGATTGCTTTGGCAGCGTGCACCACATCCTCCATAAAGGCATTTCTCTCTTCCTCTGTGATATCTACAATCTCGCTGACGTGGTCCTTATATGCGACCACGCATCTGCCGGGCTTACTCTGCTCCTTGAATAAAATCAGAGAGCTCACCTTCAGCTCACAGATATAGATTCCAAATTCCTCCAACAATTCTCCCCGCATACAATATGCGCAATTTTTATCTTTCACAGCCATTCTCCTCTCTTTCTCTTTTTCTTTCTCTATCCAAACCGCAAATCCGATGCCGCCGGATTTTTATACGAACGCCGCTGCCACCGCCGACACGACCAGTGTCACTGCCAGGCACGCGGACGTCGTCACAGACACATACTCCATCTCATCCTTTTCCCGCACATAAACCGTAATGATAAAGCTGGGCGGAAGCATCATAAATACCACAAGGGAAATCAGCATATTTTTCTCCATATGCATGTACCGCCAGAACAAAAAGCAGGTCACCGCGCAGAACGTCCCCCAGATAAGATATCTGAGCGCCGTGGTCTTTATCGCTTCCTTGAGCACCGCCCTGCGAATCACAAAACTGTACCCCGCCGCTATCAACATGATGGTGGATACCGGCGCCGTAATAGCGGACACCACCTCGGAAAACACCGCGCCGAAGCTGCCGGAGAGCAGCCAGCCTCCTACGGGGCTTATACCCCCTGCCATTCCTAAAATGGAAGCCAGCAGCGTGGGGGAGGTCGCCACATTTTTTAAAATGTCCTTTCCTTTCGCCTTCTGTCCCACGGTCATGGACAACATGGAAAAGTAGACGCTGAAGGCGAACAATGCCGGGCCCACGCCAATCATCGCCATGTAGTGGATACTGTCTTCCCCTAAAATTGCGGCAATCAGGGCATACCCGACCATCCCCGTCTCCGCGCAGGTCAGCATATAAGGAAAGATTCTGTCAAACAGCTTCGCCGTCCGCTTTAACGCAAAACCTAACACCAATCCCAGAGCTGTCTCCGAGAACATCACAATCATCAGTATCGCAAGGTCGCCGGAATAATCCACACTTAAAAGGGAATTGAAAATCATCACCGGAAGCATAATCTGGATGACCAGATTTTTCACTGAACGTATTCCTTCATCTGTCAGAATGTTCTTTTTCCGGCAAAAGATTCCAATTCCCATTAATACGGCTATTTTTACAATTACTTGTACACAGCCTGCCACTGTTTTATTACTCTCCGAATACCGCCTTGTAATCTGCCTGGAATTTCTCGATTCCGGCGTCGGTCAGCGGATGTTTTGTCATCTGCTCCAGAACTTTATACGGTACGGTGGCGATGTGTGCGCCTGCCAGAGCACAGTCTGTCACGTGCATCGGATGGCGGACACTTGCTGCGATGATTTCTGTCTTAATTCCCGCAACACGGAAGATTTCTGCGATTTCTGCTATCAAATCTGTGCCGCGCACGGAAATGTCGTCCAGTCTCCCAAGGAACGGGGAAACATAGGTAGCGCCCGCGCGTGCTGCCAGAAGCGCCTGGTTCGCAGTGAATACCAGAGTCACATTGGTCTTGATTCCTTCCTGTGTCAGCACTTTACATGCCTTTAAGCCTTCCACTGTCATAGGAATCTTTACAACCATGTTCGGATGGATTTTCGCAATCTCACGTCCCTCGGCAATCATGCCTTCCGCGTCTGTTGTCGTTGCCTTGACTTCACCGCTGATAGGACCGTCTACGATGGAAGCAATCTCTGCGATAACTTCCTCAAATACTCTGCCTTCTTTCGCAATCAGAGACGGATTGGTAGTAACTCCGCAGATGATTCCCATATCATTTGCCTTGCGGATATCCTCTACTTTTGCTGTATCAATAAAAAATTTCATTTCTTGTCACCTCGGTTTTTCAAGCTGTCTGTGCGTTATTTTACAAGAGACTTTACGGTCTCCAGCTCTTTTGCATCCAGATTGTAGATGTCACTGTTGTCCATGCTTGTGGAAGAATCCTCTATCAGAATCATCTTCGTGTCCTTGCATGTGATGGTGTTGTGCCACAGTGTCGCCGGGATGTTGTAAACTTTGTTTGGCTCCATAGCTACTGAGCCGAACTCCAGACCGTTGTCTGTCTCGTTGGCATAAACCAGTGTACAGCTTCCTGCTACAAGAACGAAAAGCTCATCTGTCAGATTGTGACGCTCCAGGCAGTCAATTCCTGTGATGTCGTTCGCCGGTTTCCAGTTCTTGATTCCGACGGTCCATTTCTCGTTCTCAAATACTCTCTGCATTCCTTCGCCGCCAAATTCGTATTCTGCTATTTTCATGATGGTTTCTCCTTTTATAGCTGTTTATTTTGTGGCTGTCCTTCTCTTTGCGGGAGTTTCCACACTCCCTTAAAGACTTTTGAGGCGCGCGCCCCGCAAAGAGAGGACAGCGTTTTTTGACTGTTTTCTATACCCGTTTTCTACAATACAGATTTGCAGTTTTTCACGATATTTTCTGCTGTCAGACCGTACTCCTCGAACAGTTCTTCCGGTTTTCCTGACTTGCCGAATTTATCCATGATACCCACTCTCGCGAATTTCACATCCGGCTGTCCTGCCAGAACTTCCGCTACCGCGGAGCCAAGTCCGCCGATGATAGAGTGTTCTTCTGCTGTCACAATGCCCTTGCACTGTTTTGCCATCTTCAGGATGCACTCCTCGTCAATCGGTTTGATGGTGTGCATGTTTACAACTGCCGCATCGATGCCCTCTGCTTTGAGCTGTTCTGCTGCTTCGAGAGCCTTCGGTACCATCAGTCCTGTGGCGATGATGCATACATCTTTTCCGTCTTTCATCACATTTGCTTTTCCCGGGATGAACGGAGTATCCTCTGCAGTGATATCCTCGCATACCGGTCTTGCCACACGGATATAAACCGGTCCGTCTATCTCAACCGCAGCCTGAACTGCTTTCTTTGTCTCAATCGGGTCACAGGGAACGAAAATTGTCATTCCCGGCAGCACTCTCATGAGCGCGATATCCTCGATTGTCTGATGGCTTCCGCCGTCCTCTCCGACACAGAGTCCGGAGTGTGAGAAAGCAAATTTTACATTCGCGTTTACATAGCTCACAGAGTTTCTAATCTGCTCATAGGCACGTCCTGACCCGAAGAGAGCGAAGGTGCTCACAAACGGAATCAGTCCGGCATGTGCGAGTCCCGCAGAAGCGCACACCATGTTGCCCTCTGCGATTCCGAAGTTGAAAAATCTGTCCGGATAAGCCTCCTTAAAAGTACAGGTCATTGTCGCATGTGCAAGGTCTGCATCCAGTACCACAATTTTGTCATTTACGTCTCCAAGTTCTTTTAATGCTTCGCCATATGCTACTCTTAATGATTTTCCCATTATTCCTGTACCCCCAGTTCTTTCATTGCTTGTTCGTATTCCTCTTTGTTCGGCGCTTTTCCATGCCATCCCGCCTGGTCTGTCATAAAGGAAACTCCCTCGCCTTTGTGTGTCTCACAGCAGATGAATTTCGGTTTTCCGCTTACCGGAGCATTGATTGCAGCTTCAATCTCGTCCATGTCATGTCCGTTTACCTTGAAGCACTCAAATCCAAATGCCTGATATTTTGCCATCACATCGCCAAGGCTCATAACTTCGTCATTTGCCCCGTCAATCTGCAGACCGTTGTGGTCCAGAAGTACGATAAGGTTATCCAGTTTGTAGTGAGCTGCCGCCATTGCAGCCTCCCATACGATACCTTCCTGAATCTCGCCGTCTCCTACGACTGCATATACTTTGTAATCTTTGTTCTGGTATTTTGCTCCCAGAGCAAGTCCGCCCGCGATGGAGACGCCCTGTCCGAGGGAACCGGTATTTACATCTACACCCGGTGTCTTCTTCATATCCGGATGTCCCTGGAGATGGCTGTGAATCTGGCGCAGTGACCAGAGGTCTTCTCTTGGGAAATATCCCAAATCAGCAAGGATTGCATAGAGCGCCGGACACGCGTGTCCTTTGCTCAGTACGATGCGGTCTCTGTCTTCCCACTGCGGATTCTTCGGGTCGATTTTCGCTGTTTTGTAATAAATGGTCATCAGGATTTCTACGCAGGACAGGGACCCGCCCGGATGTCCTGACTGGCTGGTGTAAAGCATCTTTACAATGTCAGCCCTGATTTGTTTTGCCTTTTCTGTTAAGTTTTTGTTATCCATTTTTCTATCTCCCTTTTTTTGAAATAAGCATTTAACCTTTCACCGCGCCTGCTGTAAGTCCTTCTACCAGACGTTTCTGCGCAAAGAAGAACATGATGCAGACAGGAATGATGGTGATGATACCGCCGGCAGTAATCAAATCCCACTGAACGCCGAGCTGTCCTACCAGACTCTTTAACGCTACCGGAATCGTACGGTTTCCTTCATTCGTGAACATTACCGCGAATGTATATTCATTCCATGATGTCATGAAAATATAAACACCTGTGGCGATGAGGCACGGAACCAGTGTAGGAAGGACAATTCTGATAAATGCCTGCGCACGGTTACAGCCGTCCACCAGCGCCGCTTCTTCCAGCGAAGGCGGAACATCATTCATATAGCCATTCAGCAGCCATACCGAAAATGGAATGGTAAATGTCGTATATGCTAAAATCAAAGCCATCGGAGTATACAAGATACCCAGATTTCTCATAATGGCATACAGCGGTATGAGCAGCAGCACGGTCGGGAACATGTTGTTTGTAAGGAACATGGACATCAATATCTTTCTTCCCTTAAACTCATAACGGGAGAAGGAATACGCCGCCAGTACAGATACAAACAGAGATACGACTGTCGTAATCGCTGCTACAAATAAGCTGTGTCCCATATATTTTATAAATTCAAAACTTGTAAATAACTTCTTATAAGATTCCAGCGTCGGATGCTGCGGCCAGTATGTTACCACCGCGCCATACAACTCTTCCTGCGGTTTAATGGATGTCACAAACGTCCAATAAAACGGGAACAGAAGGAAAAGCAGGATAACAGCCAAAGGCAGGTACAGACATAAGAATCTTTTCAACGGTGTCGGATGTCTACTTTCCATCTACTTCTCCCCCCTAAATGTATGAATCAAGTATGGAACCGCCACAAATGCCAGTAATATCGCGAGAACGATTGACATGGCTGACGCATATCCCATATTCAACGAGTTACCTTGCTGGAAAATATATACACTCAGCGTCTGTGTCGAGTACGCAGGTCCGCCGCTCGTCATGTTGTAGATGACGTCCACGGAGTTCGCCACCCAGATGATACGCAGCAGCAGTGTTACAAACAACGAGTTCTTAATGGACGGTATGGTCAGCCGGAACAATTTCTGGAACCAGGTCGCCCCGTCAATATCCGCCGCCTCGTACATTTCCTGCGGAACACTCTGCAGTCCTGCCATAATCATCAGGGCAAAGAAAGGAATTCCCTGCCAGATAATGGTCACGATGACCGCAATGAACGCTGTATCTTTCTGCCCCAAAAACGGGATACTCTGGTCAATCAGGTGCAGTTTTGTAAGAATATCATTGAGCACACCATAATTTCCATCATAAATCCAGCGCCACATCAGACCAATCAGTACACCCGGTGTACACCAGGGAATCAGACTGATTGCACGGATTACGCCCCGCCCTTTGAATTTCTGATTCAGCAGGAGGGCAAGGATGAAGCCGAACAGGAATTGGAAACCTACTCCGGCAATCACCCATACCAGTGTCCTCCACAGAGCGTTCCAGAACAGCGGGTCCTGGAACATCTCTGCATAATTTGCCAGTCCATTTAATGCGATATCATGAGGCCTTCTCAAATCATAACTCTGAAAACTCATCAGAATAGCCTGTATCAATGGAACGAATACAACAGCCACCACTATAATCAGAGCCGGAGCTACGAGCAGATAAGGCCATATATTTACTTTTCGTTTTGTCACTGTTACCCCTCCTGCTAATCTAAACTCCTACTTCTCGTATAATGCGGAATTCAATGTCTCCATTGCAGCCTTCGCATCAATATCGCCTGACAGAGCCTGTGCGATTGTGTTTGGCCATGTTGTGCTAATCCACTCAGATGTTGTATCCAGGATTGGGATGATACCTGCATAAGACTGTCCTGCGATAGATGCCTGCATGAAGCGGTCATCCTGGAAATAAGCGTCAGCCTGTACAGTCTTGCTTACCGGAACGTTGTTTGTAGCTTTACACCACTCCATCTCGCCGTCGCCTGTTGCCATATAGGTCAGGAATTCAAATGCTGCGTCTTTGTTTGCACAGGAGGAGAACATAACATTCTCAGTATCTCCCATGGATGTCCACTGTCCGTCCCCTGCCGGGAATGCGAATGCGGATACATCGTCGCCAAAGGTCTCAACCATTCCTGCGGAAGAACCTGTGTGGTGGATGGTCATTGCTGTTCTTCCAGCCTTGAAGTTTGCGATGATTTCATCAAATCCGTCAGACATTGCTGTCGGAGGAACATATCCGTTCTCGTAGAGGTCGATGTAGTCCTGCATACCTGCGATGGACTCTTCGCTTGTCAAATCCTCAAAGCTTCCGCCGCGTCCGTAGATGAAGCTTCCCCACGGCTCCTGTCCGCCTGTTGAACCTCTCATACCAAATCCGTAAACGTCAATCTCGCCGTCACCGTCGGTATCCATCGTACACTTCTCGCATGCCTCAAGGAACTCCTCATATGTAGTCGGCACCTCGATACCTGCCTGCTGGAAATAGGAAGGTCTGTAATATACATAGAGAACCTGTGTATTCCATGGCATTACATACATTGCCTCGTCATCGCCGCCTGCCTCTTTCATGATGTTGTAGAGGTTCTCGTCGATATCATCTTTCATATCCCACGCATCAACATATGGTGTGAGGTCTTCCAAAAGATCATTGTTGACATAGAGCGGTGTGGATGTCAGCTTGAATGTCGCAATGTCGGGACCGCCGCCGCCCATCGCTGCTGTGAACATATTCTCGCTGTATGCTCCGCCGTCCCATGGCTGCTCTTCCGCAACGATGGTAACACCGGACTCGTTCGTCTCATTGAAGTTTGCAACAATTTCCTGCATCTTCTCTGAGTATTCGGGAGTATCTGCCCAATACCAATATGTCAGAGTATCGGCATTCCCTTCCTTCTCGGAAGTCTCCTTGTTACCGCACCCTGCGAGCAGAGATACACACATCGCGCCTGCCAGCATTGCTGATAAAACTTTTTTTGCTTTCATTCTTTTTCCTCCTTCAATTCTTTTCTTTGTTTCTTGACATCCCCTAAGGTCTGTCTGATGTGGCGTTCCGCCTCATATTGTGCAAGGAATAAATCCTTAGTCACCATAGCTTTGTAGATGGTCTTGTGACTGTCCAGCGCTCTCTCGAAGCTGCCCGGCACATTCACCGTCTCCAGATATCCTTTCTGAATGGATTCACAGATGACCGGGACAACTGTTTCCAGTACCTTGTTGTGCGCGCATTTCGCAATCTGCGTATGAAATTCTACATCAAGAGCCGTATATTCCGCGTCCGGTTCTTCCTTCTGCTCCATCCGCTCAATGATATGCCTCACACATTCAATGTCCTCCGGTGTCGCACGAAAAACCGCAAGTTCCATCAGCCGGGGTTCAATCACAATTCTCGCTTCCAGAAGCTCTGCTAATAGTTCCGGTTTCTCAGAAAAACGAAGTCCCAGGGGGTCTTCTGTGATTCCCGTCTTGTCGCTGACAAAGGTGCCGTTTCCCCGTTTAATCTCAACGATGTTCTCTGCTTTCAGAAGTTTCATCGCCTCCCGAATCGTCGTCCGGCTCACTTTGAACTGCTCCATCAGCTCGCTTTCGCTGTGAAGCTTGTCTCCCGGCTTTAAGCGTTCCTCGATGATTTCTTTCCTCAATGCTTCCGCCACCCTGACTGCAAGGCTTTTGCCGCCGCTTTTCGTCATCTTGTTCCTCCTCTCTTTATCTTATTTCGTTGTACTAATTATAAGCCAAACGTATGACGTTTGTAAACAGCAGATTTGTATTTCATTACATTTAAAGTAATTTAATACCAATTTTTTATGCAAATCGCCGATTTAAATACCAATATTTTATACCCATATCCACTTTTTCCCATAAATCCGCCATGCTTTTGTTTTTTGAAACGTATGATGTTTAAGTGTGTAAGATACGTCTGACGTCATACGTATTTATTCTTTGTCAAATTCTGTCTGATTTTGCTGCAATTGTACTGCAAAACAGCACCGAAGCGCGGAGCATCCGCAGCTATTTTCCAAATATAAAATCAGAGAGCTCCATACGGAACTCTCCAATCAAATACAATGGTTTCAACTATATTTTCTTTCTCGCGCAGCGTGCTTCTTTCTATCTGCTATTTATCGTCTCTCTATCGTTTTCCTTTGTCGTAAATCTCTCCCAGCGCTTTGGGCGCGCGGTTATATTTGGAGAAGAACATAAGCAGAAGCAGTGTCAGCAGATACGGAAGAATCATGACCAAATCTGAGTAGCTGCTTGGCTTCTCCAACACCTGTACAATCTGGTATCCCGCCGAACGCGCAAACCCGAACAGAAGACATGCTCCCAGTGTGGGAAGTATCTTCCAATTTCCGAAAATCAGCGCCGCGATAGCCAGATATCCATAGCCCACATAAATGCTCTCCGAAAACTTCGCGGAGATAGAGTAGGCAAAGCACATACCGCCGAGACCGGATAGTGCCCCTGACACCATAATCGCCACCGTGCGTATCTGTCCTACATTGCGTCCCGCCGCATCCACCGCGTGAGGGTTATCGCCGCAGGCACGCAGATGCAGTCCGAATCTCGAACGATAGAGCATGAACCAGGCGATAAACGCCACCACGATAATGATAATTTCAAAAGGATATATATTTGTAAACACAGCGCCCAACACCGGGATATCAGAGAGTACCGGCACAGTAAATCTGACAGAAACCCCGAGCTGGAACTTGTCTGAGGGAGCGTTAAACACACTTTTGTTCACCTGTTTTGTCAAAAAAGCCGTCAATGCCATCGCCAGAATATTGATGACCACGCCGCTGATAACCTGATTTGCCTTGAATTTTACGCAGAGCAAAGCGTGAAGCAGCGCATATACCATTCCTCCCAACATCGCGAAAAGGAAAGACAGGTAGAATATCGCCTGCGAATTTGTCCCCTGATTGCCTGCCACCAAAACAACAAAGAGCGCTCCGAAGAAAGCGCCGACTCCCTGGAGCCCTTCAATCGCCAGGTTTGTAACACCGCTCCTCTCGCTGTAAATACCGCCGATTGCCATGGCAAACAACGGCAGAGCAAACGACAGACCATCTATGATGATTGTATTCATGCGCGTCCCTCCTCTCTGCCTTTCTCTTCCAGCTCTGTCTTCCATTTTTTCACTTCATAGCGGATGAAGGCGCCGCAGGCGCTGAACAGAAGAATCAGCCCTGTGATAACCGAAGCAATCTCCATCTCAATCCCCGATGCCGCGCTCATATAGCTGCTGCCCTTCGTCACTCCGGTAATCATGAAGGAGGAGAAAATGATGCCCACTGGGTTACTGTTTCCAAGAAGCGCCACCGCAATCGCATCGAATCCTGTGCTCGCAAGCACCTTTGGCTGGATAGAATCCAGGTATCCCAAATAGTAAGTCACGCCTGCCAAACCAGCCATAGCGCCGGAAAGCATCATGGAGGTTATCAGTGTCTTTCCCACATTGACTCCCGCATAACGCGCCGCGTTCCGGTTCGCGCCCACTGTTTTTATCTCATAGCCCATGCGGGTGCGGTCCAGCAAAAATTTCACGACAATCGCTGCGATGACTGCCAGAATGATGCACAATGGCAAATCCACCTTCAGATTTCCCATCGGCACCTTCATAAGCGTAAGCCTTGCCTCACTGCTTACTGCTTTGGATTGTCTGGATATCTGGTCCATATATTTTGTATTGATAAAAAAGCTCGTCAGATATTGTATGATGTAGTTAATCATGATAGACGATACAACTTCATTGATATTGAATTTATATTTCAGAAATCCAATCAGTCCGCCTACCGCCATGCCTGCCGCAATCCCAATCAAAAGTACCAGTGGTTTAGCGATGGGCGCGGACATGGCAGAATAGCCCACTGTGACCGTCGCCACATAGCCTGCCGCCAGCATCTGACCGGACACACCAATATTGAACAGTCCCGCCTTAAGCGCCACCGCTACCGCCAGAGAAGCGAACAGCATGGGCGTCATCATATTAAGGAAACTTGTAAAATCCGTGAGCATCCCCTGGTACGCGGAGTATTCCGGCTTGGGGAGCAGACCGCTTCCCTGGAGGAGGTTCGTGTACGCTGTCAGCGGATATTTTCCCAGCAGCCCAATCACGACCATACCCACGATGAGACTTAACAGGATAGAAAAAACCGGGATTGTGATAAATTGTGTCTTTTCATTTCCAAGAAGTTTTACAAATATCTTTTTCATTTATCCTTCACCCCCATCATGAACTCTCCCACCTGTTCTGTCGTCAGTTCCTCCGCAGGCGCAATCTTTTCGATGGCGCCGTTATAGATGACGCCGATGGTGTCCGCGCAATTCATAATCTCGTCCAGTTCCAGGGAAATCAAAAGCACCGCTTTGCCCTGGTCCCGCTCGGCGATTATCTGCCTGTGGATATTTTCAATTGCGCCGATATCCAGCCCACGTGTAGGCTGTACAAAAATCATGAGGTCTGATTTCAATTCAATCTCACGCCCTATGATTGCTTTCTGCTGGTTTCCGCCGCTCATGGAACGCACCTGCGTCTCTGTTCCCTGTCCGCTGCGGATATCATATCTCTCAATCAGCTCTTCCCCATACTTTTGAAACGCCTCGCGGTTCAGCACTCCTGAACTGCTGGAGAAGGGTTTTTGATAATAACTCTTAAGCGCCAGGTTATCCTTCAGAGAAAAGTCGAGTACCAATCCGTATTCCTGGCGGTCCTCAGGGATATAGGAAATTCCCGCCTCCGTCCTCTGCCGGATAGACATATCGGTGATATCTGCTCCGTTTAGAAATATTTTACCGGAGGAAGCCTTCACCAAACCGGCAATGGCATCCGCCAGTTCCACCTGTCCGTTTCCGGAAACTCCCGCGACTGCGAAAATTTCTCCCTTATGCACCTCAAAAGATACATCTTTCACGACCTCAAAATGGTCCTGATTTACTACGCTTAAGTTTTCTACTTTCAGCACGGTATCACCAAACTGGGGCTTTGACTTTTCCGTCTTAAAGGAGACCTCTCGCCCTACCATCAGTCTCGCCATCGTCTGGGTGGATGTGGACGCCACATCTCTCACATCGATGAGCTTTCCGCGGTTCAGTATTGCGCAGCGGTCTGCCACCTGCTTGATTTCCTCCAGCTTGTGTGTAATAAGGATAATCGTCTTCCCTCCGTCACGCAGATTGCGGATAATCTGAAGCAGGAACTCTATCTCCTGAGGCGTGAGTACCGCCGTGGGCTCGTCAAAAATCAGAATCTCCGCCTCTCTGTAGAGCATCTTCAGTATCTCCACCCTCTGCCGTATGGAGACATTGACTTTCTCAATGACCTGAGTAGGGTCCACTTCCAGACCATATTCTTCCGATAGCTTACGTATCTGCTCATTGGCACTTTTGATATCCACCTGCGGAAAGACTCCGAACAGCTTTTTCACCGGCTCCATACCCATGATGATATTTTCTGCTATGGTATAATTTGACACAAGTTTAAAATGCTGATGCACCATTCCGATATTCAATTTTGTCGCATGATTCGGTGAAGTGATGTTCACCTTCTGCCCTTTCACGTAAATCTCGCCCTCGTCCGGCTCATACATACCAAAGAGCATACTCATCAAAGTCGATTTTCCCGCGCCGTTCTCACCCAGGAGCGCATAAATCTCTCCTTTTTTAATCTCAATACTGACATCATCATTGGCGACAATGCCGGGAAACCGCTTCGTGATATGCCGCATCTCTACAATATATTCTTCTGACATTGACCTCTCCTGTTCTTCTTCATCCCTTTCTTGCTGTATTGCAAAAAAGATGGGCAGACTCACCTCATCAGTGGACTGCCCATTTCTCTCCTCTTGTATCAGTCATTCAGTCCGGGGAAATCTTCCGGAGTACTGTCTAATGCACTCGATGCAGGAACGATACTTCCATCTTTGACAAGTGCAAAAACTTCATCCAATTTTGCAATTGTATCTGCAGAAAGCTGCTGTCTGCCATCCTCTTTCACATAGCCTGTGGAATCGGTATCCGCCTTCAGGATTACATTCTCTCCCTTGAAAGAACCGTCAGCTATCGCGTTGAGCTGTCTCTCCACATTGATGCTCATGCATTTCAGCGCAGATGTCAGGATGATATTGGAGTCGCCGTTTGCTCCGTCATCGTACTGGTCAACATCACATCCGATGACTTTTACATTTCCGGCTTCCTTAGCTGCTGTAAACACACCGTTTCCGGAAGCTCCGGCTGCCACAAAGATAATATCACATCCCTCTTTGATAAGAGATTCACCGATAACTTTTCCGGTTGCCTCATCTGAGAAGTTTCCGCTGTAGTTTCCGCCGATGTTCTCATCGTTATAAACTCCTGCGTAGGATTT
The DNA here is from genome assembly GCA_900541505.1 of uncultured Ruminococcus sp. Taxonomy (GTDB): domain Bacteria; phylum Bacillota; class Clostridia; order Lachnospirales; family Lachnospiraceae; genus Mediterraneibacter. Next base: position 25,880 of record UQKK01000017.1, read on the forward strand.
GAGCTCTACACATTCTGCGCTGGTACCGAACTTGCTGTTCGCGTAGTTTACGCCTGACTCAAAACCAAACTGATAGTTTACATTGGACGGGAAAGGCTGTCCGTTCATAACCGCAACCTTATTTGTCTGTGTCTCAAGAGCCGCCGCGATTCCTGCAAAGAATCCGCTCTCCTGCTCCGCGAACTGCATCGCGTAAACGTTGTCCAATTCAACCTCCGCACCTTCCGCGTCTGTCGGGAAGCTGTCAACAAGAATGAAATCCACATCCGGGTTATCCTGCGCTACTGTTCCGATTCCTGCGCACTGGAATCCCAGGCATACCACAACATCATAGCTTCCGGCAATTTCCGTAATCTTTTCTACTACAGTCGCCGGAACTCCTGTCTCCTCACGGATGGTCGTTACCTTTGCATCCGGATGTTCGTCAATGTAAGCCAGTACACCGTTGTAGTTGTCTTCATTGAAAGAACCGTCATCCACTCCGTTGGGGCTGGATACAATCGCAATATTCAGCGCATCGCCCGCTCCTTCGTCTTTGCCTTCCGCCTCTGAAGACGTGCTGCCGCTCTTTGCGTCACCCTCCGCGTTGCTTCCGCAGCCAACCGCAAGAGAGACTGTCATAGCCACACAAAGAATCGCTGCCAATACTTTCTTTTTCATCATATCACTCCTCCTTTTATATTTTAATAAGTTTGACTAATATATAGCCAATCACTTATTATTCTCGATTATAACACCTGTCTTCCTATCTTGCAACGCCGCTTTCTCTTTTTTGAAATATTTCTTTCAAACTCTGCTCATACGGCGCTCTTGCGATGCCGTATTCTGTGACAATACCGGAAATAAGCGTGTGGTCCGTGACATCAAATGCCGGATTATAACATTTCACATCCTCCAGCGCCATGGGCTCTGTGTAGAACTTCTTCTTAATCTCATCCGGGTCTCTCAACTCAATGCAGATATCGTCGCCGGTCGGGCAGTTCATGTCAATCGTGGAAGTAGGTCCCAGCACATAGAAAGGAATCCCATAATGCTTCGCCAGGATTGCCACGCCGCTGGTTCCTATCTTATTCGCCGCATCGCCGTTGGCGGCAATGCGGTCACAGCCTACGAAACACGCCTGCACCCAGCCGTTTTTCATGACAATGCTCGCCATATTGTCGCAGATGAGGGTAACATCAATGCCTCCCTTCTGCAGTTCATAGGCGGTCAGCCTCGCCCCCTGCAGAAGCGGTCTTGTCTCGTCCGCAAACACATGGAACTCCATCCCCTTCTCTTTGCCGAGGAACAGCGGTCCCAGCGCCGTGCCGTATCGCGAAGTGGCAAGAGGTCCGGCATTGCAGTGGGTGAGAACGCCATCGCCGTCTTTTAAGAGACTTAAACCGTACTCGGAAATGGCTCTGCACATCTGCATATCCTCTTCCTGAATCAGCCTGCTCTCCTTAAGCAGCAATGATTTAATCTCCGCCACGCTCTTCTCTTTATTGCCCAGCACCACCTGCTCCATTCTGTTCAACGCCCAGCTTAAATTCACCGCCGTGGGTCTGGAGGAATCCAGGTATTCTTTATCTGCCTTAAACTGCTCATAAAATTGGTCGAAATCCTCCGTCTCAATCTGGGCGGCCAGCACATAAATCCCGTACGCCGCGCAGATGCCAATCGCCGGCGCTCCTCTGACTTTTAATTCAAAAATTGCCTCATACAACTCTTTTGCTGTACTCAGCGTCAGATACTCTGTAATATTCGGCAGTTTGGTCTGGTCTATAATGATGACACTCTTTTCATCCTCTCCCAGTCTCACATTATCAATATGCGTCACTTTTTTTAATTCATCCATAGCTGTCTTCCTTTCCTGTTATAGTCTTCCCATTTTTACATCAGTCCATGTCCGTATAACAGTCCATCGGTCAAATCCATCCATGTACATTGTCCGGTGTCACTGTCCGCTTTTTAATAAGAAAGCCGGAACCCCGCTTTAAATCCCCGGTAAGAAAACGCGCTCTCGTAATCTGCCAGGTCAAACAGTTCTATCTGCGGCAGCGCAATCCTCTTCTGCGCCAGCATTTTAAGAGCCGGTTCAAAAGGACCGCAGCGGCTTCCTTTTATGGTAATCTCGTTGACGACAAAATAACTCATGTCCACATTCGCCGTCCCCGCGTAGGTACTCTTCACAATAATGGTCCCCTGCCTGCGGATGAGACGCCTCGCCAGCTCCAACCCTTCAGGAGAACCTGTCGCATCCACGATAATCTCATACGTATCGTCCGCCTGTGTCGTAACTTTTGCAAATCCCGCAAATTTTTCCAGCTTCTCCGGGTGCCTTCCGATTACCGTCAAATCCGTTCCCGTCAGGTTCAAAACCTGCGCAATCATCAGACTCAGACGTCCATCACCCAAAAGTGCCACATTCGTGTCCGGTCTGATATGAACCTGGCTCGTAATCTCGAATGCCGCAGCAAGAGGCTCTGTGAAGATAGCCACTTCTGTCTCCAGTTCCTCCGGTACCTCATGAATGAAATGGGTCTTTAATGTCATATACTCCGCAAAGCAGCCGTCTTTCCCCTCCATCCCGATAACTCTGCGGTCCGGACAGTGCTTTTCCCTGCCGCTCTTACAGTAGAGACAGTGCCCGCATCCCGCGTTCAGCTCTCCTACCACCCGCTTCCCTATCAGTTCGGGCTTGTCCGACTCCTCCACAACGCCGACAAACTCATGTCCCATCACTCCGGTAAATCCCGGCTTATACCCCTTTCGTATCTCCCGGTCCGTACTGCACACCGCCGCCATGAGAATCCGAATCAGTGACTCATCCTTTTCCCGTACCGGCTTCGGATAATCCTCTCTGTAAACAATCCGTGTCCCGTCATAATATAATGCCTTCATTGTTCCACTCCTATATCCGCTGTTTTATCCTGCATTGCATCTGTGGGATTATTATACCATGGTCTTGGTAAAATTTGAAAGAATTTTAGCAAATAATGTACCGTAAATCTTAAAAGATGTGTATACAGACACCGCTCAGGAGTAAAACGCACCCTTTAAGCCCCTTTTTCACGCGGTTTTATGATTCGTCTTCATATTTTTTTATAGATTTGTTCATAATCCATTCAAAACTTCATCACAATTTAAACACAACTAAATTATATACTATAATTGTTCTTAAGAAAGAACACTTTTTCATAAACTTTTTCCCCCTTTGAGTCACAGCAAATGTGACTCTTTCCTTTTATATAGAAAGGCGTGCATTTCCCGGAGGGCTTTTATCCTATAAGAACGTCCTCTGGAGTGTCCTGTAAGAAAAAAGACACTGTATCTACAAGGGTATGTTCCTTGCAATACAGTGTCTTTTTGATTCTCATTCACTTAGAGCCTGTGCTCTTTCGCCTCTTCCCACCGAAGCGCAAACGCTCTCCTTTTTCGGATTACAGCATGTGCGCTCTTAATTCTTCTCCGCTCTTTTCACTTAAGTAAGCCGGAGCGATGTCAAAGACGGTCTTGCACCCTGCCTGTCCTTCTTTGGAAAGCTTGTACGCTGCTCTTGCGTAAGCTGCGAGTACAGAAGCTGTAAATTCCGGGTTGGACTCCAGCTTTAAGCTGTACTCGATAAGGTGGCTGTGTTCCTCGTTCCAGCCGGTCTTACCGCTGCGCAGTACAAATCCGCCGTGCGGGATTCCGCTGTGGTTCTTCTTTAATTCCTCTTCGCTGATGAAATTCACAGTAGTATCATAGTCAGAGAAATAATTCGGCATATTCTTAATCTCTTCTTCTACCTTCTTCGCATCCGCGCCTTCTTCCAGCACAACAAAGCACTCTCTCGTGTGCTTCTGGCGTGTGGTCAGCTCCGGATTCTCCCCGTTTCTGACTGCCTGCAGAGCCGCGTCCACAGGTACCGTATACTGTTTCGCGTCCTTTACACCCTCTACACGGCGCACTGCATCAGAGTGCCCCTGGCTGACGCCTTTACCCCAGAATGTGTAATCCTTGCCCTGCGGAAGAATTGCATTGGCGTACATTCTGTTAAGGGAGAACATTCCCGGGTCCCAGCCCACGGAAATAATGCCTACTTTGCCGCCTTCTTTTGCAGCCGCATCCACATTCGCAAAATGCTCCGGAATTCTCGCATGCGTATCAAAGCTGTCCACTACATTGAACATCTTCGCATAGACCGGGGTCTGCTTGGGAAGGTCTGTAGCGCTTCCCCCGCAGAGAATCATGACATCAATTTTGTCCTTCCAGTCTCCTGCCTCATCGATTCTGCACACCGGCACATTCTCTGTCAAAATCTTTACATCTTCGGGATTTCTGCGGGTAAATACCGCCGCAAGTTCCATGTCAGGATTCTGCTTTACCGCGCACTCTACACCGCGTCCGAGATTTCCATATCCTAAAATACCAATTTTTATACTCATAATATCCAGTCTCCCTTCTTCCTATGTAATCCGGCTTTTATTATACGAGCCCTGTACACATTTTTCAAGAATTTTCTCCGCACTCCTAACGCAGCAGTCTGCCGCGCATTTTATTCCATATATGCCCCTGCACATACTCATATGCCCTGTCATAAATCCACAGCGCTATCTGTCCCGTGAAAGCAACGCCGAGAAGAGCTGCATCGGGAATCGCCTGCGCAAACAACATCTCCCGGAAAATCCAGAGAAGCGGAAGATACATCACATTAAAAATGACATATTTCGACACCCAGAACACGGCGTGCCTTTTCCCCATCTGCGGACGTCTCTCAAGCAGCCGCCATACAGCCTCTACCGCCAGGATATAAAATCCCATCGCCGCAAACGAAATCACGTAGAATTTATTCGACGTCACTAAAAAGCCCAGAAGCACATCCGCCAGATAAAAGGCTGCCCCTGTCCGCATGCCAAACTCCCGTATAATGATTCCCACAAAATAGGATGCCGCTGCCAGCAAAAACAGTGTATTTGTCTCGATGACGCTTCCCAGCGCCATGCAGACGACAGATAAGGCGAGCAGAAGCCCGCCGAATGCGATTGATTTCGCTCTTACATGCATGAGCAAAGGTCTCCTCCCATACATTCACACAATGTATCCGCACACCACAAATCGCAGCACAGATTTCCTGTCCCGCAGGAAGAACCGCCTGCGCCGTATCCGCCTCCAAAGGGGCTGTTCTGATATCTGCGGCTGCTGAAATCCAACTGGTTCAAAAGCTGCCGGTACTGCAGGTTGTTAGGCTCCATATTCACCGCCTGGGCTGCGTGCTCTCTCGCCACCAGGTTATTGCCGAGTCCTGCATTGGCATAAGCGCTGACATAATACCACATCGCCGTCCGGTTCTGTATCTGGTCCAGCACATTGAGCGCCTCCCGATACTGACGGCTGTTCACATAATTGACTGCCGCCTGCATCTGCGGGTCCTGCTGTGCCTGGCTGTAACCGCCGCCATAGCCGTAAGAATAGCTGCCGGAGTTTGAGCCGCTGTAGCTGCTGCCGCCCGCATAACCGCCACCGCCGGAGCGCTCCTTCATGATAGCATCGTAAGCTTCCTGCACTTCTTTGAACTTCTCCTCCGCTAAGTCCGCCAGAGGATTGTTCACATTGGCATCCGGATGGTATTTCCTTGTCAGGTCGCGGTATGCCCTCTTTATCTCATCATCCGATGCATTGGGGGATACCCCCAGCACATCATATGGATTCTTTGTCATGTTTTTGTTCCTTTCCCTCTCTTTTCTTCAACTGTATCTTATTATAACGATTCCAGACTCCATCATACAATATATTTCTCAAAATGTCCACATCTACAATACAGGGGAGCTTTTCAAACTCCAGACTGCACTCCGCTATCATCATACAGAGTATCTGCTTTAATCTCTCCTCGTAATCCTCCTGTGTATAAAGCTTTTTCAGAGGGTTATAACAGCCCTTTTTTATGTCCTCCTCCAAATCTTCATAGGCATCCATGATATAGATGAATTTGCCAAGAAAAAATCCAATCCTGCGCAGATTTTTCTCCCACACGTCCTCGCGCCATACAAACAGCTCTTCCATCAGCCGTCCGAAACATCCGGCTGTCCGGTCTAAATCTGTGCTGCCTTCCTTCTCACATTCTGCCAATTCTTTTAGGGATTCTCTAATTGCCGCACTCTGCCTGGGGTATCTCTCCATGATTTTTTTCGCCTTACGCCCCAGGGCGGTTTTTCCCGCGAAAGCACTGACCTTTTTCTCATCCTTCCAGTCGTCCTCCAGATGATAGTACGCCAGCAGTACATTCATATCCGCCGCATATCCGGTAATCTCATTTTGCAGCATGACCTGCTTCTTCACCGGGTGTACCTTGCATCTGTGGGATTCCGTCTGTGTCTCGCTCTCGTACAGTGATGTCAAAAGAAGGATGGCAAACGTCATATCATATGTTAGCGTCATCTGCCCGGATATACCGTATTTTTCCTTAAGCGTATGACACAGCCCGCAGTAATATGCCTTGTATTTTCTCAAATCTTTTACTTTTAATTCCGGTTCACAAATCGTCACATAGCCAAACATATCAACACTCCATATCTCAGCCTCAAATCGGCAGAATCCCTCCATCTTTTTGCTCCTGCCGTCTTATGTAATTCTTTCTCTTATATTGTTCTCTATAGTATAGCACATGCTTCCGCAAAAGCCTTATAAAATTTCTCTAAATCAGATGCCGTCATCTTCGACATTTCCTGTTAGAATCTCTTTTTCAGCTTCAAAATGTCAACTTATCTCAATTGCAAGTTGACATTCTTCCACTTCTATTTTATACTTTTCCTAAATTATAAGGCAGTATCCTTTTCGGAAAATGTAAACCACCGCTTACTTTTCTCATCCCTGCCTCACCATTCTATTTAACAAGGAGATTTCCATGAACGCAGCAAAAATATCTACCCAGACATTGACAAAAACAGCCCTGATGACCGCCGTCCTCTGCGTCATCAGCCCCTTTACCATACCGCTTCCATTCAGCCCCATCCCACTTTCCCTCGCCACCTTCGGACTCTATCTCTCCTGCTTTGTGCTCGGCATGAAAGCGGGCGCTGTCAGCTGTCTTCTCTATATCCTCATCGGTATGGCAGGAGTTCCCGTCTTCTCCTCCTTCGGAAGCGGTCCCGGAAAAGTGCTTGGACCTACCGGAGGATATTTGATTGGCTATCTCTTCCTTGCCCTCATCGGCGGCTTTTTCGCGGAACATTTCCGTGAACGCCCCCTTCTCCAGCTTGCAGGACTGGTTTTAGGCACCGCCGTCTGCTATACCTTCGGTACGGTGTGGCTCGCCGTGCAGATGCATCTGCCCCTGCCCGCGGCGCTGGCGGCCGGAGTTCTCCCCTATCTGCCCGGCGATGCGGTGAAAATACTCGCCTCCCTTTTTATCGGGCGCAAATTGCAGAAGGCACTTGTTCGTCTTAGATGATATGCCTTATTGCTCCGGGAACGGTCGTTTTAGCGGCAGTTCTTTCCGCTCGCGATTGCTCTATTCTGCTTTGCAGAAGTAGAAAAAGAACTAAAAATAAACTGTAAAACAACAGGGCTGTCACACGACAGCCCCATTCATTTTTCAATCTTCATAATGTCCCCTGCAGCTGATAATTACAATATTCTGCAGTTCATCGATGTCATATACAAGCCTGTTCTGTTCATCAATCCGGCGGCTGTATCCCGGTCTGTGTTTCAACGATTCCGGTTTTCCTGTGCCCCACATAACTCCGTTTCTCTGTATATCTGCCAGTAAAGCATTTATCTTTTTCAGTGTTTTCTTGTCTTGCCTCTGCCAATACAAATAATCAGAAAATCCCTGTCCTGTAAAAGTAAAATCATTCATCCTTCATACGCTCCATGAACTCTTTCATCTTCTGTGTAGGCTTCCAATCATCTGATTCCATGTCCTGCAGTTCATCAAAAGAAAACGTAATGGTTTGGTTTTTTTTCAGCTGCTCGTAGCTGCGTTCAAGACGTTCCATATATTCAGCGTTCTGTCTTACTTTCATAAGCTCGTTATAATCCTTTTCCGATACCATTACGACATTTTCATTTTTGGGTCTGGCAATTACGACCGGTTCACCGTTGAAAGCAAAATCCATATATTTCTTCAAATTACTTCTTAAATCAAGCGGTTTTGTTGCAATCATACTTTCCACTCCTTTTTGCGTACATAAATACGTACGTTTTTATGTACATTTATTATATGCTATTATTCTTCCCACGTCAAGGCTCTTATATTCTCACTCAAAAAGAAGATTGTAGCCGCATTTAAGAAGAAGGTCCCAATGAACTTTACTGCTGATAGCAGAGAAAAAGCCCTTATCCGCCTCGCTTTCTGTGGCGTTAGGGCTTTTCCTGTGTCTTATCCTGTATCTTTTCCTCTGTCAGATTCCTCTCATCGTAAGCTGAATCCGCTTCTTTTTCAAATCTACACTCATCACTTTCACATCCACGATATCTCCAACACTGACCGCCTCCAGAGGATGTTTGATATACCGGTCTGTAATCTGGGAAATATGCACCAGTCCGTCCTGATGGACGCCGATATCCACGAACACGCCGAAATCGATGACGTTGCGCACGGTTCCTTTTAAAACCATGCCTTCTTTTAAGTCCTTCATCTCCAGCACGTCCGTGCGCAGTATCGGTTTGGGCATCTCCTCACGGGGGTCACGGGCAGGCTTTTCCAATTCTTTTACGATATCGCGGAGCGTAATCTCTCCGATTCCCAATTCTTCCGCAAGCTGTTTATAATCCCGAATCGTGAGCGACAGACCTGTCAAGTTGCCTCCCGTAATATCCTCCGGCTGAAAGCCCTGCTTTTTCAAAAGTTTTTCCGCCGCCTCGTAGGACTCCGGGTGTACCCCCGTGGCATCCAGCGGATTCTTTCCGCCCTGGATGCGCATGAAGCCCGCGCACTGCTCAAAAGCTTTTGGTCCCAGCTTCGCTACCTTCAGCAGTTCCCTGCGGTCTGTAAATTTTCCGTTCTCCTCCCGGTATGCCACAATATTTTTGGCAATGGTCCCGCTGATACCGGAAATATAGGAAAGCAGCGGCGCGGAAGCCGTATTCAAATCCACGCCCACTTTATTTACGCAGTCTTCCACCACGCCGCTTAAAGACTCTCCTAATTTTTTCTGGTTCATATCGTGCTGATACTGCCCCACTCCAATGGATTTCGGGTCAATCTTTACCAGCTCTGCCAGCGGGTCCTGGAGACGTCTGGCAATGGAGGCGGCACTCCTCTGTCCCACATCAAACTTCGGAAATTCCTCGCTCGCCAGCTTGCTCGCCGAATACACTGATGCCCCCGCCTCATTAACGATGACATACTGCACTTTCTCCGGAATCTCCTTTAAAAGCTCAGTGATAAACTGTTCCGACTCTCTGGATGCCGTCCCATTTCCCAGAGAAATCAAGGTAATATTATATTTGGGAATGATTTTCTTTAACAAATCCTTGGATGCCTTGATTTTCTGAGGTGTGGTGGGCGCAGTCGGATAAATGACCGTTGTACCGATGACCTTTCCCGTGGGGTCCACCACCGCCAGCTTACAGCCTGTACGGAACGCCGGGTCCCAGCCCAAAACTACCTGCCCTGCAATGGGCGGCTGCATGAGAAGCTGATGGAGGTTTTTGCCAAACACCTCAATAGCGCCGTCCTCCGCCTTCTCTGTCAGTTCATTGCGGATTTCCCTCTCAATCGCCGGGGCGATAAGACGCTTATAGCTGTCCTCCACCGTCTCTTTTAACACCGGAGTCGTGTACGGGTTGTCCGCATGGATGGTCTGCTTCTCCAGGTAGCGCAGAATTTCCTCCTCCGGTGCCTCAATCTTCACCGTCAGAATCTTCTCCTTCTCTCCCCGGTTCACCGCCAAAATCCGATGTCCGGCGAGTTTGGAAACAGGCTCCTCGAACTCATAGTACATCTCGTAAACGGACTCTTCCTCCGGATTTTTCGCTGCGGAGGTAAGCTTCCCCTTTTTCATAGTGATTTTCCGAATCCAACTGCGGTAATCCGCCTCGTCAGAAATAGACTCCGCTATGATATCTTTGGCGCCGTCAATGGCTTCTTTGACATCCGCCACGCCTTTTTCTTCCGATACATATTCCAACGCCGCCTTCTCCAAAGGCTCCTTTGTCTTCTGCAGAGTAATCAGCGCCGCCATAGGTTCCAGCCCTTTCTCCTTGGCAATCGTTGCGCGGGTCCTGCGTTTCGGGCGGTAAGGACGGTATAAATCCTCCACCACAACCAGAGTCTCTGCCGCCAAAATCTGGGCTTTCAGCTCCTCAGTCAGTTTGCCCTGCTCCTCAATGCTGGAGAGCACCTGCTCCTTCTTTTCCTCCAGACTGCGCAGATAGAGCAGCCTTTCATGAAGTTTACGGAGCTGTTCGTCGTTGAGTGACCCGGTCACTTCCTTTCGGTATCTGGAAATAAAAGGGATGGTGTTCCCCTCATCTATCAGCTTTACCGCCGCGTCTACCTGCCAGCGCTTCACCGCCAGTTCTTCTGTCAGTTTTTGATTAATGTCCATGCCTTTTTTGTACCTCGTTTCTTATCCTCTCTTTACAATGCACATGCTTCAAACCATGTATATTCCCGGAAAGAGAGGGGATGTGTGAACTTTATAACACATTATACAGGAAGGCGGGGGCTTTTTACAAGAAAAAAGAGAACCGGATGACGGTTCCCTGCCTGCTGATTTAGCAAATGACAAAATACCGAAAATTTTTATGCCAATTCACCGGTTTTTAAAATGCCAATTCACCGAAAAATTTTATGCCAAATCGCCGAAAATATTTGTATTTCCCCAAATATCGGGTATAATAAATATAGAATCAAGGTAAAGGTGGGATATTAATGAAGAAATATAAGCCCCGTATCGCTGATAAAATTTTAAAAAAACGCTTACTTGGCAAGGGTGCTGTCTTAATTGAAGGACCCAAATGGTGCGGCAAAACCACTACTGCCGAACAGATTGCAGGCAGTATTCTATATATGGATGACCCTGAAAGAGAAAAACAGAACCTGACTATGGCGGAAATCAACCCTAGGCGGCTGCTGCAGGGAGATGCTCCACGTCTGATTGATGAGTGGCAGCTCGCTCCAAAATTATGGGATGCCGTCCGTTTCGAAGTAGACCATAGGGATGATTTAGGGCAGTTCATTTTAACAGGTTCTGCGGTTCCCGCTTCATATGAGCATATCCATCACACCGGAACCGGACGCTTTTCCTGGATGCTCATGCGTCCGATGAGTTTGTATGAGTCTCTCGATTCATCGGGTGAAGTAAGTCTTAGTGAACTTTTTGAAACTCCGGAACAAATTGATGGAGAAAATCCTCTTGATATTGACAGGCTGGCATTTCTTATCTGCCGCGGCGGTTGGCCGCGTGCCACAGAGCTTGATGGAGAGATAGCTCTGGAGCAGGCATTTGACTATTATGATGCTGTAGTAAGGTCAGATATTTCCCGTGCAGACGGAATTTCAAGGAATCCCGAACGTGTAAAACGACTCATGCGTTCCTATGCCCGCAATCAAGGTTCACAGGCAACAAATACTCTAATCTGCAATGATATTGCTACAAACGAAGCGGATTCTTTTGACCCTGACACGGTGTATTCCTATATTAATGCACTAAAAAAAATATTTGTCATTGAAGAGATGGAGGCTTGGAATCCTAACCTACGCTCTAAAACCGCTATTCGGACTTCCAATACCCGTTACTTTGTGGACCCCTCTATTGCAACTGCCGCATTGGGTCTTGGTCCGAAAGATTTAATCTCAGATTTACGCACATTTGGTTTATTTTTTGAAACAATGTGTATACGGGATTTACGGATATTTGCTGATGCATTAAATGGTAATATATACCATTTTCGAGATAAAACAGACTTGGAATGTGATGCAGTTGTCCATTTGCGTAATGGCTCCTATGGCTTAGTTGAGATTAAACTTGGCGGTGACAGCCTGATTGAAGAGGGAGCACAGAACTTGAAAACTCTGCAGAATAAAATCGATACAACGAAAATGAAATCCCCCTCTTTCCTGATGGTGCTGATAGGTGTAGGCGATTATGCTTATCGCAGACCGGATGGGGTATACATTGTTCCCCTCGGCTGCCTGAAACTGTAACCCGAAATCTTTCACTTATCATAGCGTCGATATAGAAGGGGTGTTACTCCTTGTACATCGACGCTATAAACAGGTACCTGCTATGAACCGAACTCTGACTTACCGAATCACCCCGTCAGAAGACAACTTGCGCATCGAACAGTATTTGCGGCGCAAGGGCTTCTCCCGGCAGAATCTGACGGATTTAAAAAATATGCCGGACAGCGTCCTCGTAAACGGAAACTGGCAGCGCATGACCGCGCGTCTGCACACCGGGGACACCCTCACCATACACATCCGTGAACTGGTTTCTTCCGAGAATATCCCTCCGGTCCGGCTGCCTTTAGACATTGTGTATGAAGACGAGGACATCCTGGTTGTCAATAAACCCGCGGGCATGCCTATCCACCCTTCTCTCAACAATTACACCAACACGCTTGCCAACGCTCTGGCGTGGTACTATCAAAAGCAGGGCAAACCCTTTATCTTCCGCTGCACCAACCGGCTGGACAGGGACACCTCCGGGCTGACAGTAGTGGCAAAACATATGGTGAGCTCAAACATTCTATCCGGTATGACGCTGCGCCATGAAATCCGCAGGGAATACCTCGCCATCGTCAGAGGGGAGCTCACTCCCTGTGAAGGGACCATCTGCGCTCCTCTGGTGAGAAAGGGCACATCGATTGTGGAGAGGGCAGTAGATTTTGAACACGGAGAGCACGCAGTCACCCACTATCAGAAAATAAGAGAAAGAGACGGACATTCTCTTGTCCGCCTCCAACTGGAAACCGGGCGCACCCACCAGATACGGGTGCATATGCAGTACCTCGGTTTTCCCCTGATAGGGGATTATCTGTACAACCCGGATATGGAATACATGAAACGTCAGGCACTTCACTCCTGGCGTCTCACATTCACACATCCCATCACCGGGGAACCCCTGTGCTTCACCGCACCGCTCCCGAAAGATATGGCAGCGCTGTTTCCGGAAATTTAAGCTTCCTACGGGACTCAGCGCTTATAGAATTATGCGTTTTCTCAGGCTCAGCGCTTCCGCGGGATTCCGCGCTCCAAGCAGCAAATACCGCCGCCTTTCGCCCTGCGTTCCCTACACGCTTAATTTTTTATCTGCAAGTATGCCCGACACGATAAACAGAAGGATACCTACAATGACATAATATAGATAGTCTTGTATCTGTATCTCCACTGTGCTCCCGCCTGTAATCCGGCACATAAGTGCATATCCCCGCTCGATGACCCAGTTGATGACAAAGAACAGAACGACTGAGAACAGCCCTGCAAAGCGGGAATTTAAAAACAGTGTTCTGGAAATGATGATGGCGAGAAAACCAATCATGATAACTTCTGTCCAGACTATGAACAGCATCAGTACAAAAAGGAAAAACCACAGCCAGTTTACGCCGCCTTCAATCGCCATGTCCGCTATCCTTTTCAATGCTTCAAAGAGCATCTTAAGTCCGCCCTCATGTGCGAGTCCTGCTGCCAGACAAATACTTCCCGCCGCAATAAATGCCGCAAACACAAAGAACATCTGCAGGATTGCCGCCACGAACTTACCGCCTAATATCTCCCATATGGACTTCGGCACCATCCAGAGCATATGGCTCTGCTTTGTCCGCAAATCCCGGTTAAAAACCAAAAGACTCTCAATCCCCGTATAGAAAATAACCAGAAAAGCTCCCGCAAACATAACACCGATACTTACCAGCAGCGGAGTATCCTTTTTAAAAATCAAACCTACCAGAAACGTAAGCAGACATACCAGCAGTCCAAAAAGAATAATCAGCCGTGCCGTGCGCTGTTTCTTCCATTCATATTTAATAATCTTTCCCATGCCCGTCTCCTCCTACATAATCTCCAAATAAATATCCGCAATCGATTTCCCGCTCTGCATACGCTCTTTCTCTGTCTCCGTCTGCAGGACTATCTCTCCATCCTTTACGAAAATAGCTTCATCCACAAAACTTTCAATCTCGTTTATCAAGTGAGTTGAGATAACAAAACAGTTTTTCTCCGTCGCCTCATCCAAAATCATGGAGACAATCTCTTCCCTCGCCTTATAATCAATGCCGTTCAATGGCTCATCCAGCAGCACCAGGGAGGCTTTACGCCCCAGCGTCGCCGCCACTTTCAGCTTCGCCGCCATTCCGGTGGAGAGCTCTTTTACCTTCATAGAAGGCTCAAGCCCCATACGTTCCACCAGCTTTTCGTATTTCTCCATATCAAAATCCTCAAAGAAATCCGCGTAATAAATTCCCACGCCCCGCACATCCAGGAAATCATAGAAAAACGGCTCTGTGGACATGTAGGCAATCTCCGCCTTATCCCGGTAATTCCACGGCTGTTCCCGGTAAAGAATCTGCCCTGACGTCGGTTTTGTAAGCCCTGCCACCATCTTCATCCAGGTCGTCTTGCCGCTGCCGTTTTCCCCCAAAAGTCCGTATATCTTCCCTTCCACAAGACTAATATTAAAATCACGGACTGCCTTCTTGCTTCTGAATGACTTACTCAGTCCCACACATTTCACAATCATTTCTCTTCCTCCTTATAATCTGCTATCTGGAAAATGATATCGTCCTTCTGGTATCCCAAATCTTTCATCTCATGCATGAAATTCTTTAAAAGTTCCTCTGCCATCTCTTCTTTTATCGCGCTAAACATCGTCTCTTCCTCCACTACAAATGTCCCGATACCTCTCCTTGTAAAACAATATCCTGCTGTCTCCATCTCCCTGTATATTCTTGCCGCGGTGTTCTGGTTAATCTTATACAGCACCGCCAGTTCCCGGTTGGAAGGCAGCTTTTCACCGGGCTTAAGCTGTCCCCGGACCATCTTTTTCTTCAAATCGTTGATAACCTGTAAATAAATCGGCATTTCATTATTATAATCCATCTCGCCCTCCTTTGTACTAGTGCTATAGTTAGATAGTACACTAGTTATTTATATCTGTCAATCTCTTTTTTTATTTTTGTAGATTTCCCATATCAATTCACCCATGTGGCGCGGTATTACAGACCGTGTGCCAGATGAATGCAATTCCCATTTTCCCTGGTCTTTCATATCATAAAGAAAGGCGAAAAATTCCCCGCCTCGGGGAATCCCGCCTTTTACCATAAATCATTGGAGGTAGAAATTATATGGGTATCACAAACGCAAACAAACAGATAAATGTCACGCAAATTGACTGTGACGGCACACTAAAGGTAACTCTCGCGCTCTCCGCCTCGCCGGATATCTCGTCCAATCCGACAGATATCGTGCTTGTGCTGGACCGTTCCGGCAGCATGGCGGGCAGTCCGCTTGAAAACATGAAACTGGGCGCCAACGCTTTTATCGACATCATCGACCAGGCAACGGACGGTTCCCAGGACGGAACTATCGGAAACGGCAGTTCCATCGGTATCGTCAGCTTTTCTGACACAGCCACAGACAACACGCAGCTCATAACTTCCGTGGCAGATTTGAAGGCAGCGGTCAACTCTCTGACTGCCGGAGGCTCCACCAACCATGCGGATGCTTTCACCAAGGCGACACAGCTTTTCAATCCGGCTTCTGCGAATGCCAAGGTCATCGTCATGTTCACAGACGGCAAGACGACCACAGGCGCTCCGCCCGCTCCTGTCGCGGCAGCGGCAAGGGCAGCGGGAATCATCATCTACTGCATCGGTCTTATCGGCTCCGATGGCATCGATGTAAATGTGCTCAATGACTGGGCGACAGACCCGGATGCTTCCCACGTTGCCGTTACTCCCGATGAATCCGACCTGGAGGACTTATTCAAGGACCTGGCAGCCAATATTTCCAAACCCGGCGCCACCAACATCGTCATCGACGAGACTGTAAACCCGGAATTTACTATCCTGAGCGTTGCGCCGCCGTCTAAGGGAACTGCCACCATGTTAAACGCAATCTCCCTGCAGTGGAAGATTCCTTCCCTGGGAGTCTCCGGAAATGAAGGCGCCACTCTAGAATTTCTCGTGCGGCACACAAACTCCACATCCGGAAACAAACTGGTGAATCAGTCTGTCTCCTATTCAGATGATGAGGGAAATGTCGTGACATTCCCGGCTCCCACAGTGGATGTAGAGTGCGGCATCGTCGTACACCCGGAGCCGTGTCCTGTACCGACCGATTTAACCGTAGAAGGATGCCAGGATTCCCTTGCCGTAGATTTAGGCGAGACCAACCTGGAGTCCCAGGGCCGCATCGTGCAGCTCGATGTCACCATCAAAAATGTCTGCCCCTACAGAAGGGTTGCGCTGGGCGTCATCCTGACCGAAATTGACCCGCGGGGAGTCGAATACCGCCGTGGGCTGAAGACCATCACTGTACCGGCGCACAACTATCCGTACTGCCGGGATATTCAGGTAAAATGTATCCGCTTCGTACTGCCGGAAGACTTAAATGTCTCCACCGACAATCCCACAGGCATGTGCAGCCCCAGAAACTTAAGGGCACGTTTCATCGCCCACACCATTGACAACGATTATAACTGCTGCGATACACTCCTCACCGTATAGCCAGACAAAGGGACTGCCCTCAAAGTTTTCCCTGACAGGAAACTCTGAAGGGCAGCCCCCTTCTTATCTCAGAATACGTTCCAAAAATTTTTTCTGTGCCTTTGTGTACGGCGGGTAACCCGGCGCAGGCACTCTTCCTGCCGGCTTTGTGTAGATGCTGCGTTCATGGGTAAAGGTCTCAAAGCTGTATCTGCCATGATAGTTACCCATTCCCGAATATCCCACCCCGCCAAAAGGCAGGTTTACGCCCACCAGATGACTGACGGTATCGTTGACCGCCACGCCTCCTGACTGGGTGTGACGCAGTATCCATTCTTTTGCCGCTTTATTTTTGGTAAAAATATAGAGCGCCAGAGGATGTTCCCTCCTGCCGATAAAAGCTGCGGCTTCCTTTAGCGTACAGTAAGTCAGCACCGGCAAAATAGGACCGAACAGTTCCTCCTGCATAGACGCAGGCATCTCTCCCTCCTTCTCACCAAGAGCGGCAGCTTTTCCCAAATCCAGTACCGTCGGTCCGATGTAGCGCTTCTGCCTATTCCTGCCGTATCCGAACACCTGATAGACGCTGTCCCTCTCCAGTATCTGTTCCAGCCTGTCATAATGCCGTTCGTTTATAATCCTGCCGAAATCCCGGTTTTCTTCTATATTCTCTCCATAAAGTTCTTCCACTGCCCGCTTCATTTCCTTAAGCAGGGCATCCTTAATCTCTTCATCTGCCAGCACATAGTCCGGCGCCACACAGGTCTGCCCGGCATTGATGAGTTTCCCCCACATGATGCGGTACGCTGCCTGCCGGATATCCGCAGTCTTCTCCACAATAACCGGACTTTTACCTCCCAGCTCCAGAGTCACAGGGATGAGATGCTCTGCTGCTGCCTTCATCACAATTTTGCCGACACGCACACTGCCTGTGAAGAAAATATAATCAAAACGCTGCTTTAGGAGCTCGGTATTTACTTCCACGCCGCCGTCCACACAGCAGACATACTCCTTCTGAAATGTCTTTTCTATCAGGCGCTTCACCGCATCCGCTGTATGCGGCGCCAGCTCCGACGGCTTTAAGACCGCGCAGTTTCCCGCCGCTATCGCCCCGATGAGCGGTTCCATGAGAAGCTGGAAGGGATAATTATAAGGTCCCATGATGAGCGCCAGTCCGTACGGCTCCTTCCGAATCCTGCTCCTTCCGGGAAATAGATGGACTGGAGTCGGCACTCTTCTCTCCTTCGCCCAGCCCGGCAAATGCCGGATGGTATGCCGGATATCGGAAAGTACCAGCCCGATTTCTGTCTCATAACTCTCCGTCTCCTGCTTTCCTAAATCCAAAAACAGCGCCCGCTCTATCTCCTGCTTATGTTCCGCGATTGCCGCATACAGCCGCTTCAGACTGCGAATCCGAAATCCCGGACTGCGGGGCGCCCCTGATTGGAAATACTCTCGCTGCGCTTTCACAAGCTGCCCTACATGTTCCATTGCCCATCCTCCTTCCAGACCATGTTCTTATCCTAAACTTTTATTTTCTCTAATATACTATAGCGGCATAAAAATTTCAAATTCCCCGCCGGGAACGTTTCTCTCCTGCGGCACGCCAGACACGCCGCTATCCCGGCAGAAAATACCTTACCCAAACACAATCCGCTTTTTTGATAGTATTGTGCTAATATTTAGAAGAATAATGCAAGAATTTCCTGATAATCCAGATTAAAATACAACTAGAATCCTCGCAAGGAGGAACTGTTGACACACCACAGTCGTTTCATAGAAAGGAGCTTCTCATGCATATAAAAGAACTACTTCCACAGCACCTTGGAAAATCAATATCTGACGCTTCCAACAGGGAGATTTATCAGGCGCTGCTCGCCATCGTACAGGACCTGGCATCCAAAAAGGAACAGCCGGAGGACAAAAAAAAGCTGTATTATATTTCCGCAGAATTTCTCATCGGAAAGCTGTTGTCAAACAATCTGATAAACCTCGGCATCTACGAGGAAACGAAAGAAGCCCTGGCAGAACAGGGAAAAGTGTTGAGTGAAATCGAAGAACTGGAGCCGGAGCCCTCCCTCGGAAACGGCGGTCTGGGACGTCTCGCCGCCTGCTTTCTCGATTCCATCGCTACCCTTGGGCTTGCAGGGGACGGCATCGGTCTGAATTATCACCTGGGACTGTTCCGGCAGACATTTGAGGAGAACCTTCAGAAAGAAGAACCCAATCCCTGGATAGAGAACCCTTCCTGGCTGAAAAAGACTTCCGTCACCTATCCCGTGGAATTTGGCGGACTGACCCTTCAGTCACGGATGTACGACATCGAAGTCACAGGGTACGAAAACCGCACCAACAAGCTGCATCTTTTCGATGTGGACTCCGTAGATGAGAGCATGGTAGAGGACGGCATCTCTTTCGATAAAGAAGATATCGCCCGCAGTCTCACTCTGTTCCTCTATCCGGACGACAGCGATGAAAAGGGAAGACTTTTGCGTATTTACCAGCAGTACTTTATGGTAAGCTGCGGCGCGCAGCTCATCTTGGATGAATGTACGGCAAAGGGCTGCAATCTCCATGACCTGCCGGATTACGCGGTCATCCAGATTAACGACACCCACCCGACCATGGTCATCCCGGAGCTCATCCGCCTGCTGACCTTAAGAGGCATCGATTTGGACGAAGCCATCGACATCGTATCCAAAACCTGTGCTTACACCAACCACACCATCCTCGCGGAAGCACTGGAGAAATGGCCGCTGTCCTACTTAAAGAAAGTAGTGCCGCAGCTCGTACCGATTATCGAAATCCTGGATGATAAAGTGCGGAGGAAGTTTACTGATGAAAGTGTGGCAATCATCGACCGCGGCGACACCGTACATATGGCGCACATTGACATCCACTACGGCTTCAGCGTAAACGGCGTGGCGGCGCTGCATACGGAAATTCTCAAAGAGAATGAACTTAACAACTTCTACCAGATTTACCCGGAGAAGTTCAATAATAAGACCAACGGCATCACCTTCCGCAGGTGGCTCATCCACTGCAACCCGCAGCTTACGCGGTTACTGGATTCCACCATCGGATGCGGATACCGCAAGGATGCCGCGCAGCTTGAAAAGTTTTTAAGATTCCGTCACGACAGAGAGGTACTCCGCCGTCTCGCGGACATCAAGCTGGAAAACAAAAAGGCGCTCTGCGCCTATTTGAAATCCACCCAGGGAATCGAATTAAACCCGGATTCCGTATTTGACATCCAGATTAAGCGTCTGCACGAATATAAACGTCAGCAGATGAACGCCCTCTATCTGATTGACAAATACTTAGAAATCAAGGCGGGCAAAAAGCCTTCCACACCGATTACCGCTATTTTCGGCGCGAAAGCGGCTCCTGCCTATGTCATTGCCAAGGACATCATCCATCTGATATTATGTCTTCAGGAACTTATCAACAATGACCCGGAGGTCAGCCCTTACCTGAAGGTCGCTATGGTGGAAAACTATAATGTTACCCTGGCGGAGAAGCTAATTCCCGCCTGCGATATCTCCGAACAGATTTCCCTGGCTTCCAAGGAGGCGAGCGGCACCGGAAACATGAAGTTCATGTTAAACGGAGCGATTACTCTGGGAACCGAGGACGGCGCCAACGTGGAAATCCACGAGTGCGTGGGCGATGATAATATTTTTGTCTTCGGCGCTTCCAGCGATGAGGTCATCGAGCATTATGAGAAAGCGGACTATGTGTCCAAAGACTATTACAAAAAGGACAAAGCCATCAAAGCTGCGGTGGACTTCATCACAAGCAAAGAGCTTTTAGCTATCGGAAATGAAGAAAATCTGACAAGACTGCAGAAAGAGCTTATCGGCAAAGACTGGTTCATGACTCTCCTTGATTTTCAGGCTTACAAGGAGAAAAAGGAAGAGGCGCTCAAGGCGTATGAGGACCGCGCTTCCTGGGAGGAGAAAATGCTTGTCAATATCGCCAAAGCCGGATTCTTCTCTTCCGACCGTACCATCGAGGAATACAACCAGGATATCTGGAAATTATAGCAGCAAAGGAGGAAATCATGAGAGCAAGCGGAGTTTTATTACCTGTTTTTTCACTGCCGTCCAAATATGGAATCGGCTGCTTTTCCAAGGAGGCGTATCAGTTCGTTGACCAACTGAAGGAGGCGGGACAAAGCCGCTGGCAGATTCTCCCTCTCGGTCCCACCGGCTACGGGGATTCCCCGTACCAGTCCTTCTCCACCTTCGCGGGCAATCCGTATTTTATCGACTTAAAAACTCTGATAAAAGAAGGGCTGCTGACGAAGAAAGAATGTGCCTCCTACGATTTCGGGGAGCAGAAAGATTATATCGACTACGAGAAGCTCTATCACTCCCGCTTTAAAGTACTGAAAAAAGCATACAAACGCTTTCAGCCCGATGGGGACTATAAGAAGTTTGTCGCTAAAAATGACTGGTGGCTCAAAGACTACTGTCTCTACATGGCGATAAAAGACAGTTTAGGCGGCGCGCCCTGGTCCGAATGGGAGGCGCCTCTGCGCGACAGGGACAGGGAGGCTCTCGCCCAGGCGGAGGAGCGGCTCGCCGATGAAATCGATTTCTACGCTTTTCAGCAGTTTGAATTTGATAAACAGTGGGGGAAACTCAAATCCTACGCCAATAAAAACGGCATACAGATTGTGGGAGACCTCCCCATCTACGTGGCGTTTGACAGCGCGGACACCTGGGCCGCGCCGCAGCTTTTCCAGTTTGACGAAGACCACAAGCCCACCCGTGTAGCAGGATGCCCGCCGGATGCATTTTCCGCTACCGGACAGCTCTGGGGCAATCCCCTCTATGACTGGGATTATCACAGACAGACCGGCTACGACTGGTGGCTGAAACGTATCTCCTACTGTTTTAAGCTGTATGATATCGTGCGCATCGACCATTTCCGGGGATTTGACGAGTACTATGCTATCCCCTACGGGGATAAGACCGCCGAGCACGGCAAATGGCAGAAAGGTCCGGGCATGGACATCTTCCGCGCACTGGAAAAACAGTTCGGGAAACTTAATATCATTGCGGAAGATTTGGGATTTTTGACTGACAGTGTCCTCAAACTTTTGAAGGACAGCGGATTTCCGGGCATGAAGGTTGTCCAGTTTGCCTTTGATTCGCGTGAGGCGTCCAATTACCTGCCTCACACTTATCCCACAAACTGCGTGGTCTACACCGGAACCCATGACAATGACACCACACGGAGCTGGTATCACAACGCTCCCAAAGAGTGCCGGGATTTGGCGAAAAAATATCTCGTAAAACCACGTCTGGATGAGGATACTCTCGCCTGGGACTTCATCGCCATGGCGATGAGCAGCGTGGCAGACCTCTGCGTGACACCTATACAGGATTTCCTCTGTCTGGACGGACATGCAAGAATCAACACCCCCTCCACCCTGGGCGGAAACTGGACCTGGCGTCTCACCAAAGGGCAGATAACAAAAGAACTTGTAAAACAAATCTATGAGATGACCGAATTGTACGGACGTCTCCCGGAAAAGAAGAAAAAGTAATCTTCAGCTTTGCGGCTGCGGCTTGTCACTCAACCTCACAAGCCGCAGCCGGGTTTGTTTTTATCCTGCAAGCCATAATAACGCGAGGGAACGTTTACTTTATTACTTTTCAACTTGAATTTATAGGGATTTTTATTTTTGAGTAGGACTTATACGACTATTTTTTATGAGATTATACAGATATGTATATTCTTCTGGAAATTTTAACTTATGCCAATCTACCTTTTTGGCTATATAAACGATTTCGGAATATTTTACATCTTCTTTTCGTTTGCGAAATGCAGCGATAATTCTGTCCTGCGGATAATTGGTGCATAAACGAATATCTTTATTCAAAATCGTATTCGGGATGTGTACAATATTGGACTGCACATTTTGTTACGGTTTTAATAACTTGTTCTTTGGTATATTTTTTCGTTAGTACCACCTCCTGCGATTTTAGAAGGAAATTTAAAAGGAGGACTGACAGCACCGTAGTACTGTTCCGCCTCCTTTAGTGACTGATTTTTCTGTTGTCCGCCAACTGTCAGTTCCATCCAAACAATGTTGTTCTACTGCATATCTGTCAGGTTTTTCTGTTGCCTGCCAACTGTCGAGTCCAATCCCTCGCATATATTTCGGATTTTCGGTGTCAGCCGCACCAGCAGAATAAAGTCTGCTTTCTTACCAGTATTATATGAAATTAAATTATAAAAATCAACTGGTAAATCTTACTGAATATTGATAGTAGACTGATTTTTCTCTTTCCCGCACCCTTTAAATATACTCCAATATCCCCCTTATATCTCTCACCACTGCATCCGCCCCGGCTTCTTTATATTTCTTCTCCGCAGCTTCCAGGCGCGCCTGCTTTTCCTCCTCTGTGAGCGCCTCGAACTCTGCCTTAGTCAGCCCGATGACAGAGCTGCCCTCCAGGATACCAACGGTGAACACTCCTGCATTTTTTCCTTCCAGAATATCTGCCACGGTGTCACCTGCCTTGATGACTTTGCTCACAGAATCTATTTTCAGTGTTTCCATATTTTTAAATATCATATACGGATAGGGTCTTCCCATCTTATTGCAGGAATCCGGGCTGAACCAGCAATCCGGAGAATAGCCTGCTTTGGCAGCGGTAGGAACAACGATATCCATCATGATATCGGTATACCCTGTGGTAGAACCGATTTTGATTCCCTTTTCCCGCAGTTTCTGCACTGTTTCCAGAACATAGGGCTTCGGGTCCGCGTATTGGGGAAGTATTTTCAAGAGCTGCTTTTCATAGCTTTCATACATCCTGTCAGCATCTGTATCTTCCGGGTCACGTCCGTATTTTTCTATCCATTCCTTTTTGATTCTGTCCATCTCCAGCATGGTACGGATATGCTCCCATTTTAATTTCCCCATGGGCTCTCTGACTTCCGCCGGGGTGGGCTCGATTCCCTGTTCCCTGAACACTTCTGTAAATACCTCCACCGGAGCGAAGCTTCCATAATCTACGGTTGTTCCTGCCCAATCAAAAATAACTGCTTCTTTCTTATTCATTTTATCTCCTCCTGACATTCTCTATCATTCATCAATCATCGTTGCTATCAGTGCGCACTGACGCTATCCCTGCGCCCTCATCTTCTCAAAAAACTCCCTGAAAATCGCGCACACTTTCTCAATGTCCTCCTCATATATCTCACCGATGTTGCCGATGCGGAAGGTATCGGCATCCGTCACCTTGCCCGGATAAATCGCATAACCCCGTTCTTTGATATAGGCGTACATTTCCTGGAAAGAGAAATTGTGGTGTTCCGGATAGTAAAAGGTTGTGATAATAGGTCCCTGGTGCTCTGCTCCGATATATGTGCGGATGCCCATTTCTTCCATCCTTTTGATGAGCAAATGATTGTTATCCGCGTAACGTTTTGCGCGCGCCGGGATTCCGCCCTCTGCTTCCATCTCCTCCAACGCCTTGGCAAAAGCCAGAACCGTATGTGTGGGAGAGGTGAATCTCCATTTTCCATCCTTTTCCATAGTCTTCCACTGGTCGTACAAATCCAGGGACAGGCTTCTCGCCTTGCCCGCGCTTGCCAGCAAATTCTCTCGTTTGCAGATGATGAAGGAAAAGCCCGGAACTCCCTGAATACATTTATTCGCGCTGCTGACAATGTAGTCGATTCCCAGCTCTCCTACAGGAATGTCCACGCCGCCGAAGCTGGACATGGCATCCACAATCATCGTCCTGCCCGCTGCCTTCACCACCTTTGAAACCGCCGCGATATCATTTAAAATCCCCGATGTGGTCTCGCTGTGCACCATAGACACATGTGTGATGGCCGGGTCTTTTTCCAGCATTTCCCCGATTTTTTCCGCCGATGGAATCTTGTCATAATCCTCATGGTAGATGACATACGAAAGCTTTGCGTGTTTTGCAATATCTTCCATTCTCTCCCCATAGGCGCCGTTTGCCACGATTAAAAGCTTCTCCTTTTCCCCCACTGTACTGGTGAGCACGGACTCTACGCCAAAGCTTCCGCTTCCCTGCATGAGCACAGCCGTGTACTCCTCCTCAGACACATGTGCCAGCTTGAGAAGTTCTTTTCTGATTTTCTGGGTAATCTGCTTGTAGTCATCATCCCATGTGCAATGGTCCTCCATCATTTCTTTTTTTACTGTATCTGTTGTCGTCAGTGGTCCCGGTGTCAATAATTTGTATGTAATCATCTTTGTTTACCTTCTTTCTCTATATTTTTTGTATTTGCAATTTCCCTACGGCTTGCAGCTCTCGGAAAACTCCTGATGTTCGCTCAGTAAATCAGCGGTCAGCGGTTCCGGAAATTTCTTCGGATACGCGGACTGATTTGTCTCGTTCGTCGTCTCCCCCTCATAGAGCGCATTGGGATAAGTCTCCTGAAGTTCGGCGCGGGCATTCTTGATAATACATTCCGCCATCTCCATCGCCAGAGAGTGTGTCTCTTCTCCCTTGTCAATAACTGCCACAGACTCGGTCAGGGCAAAATTCCCCTCCAGAGGGTCAATATAGTCGATTGGCATGCCGTCCTCTTTGTCCGCCACAGCCTGATGGCGAAGTCCGAACCCGACTGCCACCTCTCCGGAACGCACCTTCTTGATTGGTCCGGAGCCGGAATCTTCGATATGAGGTCCCGCGTTCTCATAAATTCCCGTAAGAATTTCTTTTGCCTCCGCCTCATCGTACTCACTTAAAAGCGCCTGAATCAGTAGCCACGCCGTGGACGAGCTTTTAATATCCGTGACGGAAATTTCTCCTTCATACACCGGGTCCGCCAAATCACGGATGGACTCCGGCACAGGAAGGTTTAACGCCTCCATCTCCTGGGTATTGATAAAAATTGCTCCCTCCTGGGATGTGATTGGTCTGTAATACTCTGGAGTCTCCTCTAACGTCGGTGCCTCAAAGGCCAAATCCAGAAACATCTCGTTTTCTGCCTGGGCGCTGTCCAGATAGAAGGAACTCATTGTCACCAAATCCGCCTCAATATCTGCTCCTTCTGCCATCAGCTTTCCGCCCAGCTCGGAGGTTCCGAATGTCTGGAACAGGTAGCGCCCCTCGTATCCGTTTTCATCCAGCGCATGTTTCATCGCCGCCACTGCTTCGTCATCTGCATTGGAATAGATGACCACAGGTTCCTTTTCCGGGTTTTTACCAGTCCCCGCAAATGCCGTTCCGCCCGCGACAACAACCACCAGAGCCATAGCAGCCAGCGCCGCTCTTGGCACGCGCCTTCCCGCATATCCCTGACTGCTGCCCTGAGTCTGCTTTTGTTTTCTCCAGCCCGCTATCAGACGGAAGATTCCTTTTGCCGCCAGATTCGTAAACAGAATACACAAAGACAGCACAAAAATCTCATTAAACTTCGCAAAATGCTGGAGTTCTTTTATCTTGGTCGTAATGACCATCGTCTTTGCTCCTGCAATGAAAATAACCGCGCTGACCGTCACCATGGCATTTACAAAATAATAACTGAATACTTCCAGTATGGTGGGCAGTGCATTTGGGGTTACCACCCGGAAAATAGTCTTGAACCAGTTATCCCCCATGAGCATCGCCGTGGTTTCCCAAGATACGTTCATTTTCTCCAGCGAGTTCTTCATCATCAGGTAAGGCGTGGAAAAATAGTGTACCACATTGCAGAGAATCATCAGCGCAAAGGTATTCTGCAGCGGCGTACCCGAAAAAGTCAGAAGAAACGCGATACCAATCACCATTCCGGGCACCGTGTTCGTGGCGAGCGCGATGCTCTCCACCGTATTTTTACAGCTCTTGGACAACTTGCTCCTCGCTGTCACCAGCGCCGCGCCATACGCAATGAGTGAGCCCGCGCAGGCTGTAAGGACTGCCACCAGCAGCGAATTTTTAAAAACTCCCGCCAGCACACTGTCGCCGAACACCGCTTTCACATGCTCCGTGGTAAAGCTCATCCGGTAAGGCCATTCCTTAACAAAGGGCACGATGAACACCACCGCGAAAATCACTGCCGTCACCAGCAAAACCACTGCGCTGACTGCCCCGCATACGCTGTCACGGATGCAGTTTTTCCTATTTTCCACTACAGAGATTTTGCTGTAGCGTACATTATATTTCTCCAGGAAATGCAGCAGCGCAATACTGATAACGGAAGGTACCAGCATGACCATCGCCACCACCGCTCCTTTGTTGAAATCCGGGATACTGCCGAGCATTTCATCATATAACACCGAAGCCACGACCTCGTACTGTCCTCCCACGGACGCCGGGATGCCGAAATCCGTAAATGCCAGAAAGAAGCTCTGTATGTAGGAGGCTGCCAGTGTTCCCAAAAGCGGGCGCAGCACCGCGATGAAAAAGGTCTGCCATGGTTTGTCTCCCATCAGTCTGGATACGGTCATAAACTTTTTGTCAATATAGCCCATCGTATTGTGGATAAGCAGAAAAGCGACAGGCAACGTGTAAATGACATAGCCGATAAGCAGTCCCGGAAAGCCATAGATGTCAAAAAACTGCCGCCCGAAAATCTGTGTGAGCATCCCCTGCTTCCCGAAGGTATAGATGAGTGCAAAGCCGTATGTAATGGTCGGGAGCAGCATAGGAAGTACCGCGCCTGTCTTCAGGACTTTCTTAAACCAGCCCGGAAGATTTGTATAATGGATACTGTATGCTAACAGAAAAGCCAGTACCGTCGTCACAAGGGCACTCAGTCCCGCTGAACACAAGCTGTTTTTCACAGCGCCCCAGAACCCTTTCTGGTGAAATACTGCCACATAATGCACCCAGAAATCGCCGCCGGAGCTCTGGAAGGACTTCAAAAGCAGCATCACGATGGGCGCAGCCAGGAAAAAGAGGAACAGCAGGATGACTGCCAGAAAAATCACTTTCAGTTCCTTATGTTCTTTGATAAACCGTTCTATTCTGTGTTTCAAACTTTCTTTCTTCATAGCACTGCCCCACCGGAAATCCCTGCCGCAGCATATCCTGCAAAAAGCGTAAAGATGTTACTCTTCTTAATCTCCAACTGCTCCAAGATAAATTCTTCGATAAACGGATTTGCCGGGCTGTGGATGATTTCTTCCGGCGCGGCAAACTGGGAAATCCCTCCGTTATTTATAATCATCACCCGGTCTGACAGGGTGAGTGCCTCCTCCGGGTCGTGTGTCACAATGATGGTCGTCAGATGAAATTCCCTGGCAATAGTTTTAATCCGCTCTTTGATAGATTCCTTGATAACCCCGTCCAGAGCACTCAGCGGCTCATCCATCAGGAGGATGTCCGGCTTCATCACCATCGTCCGCGCCAGGGCAACTCTCTGTTTCTGTCCGCCAGATAACTGTTCTATATTCTTATCCAGATGTTCTTCGAGATTCAAAAGCATTATCAGGTCTTTTACTTCCTCCTCCGTAGATATCCCCGGCTTATTCTTCAAACCGTAGGTAATATTCTGATAGGCATTCAAATTCGGAAAAAGTGCGTAGTCCTGAAATACGATATTGAACCCCCTCTTTTCCATCGGCACTCTTGTCAAATCCTTCCCATTATAAAAAAGCTTTCCGCTGTCGATGTCCGTGATTCCCAGTATCAGGTTCAGAAGTGTCGTCTTCCCGCTGCCCGATGGTCCCAGGATGGAGATGATTTCCCCATCTTCTACCGTAAAGCTGATGTCTTTTAAAATTGTTTTCCCATCAAATACTTTTTTTACATGTTCCAGTTTGAGCATCTTTTAAATCCCCTTTCTTTCTATACATGCTCTTCTTGGCATTGCGCCGTCCGCCGTTGCCAGTGTACGGTCTTTCTTTCGTCGTCTGCATGTACGATTATAGGAATTTTAATCACGCAAATTCAATCAAATCGCCGTGAAGCCTATGTAAAGAAAAGGTTAAGCAAAAAAGGGACCTTGTAGAATTTCTACAAAGTCCCCTGACTGTCGTCGTATGCTCTTTCTTTTATCAGCTCGCTGCTCTTTTTCAGCTTTTTGGAAAGCCCGGGATAGTTCTCATTGAGCACTCCCACATACAGCATGTCCACCAGCGCGAGCTGTGAGATTCTGGAAAAGATTGCGTTCCCGAACAGGAACTGTCTATTGCTCGCGCATAAAAGGATATCCGCGTATTTCGCAATGAGCGCATTCTCAAAATTCGTGATGACCAGCGTCTTCGCTCCCGCTTTTTTCGCCATCTTCATCATCTCCACCGTATTTTTAGAATAGCCGGAATACGATATTCCGATGGCAAGGTCGCCTTTCTTCAGATTGCCCGCACTCACGCTCTGCATATAATAGTCTGCGTACATCACACAGTGAAAGCCCAGATAGGTCAGTTTCGTCATCAGGTCGCTGGCAGTGCAGTTGGAATTTTCCACACTGTAGAGCACGATATGCTCCGCCTCTGTTATCGCCCGAACTGCCCGTTTATACTCCTTCACCTGGATATTCTTTAACGTCTCCTCCAGCATTTGGATGGACGTATTGACGATTTTCCCCGGAATCTCTTCCAGGGGTTCCTCCCCGGAGAAACGGAATCCGTACAGTCCCAGGCCCGCCGGCTCTCCTTCCTCCTGCTGTGCAGTCTTTCGCAGAATTTCCTCCTGTATCATGGCATACTTCAGGTCGCGAAAACCTGCATATCCGCACGCTTTCACAAAACGAATGACCGTGGGCTGGCTCACCTGCGCGCCTGCCGCCACCTCTTCTATGAGGAGCCGTTCTGCCTCTCCTTTGTAAGCAAGTACATAGTCCGCCGCCTTCTGCTCCGAAGGGCGCAGCGCTGCATATACACTCTGGATTTTTTGTTTTACCGTGTACTCCATCGCCTTTTCTCCCTGGTAGATTTTCTACACATTTCCGCACTTTTGAGCACCTGCCTGATTTCAGCGCTCTGCTGTGTGACATCTTACGTGCCTCTTCATTTTAAGATTGTTTGGCAAAAAATACAATCCCTTTTTGCCAAACAAGCGCAGATGAAACAGTTACAGCCCTTTCCATCCCCTCTCTCTTGAAAACAATGTTTCCCAGCAGTATAATAAGGTCAAATTTACGGCAGACAACGCAAGTATCTGGTCTGCCCCTCAGTATGGCAGGAAAGGAATTTCCGGGTAAAACCGGATTCTCATGTGGAAAATGATACGAACATATCGCGAAAAAGATTTAGAAATGATTATGGATATATGGCTGCAGGCAAATCTGGAAGCCCATGATTTTATACCCAGCGCATATTGGAAAAATAATTTTGCTTCCGTAAAAGAACTGATTCCACAGGCACAGGTCTTTGTCTTTGAAGAGAAGACGGAAATCCTGGGATTTATCGGATTGACAGACGATTATATCGCGGGCATTTTTGTAAAACGCGGGGCGCGTTCCAGAGGAATCGGCAGACAATTGTTAGATTACGCCAAAGCCAAGTACCCCTGCCTGTCTTTGGATGTATACGCCGAAAACACCTCTGCTGTACGCTTTTATGAACGGGAAGGATTCCACATTATTAAGGAACATATAGATGAAGAGAATCACCTTCACGAATATACCATGCGTTTTCAGAATCAGACTGTACAGGGCGCAGCAGATGCGGATGATAATTTGCGCTGCTTGTGATATGCCCCGCGCCGCCGCTTCCCATACTTTCTTACTTCCAGCCTCCCATACGGATGTGACCGTCCGGGCTGCTGTCATATTGCTCCAGAACGCGCTCATCCTCCTTCGGATAGCCGACTCCGATAAAGCACGGCGTCATCCAACCGTGAGGCACACCGAGCTTTTCTAACACAATATTGTGCTCTTTATTCAGCGGAATACGTAAAGAATAACCGAGCCCTTCGTTGATAACCGCCAGCATAATATTTTCAGCCACACACCATGCTGTGGTGAGCGGGTTTAATTTGCTGACCCACTCGGCATTCAGCCTGGAACACTTAAACAATGGAACAATCACGTAGGGGCAGTCCACCAGCATGGTGTATTGCCTCGGCATTGCGTAGGCATACATCTCCTGCGCCAAATTCAGCTTCCTGTTCTCATATTTTCCCGTATCAAACTTTTCCGCTATATATTTTGCGTAGCTGAAGGCATTCTCTTTCTCCTCCCTGGTATGAAGTACAATGAACTGCCAGTTCCGATAGTGGTCCCAGGAAGGTGCTTTCATCCCTGCCTCAATAATTCTCTTTATCGCCTCAAAATCAACCTCCCGGTCTGTCCATTCCCTGCTGGTTCTTCTCTTATTTATCACTTCTGAAAATTCCATATTTCCTTCCTCCCTTGATTTTATCACCTATGACACCTGTCACATTTCCGTTTTTCTGTCCGCTTCTCTTTTACGCAAATATCAGACAGTCCATTATTTGACTATATACTAACAAAAAAAGGAAAATATGTCAAGACAGGCAGGTCCTACAGATGCAAAAGTCCTTCATTTATGATATGATTTCATTAAATAAAGCCTGCAAATGAAACGAGGAAACATAAGAATAACTGCGGTGTGGAAACCACTTCTGATAACAATGCGGAGATATCGGGAATGGGATTATTCATGGAGAATATATTCCGGCAGCTTGCAATACATCATCTTTCCATTCCCATGACAGGGATAAGGGGAAACGAAGACGTCATTCAAAAACTGACCGATGCATTTCATTTGTGAATGCTTCTTTTTCTCGCCGTCATATCTGCCGCTTTGATTTCGGGGCGCGTCTCTTTGGTGACATCTTTCCGCTTTTTACTCATGCGCCCCTGCACATGATACTTTTTGTGAAAGGATAAAAGAAATATGGCACAGCGTAAAAAGATTCGTATTATATTTGTATCTCTTTTTATGATACTCCTATGCTCTTCCTGCTCTTTTCTTAGAGAGGCGCAGCTTACATCCCTGATGTCTGAAGAAGGAGAAAAAATCGAAAAACAGTCAAATGAAATTATCCGCTGTCTCACCGAGTCTGACCGCGCCGGATTTGAGTCACTCTTTGCGGAGGAAATACGAAACAGAGAAAGTTTTCAGCAGGAAGTCGATGCCGTTTTTGATTTCTTTGAGTGCGACACTTACTCCAAAGCAGAAATTGAGACAACCGCCAGCGGCGGAGACAGTACACGGTCTGGAGAAAAAGTATCCTGGTACGTCATTCCTGAAATTGTCTATATTAATACTCTGGTCAATACCGATGATTCTGCTGCTCCAATCGACAGCAAATATTACCATGTCAATTACTACTGGCAGATTACAGATAAAGAAAACCCTGATTTAGAAGGGATTCATTATCTCAGCATAAGTTTGTTAAATATCGAGGGAAGCGTAACCGTTGGAACAAAGGAATTTGCAGAATAACATGTGTCTTGTTAATTCTCGGAACACCATTGCACCATTTTCGCAATTAACATTTCGGGAAGCAGCTGGCTATATTGGAGATAGACAGCCGACTTTTTACATTCATATCCCCGCAGGTCCTTCGAAAAATGCTCTATCGCTTTTTCTCCGACATAAAGACTGACATGATTTTGTCCAATTCCCGCCAACTTGCATAGAAAACACTCCTATTGTATAATAAACACGGCATCACAATGATTTTGTGAAATATTTTTACCTTGTTCGACAACAGCGAGGTATGCAAAAGTAGAAAAGAAGGCGAAAATTATGCTGATTGGCATTTGGAATCGGAAACGTAAAACACAGAATGATTTACGGTGGGGGCGTTCCTTGATTACGACAGGCGTGATAATCATTCTTATTGTAACGGCTTCCTTTGGCGTGACGAACTACATAAACCACATAGAGGAAGAACGAAGTTTTAACCGTCTCTATAAGGAGGCAGATAATCTGGCAGACACCATCGAACTATACGCGGCAAATGACCGTGAAGAACTGGAGATGCTTTCTACCATAATCTCACAGTACCAGGATTTGTCCTCACCGGAACTATGGAACCTTTTAAGTTCTTATAGCAATATCGGGATGATGTCCCGCATTGAATTGCTGCTGCCCGGAGACATCGTACTCACAAGAGGCGGGGAAAGCGTAGATGCCAGCGGTCTACTCTCTTTCGAAGCAGAAGCGGCAAAAGGCGTTCACATCACGAATCGGGAAACAGATGTCATTGATAGAGATACTTATGTTGTAAGACATTACGTACCCGTATATCAGAATGGTAAAATCATTGCCATGCTGTACGGTGTGATTGTGCCGGGTGAGCTTCCGGAGGCAGTAAACCTGAATCCATACGGCGGACTGGGCGCTCTGTATATCATAGACGGGAACACGGGAGATTTCCTAATCGACACATGGCATCCGGGTGTTACCGGGAATATGTGGGAGATGGGAGGGCGTGAAATGGCTCCTGGTTACGACTCTGAAGAGTTGGAACAGGGAGTGTACAATGGAGATAGCCGATATGTTGTGTTTGTCTCAAAGACCATCGGCGAATATCTCTACTTCTATTACCAGCCTATGGCAATCAATGATTGGCGAATCGCCGTGTCCGTACCGGAAAGTGTTGTATTTGAAAGCGCCAATACCATCAGACGGATGCTGAACATCTTCCTTTTCTTCGAGGTAGTATGCTTTGTTTTGTATTTTCTGTGGATGATGCGCTATGTCCGTAATGTGACAGGCGAGAAGCAAAAGCGGCTGGATATGATGAATCATATGTATGACGTTGAACAGCTGCTGTTTAATGCACACGCTATGAAAGAAAATGTGTATACATCACTGGAAAAACTGGGCAGCATCATTTCTGCCGAGAGAGTCAGCTTCTGTATCCTGGGTTCGGACGGCGAAGCCAAATGGTATCTGTGGACAGTAGACAAACCAGCAGAAGAGATTGAGTACCCCAATGGTCAGGAATATATCCGAAAGCTGCTGGAACTTTTTGCAACAGGCAGCAGGGCATATGAGTCTTACGACAAAAATGAATTTCAGGCCTTATTTTCGAGGGAACTGCCCGACATATATAATATCATCGCAGTACCTGTAGAAGACGTGGGTGGAGACCTTTCCGGAATCCTTGTCGCCTGCAATGTGGAAAATGGACATGAACCGACAGCACTGCTCAAGAATATGCAGTTCAGTTTTGGTATGTTCTGCAGCAATCTGAGGACCTACACAGAGATTCAGGAGCAGGGAGAGCGCGATGCGCTTACAGGGTTATATAACAGAAACCGCTATGAGAAGGACCTTCCCGAAATCTTTGCGCAGTACCGAAACTCTCTGGCATGTGTGTACATCGATGCAAATGGTCTTCGTGAGAAAAACAATACACAAGGACACGACAAAGGAGACGAGATGCTGCGGACAGTGGCAGAAGAAATAACAAAGCATTTTGATACCGAATATATTTATCGGACAGGCGGTGACGAGTTCGTTCTGTTTATCCCCGAACCTGATGCGGTGAATCTGAAAGCACAGACCGAAGACCTGATATCCGCCCTGGAAAATGCCGGTTATTATATCTCCGTAGGAATCCAGTGCGATAAGAATATCTCCTCAATTTCTCCGCTGATAAAAGCGGCAGAACAAAAGATGTATGCCGAAAAGAAGAAATATTATGAAAAATACGACCGCAGAAGAAATACTCTGTGAGTCAAATTTCCTTCGTTTTCAACAGACATCTCTGTTCGAGTACGGGAGAAGTAAAGTGATAGTTCCCCACAAACAGTTCTGTTTCGATAATAAGCCGGATTTGCTGTTCATCTATATATGGCCGGGACCATGCCTCTGCCTGACGAAGGCCGCTGTAATCGACCCGTTTGCAGAGGTAACGTCCCCGCGGGATGCAATTTAAAAGTCCATCATACTTTCATATATCTCTGATTTCTGCTGTTAGGCTTATCGGGGATTGTCATACGTATCAAATTCATCTCTACAGCCGGATGCAGATAATTTCTGCGAAATCCCTCCCTTGATTTCAATCCCAGTTTTTCCATCAATGTTTTTCCGGTATAGGGAACATCGTATTCCATTACCTCAAGCAGTTTTCTGACAGCTTCCGTAAGCTGTTCATTGTCCTGCTTGAGCTGATTAGAAATATCATCAAGTATTTTATCAATCTGGGACAGCATAAACTTGATAAAAATTGTAGATTCTCCCTCTATATGACACTTCGCGATTGCAGCATAATATTCGTCCTGAAATTTTTCAATCTGACTCTCAATCGGAATATACTCAAATATGGGGTTCCATTTAGATAAAATGGCTGTATGCCACAATCTTGCCATCCTGCCATTCCCATCTGCAAACGGATGGATGAAGACAAACTCATAGTGAAACACACTGCTCATAATCAGAGGATGGACACTGCAGTGTGCTTCTTTCATCCAAACAAAAAGCTCCTTCATCAGCTGTGGAACAAGACGGGCAGGCGGAGCCATAAAAATACATTCGTCACCGTTAAATACCCCTTCCTCTCCACGGCGAAAAATGCCAGATTCATCTACAAGGCATAAGGTCATAATACCATGAAATCGTTTTAAATCCTTTATGCTGTATGGATTAATTCCAGGAAGCCGTTCATACGCAGAATACGCATTCTTAACTTCCTGTATTTCTTTCTGTTCTCCCAGTACGGTCTTCCCGTTAATTACATCCCTAACCTGTCCCAGGGAGAGAGAATTTGCCTCAATTTTCAGGGAAGAATGGATGGATTTGATACGGTTATTTTTTCGCAAGTGTGGCTTTGCCTCAAGGCTGTGTCCTGCTGTAATACGTCCAATCTTTTCTGAAATGGACGATACATATGATAAGATTTCATTTGTAATTGTAAATGGTGGTTTATACTCTCCCATGAAAGCACCTCCGATTACTTGCGTATTATCTTGCGTATTTCCTTCCTTAATTATACAATACAGTACCCAAAAGTCAACTTCTGATTCTCTTTGTATGTCCTCATTTTTATTGTTCTCACAAGACAACCTCTTCCGGCGCCACATCAAGCCGGTATCCTTTAAATACAGGCTGCCTGAGCGCCTGCATTGTATTCGGCATATATTCCACCACGCACACATGGTCCGGATACACCCACACAGCCTGTTCATTCCCGGCCGGAAGCAGATGGAACGGATTTTCTCCGGTAATATCAAGTTCCTTCACTGCGTCCCGCGTGACACCGGATGTCACGTGCCCCTTATACACCAGCGCTCCCTGCCTGTATTTTGCCAGAATTAAACTGAAAATATGTTTTCCTTTCCGGATGTACCCGGCAACGATGAACTCTTCATCTGCCATCCGCTTGCACTTAATCCAGTCACGGCTCCGTTTTCCCATCATATAGATACTGGCTTTGCGCTTCGCCACTATCCCCTCCAGCTCCTGTTGTTCTGCCGCATGGTAAAGGGCGGTTCCTCTCCCTTCACTGTATCTGGAAACCGCTATTCGTCCATTCTCCTTCACAAGCTCCTGCAAAATCTGTTTGCGGACTGTCAGAGGCTCCCAGATTTGTTCCTTTTCCCCCTTATATAGACAGTCAAATGCCACAAAAGCCGCCGGAAAGCGGGCGGACTCTAATTCTATCCGGAACTTATCCGTTAAAAGCGTCCGTTTCTGCAGTGCATAAAAATCCGGAGTCCCGTTCTTCAGCACCACAATTTCTCCATCCAGGATACATTTTCCGGACACCTGTTTATAAACCTGCTCCAGCTCAGGAAATCTGCTGTTAAGCTTTAGATTTCTCTTGTTCCGAAAATCTGCCATGCCGCTGTCAAGATATACCAGCGCGCGGATTCCATCCAGCTTCAACTCATAAATCCAGTTGGCATCATCAAATGCCTCCTCCTGCGCTGCAATCAGCATCGGACTTGCCCCTCTGCCAGAAAACAGATTCATCACGCCGTCCCTTTCCGTGGTTCGTTCCCTGTACCCGCAAGTTCGAGACTCTTTTGCAGTGCTTCCATCAGGTCAATGACATTAGACGGACCGCTGGTATCCACTGCCACGATTTCCTGACCCTGTATTTTTTTTGTGATTGCTGCCCGGAGTCGTTCCTGGTACTCATCGTGAAATGCGGCTGCATCAAAGGGTTTCGTCATATTCTCAATCAGCAGCTTTGCCATCTTCAGTTCATTCTCGTCTAATTTCATTTTGGGAACTGCTTTTGGCATCTCCATAATTTCATCCTGATAAAACAACGTCTTGACAATGATTCCGTCTTTTGTAGGATACAGCACCAACAGCTTTTCATTCGTTCCCATCACTGTTTTAGCGATTGCCACCTTCTTCTGGGAAAGCAGTGACTGGCGGAGCAGTTCATATGCTTTCTCAGCTCCTGCTTCCGGAACCGCATAGTAGTCCTTTTCATAGTAAATCATATTGACTTCTGACATCTTTGCGAACTGGATGATGTGGATGGTCTTGTCCTTTTTCGTCTTGATTTTCTCCAGCTCTTCATTGGTCATCACCACGTATTTTCCTTTTTCATATTCGTAACCCTTAATGATGTCCTCGCCTTTAATCTCTTTATCACAGTGTCTGCAATACTTTTTGTACTGGATGCGTTCCTTGCTTTCCTTACAAAGCTGGTTAAAATGGATATCGTTATCCACTGTTGTTTTATATAATCCCACCGGAATCAAAACAAGCCCCATCGAGATACTGCCCTTATGTGCGACTGCCATACTATCACCTCTTGTTTTTAGGGATAGTATCTGTCCCGCAGCCAAAAATATGTATTGAAAGCTAATGTGAAAGTCATGATTTATCGCTTGAAGGCAAACTCCCGGCTTCTACTGTGAGCGTTCCTGTTACTGAAGCCGCCATGCAGGCTATTACATGACTGATTAGCACCGCAAGTGAAGAACATATCCAACACTGACAATCAGAAAATATGTTCCGACAATGCCTGCGCAAATGTTAGTCCTAACCGTCATCTATCCCCCCGTACTTCTAAACAGCTTCTCTCCTGCTTTCTTAGTTTCCCTTCTTTCATCTCCAAAATCTCATCCGCCTCCTTTGCAAGCTGCTTACTGTGTGTCACTACAATCACACATTTCCCCAGTTCATGGGCGGTCCGCTTCAGCAGTTCGATAATCTCCGCCGCTGTCTCTTCATCCAGATTTCCCGTAGGTTCATCCGCCAGCAGCACCCTCGCCTCACTCGCCAGGGCACGGGCGATTGCCACCCTCTGCTGCTGACCGCCGGAGAGTTTCAGCACATTTCGCTTCCAGTCCTCTTTTGGAATACTGACTTCACGGAGCAGTCTCCCCGCGTTCTTCCTGCCGCCCAGCTTTACATTCTCCTCGGTAGTCAGATAGTCGATTAGATTGTAGTTCTGAAATACCAGAGAGATATTGTGCCTGCGGTGGTAGTTCAATCCTTTTTTACGGATGTTTTTCCCATTATAAAGAATCTGTCCGGACACGGGGTCATCCAGCCCCGCGAGAAGAGACAGGAATGTGGTCTTCCCGGAGCCGCTGGTACCAACCACCGCATAGAACGTCCCTTCTTCAAACGAAGCAGACACATTTTTCAGGACAAGTTTCTCCCGTTTTGACGAATAAGAATACATGAGATTCCTTGCTTCTAAAATCATTCTTCCTTCCTCCTAACTCATTTCACTTAAAATTTCTTTTGGTTTTCTGCGAAAAATAAGGACACTGGCCGCACAGGTGGAAACGGCGATCAGCCCTGTCACCACAGCCCCGTCTGTAAGCAGCATCTCCGGGGTAATCTTTGTTTCCACATCTGTCACAGTCAGTTCCGGCGCCTGATAATCCGTGGCAATCTTGCCGGCATCCATCTCCTCCTGTGCCCCGGCCTGCTGTTCCTGCTGACCGGTCAGGTAATGTGCCGCTGCATTCGACACCGCGGGGGCGATGAGAAACGACAAAGCAATGGCAAGACCCCCGAGCAGAACCGTTTCCGTTAAAATCTGCAGGAGAATCTTCCCCTTTGCGATGCCGATGGACATCAGGATTCCGATTTCATTAGTCCGGTTCCTAATCCAGAAAATAAAGATCAGAAACAGAATCACAAAGCCGGCTCCCGCCACAACCGCCAGAAGCGTATTGCTGATTTTCTCCAGATTATTAAAATTCGACGCCATGGTGTCCAGATTGCCATTGTTATCTATGAGGTCATACCACTCCCACTCCATGTCCGTTTTCCGGATGGCATCTTTCACAGCCTCATAATCATCCACATCTGCCACTTTGAAATAAGCCTTCTCATACAGCGGATGATCCTGCTCTGCTTTTGCCGGGAAATTCAGATCCGTAAAGATTACATTCTCAGAGCGGAACGTATCCCCGGACATATAGGGCTGCATAGGCTCCTGCACCTGATAGATTCCTACAATCTCTGCTGCCTGTACAGGCACTTCTTCCTTAAGAGGGTGAAACCTCATATGGTCTCCCACTTTCAGTCCGTTTTTCGCCGCCAGTTCCTCTGAGATGACACACACATTGGCATCCCCTTTTGTGGTCATCCGCCCCTCTTTGATGGTAACATTTCCGCTTAAGACATTGGCATCCAGCGCCATATCCCGGTTTCCGATGAGGGTGACGCCCTGAAAGTCATTGGTCTGGTCGGTGTCCGAGTCCTCAATTCGGTCAAAGTCTGCTGGTTTTACGGCAGTAGGGACTGTAGTGATATTATAGTCGGCAATCCCTTTTGTCTCTGCAATCTTTTCGATATCCTCTGTCTTTAATGACTCAAAAGAGTTATCCGTATAGACACGCCAGTTTTCCGAGCCATTGACCGTAATCTTCTCCTGATGGACGCCCCCGTAGCTTCCCTGGCCGTCCGCGTACAGCTCTGAGATTTTTTCGCTGGCTTCCTCTATGCGCTGACTCCGGTTCGCCGGATTATATTCCAGCAGGAATCCCGCGCCGATGGCCTGACGGGTACTGTCTTTCGCCCCGATATTGGCGCTGCGGCTTGCCATTCCAGACAGGAAGAGCAGGCTAATCAGGCACACCACAAACAGAAGCAGCAGACTGCGGACCGGCTTTCGACAGCAGGAACGCCCTGCCCGTTCAAACAGATTCATAAATCATCCCTCCATTCTTAATAGCGTCAGTGTACCAGGCGTATTACCCCTGGTACACTGACGCTAAGATATCTTTTGGATTTGACCGGAGCACCGGGATTAGGGACAGCAGGACTCCGATTCCTACTACAGCTCCCCCGATTCCCAGAAGCTGTGCAATATCGCCAGCCTGTAAGGTAACAGTAAGGGAAGTCCCTGTATCCACAGTGGCAAGAAGAAGCTTCTGCATCCAGCCTGACGCGGCTGCACCAAGAGCACAGGCTCCCAGCAGCGCAATCAGGAAGACCACCGCCGATTCCAGCAGCGCCTGCCAAAAGATCACGGATTTCCCTTCTCCTATACTGAGGAACACCGCCATTTCTTTCTGGCGGCTGCGCATCCACATACATAAAAGCAGGGAAACAACGGTCGTACCGGTGCCGAAAGCAAGCAGGCGCATCAGCGACACCACACGGGTAATCTGCGTCAGTGGAGCCTTCATCTGCTGATACAGGGTATCGGATGTAGTGACCTCTGCCTTTTCTCCCACAATTTGCTGCATTTCCCCGGCAAGCGAAGCCAGAAGTTCCGGCTGGCTGACATAGGCGGACAGTTTATAGAATCCTTTCTCGCCAAACAGTTCCAGATACGCTGTATTGTCGATATAGATCTGGTTCTCCTGCCGGTAAAGGGCAAGGGTTTCTTTCTCCTGCCGGGTTTCATTTCCGACAAGGTATTCCCCGATAATCTCCACCGTAGTCTTCTTTCCCTCCTCGTTCTCAAGGGAGAAGGTATCTCCCACCTTCAGCCCATTCGCTTGGGCAAATCCCTGGTTCACGACTGCACAGTACCGGCTGTCCGAACCAATCAGCCTGCCCTCTGTCAGCCGGAAGGACTGATCCGCGAAGGGGCTGTCTGTCTCCATGTCATCAAAGGATAACAGGCTGACTTTCTGGTTATCCGCTTCCATGAAAGTGTTCCCGGTAACCGGAAGAAGCTCCGGCAGATATGCGGCCTGCTGTCCCATCCGGTTTATGGATGCCACTGCGTCTAAGTTTCCAATTTTCCTTGCGTCCTCCTCTGTGACGGACTGCCCTGCGTCTGTCATTTCACAGACCACTTTCGCTTTCGTCTTTTCCTTCATGGCAGCTTCCGTGCTCTGCGCGGCGTGCAGGATCATGTTCGTGCCAAGGATCATGCTGTTGACAAACAAGAAAATCATCAAAAGCAGAATGGATTTAGCACGTTTTCGTGTCAGGTAAAGAACGCCTCTCTGATAAAACGGCATACTGTTCTCTCCTTCCTTACTCATACCGGGTAATATAGACCTTTGTGGCATGAATCTCCCCGTTCTCCTGTGTCTCGCCATAAACAGCAACTCCGGTACTCTTCTTCACATTGGAAGCCGCGGCATCCTCAAAGCGTACATCCCCTGTCTCACTGTTAAAAACAGCGTTCTGGAACGTACAGTCCTCTCCGTAGGAAACCGTTGTACTCTCCATCCCGCTTTCCATGCCGGGTGCAGCCTCCACTGCCGTCTGCCCATGGTCTTTGTCCTGGGTGAGAATCACCTGGAAACTCCCCTCCTGAAAATCGGATATCGTTCCTTTTAAAACAGCATTGTCCAACAGCTCATCTCCACTTCCTTTTCCGGATGAATCTGTATTCGCATTCTGGCTGGGCTGTGGGGGAGCGTTTCCTCCCGTACCCTCTCCGGTTTGGGAGCTGCCGCACCCTGCCAGGGCAAGAGTGCAGACCAGAAGTAAAATTGTGATTCCTTTTTTCCTGTGTTGCATTTCCATCATCTCCTTTTCGTTTTTGCAGTCCCATCATACAGAAGAACCTCTCTAAAACTCCTCAAAAACGGAATCCATTTTCCATCTTTTTTTAGAGAACTTTTAGAAGGTTTCTCTGCTATACTGTTATCTGGAGATATTATTAAAAGGAGAAATCCATTATGATAAAAGTATTACTTCTCGAAGATGACCCGGACCTTAGCAGTGCCATCCAGCAGGAACTGATCCGAAACGGTTATTCTGTGGACTGCTTAAGCGATGGGGAAACGGGAATGCTGCATGCGCTGAATAAGGATTACGGCTATGACCTTGCCATCGTAGATCGTATGCTGCCTGTCATTGACGGACTGACCATCATAAAAGCCATGCGGCGGAAGGATATCCAGATCCCGGTAATCATTATTACCGGAATGTCCGCTCTGGACGACCGGATTGACGGACTGGACGGCGGCGCGGATGATTATCTGGTAAAACCCTTCCATATCCGTGAACTGTTGGCTAGGGTGCGTGCCCTGACACGCCGCCCTGCGAAAATGCAGGAAACCCAGG
The DNA here is from genome assembly GCA_900541505.1 of uncultured Ruminococcus sp. GTDB lineage: Bacteria > Bacillota > Clostridia > Lachnospirales > Lachnospiraceae > Mediterraneibacter. Next base: position 67,806 of record UQKK01000017.1, read on the forward strand.
TACTTTCCTACGGGGATCTTTACCTAGATGCTTCCGCCCGCCTTGTCACCTGCAAAGACCATGAACTGACACTGACCGCAAGAGAGACGGAACTTCTCAGTGCCTTTATCCAGCACCCGGGAACCGTCTTTTCCAGGGAACAGCTTGTGCTCAAAGTATGGGGCAGCGATTCCGAGATTGAGCCGGGAAACGTGGACAATTACATTTCCTTCCTCCGGAAACGGCTCCGGGAGCTGAAAAGTGCCTGCGAAATCAAGACCATCTACGGCACAGGCTACCGATTGGAGGGACCAGTCTATGCTTAAACAATTACAGACCAAACTGCGGATCTTCCTCATTGTTGTCTTTATGGCAGTTGTCTCTTTAATCCTGGGATTTTCTTTCTGGAATACCTGGCAAGCAAGCCAGATGGCGGATGTTTCTTACATCCAGCGCATGGCTTCCCTGATTATTTATCAACTGGAGGCGGACGCCTCAGCACCGGAAGCCCTGCTCTCCAATTACGAACGGGAAATGAATGTGTATGCCATTTTAAAAGATGGCACCGGGCAAATCCTATACCAGAGCAGTCCGGACACCCGTACAGACTTTGGCACACTGGGGGAAATCGCCCAGGAGAGTATCGACATAGTTTCCGCAGGAGACCATGCGGACCTGCCGGATATAACAGACCAGGGCGGTTACGGAGAAATCGAGGGAAACAGCCATGACCGTTATTACGTGATCCCTGCGGTCATCAGCACAAAGTCGGGACAGTGGTACTCACTGGTGCTGTTTTATGAACAGACCTCCATCCGTGAGCTCCTGCTCCGGCAGCTTCCTGCCTACGGCAGTATCTGGCTGCTGGCGTTTGGCTGTATCCTGTTGGTGAGCCGTTTCCTCCTGCGCCGGGCATTTGAGCCAACCGAACGCGTGCTGAAAGGACAAAAAAACTTTGTCGCAGCCGCTTCTCACGAACTGAAATCTCCTTTAGCCGTCATCATGGCAAACGCTGAGGCGATGGAAACCATCGGCGGACAGAATCCGCAAATCCAAAACCACCTAAACGTGATTGATACAGAATGTATGCGGATGTCAAAGCTCGTGCGGGATATGCTGCTGCTCGCCTCCTACGATGCCGACAAATGGACGTTCCACAGGCAGAATGTAAATATTGATACCCTTCTGATTACACTGTTCGAGGCTTACGAACCGATATGCAAGGGGAAATCCATTCAGCTTAAGCTGGCTCTGGAAGAGACAGAGTATCCACACCTTTATACAGATCAGGAACGCCTGTTCCAGATCTTAAGCATCTTTCTGGATAATGCCGTCTCCTACTCCCCGGAAAACAGCAGCATCGAAATCCAGACCAGACAGACCACCAAAGAGCTGACTTTTCTGGTGGCAGACCACGGGCAGGGGATTGCTAACGCGGATCAGCCGTTCATTTTCGACCGGTTCTACCGCGCGGATAAATCCCATACGGATAAATCCCACTTTGGCCTGGGACTGAGCATCGCGGAAGAACTGGCGAAGATACTGGCAGGGAGGCTTGGATTTGAAGATACTCCCGGCGGAGGGGCGACTTTCTTCCTGACATTGCCGATAAAATAGACAATATAGATTTTGATTGTAAGGGATATGAGATAGATATATAATAGCCTTATAAAAATTCCAATTTAACTATCTAATCCTCAAAAACCATTGATTTTTCAAGGCTTCACGCCTGTTTTCCGTTCAAACCTTATCTGTTTGCCCTTGTTTTTGCCCTTACGAGCCGAAACAAGGGCAACTTTTTATTCCCCGCCGACCACCTTATCCAGCAGCCTTGCGGAAGTGCGCTTCGCTTCCCTTGTAGAGTGAGCGTAAATGTTCATTGTGGTACTGATATCAGAGTGTCCGAGAAGTTCCTGCACATCTTTCGGCTTTGCGCCGCCGGACAACAGATTGCTTGTGTAGGTGTGGCGGAGCGTGTGGAAATGAAAATCCTCAAGCCCTTTCACTTTCTTCTTTGCCGCCCTGCACATAATCCCTACCGTACTCG
>UQKK01000018.1 GCA_900541505.1 uncultured Ruminococcus sp.
CTGCGACCTCCTGGTCCCAAACCAGGCGCTCTAGCCAAGCTGAGCCACACCCCGAAAACGTTCGTCAGCACTGTCTTCCCGTGACGCAATAGTTATTATATTATAAGCGAACGCACATGTCAACAAAATTTTTCATTTTTTTAACACAATTTGCAGAATAGGGATTCGCAGCAATCGCAAAACTCATCTGACAACAGAAAAAAACACCTCTGTGCTCAGCAGGGCATCACCGCATTTCTAATCCAGATAGTGTTCCTCATAACGGATACTGCCATCTTCTGCGGTTTCCATAATCAGATAGCTGCCCTTTCTGCCCTCCTGACGGGGATAAGACAGACTGCCGGGATTTAAGAGTGTAACCCCATCCCGCTCTTCCAAAAAAGGACGGTGGGTATGCCCAAACATGACAATCTGTGCTTCCCGTGCTTTTCCCTCTTCCAGTATACATTCTGTGTCCAGTGAGACATAGTATTGGTGTCCGTGAGTGATAAACACCTTGCAATCGCCGATATAAAACTCTTCCTCCGACGGAAGGTCTGAAAAGAAGTCGTTATTTCCTCTCACCATATGCTTCTCGCAGTCCACCGCTGCACGGATATATTCTTCACCGCCTTCCACATCTCCAAGATGGATGAACATGTCAAATTCACCGGTTTCTTTCAGCGCACGGTCCAAACTCCTGTGCTTCCCATGCGTATCGCTGACAATCAATATTTTCATAATGTTTCCTTCCCATATTTCTCTTCCAGAATTTTTCTCATCGCGCGCAGCGCTTTCCCCCGGTGACTGAGCTCGTTTTTCAGCTCTACGGACATCTCACCGGTGGTACAGCCATATTCCGGCACGTAGAATATGGGGTCATATCCAAAACCATTCTCTCCCAGAATCTCATGGGCAATCCGCCCCTCGATGGTCCCTCTGACTGTCCGGGCACTTCCATCCGGAAATACTGCCGCCACTGCACAGACAAACCGCGCTGTGCGTTGTTCATCCGGCACCCCCTCCAATCTGTCAAGAAAGATTCTGTTTTTAACATCATAGGATGTATCCTCTCCCGCAAACCGGGCCGAATAAATGCCGGGCGCCTTATCCAGGTAATCAATCTCAAGTCCGGAGTCGTCCGCGAGGATGATATCGTCTGTCAGGACTCTCGCCACAGCTCTCGCCTTGATTTCCGCGTTTTCCTCAAAAGAAGTGCCGTCCTCCACGATGTCCATCTCCACACCAACTTCTTTCATAGAGTAGACCGGCATACCCAAATCGGACAGTATCATACGGATTTCTTTCATTTTATCCTGATTTCCGGTTGCAAATACAATTCTCTTCTCCATTTTCTCACCCTCTATCTCTTTTGTCTGGGAGGCTTCGGTCCTAAAAACTGATAGTAGTATGTCCTTATCATGCCATTGTAGATTTTGCGGTTTTTATCTGCTTTTCTTCCGAAATACCTCTCTGTATCTTCATAACTCGTTATCACATATGCGGACCAGCTGTCCAGCCTCGCGAACCCTTCCCCCAGCTCCTTATATATAGAAGGAAGGGTCTTTCTGTCCTCAATCCGCTCCCCGTAAGGAGGATTCGTGATAAGGAAGCCATATTTCTTCGGATGGCTCAGCTCTTTTACCGGGCGCTGCTGCAGGTGGATGAGATGTTCCACTCCCGCATCCTGTGCATTCTGGCGCGCCGCCTTCACAACCTCGCCATCGATATCATAGCCCTGTATGTCTGTCTCTATACTGTCATCTATCAAATCATTCGCCTCGTCAACCGCTTCATACCAAAATTTCCGCGCTATGAGGTTGTCCCACTCTTCCGCCGTAAAACTGCGGTTCATGCCGGGTGCGATGTTGGCTGCTATGAGCGCCGCCTCGATTGGGAATGTGCCGCTCCCGCAGAAAGGGTCCACCAGAATCCGGTCTGCCTTCCAGGGAGTCAGAAGAATCAGCGCCGCAGCCAATGTCTCTGTGATAGGCGCCTTCGCCGTCATCTGCCGGTATCCCCTCTTATGAAGGGAAACGCCTGACGTGTCAATCCCCACTGTCACGATGTCCTTCATCAAAAAGACCCGTATTGGATATGCCGCGCCGTCCTCCTGGAACCAGTCTGTATGGTATCTGGATTTCAGCCGCTCCACAATCGCCTTTTTCATGATGGACTGGATATCTGAAGGGCTGAACAGGCGGCTCTTTACGGATGCCGCTTTTGTGACCCAGAACTTCCCATCTTTGGGTATGTAATCCTCCCAGGGCAGCTTCTTTGTCTCCTCAAAGAGTTCCTCAAACGTCCCCGCCCGAAAGCTCCCCACTTTCAGCAAAATCCGCTCTGCTGTGCGCAGGAAGATATTTGCTCTGCTGATGGCTTTTGCATCACCGTAGAAAGTAACCCTGCCATCCTCCACCTGCGCAATCTCATATCCCAGGTCTGTAATCTCTCTTTTTAAAACCGATTCCAACCCGAAATGGCAGGGGGCAATTAATTCCATTCTTTCCATGAAATTCCACCGTCCTAAAGCTCGTCTGTATCCATATTACTATAAATTCGGGGCGTAGTAAAGTTTTACTTTCCCACGCCCCGTTCTGCCTTCTGTATGCACTGCTGTTATCCGGGCATTTTGCCATGATAATACATCATGACTGCATGCCCCGACTAGTAGTTGTCCTGCTCGTCATATGCATCCATGTTTTTGCTGTTCTTATTCTTGGATGATGTGCTGTTAGAATTTCTGCCGCAGTTAGATGTTTTATTCTTGCTCTGCTCATTCGCATAGGAAGAATAAGAGTTGCTGTTTGCATTTTTGTTTGTGCTGTTTGCATTGTTCGCATTGCTGTAATTCTTTGCCATTGTAATTCCCTCCTGTTTATTTGTTGCAGTCTTATTGTTTGGAGGCAATTCGGTTTTTATACAGAACATCAAAATAATTTACAGCTTTTTTATTTTTTTGCTTGCTTTTTCCAATTCCATATATTATACTATCTCTTGTAGGAAGGTTACTTTCTACAACCCCTTATTAATTATTTATACTCCCCTCAAAAGACCGATGGCTCCCCCATCGGTCTTTTACTTTTTTATACTTCCGCAAGTTCTTTTAACAATTCTGTCAGCCAGTTCCACATATTCGCGATAGATTCTTTGGATACTTTCTCTTTTGTAGAATGAACGTCATACAGATTCGGTCCCACGGATATGATATCCATGCCCGGTCGTTTGCCGTCCCAGTAGCCGCACTCCAGTCCCGCGTGAATGGCAGCCAATGTCGCTTTTTTCCCTGACAGCCGCTCATACAGCGCGATGGCTCTGTCTCGAAGCGGTGAATCCTGGCGGTACTGCCATCCCGGATAGTCGCTCTCGAAAATGCACTCATCACAGTATTCTCCCGCGATAATCTGAATTTTATCACGCAGAAAATATTTCTGAGACTCCACCGAGCTCCTAAGAGACATCAGAAGTGTCATCCTGCCGTCTTCCACCGTCAGAGAACCTAAGCTCATGGAAGTCTCTATCAAATCTTCTATGGCAAAGGAATAGCCGAATACGCCGTAGGGCAGGAGCATGATGCTGTTAGTAATATTCTTCTGATATTCCTCTGTGTAGACTTCCGCCTCCTTGCACACGCTTCCCTCTTCTATATCCAGAGAAATGTGGTCCGTGTACTGAAGCTCATCACGGAATGTCTTTTCCGCCTCTCTGATTTTTGCTTTTACTGTTTCTTTATCCTCCGTTTTTACATAGAAGCAGACTTTTCCTGTATTTGCAATGGCATTTGCCTTTCCCTGCACATCCATCTCACCCGTCCTCGCGGAGGTACTCTTCAGCGCGTAGCACAGTCTGCCCAGCAGCACAATGGAATTTCCCAGACCTTTACCGATATTGATTCCCGAATGTCCGCCTGCCAGCTCACGGATGTTCACCGTCAGCGGGATTCTCTCATCAGTCAGCACTTCTTTTTCCAGGTTCCAAATCATGCGGCAGCGCAGTCCTCCCGCGCAGCTCGTATAGAAAACTCCTTCTTCCTCGGAATCGAGATTGATAAAGCGGGTTCCCTTCAGCGAGGATACGTCAAGATGGTCCGCGCCAATTAATCCGGTCTCCTCCTGTACGGTAAAGATAACCTCCAAATCCGGGTGTTCTAACTCTTTACTGTCCAGGATTGCCAGACAATATGCCACCGCAATCCCGTTATCCGCGCCCAGAGAAGTTCCTTCCGCAAAATAGTATCCATCGTCCTCTTTGACTTCGATGCCGTCCTCATAACGGTGACTGCTGTCCTCATCCTTTACATAGACCATATCCAGATGCCCCTGCAGTATGACAGGCTCTGCTCCCTTCACTGTCCCCGGCTTACGGATGATAATATTGCCGATATCATCCCTGTAAACAGAAAGCCCCCGCTCTCTGGCAAAGGACTCGATATAATCCCCGACTGCCTTCTCATCCCCTGAAGCTCTGGGAATGGAACACACCTTTCTAAAATAAGAAATCACTTTCTCTACATCCATCACTCTTTCTCTCCTTTCAGCTCAGCAGGCGGGGTCTCTATGCCCTGCCTGCCCTATCGCCCTGCGTTTTAAATAAACATTTTGATAAGCCCAGAGAAGAAGCTGTACAGCCCGTCTCCGGCGATAAGTCCCGCATCACGGCAGTTCATAAATTCATCGCCGATAATCTTGCGGATGACAACTGCCACGACCACACAAATACCATAAATTGGGTTATTAATGAGAAGCCCTGTCGCGAACAGAATACCGAACATATACTTTCTTCCGATGAACTGGAGGATTGCACCCGGAATCGCCCAGATTGCCAGTTCTTTTACAAGAGCCATATTTGTCCCGCCTCTGCAGCCGTTGCGAACAGATTGCTGGTGGCCGGAATCAATCCATCTTTCATTGTCATCTCCGCAAAGAAGATAACCACGATAACACCGATGACAGCGCCCAACATCTCAATATATACCTGCTGCTTTCTGCCGTAGACTTCATGTTCTTTATTCTTACTCTTCCCGCGCAGTATCCAGCCTGTCTTTAAATCATAGCCCATATCGGCAAAACACGGTCCCACCGCACAGATATATCCCGTCATGACAGCCACTGCGACCGGCTCAAATCCCAACACAACACCGATGGTCATGAAAATGGTCGTCACCGCGAAGCCGGGGAACCATCCCGAATACATAGCTGCCTTTCCGATAATAATCATGGAAGCCACCGAAGAAAACGCTGTCCATATAATCCACACAATGAGAGTTCCCGCAGACATTCCAGTAAAAATACCGCAGATAATTCCTGTGACAACACCGCCGCCCACATGTGAGAGCATGGCGATGATGAGTGTCTTCTTCGTCTTTGTCGCCGATACAGTGAGTCCTTCTTCCTTCTCCTGTTTCTCAGTCTCCGCCCGTCTTTTCTTGGAAGAGTTCTGATAGATAGAGTAAATGGACTGGCAGAGGGCAACAATTCCCGCGCCCACCATGACGCCCTGTGGAATGTTGGTAGCTCCTAAGTCAAAGCCTGTCAGCGGCTGTATATAGCCGCGGATGAGCAGACCGATTCCCAGTCCCATCATGGAAACGATGTTCGCGATGAACACAATACCGACTGCTCCCACCGGAAGCTTTACAATGCTTCCCAGGATTCCCACAACGATACCCTGGATAACCCTCTTTGCCTTCTCGCCGCCTTCATCTCCCGCCTCAATGACTTCGGCCGTCGCCACACCGGGCGCCCACGCTTCCTTTGCCGGGAACAGCGGGGAATCAAAGAGCGCCCCGACTGTATACACAGAGACAACGGTTCCGAAGATGGTACCGATTGCCATGGGGAGGATTACCTTTGTCTCTCCCATCACATACAGGACAGCCACCGCCACAAACGCGCAGTTGGCGGCAGAAAATCCCGCGCCTGACACAATCGTCTGAATATAGTTCTGGCGTTCTTTATTCTTAAAGTTGCTGAACATCGTCACCGGTATCCTGCCTATCAACATGGCAAATACCGCGCCCAAAATGGAGGTATTCGCGGACACCCCGACTTTTCCCATAATCTGCATGCAGATGATACCTGACAAAACTGCCAGGAGAGAGCCGAAAATAATCGTCATCGGCTCTGAACATTTTATTTTTTCAAATGTTGAAGTTGTGTTTGTATTATTATCCTTCATTCTTTCTCCTTTTCTCATTCCCCGAGAAAAAAGAGCGCCCGCTTAAGAAATCGCAGGCACTCTCTTTCCTTCCTATATCTTAGTATCCCGCCATTCCCATCTTCTTGCAGATTGCCGCAAGTTCCGGGTCTACATATTTTCCGTTCTCCTCAATGGTCTTGCCGTCCAGTATGATGGATGGCTTGGATACCACACCGTCTGTATGGGATGCGGCTGTCCAGTAGCTTCCTCTTATCATCTTGCCCTGGCTTCCGATACCAAATTCCATACAGCCGAAGATTCTCTCGTCTTCCACAATCCTTCCCGTTGCCTTTGATACTCCCGGGTTGAATCCCAGTGAGTAGTGCGCCAGGCGGAACATATTCGGGTCATCGAAGGACTTCAGCCAAGCCTCGAAACGCTCTGCCTCCTTTCCTCCCTCAATCTTTGTCACACGTCCGTTTTCCAGTGTCAGTTTCACAGGCTCTGAGAGGATTCCCATGTCTGTGGGCGGGAAGATTGCCGCGTCAAATACCAGTGTTCCGTTGATGGTCTCCTCAATCGGGCACCAGCTAATCTGTCCGCACATCATGAACGGATAGCCTTTAAATGTCGCAAGCTGTCCGGAATGGCGCACCTTTCTGCCCTCATTTCTCGCTGTCAGATATGTACCATTGTCATCCTTGATGATGATTTCATTTCCGGCTTCCATCTTCGCTTTGAGCGCCTCGCCCAGCTCTACAACGCCTGCCACATCTACTTTTCCGATGCAGTTTACAATCATCGTCACATCCATACCGGTCAGGTTGATGTAACGGCAGCCAAAATCAATAGCTTTTCTCCAGGATTCACACAGCATGATGGAGGCATAAGAAAGCTCAATCCACACATCCGCCACTGCCACCGCGTTTCCGAGGGGCGCCACAGGCTCCGCGTACGCCGCATCCGTTGTCGGGCAGTATACAAGCACCGGGTTTGCTCCTACGATATACGCCGCGTTCATAATAGCGTCCAGCACTCTCTTATCCGTGGAGGTATCTCCTGTCACGACCACATTTTCTCCCGGTTCCACGAGCATCACTTCTTTAACAAGCTTATACGCTGCCTTACTCACCTCGTAGGACAGATACTCCGGTGTCATTTCAATTCCGATAGGGTATTCCATACTAAAATCCTCCTTTATATTAAATTATTTTTTCCCTTTCTTTATGTCTCTTAAAGAAACACGGATGAAGGGGTTTCCTTCCGTCTTTCTTTATGCCTTATTTATTCGTCCGGCTCGCCGTATTCCGGGATTCCCAGCTTCTGGCAGTATTTCACACATTCCGCCTCTTTATAGATGCCGTTCTCCTCGATAACTTCCCCGTCCAGGATGATGGTCGGTTTGGATACCACGCCGTCCGTGTGTGCCGCCGCATCCCAGAAAGCCCCGTTCAAGCTGGCTCCCTGGCTTCCGATGCCAAATTCGATACAGCCGAAGATTCTCTCATCTTCTACAATCCTTCCCGTCGCTTTGCGCACGCCGGGGTTAAATCCTATGGAATAGTGTGCCAGACGGTACATGTTCGGGTCATTGAAAGAAGCCAGCCAGTTTTTGAAAATCTGCGCCTGCGCGCCGCCCTCTATATTCGTAACCCTTCCCTCGTGGAAGGTCACTTTTATTCCTTCATTTAAAATGCCAATCTCCGCCGGAGGGAACAGAGCCGCATCAAATACAATAGTCCCTTCTATCGTCTCCTCCACCGGGCACCAGCTCACCTGTCCGCCCAGCATAATCGGATATCCCTTCTTTGTCGCGAGCTGACCGGAGTGTTTGACCTTTCTTCCCCGGTTGTACGCCTTCAAATCCGTGCCGTTGGCATCCCGAATGATGACCTCATCCGCGCGCTGTACTCTGGCAGTCAGATATTCTCCAAACTCCACGACCATACCGTAGTTTATCTTCCCCACGGTGTTTACCAGCATAATCGTATCCATGCCGCACAGACAGGTATACCTTGCGCCGTTGGCAATGGCTTTCTGGAAACAGGGGGAGTGCATCACACAGTAATAAGCGAACTCAATCCACACATCCGCCGCTGCCACCGCATTTGCTACCGGCAGGGACGGCTCCTCAAATGCCTTTCCTGTTGTAGGGTACTTAATCAGCACCGGAAACGCACCGATTGTATACGCCGCGTTCATGGCAGCCTCCACCACACGCATATCTGTGGAGGTATCTGCGGTAATCACGACATTCTCGCCCTTTTTTACCAGCATGACATCGCGCACCAGCTTCATTGCTGCCGCCTGCACTTCATATGAGAGATAACCTTCCGTCATCTCAATGCCAATTGGATATTCCATGTTCACCCTTCCTTTCTTAAATATCACATTTAAAACATACCTTCTGTAAATTTATCCGGCGCTGCCTTCGCCTTAAGCTTCATACCCAGATAATACACAATTCCTGTAATCAGAAGTGACTGCAGCGGCGGGATTCCCACACTCACCACGTATGTTGTCACATAGCCCACTGCCGCACCTACAACCATGGCAATCGTAGCTACAAAGTTCCATCCCAGCTTATCTTCCCATTTTTCCTTTCTGGCAAAGAAATCGACAAACATCACGCCCGCGATTGCCGGATACAAAAGCGCCGCCAGGTTCAAAAGGTCTGTAAAGTGGTCCAGCATACCCCAGAGGGAAAGAAGGATGGAGAGAATCGTAGCGCCAAGTGTTACCATGGCTCTGCCCTTTCCGGTTTTCACATTCAGGATGTTGGAGAAAGACAATCCCATCGTATAATTGTTGACAAGCTGACTCGTCCAGGAAGCAAGCCAAAGCACAAGGAATCCCCAGATTGGGAAGCCAAGCTGCTGCATGACTGCCACAATATCCGCTGTCCCATTTCCTGCTGCCATGATACCGCCGATGAATACGAGCGGGATTCCGATGGCAATGATTCCCAGAGGAATCAGGATATTGTCTTTCCACTTCGGTTTCGCGTATCTGGTGTAATCCGCTGAGATGACAAACTGTGATACATTCATGCCGAGCAATGTCGTGACACCCGCGGCAAAGGTCATCTCACCGCTTCCCTGATAACTCATGATGTGGGACCATCCCACATTTTTCAGTGCCAGGTAAATCCCTACAACACACAGCAAAAGTCCGCAGGGAACTGCCAGATAGTCCGTCCACTTCATGGAGGAATATCCTATAATAGCCGGAACAGCGAAAAGCACGCCCACGATAATGGTCACAATCGCCCACGGTACTTTCTCCACCTCATAGTTGATACCCAGGATAACACACAGCGCATTGCCTGTCACCGAAGTCTGGATTGCCCACCATCCCATACTGATAACACCGATGACCAGCGCGATGATGAATTTTGCCTGCTTATCCCCAAATCCCTGTCTGGCGATAACCGAGGAAGAAAGTCCTGTCTTCGCTCCCATGTAACCACTGATAGTATTTCCACCCCATGTCAGAATCAGGAAGGTAAACAAGACAACCGGTATCATTCCCTTCAATCCAAAAGCTCCAATCAGTGTCGCCCCAATCATCAGGACAGACACACTAAACTCCAGCCCGCCAAATACGACTGCCGGAGCCACCCACTTTTCTCTCTGCTCCAGCGGTATGGGTGTCATCGGCTCATCTGCCGCCACTGCTCCTTCACTTTTCATTGGTTTCTCATCAAACATAAAAAGCCTCCTCTCTTCATGCACACCGCATACTGCTTACGTATGCACTTTACTCTCCTTTTATTTTCTCATAGATGTCCGGCTGCTTCATCCGCCTCCAAGGAATCCCTTCCCTTGCTTTTCCAAGCGCCTCCTCTATAAGTGTCGCTTCTCCATATGCCTCTTCTGTCGTCCCAAGGCGCAGCAGCACGCTCCCGTCCGGATTAGATACGGTAGAATTGCCGCAGTATTTTTCATCCCCGCAGGCGCGGTTGACTGCCACAGTATACACCTGATTCTCCGCAGCGCGTATACTTGCGCACCCGGAAAACAATGCCTCCCAGCCATATCCCCACGCACTGGGGTATATGATGACATCTGCTCCCTTATCGAGTGCCAGAGGAGTAGATATCTCCGCAAACCCCAAATCCGCGCAGATAAGCATACCTATCTTCCATCCTCTAAATTTCACCACAGTGAGCGCGGAACCTCTGTCAAAATAGTCGTTTTCCGAAGCCCAGAGGTGAATCTTCTTATATTCTCCCAGCAGCTTCCCCGTCTCATCCCACAGACAGACAACATCATAATACTTCCCGTTCTCCTGCGCCTGCACGCCCGCGAGGATTGGCTGTCTGTACTTTGCCGCCAGTTCTGCCACAAACGCTTTCTCATCCGTCCCTTTGCCCGCCTCGAACTGGTATCCGCTGATGCACAGTTCCGGAAAACATAAAAGGTCTCTCCCATTTTGAGAATACTTTTTCACTTCCTGTTCAAAATGCACACAATTTTCCTCAACCCGTCCTTCCAAAGCAGAAAATTGTACAATTCCCAGTTTTAACATTTCTCCTCCATTCCGCATTTTTCACAAATAAGCCTATGTAAATTCATGCATATTTTCCTTGATTATACCAAATTATTCTTCTAAAATGAAATCATATTATTTTATAGCCCTATAAGCTGTATTTATATGTTACTGTTCACTCGCAAGCTTGGTACTAGCTGTCAAGCTACGCGCCAGTATGGTAAATTGCAAGATTTATATCCGCCGGTTTTCCGGCATTTCAAGAAAGGAATTTTCCCATGTTAGACTTAAAGCTCGCCACCTTTTTGACCCTCTGTGAGACGGGAAATTACACACAGACCGCGCGCCTGCTGGGCATTACCCAGCCCGCCGTGTCACAGCACATCAAATACTTGGAGAAATACTACAAAGCACGGCTCTTCTACTATGACAAGAAGCGGCAGCTTCATCTGACAGAAAAGGGAAATCTTTTGCGCTCCTTTGCGCAGACCATCCGCTCCGATTCTCAGCTCATGCTCCAGCAGATGTCGGCTTCAGCGGAAGATACCGTGGAATTTAAGATTGGCACTGTGACAACTGCCGGAGAAGCTCTGGTGCCCCATATGATAGCGGAATATCTGAAAACATATCCTGATAAAAAAGTCAGTCTCTACCTGGGAGAGGCGGATTCTCTGCTCACCTGGCTTCAGGAAGGCAGAATCCAGTGCTGCCTGACCGATGCCTACTGTCCCTCGGATACATATGAGAGTCAGGAGCTCTTTGAGGTAGAGACTGTCTGTGTCTGTTCCCCGGAACATCCACTGGCAGGCAAAACCGTGGATTTCCGGGAATTAAATGCCTACCGCCTGATTTTCCGGGAAAACGATACCAACTCCCACCGCAATCTCATGCGTATCCTCCAGGCACACGACCAGGAGCCGGAAAGCTTTCGCTCCTATGTGGAGAGCGGTACCATCAACGCAGTGAAAAAGCTGGTCATGGAGGATATCGGCATCTCCTTTATCTACCGCTTTGTGGTGCAGAAAAATCTGGATAACGGGACATTAAAACAGATTTATATCCACAACTTTTCATCCCGCAATATCTTCCGTTTCGCCTGGATGAAAGACAGCTTCTTTTCCCCCTCCAACCGGCAGTTTTTAGAGGTCGTAAAGAGTACCCTCTGACGTTTTTATGTCAGGGGTTCTTTTTCTGTATCAGGCAGACCGCCCGCCCTTCCTTGGCATCCAGCATAAGGCGGGTGAGCGTGCCGGACATATCATAGACTTTCACAATATCGGACAGTTCTGTCTCATCCGGGAACAATTCGTTCAATATTTCCGGACAGGTTTTCAAAAGCTCCGGGCGGTAAATCTTTGTCTTGCTGTTTTCATTGATGGCGCCGTAATACACATCCGCCTCCACCAAATCCTGGAACATATGGCTTCCGTAGGACAGCTCCGGGCGATATCCCGCCTTGCTGTATGCCACCTCACAGATGGCGATAAACTGGCTGATATCCGCGTAGACCACCGGCACCCCCAGCTCCGGCGAGGATGTACCGATGCGCCCCGGTACGAGCAGCATAAGCTTCTTATCTTCCTCCTCATAGTACTGATTAATCCGACTGATGAGTCTTCCCACATCCGGTTTCTTCGCATAAGGACACTCATAATACGTCTGCGGGTCCACCCACACAATGCGGTCCAGCCTTTCCTCCTTGGACCTGCGCATGGAAGTCCTGCGCACATCGAAAAGAAATTCCTCTGTCCGGTCCTCCGGTATCTGTATCTGCTCTGATGCGGAGGTCTGCAAAGGACGGCACTGCAGGAGATTTACCCGGAACACGCCCTTATACGGACTCGCCACAGCGAACTCCACATCCACCGGACGCTCATATTCCTTCTCCAGCATTTTCAGCGTCTTTCTCATCATGCGGATAAACTCCGTCTTATCCACCAATCCCTGGCAGTCCGCAAAATAAATCTTGCGGTACTTTCCGCGCTGGGCAAGAAGATATTCTGCCTCCGTATCATGGCTTAACACCAGTTTTTTCTGCCAGTCCGGAAGCAGCTCTATGATTCTGTCAAGAGGCACTGTCCTGTGGCAGGCTTCTTCTAAATCCAGCACATCCACCTGCCTCTGGGAAAATTTGTGGCGTTCCGCTATGGTTGTGCGCATATTCGCCTGTGCCCGGTCAAGCCCCACCAGTCTGGGATAGTCCCCCGGCGTCCGCTCCACCGCTCTCGTCCCAAGTCCTGCCACAATACGCAGCATCCCGGCATCCGGATTTAAGTGCTCCATCCATTTATAAGGATTGTAAGAGCAGCCCATACCTGCTGCCACCGGCATGTAATAGTTTCCATAGCGCTGTCCTTCCACCTTCTGCACAAGGAGCGCCATCTGCTCATCCGCCCCTAAAAGCTTTCTCTTTCTTCTATATTCTAACGCGGAGGGATTCATGGTGCTGGCATATACCTTTCGCACCGCCTCCTCCAGCTCATATAGTCTCTCTTCTTCCGTGCCCTGGCTCATGCAGAAAATAGATTCATATTTCCCGGAAAAAGCATTTCCGTATCCATCCTCCAAAAAACTGCTGGAGCGCACGATGATGGGAGTCTTGTCATAATGCCGGACAATCTGCAAGAGTCCTTCCCTGATTTTCTCTGAAAACGTTCCGTTTCGCAGACGCTCTTTCAGCACCTCAATTTCTTTAAAGCGTTCCTTTTCCTGCCTCTGCTTTTCCCTGAGTGCAAGGCACTCATTCTCCCTCACATACTCATAGAACACATCCGACCCGATAAAATAAGAATCGTGCGGCTCCAGCCATTCCACATATTCCGGCAGAATACTCTCTATCAGTTTTCTCGCCGCCAGAAGCCCGCACGCCTTTCCTCCGATGAGTCCTCCGCCAATCCGCCGCTTGGCTATCTTCTGAAAATCCGTTTCCTCAAAATGCTTTAAAATCAGATTCTCCATGCGGCTCTCTGTTGTCATCATCTCATTACAAATCTGCTTTTTCTCTTCCTCGCCAAGCTTTTGTCCGCTCCACAATACATCCCATGCACTCATGCTATGCCCTCACTCTCTTTCCTTTTCCTCTTCGTTTTCCGGTATCGCGCGTTTGATAAATTCTGACATACTTCTGGTCAGATATTTATTTTTCCTGTAATACAGATAAACCTCCCTGACTGTCTCCGGGTCATCGACCTTATAAAAGACCACACTTTCATCTGACGGCAGGCTCTTTACCACTGTGTCGCTGACAAAAGACGCCCCCATGCCGTACTCTGTCAGATGATAGGTCGTCAGAAGCTGATTCAATTTCAGCGAATAATTAGGCTGGAATCCCGCTCTCCTGCAGATTGCCTCCACACGCTCTCTTGTATCATTGTGCGCGCGGAGCACCACAAACGGGTCCCCCTCGAATTTCTTCAGAGGTACACCGGGAAATGCCGGGTCCAGATGCCGGTTGTTCCGAATATCTTCCGCGGTCATCCGGTATTTCTTCGCCTTTTTATTGCTCTCAAAAGATGCCGGGACCGCCAACACAAGGTGCTCCTCCATAAAAATCCGCTTCTCGTAAATCTTTTCATCTAATATGTAATTATCAATCAGAATATCCAGCTCACCGACAAACAGCTTCTCTTCCAGGAGCGGAGTATGCCCCTCGAACAGGCTGATTTTGACATGGGGATAGTCATCCCGGAATTTTTTAATAATGGGCGGGATGATAAACGCCGAAAACAGATAGGTGCCTCCCACAGAAAGATGACCTGTCTTCAACTCTGAGAGATTGCCCACATAATAGGCAAATTCATCTTCTAAATCCATAATCTTCTCCGCTGTCTTAATATACTTCTTTCCGCACTCTGTCAGTTGGATGGGATTCATGCTGCGGTCAAACAGCGGCATGCCGATTTTCGCCTCTATTTTCTTAATCATGGCGCTCAGCGCCGGCTGGGAAATGTATAAACTCTCCGCAGCTTTGGAAAAACTTCTCTCTTTATATACCTCATAAACATAGTTCATTCCGCTGAACATGGGGCTTTTCTCCTCCTTATAACCGTTTGGTTATATTTGCCATACAAATATAAATATTTGCTTCTATTTTAGAACCTTTTTATAATAAAAGCAAGAAAAACAAATGGACCATTTGAAAGACTTTCAACAAAGCATTTCAGTAAAAAGGAGGGTATTATGAAAAATTTCACTGAAGCTTCTGCGGCGGAATTAAAGACCATGCTCAAAGAGCTCAAAGAACGGTATGATTCCTTCTGCGCGCAGAACTTAAAACTTAACATGGCACGCGGTAAGCCGGCGCCTTCCCAGCTTGACTTATGTGAGCCTCTTCTCGGCAAGATGGACTCCTACACACTGGAGGATGGGACAGACGCCCGCAACTACGGAATCCTCGATGGTATCCCTGAATGCCGCCGTCTGTTGGGAGAGACACTGGGGATTGCCCCGGACCAGATTATCATCGGAGGCAATGCCAGCCTGAACGTTATGTTCGATACTCTGTCTTTCCTCTGCATGTTCGGCACTGAGGGCAAAGAACCTTGGCTTTACCATAAATTTTCCGGCAATCCGGTAAAATTCCTCTGCCCGGTTCCCGGTTATGACCGCCACTTTACGATTTGCGAAGAATTGGGAATCGAGATGATTCCGGTTCCACTCCTCGAAGATGGTCCGGATATGGACGCAGTGAAGGAACTCGCTGCAAAAGACCCTTATATCAAAGGAATCTGGTGCGTACCGCTCCACTCCAATCCGCAGGGCGTTTGCTACAGCGATAAAGTCGTTGACGAACTTGCCTCCATGGAGACAGCGGCAGAAGATTTCAGAATCTTCTGGGACAACGCTTACGGTATCCACCATATTTATGAAGAAGTACCGCTCAAGAATATCCTCGATGCGTGCAGCGCTGCCGGTCATCCGAACCGCGCTTACTACTTCTTCTCAACTTCGAAAATCAGCTTCCCGGGCGCAGGCGTCTCTTTAGTCGCTTCCTCCCCGGATAATATAAAGGAACTGAAAAAACACATGTCCGCTCAGACCATCGGTCATGACAAGTTAAACCAGTTAAGGCATGTACAGTTCTTCAAGACACCGGAGAACTTAAAGAACCACATGAAGCTTCTCGCCAAACAGCTCCGTCCGAAATTTGACGCTGTGCTGGACAAGTTAGAGACAAACCTTGCCGGAACCGGTCTTGCTTCCTGGAGTACTCCGAAGGGAGGATATTTCGTTTCTCTCGACACGCTCCCCGGATGTGCAAAACGCACCGTACAGCTCGCGAAAGACGCAGGAGTCGTCATGACAGGAGCAGGCGCTACGTATCCTTACGGGAAAGACCCCAAGGACAGCAACATCCGTATCGCCCCGACTTACCCGACCTTGGGAGAGCTGGAGCAGGCAATGGATATCTTTACTGTATGTGTACAGATTGCAGGTATTGAAAAATTATTAAGTGATAAAGGAGAATAAAGAATCATGGCAAATACATATAATCCCTATGATAACGTGTTAAAAACTGTGAAAGACGCAGCAGATATCCTCGGATATTCCGACAGCGATATCGAGGCAATCAAATTCCCGGAGCGTGAATTAAAGGTCGCTATCCCGGTTTGCATGGACGATGGAACCACACACGTATTTGAAGGCTACCGTATCCAGCACTCCACATCCAGAGGTCCTGCAAAGGGCGGTATCCGTTTCCATCCGGATGTAAACGAGAGTGAAGTAAAAGCTCTGGCAGCTTGGATGACCTTCAAATGTGCGGTTGTAAACATTCCATACGGCGGCGGAAAAGGCGGCGTTGTATGTGACCCCAACAAACTGTCCGAACGCGAGCTGCGTGCCATCACAAGACGTTTCACAGCAGCTATCGCTCCCCTTATCGGACCAGACCAGGATATCCCGGCTCCGGATGTAGGAAGCAACGCAACAGTTATGGGCTGGATGATGGATACTTACAGCATGCTCAAAGGTCACTGCGTACATGGCGTTGTAACCGGAAAACCGATTGAATTAGGCGGTGCTCTTGGAAGAAACGAAGCAACAGGACGCGGTGTTATGTTCACAACAAAGAACATCCTCGGCAAAATGAATGTTCCAGTAGAAGGCACAACCGTTGCTGTACAGGGTATGGGAAATGTTGGTAGCATCACAGCGAAACTGCTTAACGAAGAAGGAATGAAAGTCGTAGCTGTCAGCGACGTATCCGGCGGTATTTACAATCCGAACGGACTTGATATTCCTGCAATCATTGATTATCTGTCCAAAGACAGAAAGAACCTGCTCAAAGACTACAATGAAGACGGCATGTCCAGAATCTCCAACGAAGAACTTCTGGAACTGGATGTCAAAGTACTGGTACCGGCAGCTCTGGAGAACCAGATTAACCTTAACAACGCAGACAATATCAAAGCGGATATCATCGTTGAGGCCGCGAACGGACCAATCGCTGCAGAAGCAGACGAAATCCTGGAAAAGAAAGGTATCACTGTTGTTCCTGATATCCTTGCAAATGCCGGCGGTGTTGTTGTTTCCTACTTCGAGTGGGTACAGAACATCCAGTCTGTAAGCTGGACAGAAAAAGAAGTAAATGAAAAATTAAAGAACATCATGGACCCTGCATTCGAGGCTGTATGGGATATCGCACAGAAGAAAAATGCGACTCTGCGTACAGGCGCTTACCTCATCGCTGTGAAGCGTGTGGTTGAGGCGAAGAAAGCAAGAGCAATCTGGCCATAAGTTCACATTTTGTTCATTTATCTTTTAAAAAACATTCATTTTCTTATCACGGTTTCTTCATCTCTGTTGACTATACTGTGTATATCAGATGAAGAACAAGTGAATAAGACGTTACCAAGTATGAATCATACTATTTTGAATAAACTTTTTCATAATACATGCCAGGGGCTGATTACCAGCCACCTGGCATCCTCCCTTTTAAGGGGAATTTTTAAGTGCCGGCTTATGTTGGCGCTCTTTTTATTTGTATACACCACTTTTTCTATCTTATTTTCCCTTTTTTGCCCTGTATCTTGCCGCGCAGACAACTCCTGTCAAACTCCCTACAGCAAGCAATATACCCGCTGCCACGCCGCTGGAGGATGGTTTTTTTGTTCCGTCTGTCTGCCCGTCTTTGTCTTTCCTCCCGAAAATCTTCCCAAGCCTCCCGGTCGCGCTTTCCCCGACTTTCCCTCTCTTCTCAATCCGGAAAACCAGTTCCGCCTTATCTGTATTGCCTGCCAAATCCTCGGATGACACCTCTATCCGATAGTTTCCAGGTTCCTCAAACTCATACTGCAGAATACGGCTTCCGGGCTGAAACACCTTGCGCTCGTTGTTGACGGTGACGTTTTTCATCTGCGCGCCTTCCTCTTCCACCCAAATGTCCAGTGTTACTTTCTCTCCGTAGACCCCTCCGTTCTTCGCCCCCTTAAAAGAAATTTGCGGCGCGGTGTGGTCAATGGTAAAGATTGCCTCCGCGGAAGACTCGTTTCCCGCCTCGTCTCTCGCCAAAACCTGCAGAATCCTGACTCCCTCCAGAGTAATCCGCTCTCCCGCCAGGTAAGGATTCCCGTCCAGGTACATCTGGTAAGTATACCCGCTGAAGTCCCTTATCATCTCTTCCTCTCCGTAATTCCATTCAAAATAAGGAATCCATGTCCCATTCAACTGGTCCACGTAACGTATGACAGGGCTTGTCTTGTCCACAGTAAAATGCATCTCTGTTTCTGTTATATGTCCCGCCAGGTCTGTCGCTTTCAGATAACAGGTATAATATCCTTCTTCCGCAAAGCTTTGCTTAGCTGTCCATGTGCCTCCCTCCTTTTCCCACACTGCCGGGTATTCTGCCGTCACATCCTCTGCTTTTTCTGATTCCTCGCTCTGCAAATCCGCCGCCCCTGCTTCTTCCCATGGCGTGCTGTTTCCAGAAACACTTTCTCCAGCAGGACTTACCCGGTTTATCTGCATCTGGACATCTGCCACACTGTTTTCATCCTGTACAGTAAAAACTGCTGTGGGTGTCACTGCCGTTATGAATCCCTCGTGAACTCCCTGCACTTTAATGGTTGGCGGGGCGCAGTCAAGAAAGAGTTCTCTGCTCTGCCGGGTACAGTTTCCCGCGCAGTCCCAAACCTCCACTTCTAAGACGACCGGTCCCGCGCCCACCGAAATCTTCTCAACCGTAAAGGAAATGGTTTCCTGCGTCATAACCTCTCCCGCTTCCGCGCTGTACGACCTCTGTACTGCCGTCTCCCCGTCTATCCGGCAGATAATTGATGACAATCCTGAACATCTTCCCATATCATCCAACGGCTCCCACACCTGTACCAGTGCCTCCACAGACTCTGTGTACCATCCATTTCCTGTATCCGGCAGTGTAATCTGGACAGCCGGAGCCTCATTTTCACAGACAATCTCCGCAAAACAGGCAGTCTCACTTTGATTGCCTGCCATATCCACCGCGTAAGAACTCAGGCTTCCATAAAACTGCGGTCCTATGGAAATATCCCCTTCACTCCCTCTGATTCTCTGCAGTTCCCGCTCACCGCACAGGACGACGATTTCCTGTACCCCGGACACACTGTCCCGGCTGCTGACGTGGATATTTAACTCCGCGTTAGTGTATAAGATTCCATTTTCCGGCGGCAAAGGTGAAAATTCCGGTGTAAAAGGAGCTGTCCCATCCAGATAAAATGTATATTCTTCCTCATATATCTCCGCTTCTGCCCCGCCCTCTTCCTGCACTTTACCTGCCAAGGATTCCGTATCTTTCGCGGCTTCTTTCTCTTCTACGGCTCCTTCCTCTCCCTCATCACCTTCTGGCTCCATCCGCACTCTCACGGTATTTTTCCCTTCTGTCCAAAACTCTACAGGTACGGAATACTCTGCCTGCTCCATACCTTCTTCCAGATGCAGTATTCCTTCTTTTCGTTCACCGGAAGCGGATTCCAATATATAAACCGTGTCTGTTCTGTCTTCCGTATGGACAATGCGAATTTCCGGGGAAGCTGCAAACCATCCGTTTTCCCCATCGGGATTGGGCGCACAAATCTGCGGACACTTGTATGGTTCTGCTTCCTGCTTATCTCCGGCAGCTGCGAGAGTGACAGCCCCCGCCGCGCAGAAAAGAAAGACTGCGAGAAAACTGCCAAATACCATGTATCTCTTTCTACTTTTCATCCTTCCCACCTCCGCTTTCCTTCTCCTGTGCTGCCCGGTATTCTTCTACCAATCCCTCAACTTCTTCTGATTTCCCGATTTTCTGAAGCAGTGCTTCGCCTGTCAGGACTGCCTGTGCATACAGCCCCTGCTCCGCTTCCAGCTTCATCTTCTTGATTCCTGCCATCTCGATACGCTCGGGCTGTTCCTCTATCTCACACAGTCTGCCGTAGGCATAAGCCGCCTCCGTATCCATCTCCTCCCGCTCATAAGCGGCGGACAGACATCGCAGAATTTCCGCCTCCATCTCCTTTCCGCGCACGATGACTTCCTGGTTGCCGCTGGAGGTATTCAAAAGAAGCCCTTCTCTCAAAGATTCTGTGAGGCGCTCTGCCTCTGTCATGTCCAAGCCCGTCTCCCCAGTCTGCCCCTCTGCGGTCTCTCCCTCCGAGTTCTTCTCCTCTGAACTTTTCTCATCATCCGTTGGCTCATCAGCAGTCTTCCCGGTATCCGGTGACACCGCCGAATCTGTCCCGCTGTGCACAGTCTGCCCTGCCAGGCTGTCCTCTGTTGTGTCGCCGTATCCTTTTGCCTCTCCATATACCTCGCTCTGGTCCGTCAAGACAAAGACCGAGACTGCCAGGGCGCACAGAACCAATGCGGTAATCCCCACGACCGCAAATCCCGCCTTTTTCCCCGGCAAAAGGGTAATTTTACTCCTTTGCTCCCTGCCGTCTGCTTCTCTTGTCTTATATACAGGCAAAGATTTTTGTACCTGCTGAAACGTCTCGAAGTTTTTCCCCGCTTCGCCTGTACATTTTTCTATCACCCGTTCCAGAGTCCTCTCCTCCCTGCGGGTGAGGGACGGCGTTGCCTGTGTGTAAGCCAGTATGAACTGCATCGTCTTTCCAAGGCAGTAGATATCCGCCGAGACCGGGATACTCCCTCTGCGCTCCAGAACAGGCTTCACGAAACGGCTGCTTACAGAGCGAAGCTGCATACATTTCACTGCCTCCTCATTTTCCGGGGATTCCAGGTCCAAAAGCAGAAGCCTTGCCTTCCCGTCCACCAGTATGCTGTATGGATTCAGATAGCGGTAGGGCTGTCCCCTTTTGCACCTCTGGTACTGCTCCAAAAGATGACAGAGCTGTCCGAACCAATCAAAAAGGCAGCGTTTCTCCACCCGCGGATACTCTTTCAGATAATAAATCAAAAGGCTGCCCTCCACGCAGTCCAGACTTTGCCTGCACTGCGCGCCATAGTCAATAAACCGGAATACTTCATATGTCTGTTCTCTGCTCAATATTTTCCCTGCTGCGCGGCACAAAATCCCCCTGTCACGCTTCTCTTCTCAACATTTGAAATACCATCAGATTCTGATGTTGAATTTAAGATGTTAAAATCATGTGAATAGAAATTTCCTGTAGAATAAGAAAGTACTTGCATCATACTCGAAGGATGAGAAAAATGCAAGTACTTTTAGAAAAGTTTTATACAAAGCGCTCTCCTAGAGGAGCACGCCTCACAGTCAATTAAGGACCGGGGCTGTGAAACAGACCGGTCTAAGCTGCTGCCTCCTGTCATTTGCGCCTCTATAATTTCAGTTTTAATTCTATGATGCGCTCCACTGACTCGTCCAGTCTCTCCTCCGTCAGCGTCCCCGCTTGGACTGCATCGAGAATCCCCTGGTACGCGCTGTAAAAATCAGAGGGCATCAGGATTACATCGATTCCTGCCTGGATTGCCCGCACTGCCGCATCCGCAGCAGAGTAATTCTCCGCGATAGCGCCCATGTTCATGGCATCTGTGATGATGATTCCCTCATATCCCAGCTCTGTGCGCAGCAAATCTGTCACCACTGCCCCTGAAAGGCTGGATGGCAGACCATCACCCGTGACCTGGGGCAGAGTGATATGCCCCACCATGACAAACTCGCTCCCCGCTTCGATTCCCGCCTGGAAGGGCAAAAACTCACAGGTCCTGAGCTCTTCCAATGTCCGCTGTGAATAGGCAAAGCCTTCATGGGAATCCTCCGCTGTCGCTCCGTGACCGGGGAAATGTTTAAGGGAAGTACACACACCCGCACTGTGAAATCCTTCCACCGCCCTTGCAACCATAGAAGCCGCCGTCTGCGCATCGGAACCAAATGCCCGGTAGCGCACTACCTCGTTAGAGGGATTTGTCCACACATCCGCATCCGGGGCGAAACCGACATTAAATCCGTATCCGGCGAGATACGTTCCGATATAGGCACCCACCTCATATGCCCTGTCCGGGTTCCCTTCCGCGGCGATATCGCTCATATTTCCGACATTCTCCACCGGAAACATTTCATTTCCCGCTACTCTTACCACCGTTCCCCCTTCTTCATCTACCGAAAGAAACGGTTTCAGCCCTGTTGTCTGTATGCTTATATCTTCCAGTGCGCTGTTAAACTCCACAATCTGCTGCGGGGATGCCACATTTCCTGACATCATAATAAAGCCGCCCACCGGGTATGTCTGAAATGCCCCGGTGAGCTGCTCTCCTGCCTGTGTTGTGCTCTCTTCCCCGCTCAATGCCTCCGGCGTCACGATAAAGAGCTGCGCGACCTTTTCTTCCAGCGTCATGCCTGACAAAATTTGTTCCGCCTCGGAGGGCGCCTCCTCGACTCCCTGCTTCTTCTGTTCGTCCAGCGTAGTTTTCCCTTCATCGCTGTTCTTGTCTTTCTGCGTCTTTTCATCTGTCTCGACCACAGTATTTCCGCTGCCTTTCTCTGCAGTCTCATTTTGTTTCTGCACCATTTCCCGGATGCACAAAGCAATCACCACCACACAGACAGCCAGAACCAGAATACCAAGAAGAAGAGAAATTCTGCGCTTTTTGTCCGGTATCCCGCTGTTCTTTCTAATCTTCATACTCACAGATATACCCTATTTTTCCGGAAAATTCAGGCGCTACGCTTAAAATATCATTAGGCACGTCATTCAATACCCATCCGCCTGCGCTCTCATAGTAAAACATATCCAGGCAGTCTTCCTCCGTGCTGCCGTCCCGGAAACTCGGCTCATTCGTCATCCATGCTCCCGCGCACCAATAGCTGGAAGAATTTATCTTGTCTCCGTAGAGCTCACCCTTTTCATTTACCCAGTAGTAATCCTGAGAGCCCGCATCTCTTCTGCCCCCAATCCTGAACTGGATATTCTGCATCCCCTTTTGGGAAATCTCATTGAGAATGTAGTCAAACTCTTCCTGGCTGTTTATTCTGACAAGGTATCCGCCCTCATTTTTACAGTACTGGTATGCCTCGCTCCAAGTGCAGTCGGAAATGAAATATTCATACCGGTGAATCCCACCCTCTGTGGAATCGTAAGTCTTCTTCTCCGTAGATTTGGAGTCTTTTTCCTCTGTGTCGTCTTCTTTTTCTGTATCGTCCTTCTCTGCGTCGTCCTCTTCCTTATCTGCCTCATCATCCTTTTGGGATGATTTCTTATCCGAGCTGTCCTCTGATTCACTCTCAGCGGACTTTTCTTCCGGTCCTTTTGCGTATTCTTCGATACGGGCGGAAAGCTCCTTTTTTGAATCCTTTACGTGATAGTCTCCCAGCACAAGCCAGATACAGATACCCGCAGCGATGACAAGTACCACCACCAGCGATATGATGACAACCGGAAGCCTGGATTTCTTTTTACTCAGAGGTGCTCCGCAGTTTTCACAAAATTCAGCCCCCTCTTCCACAGGGGTGCCGCAATTCGGACATTTCATCTCAATCCCTCCTATGGAAATCCTCTCTTATCCAATCGGCGTCCCGCATCCTGTGCAGAACTTCTGCCCTTCTCTTAACTCTTTGCCGCAGTTCGGGCATACAGGCGCCTCATATACCGGTGTCTCATACACTGGTTCCTGAACAGGCTGAACCTGGGGAGCGCTCTCTGCATACTCCTGAGGCGCTGCCTCTTCCTCTACCTTTGTCCCGCAGTTTACACAGAACATCTGACCTTCCTCCAGCGCTGCTCCGCAGTTTTTGCAGATTTTGCCTGTAGGTGACTGCACAGGCTGTACCTTTTCGGGAAGCTCAATCTTAGCCCCACATACATTACAGAACTTGGAGTTCTCTGAAATCTCCGCATTACAGTTCGGGCAGTATATCGTCCCTTTTATCTTCCTCATCTGCTCCCGCAGCTCTTCCTCTGCCGTTTCCAACTCGTTTATCTTCGCGATGAGCTCTGCTGTTTCCACCATAGCCTCTGCTGCCTTGTCAGCATATTTTTCATAATAAATCTTTCCAATCTGCTCAAAACATTCCTTTTTCTGATTCTCCATCCCTTTTATACTGGAAGAAATCTTCACAGAGTCTGTCGCATCCTTCGTCTTCTGAAGTGCTCCCTGCCCCAATTCAGTCAATTTTTTGTCAAGATTGTCTAAAAATGCCATTTTTATGTCCTCCTTTATATTTAACGGCAAGTATGCCGTTTTTTTCTTTTTTATTTATTCCAACGGGGTAATCTCAGCTTCATATATGACAAATCCGTCCACATAGTAAGCAGTTCCCGCATCCGGTCCCAGATTTCCGGTTACTTTCACGCGCTTGCCATACCATTCTTCCGGGATTTCCTCCTGTACATTTACCACCTGTACATCCTCACACTCCTGGAAATACTCCTCCTGCTCTGTTCCCATCCCAACATGAATGTCCGCCGGAATGTCCAGTTTCAGCATACTGGCATCAATCTGCCCCATCGCATTCTCGTAGATTCTCTCCCATTTCCAGAGCGTCCCCGTCATCTCCACATAACCTTCTGTATAGGTTTGCTCTGTCTGTGTCTCCTGAGATGTCTCGGAAGATGTTGTGTCGTCCGCCGCTTCCGTATCATCGTCACCAGTTCTGCCTGCCATATCAGCAAGCTCGATAACACCCCACTTGCCGTCTTTTTTCACCCAGCATTTTCCTTCATATACGGGACGGATTTCCTCGAAAATCCCTGCCGGGATAATCAAATTGCCCTGTACATCCCGCAGCTCCCACTCTCCGCCTTTCACAAGGGGGATGGTATTCTCGGAAGCCGCATAGCAAAATTCTGCCGCTGTGTATCCGCCGTCCTCATAATAATGGAACATATCCCAGGAGCTGTCATATTCAAAGGGAATGACGGTATTTCCTTTCCCGTCAAGATAGCCCCATTTTCCATCTCTTTTTGCGGCGAGCACTCCGTCAGAGTAAGAGCCGCACTTTTCATACACAAAGTCTGTCTTGAGTTCTCCGTTTGCATAGACTGCGAAGGGTCCCTCCCCGTGTTCCAGTTTCGTATATATACTGGAATCCGTGGGGCTCCCGGTTTCATTCTCTGTCACCGGCAGCGGATTCTCCGGGTCCGTCGTTGCTGCATACATGGAACCATACTGTTCATTGGTATTGTGAAGTCCTCCGGAATAATAGAAGCACCCTTCTCCAAAGCCGCTGCCTATGCCATCCACAGGCTTCACCTCTCCGGTTTCATAGGTCAGCATATACTGCTCCCAGTCCCGGTGATACATTTCCTCATACTGAGCTGACACTCTATGCATCAGATACCCTGTACCGCCGAAGTCCTCTATGGACCCGTATTCCACCTCTGCCAGAATCTCTCCGTTCATATCAATGACACCGTAAATTCCGTCCTGCTCTATGACAGCATAGGGCACACTTTTCTGACGCAGTCCCTCGTTTACCGGTCTCGTCAGATAGTCCCGGTCTCGGACATAGTCGATGTTATCCGCCTCAATCTTTGGCTCTACGACCCACGAATAATCACTCACACTGTCCCACTCTTCTACAATAGCTTCAATCTCTTCATCTGCCTGAGGCAGAGCTTTTTGTGCCTGCTTCGCTGTCTGTGCCGCCTGTTTGAGATTTCCCTGAGTCTCATACACCTCAATCAATCCCAGGTATGGCTCCTTCTCCTTCGGCTCAATCCGGATAGCTTCCAGATAGGAGGCTTCCGCCTTCTCATAATCCAGTTCTTCCAGATATTTTGCCGCCGAAGCGACGGTATCTTGATACTGCTTTTTTACCATTCTGTCTTTGACAATAAAAACTACCGCAATCACGCAGGCAGCGGCTAAAACACAGGCGATGGCAAGCCAAATCCATTTCCCGCATTTTTTCCTGCCGCGCTTCTTCTGCTGTGGGGCGGGAGATATACTTCCCGCTTCCGTCTCCGCGGTCAGCGGTGTTCCTTCCTTTTCCAGAGGTTCACCGCAGCTTCCGCAGAACCGGGCGCCCTCGCGATTGTTAGCTCCACACTTCGGGCAATACATAACGTTTCTCCTTCTCTTTGGGAAATCAGCCTACTTTACATCCGCAGTTCCCGCAGAATATCTCTCCTGGCTCCAGCACCTTCCCACAATTTCGGCAGAATCCACCTGCTGCCTTTTCTTCGGCAGGCACTTCCTCCTCCGGAGTATAGGGCACTTCCCCCGAAGCCGCCCCTCCTGCTCCTGCCTCTTCACTGTTTCTCAATCTTGTTATCCTGTCAAACAGGGGCAGCAGCTGAGGGAGGGGGTCTTCAAATCCCCCCTCATAATATGCTTTCCCCAAATCTCTATATGCCTGGTCGAGTTCTCTTTCTATGCCGTTCTCAAAATCCAGGCAAACTGTCCTGTCCTCGCTGTCTGTCATAACTCATCTTCTCCTTTTCACAGGAAATCTCTGTTTACATGCTTGTCGGGTCAACATACCACATTCCGTCTATCTTGACTACCTGTAATGTCATCCCATCCTCATAAGTCTCATCCGTAACGTCTTCCATACCTACAATCATTGTAAGTTCGAGATATTTTGCTTCTTCAATTTCCTCGTCCACGCCTTCATAGTCGAATTCATCTTGAATTTCCGCAACTTCCGAACTCGTCAGGTCTTCTTCATACTCGATGATGTAATCTACCTGATAAGCCCCCGGCTTAATGTCCATTCCCATAGCTTCCACAAACATCTCTTCCAGATAGTCTTCCAATTCCGACTGTGTATAGCCGCTCTGGTATTCCAGCACTTCTATGGTCCCCGCTGAAAATGCCGAGAGCATGATAGCTCCATCCTGCTCCTCGATTCCGCGCATCAGACTGTCTACCGGGTCAGTGTAGTCATTTCCACTTTTCTTTGCTTTTTTCTCTTCTTTTTCATCCTCGCCGTCATCGTCATCGGAATCATCAGAATCATCGGACGAATCTTTCTCATCTTTGGACTCGGATGATGATTTTGAGCTCTTAGAGGAACTGTCAGAATCATCAGAACACCCTTTGACCGCAAAGACCACGCCGCCTATAACCAGCGCCAGAAGTATAATCACTCCTATGATAATGAAAAGAGGCTTTTTCGATTTCTTCGGCGCCGGTCCGCCAGGCTGTTGGTAATACTGACCGCCTCCCGGCTGCTGATAGTACTGCTGTCCCTGCTGTCCCTGCTGCTGGTAGTACTGCTGCCCCTGCTGTGCGGGTTGCTGGTAGTACTGCTGTCCCTGCTGTCCCGGCTGCTGGTAGTACTGCTGTCCCTGTTGTCCGGGCTGCTGGTAATGCTGCTGCCCCTGCTGTCCCGGCTGCTGATATCCACCGCCCTGGTTCTCTTGCATACCATTTCCCGGTGGATTTGGCTCATCTACCGGACTGCCGCAATTGGGACAGAATTTTGTATCATCACTTACCTGTGTCCCGCAATTTCTGCAAAACATGCCTTACCCCCTTCTTCACAATGCATTTTTACATGCTGTCGATATCCAGGTACCACTTGCCGTCTACTTTGATGACGATAAGTTCCACATCCTCCTCGTCTTCTTCGTCACCGTCGATATATGTGGTGAGCACAACGTCCAGCTCTCTCGCCGCGCTGATATCTTCCTTTATATCATAGTAGTCCTTCAATTCGTCCTCAATATCCTTGATATCGTCTTTGTCCAGTTTCTTAACCTTCTCTACTTCATACTTGATTTCGATATCATCCCCATCGATGTCTTCGTCTGTGAACATGTATTCAAACTCTTCTTCCATCATGTCTTCCAGTTCACTTTTCTTCATTCCGCTCTGGTCTTCCATCGCATCGATGGTCTTCTCAGAAAATGCAGACAGAATCATCTCTCCATCCTGTTCCTCAACACCTTTAATCAATGTTTTGAGCGGTTTCTCATAGCCTTTTCCGAAAATAGCCTTTCCAATCAGCACTGCCGCAACGATAACGACAACTGCCACGACCGCAACCACACCGATTGCCAGGTAAGGCGGTTTCTTCGCTGCGCGGACGCTTCCGCCTCCGCCATAGCCTCCCTGTGTGCCTCCCGGAGCCGCTCCGCCTGCATTTCCCGCAGGTGTACCACATTTCGGGCAGAATTTTGACCCTTCGTTAATCTGTGCGCCACAATTTTTGCAAAACATATCTTTTTCCTCCTCATATTAAATTTTTATATATTATGCCTTTGCAATTGATGTACTTGTCTGTTCTGACATGCCGCTTACATGGGCGGCATATCTTTTGACTTCTGTACTCTTATGTTTTAATATTCGATGGTTCCCCAGCCTATGTACCATTTCCCGTCTACTTTGATGACTGTCACCGTCATATCCGTCTCTTCCTCCTCATCGCCGTCCACATAGACGGTAAACACGACATCTAATTCTCTCGCCGCAGTGATATCGTCCCGGAAACCATAGGATTCTTTCTGTTCTTTTTTCAAGTCCTTGATGTCGTCTTTATCCAGCTTCTTGACATCTTCAATCTTGTATTTGACCTTTATGTCCTCATCTTCCAAATCTTCGCCTGAAATGTTGTACCGCCAGGAACTGCTCCAGTTCTTTTCAAGCTCTCTCGACGACAGTCCGGAATATTCCTTTGACCAGTCCAAAGCACTCTCTGTAAAAGCGCCTTGGATGATTTCCCCGTCTTCCTGCTCAATCCCCTTGACAAGCGTCTTGATAGGTTTCTCATATCCTTTGCCAAAGATAAGGCGTCCCACAAAAAACAGGATAATCACCGCAACCACTGCCACAGCCGCGACAAGCCCGATTGCCAGGTAAGGCGGCTTCTTCGCTGTCTGCGTCCGCCCGGCTGCTTTGGGATTGGTATTTCCTGCCGGCGTCCCGCACTTGGGACAGAATTTCGCGCCGTCTTTTATCTGCGCTCCGCAATTTTTACAAAACATAGTCTCCTCCTAAGCCAGTGTAAACACATTTTCTTTTGTTTTAATATATATCCTGGTGCCTCTCGGCAGATAATACTGCCGCCCTTTTCCCAGGGGCTGCCCGCTCTCTAAATATACGCATACTTTCTCAAAAGGCTCCACGCAGTATTCCTGATATTTCCGCACGAAATATACGCCTGCCAGCGACTGGGGATTTTCGTAGGGGCTTAAAACAGCGCCGTCTTCCTCCCATAGGAAAAACGCTTCAGTATCCTTTTTCAGCGGATAGGTCTTTCCCTTAAAGATACCAGACTCGCCCTGAAGGGCTCCGGTAAAGTTCTCTCTCTGCGCTCTTAAAAGCGCCTCCTGCTCCTTTTGTTCCTGTGCTGCCTGCCGGCGCTGCTCTTCCTCCTCCCGCTGTCTCATAAGGAAAGCTGCCCGTTCCTTTTCCTGTTCTTCCTCAAATCTCTCCTCCGCCAGATTTTTCTCTGTCTGTCCGGGTATATCCATCTCCTCTGTGTCGTATCCCATCCCCTTATATTCCTCGTAGGACATGGGGACAGTCTCTCTCCTAAGGTGCTCCATCTCCTCCAGATAGATATCCTCCTCCGGGTCTTCTTCCTCAGACCTCGCCCACAGCAGCAGTCCGATGAGAGACACCAGGAAAACAAGGAGATAGCAGATTCCCAGGACCAGTATGGATAAAAACTCCAGCGACAGGCTCATCTCCTCATCCAGAACGCCCACCGCGTGCTCCACCTCTCCTAGCTGTCCATACAGAAGGAAGCCTGTGGCCGCCAGCAGGATACTGTTCACGATGCTGCCCGTCATCGCAATGATATAAGACGCGCGTCCACGGAGAACTGCCGTCAAAAACGCCTCCAGAAGGATTAAGACAACTCCGCCCACAATCCACCACATGTAAGGCGCCAGATAGGTACGGACCGCGGCATAGATAAATCCTTCTGTCTCTGACCCGCTGTAGAATCCCAGGCAGGTCTTCAATATGCGCATAAGAGACAGCTTAAGGTCCCCGATTTGCGCGAATGGAAGGAACCACCCGGTGATACTGCCCGCCAGCACGACCGCTGCGATATATTTTAGTTTTTCCTTCATTGTCTTCACCTCATCCCTATCCTTTTTCTATCTTATCAAGGAGTCTTCTCCTCTGCCCCGGAAATACCGCCGCGCAGATAATCCATGAAACGATACACGCCAAGATACCCACCGCGCTGATTCCCGTGAGCAGCACTCCTCTTGTCAATTCCATTAATCCAGCCACCCCCCTGCTTCCACTTGTCCGTACACTTCATCCAACAGCTGCATCTCGGCGTCGTCCTGTACCTCCTGCCGGGAGTACATTGCTTTCGCTTCCTCATAATATTCCGCGAAATCCGTATAGTCTCTCTGGCTGTTGTCCTTTGCCTGCTGCACGCTGATTTCCAGAAATGCACGCCGCTTGTATATATTATAATCGCTCCCGTACAAATTTTCCATTGTTTTCAGCGTTTCATCAACAAATTCCAGTTCCCCTGTCTTTTCATACAGCACTGCCATTGTATCATAGGTATTGTAGGTATCCCAACCCTGGGCAATGATTTTCTCCAGCGTCTGAATCGCTTCCTCTAAAAACGCCTCATCCCCGCTGCTGTCCGCAAGCTGAATATCCGCCTGTACCAACTCTTCCAACACCTGCATCTGGGCTTCTGCAGGCAGCGCTTCCTGTGCCTGCAAAAGGATATCTCTCTGGGTCCGGTCGCTGCCCGACTCCTCGTAAATCCGGCTCATCATCAGATATGTCCTGCGCATCAGGTCCGTATCTTCACAGACTCCCAGGCACTGCCTGAAATCCTCCAGCGCCGCCTCGGATTCTCCCAGCACATATTTAATTTCTCCCCTGGCATAATAGATGGAATCTTCTTTCAGTCCGTTTTCTTCAGCCTCTGAGAGGACATCTTCAGCCTCTTTTTCCTCTCCCGCATACGCCAGGGTGATGGCGTAATCTCTGTAATACTCTGCCTTATTTACCTGGAAATCAAAGAGCTCTTCATATGCCTCCAGTGCTTCCTCATAATTTCCCAGCCAGAAATGACTGTCCGCTTTCAGATAGTATACATCTGCCATGCGGGACTGCACCATATTTATTTTTTCATTTTCCAAAATGTCATAGTCGATGAAGGATATGCACTTTCCATATTCCCGCTGCATATACAGGCTGCGCGCGTTCTGGTAATAACTCTCCAGCGCGGAGGGCAAAAGCCCCCTCGCCTCCTCATACGTCTCTTCCTGTCTGTCGAACTCCCCATCGTCTATATACTCTGCCTGTTTTTCCACCAGGCGGTTATATTTCTCCGTCTTTTCCAGCTTCATCTCATGGATTCCGTATCCGCCCAATACGATAAATCCCGCGCATAAAACGGCGATTCCCGCCCGGATTCCTGTCTGCCGGCGCAGAAGCGCCCGGTATTTCTTATCCTTCTTTGGGATATCCTGAAAATCGCGGAACATTTCATAGGCGGAGACATAGCGTTCAGCAGGATTGATTTTCACCGCTTTTTCAATGACATGGGCAAGGGGCTGACTGACTGATTTTTTCAGCAGCTTCCGGTCCGGTTTTTCTTTACAGTCCCTTAATTTCTGCCCGGTCGCCAGGTGGTAAAAGACCGCGCCCACGCTGTAAATATCTGTCTTGTCGTCAATTCTGACCCTCTCCCTTAAGCCGTTTACATTCCCGTTATTTTCCCCAAAGCCGGATCCTGCCGCCTGTGCCCGGCTTCTTCGCGCCGCAATGTACTGCTCCGGCGAGGTATACCCGTCCGTGTAGCCGAGGACTGCAGAACCGTCCAGATAAAAGGAAATATTGAAATCAATCAGGCAGATATCCCCTCCCGGCGTCACCATGATATTGGAAGGCTTGATGTCCCCGTGGATGACAGGGGGATTCTGCCGATGCAGATAGTTGAGCGCGCTGCATATCTGCATACCCCAGCGTATCATCTGGTTCTCTGTAAAGCGCGCCCCCTGCCTGAGCAATTCTGAGAGAGGCTGCCCCTGTATGAAGCTCATCACCGTGTAGAGCTCCCTGCCCGTGTCCAGAAAATCCAGCACCTGGGGCAGATAGGAGTGGTGGAGATTTTTTAAGATATCCACCTCCCGGCGGTTGACCTCCATGGACAGACTCCTGCTGCGAATCTGTTTCAGCACCACTTCCTGGCGCAGCCTCTTATGATATGCTTTGTATACGATTCCTCCGCTGCCCTCACCTAAGCGGCAGAGAATGTCATATGTATCCGATAATCGTTCTGTCCTGTCCATTTATCTAGTCCGCCCTGACTGTAAATTCAAATTCTTCGTCCTGGGACAGGCGGAAGACACTTCCGTCTGTCAGACGAACCGGAGAGTGTATCTGCTCTCCATCCACATACACATGGTTGGAAGAGTTTAAATCCTCCAGACAGTACCCCTCCTCTGTGCGGAAAATCCGGGCGTGCTTCCTGCTCACCGTTGGATTCTCCTTCACCACAAAATCCGCTTCCACCGATTTTCCGATGACAAAACTCTCTTTATCTATCTCCGCCGTCTCGTCCGTCCGCATCCGCCTGATACGGATGTGGATGGGACTATTCAGAATCACCGTGGGGTCTTCCCCCAAATCCTCAGAAGGATTCTGCTCTCTGATTGGGCGCACCGGCTCTCTGATAATGACATCCGATGCAAATCCGTTTGTCTCAAGCGGCGGGATTGAGACTTTTTCCTTCTCCTCCCATCCACGCAGCTTTTCTCCCATAAGAATCTCCTCCCTTCTGGTGCGCTATTTCTTTTTCTTTCTCTTTATACGCTTCCTTATCACAATGACCAACACCAGCACAGCGACCGCAATGACGACACCGCCTGCCGTATAGAAAATCCAGGTATAGCTTACAAGCTCGCCCTCGCCGTTGGCTTTCGCTCTGTATTTTAAATCATACCGTCCATCTCCGTCTTCGTCAACATTTAATACGGTGCTGGAAGCATTCTCCGCCACAGTGTCTATCTTCGTCTTCCGTGTAATCTTAATATTCTCAAAGGTACGGAAATCTGTGTACTCTCCCTCTTCATCCATGAAGCCGATGGTATAGTCCATCCTGCCGTTTCCGTTGCCCTCTATCTGAATATCATACTTGGAGCCTTCCTTGAGCCTTAAAATCTTCACGCGGTCGTCTTCGCCCTGGGAATCTGTGCTGTCCTGACTGCCGCCTGACGTCTCACCGGACAGGAATCCTAATCCTGCCCCGGAATCGCCTGTATCTCCGCTATCCCCTCCTGTATCAGAATCGGATTCTTCCTTATCGCTTTCCTCGAAGGTCAATGTACCGAAGGAGGTCCTGGTATTCAGTTCCGATTCCACAGAGGTCAGTGTCTCTCCATGTGCAGTGACTGTAACGTCAACCGGGCAGGCAATCCTTATATAGATGTACTGCTGTCCGTTTATCTGGTCTGCGATATCGTCGAAGAAGAAACGCAGATTAGAGGCATTGTCCACCTCATAATGCCGCCCTTCGCTGGCGATTCCTGTCATGAGAGACTGTGCTTCCGCCCTCTCTTCCTCCTCCAGACTGGTGAAAAATCCCAGCGTATAGATATCGATATCCTGCCCTTTCAGCGTATTGGCATAAGCGATTAATTCATCCCCTTGTTTTCCGTCGTTTGGCATCCCGTCGCTCATGAGCACGATAATCTTTTCTCTCGCGCTGCTGTGGGAGAGCATCTCCTCGGCAGTACTTAAGCCCGCCTCAATGTCTGTGCCGCCGTTTGCCGTCATGGTGTATGCCACTGCCTTCAGATAATCCGAGTTTTTGGAAAAATCAGAATCCATATGGGCACTGCCGTTATATGTGACGATGCCGACACTGACTTCCTCGGAAAATACGGTATTGATAAACTGCTCCGCCGCAATCTTCGTCTCCTCGATTGGGGTCCCAGCCCCCTCATCTACAGCAGATTCCATCATACTTCCGGAGTTATCCAGCACGAGCACGATATCTCTCTCCTCGGACATATCCCCATTCCCCGGCGTCTGGTCTTCCTCATCCCTCTCCGCCATTGTAAAGTTATATTCCAGCACGAACTCTGTGCTCAGGTCATCACCCTGCCATGCCATACCTCCGGTAAACTCGATGGTCTGACTGCTAAGGGCACCGCTGGAGGAGTCGATATGAGCGGTCAGCGTTACATCCTCAAAGGTGTAAGCCTCTGTCTGCATAAGCTGCTGCAGAGAGGTCCCTGTCAGGGATTCCAGAGATTCCCGGCTCAGCCTGAAGGAAAGTTCATCTCCATTGTCAGCCCCGTCCATTACCATGCCTTTCTTCAGCTTGAAGAAATTAAAAATTTCCGGGGAAATATTCTGGGACATGGTCTGCTCCGCAGGTTCTGTGTAGTGGTAGGTCGCGGTCCCGTCGGCGTACTCCATCTCCCACTCTGTCTCGCTGTTGTCGTTCCTGCTGTATCCCTCACTGTCGAGATTCACGTTTTCCGCATGATACTGGTCGAAATCCGTTATCTCCGTGTTCGTTCTTCCATTGATATAATATGTATCGGCGTCAGCTCCCGCCGGAGCATCCATCTCTGCCCTTATCTCGGCTTCCTCTGTCCAGCTTCCTGTACCCGCAGTAATCTGGGCTGCCCGCATATATTTCTCATAGACACTGGACTCTGACTGGCTGACATCCGCCTGGAGAGCGTCCTCCACCGCAGCTCCCACATTCAAGAGCGGCAGGGTATCATCATCGTCCGCATCTGTCTTACTGTTCGGCTGTACTTCCGTCTCCGAGGCATTGACAAGGATATCCTTTATCTGTGCCCCGCTAAGTCCCGGCTGCGCGCCCCAAACTGCTGC
The DNA here is from genome assembly GCA_900541505.1 of uncultured Ruminococcus sp. GTDB lineage: Bacteria > Bacillota > Clostridia > Lachnospirales > Lachnospiraceae > Mediterraneibacter. Next base: position 34,765 of record UQKK01000018.1, read on the forward strand.
TGCCGCTCCCGCGGTGATGGGCGCTGCCATGGAAGTCCCCGACATCTTCGTGTACCCGCCGTCCTTCAGACTGTAAATATCATTTCCCGGCGCGGCAATCGTGGCGGCATCTCCGTAATTTGAGAACTTGCTCAGCGTGTACTCTCCATCGCTATCCGGCGCATTTGCCGATGCCACGATGACGATGCGGTTCAATACATCCTCTTTTGAGACCATATTATCCAGAGTCTCGCAGTTGTCCTCTGTCACGCAGCAGAACCAACCATTATTAATAGCTTCCATTCCGACTCCGCTGGTATCGCCGTTTCCTGCGGACTGTACGATGACAAAATCATACCCTCTCGTCAGCATAGAAGCGAGATAGAGAGAATAAAGTCCTCCATAAGCATCCACCATTTCTTCAGTGAGTTCCTCGCTCCCCGTGCTGTCCTTGAGCCCCTTCGGGTCCACGCCCAGAGACAGATTGACGACCGTCCGCTCCCCGCCTTCCTCGATGGCGAGAATCACTCCCGACAAAATGGAGCTGGATGTATCCCATCCGCCGTCCCATTTCTGTATCCAGGTAGGCTCCCAGTCCCATCCTAACAGTCTGGCGTTCGGCGCTACCCCGGCGATGCCCTTCTCGTTGTCCATGGTGGCGCCGATGAGTCCGCTGACATGGGTCCCGTGGTCACTGGGTGAATTTACACTGGGATTGAGCAGTTCAATGGACAAATCCTCGTGGTTATCGTCAAATCCCGAATCAACGACTCCCACGCTGACTGTCTCCATATCACTTCTGTGTTCCCAGGCTGCGGGGGCATCGATGGCTTCCGCCCACCAGTTGTTTCCGGGCGGAGAGTCCACATCCCATTCATTATCCGTCCACAGACTGTTGTACCAGTGTTTTCCGAAGGGGTCGTTGGGCTCATAATTTTCTTCCATCGGCACTGCCAAATCCACCTCTGCAGCCACGACAGAATCCATGTTTTCCACATCCGCGCAGAGCGTCTCAAGCTCTTCATAGGAGGAGGCTTCCACACGAATCAGCAGCAAATCAATGATTTCCTGCTCTCCTGCAATCTCGCCGCCTAAGGCATCCACCACTGCCTGCTTTGTCTCTTCGTCCGTCTGGGGTTCAAAGAACACCATGACAATATCATTGATATAGAGGATTCCCTGCTCCTCGTCCACAGAGATATCTTCCTCTGAAAACTCATAGAGTCCGCTGGAAGTGCCGCTGCCATTTCCTTTATTTGAAGACGAACCGGCGTCCATCCTGCCCTTGATAAAGGCAGCCACGATACAGGCAAGAGACAGAAGGAACAGCACCAACACGATTATCTGGAATACTCTGCGAATCTTTCTGCCGAAATTCCCGCTTCCCTTTTTCGCCTTCTCTGCCTTTTTGTCCCGGCTTCCCGCCTTCGCGTTCTTCTTCACCGGAGTCCCGCATTTGTTGCAGAACGCCGCTGTACTCTTTAAAGGAGCCCCGCATTGAGCGCAGTACTGCACCGGAGCAGCCGGTTCTTTCTCACTCTGCCGTGCCCGCTCCTTCTCTTCCTCCTTCGCGCTCTTCTTTTCTCCGCCCAGGGAGAAAAAGAGCAGTATCCAGAAGATAAGCCATGTTATCCACATACCGTGTACCAGCCGCAGACCGGACACGTCAAAGAGATAGCCCGCTCCGCCATCCAGCCATCCCGCGAAGAGCAGGAAGGTCACTCCTGCCACTCCGAGAAAAGACAGCAGACTGCACACAAAGGTCCGTATCCCTCTGTTCGGTATAAATGTCGCGCCAAACAGCAGCGCTACCGGAATCACGGTAAAGAGGGCAAAGAAAAGCCCCAGCCGGTTCACCCCTCCTCCCAGCGGAAGAAACACCAGCCCGGCAAGCGACAGCACTGCCAGAATCCTCAATATCATTTTACGCATCACACATTCCCCCTGACTCTCTGCCCGGAATCGCAAAAGGTCTCTGCCTTTGAAATCCGGTTTATCTCATTTTACTTATTTCCTCATTTCCTCCAGTCTTAAAAGCGCACAAGCCACGACTTTGTCCATGTCGTAATACTTGTAGTCTCCCAGCCTGCCGCCGAAGATGACGTTTTCTTCCTTCTCTGCCAGCTTCTTATATTCCTCGTATAAACGGGTATTTTTCTCATCATTCACCGGATAGTACGGCTCCATCCCTCTCTGCCACTCGGAGGAATATTCTCTGGAGATGACCGTCTTCTTCTGTGTGCCGAACTCAAAATGCTTGTGCTCGATAATCCTCGTGTAGGGTATCTCCCGGTCCGTGTAATTGACCACCGCGCATCCCTGGTAATTGTCACAGTCCAGGACTTCCGTCTCAAAACGCACGCTGCGGTACTCCAAGGCTCCCAGACAGTAATCAAAATATTCGTCAATCATCCCCGTAAAAATCGTCTTCTCCGCGATATCCGGCTCCGCCTTGCGCAGTGCAAAGAAATCTACCCCGGTGCGCACCTCGCTGCCTTCGAGCATCTTCTCTACCATAGCCGTATACCCGCCAATGGGGATTCCCTGATAGCGGTCGTTAAAATAGTTATTGTCGTAGGTGAAGCGGAACGGAAGCCGGCGGATAATGAACGCCGGCAGGTCTTTGCAGTCCCTTCCCCACTGCTTCTCTGTATATCCCTTGATGAGCTTCTCATAGATATCTCTGCCGCCTAAGGAGAGCGCCTGCTCTTCTAAGTTCTTCGGCTCTTTAACACCGGACTGCGCCACCTGCTTTTCTATCATCTCCTTCGCCTCCCTGGGCGTGCGGATTCCCCACATCTTACTGAAGGTATTCATATTGAAAGGCAGGCTGTAGAGCTCATCCTTATAGACTGCCACCGGAGAATTGATATAGTGATTAAACTCGGCGAACTGGTTCACATACTCCCATATCTTTTTGTCCGAGGTGTGAAAAATATGCGCTCCATAGCGGTGCACATGGATTCCTTCTATCTCCTCACAGTATACATTCCCGGCGATGTGGTCCCTCTTATCTATCACCAGACAGCTCTTTCCTTCTTTCGTCAGTTCATGCGCCATCACTGCCCCATACAGCCCGGCGCCGACAATCAGATAATCGTACTTTTTCATTTTCACAATTCCTTTCCCAAAGCTGTGCCGCGTCTGTTTTCCCGCCGCACAGCACTTGAAAACATTATAACATTTTCCATCCCGGCATATGATATGGCTTGTCGTTTTTCGTCATTTTCACGATATAATTTATTTTTTCGTTTACAAATTAGGCAAAATGCACTAAACTAGTATTTAAGAGTTTCCTGCTGCTGCCCGCTGGAACATATACCGGGCGGGTATGCCGCAGTTTTCTAAGAATTTAGTAGAGACGGAGGTAACACAACATGAAGGGAAACGTAATAGTCGGACAATCCGGCGGACCTACAGCCGCCATCAATTCCAGCCTGGCAGGGGTATACCGCACTGCCAAGGACCGCGGAGCTGCAAAGGTATACGGCATGCTCCACGGCATACAGGGGCTGATGCAGGAGAGATATATTGATTTATCAGAATTTATCACAAATGAACTGGATGCGGAGCTCTTAAAGAGGACACCCGCTGCTTTCCTGGGCTCCTGCCGCTATAAGCTGCCGGAAATCCATCAGGACAAAGCGGTATATGAGAAAATTTTCGGCATCCTCGACAAACTGAATATTGAGGCATTCATCTATATCGGAGGCAACGACTCCATGGACACCATCAAGAAGCTCTCCGATTACGCCATCGTGACCGGGCATCCCACCCGCTTTATCGGCTGTCCGAAGACCATTGACAACGACCTGGCTCTGACCGACCACACGCCGGGATACGGCAGTGCCGCCAAATACATCGGCACTTCTGTAAAAGAAATCATCCGCGACAGCTTCTGCCTGGAATATGAAAAAGGACTTGTCTCCATCGTGGAAATCATGGGACGAAACGCCGGATGGCTCACCGGAGCGGCGGCTCTTGCCAAGGGTGAAGACTGCGCAGGACCGGACCTCATCTATCTGCCGGAGCTCCCATTTGACATTGAGGCATTCGGCAATAAAGTCAAAGACCTCTTAAAGAAGAAACCATCCGTAGTTGTAGCCATCTCCGAGGGAATCCGCCTGGCGGACGGACGCTATGTTTGTGAACTGGGGCAGAGCATTGACTTTGTGGATGCATTCGGACACAAGCAGCTCTCCGGTACGGCAAATTATCTGGCGAGCTATATCGCCGGCGAGGTAGGCTGTAAGACCCGCGCCATCGAATTAAGCTCCCTGCAGCGTTCTGCTTCCCACTGCGCTTCCCGTGTGGATATTCTGGAGGCATACCAGGTAGGCGGCGCGGCGGTAAAGGCTGCCGACGAGGGTGATTCCGGCAAGATGGTCGTCCTGCAGAGGCTCTCTGACGACCCGTACCAGAGCGGCACGGAAGTCAAAGATGTGCATAAGATAGCGAACGATGAGAAACTTGTACCCAGAGAGTGGGTCAATGAGGAAGGCACCTATGTGACGGACGAATTTGTAAACTATGTGCGTCCGCTCATCCAGGGTGATGTGTCTCCCGTCATGGTGGACGGGATTCCGAGACACCTCTTCCGTCCGTATTAGTTTTTGAATTACAGTTCAGCCATACAGTGTACGGGAAGCAGAAAACATGCTTGCATGTTTTTGCGAGTGGACATCTGTATGAGGTGAGCGCCTGTTCATGAGTAAAACAGCGGCGGTAGCCGCAGTTAGCACGCAGTGCGGTTTTACGAATGGCGCGGGCTGAACTGTAACGTTTTGAATTTTTTCTCCCAAAAAGCTTGACATTTTATCCAGCTTATTATATACTAATATTCGCTGTGAACGAGATAGTTCATGCGTGTGCGATTAGCTCAGCTGGATAGAGCGTCTGGCTACGGACCAGAAGGTCGGGAGTTCGAATCTTCTATCGCACGTAGATGTACAGGGACACTTCTTAAAGAAGTGTCCTTTGTTGTATTTTAACCTTTACATCACACACCAGGCTGCCGCCATGAATCCATTTATTTTCAAACAGACAAAATAATAAGCCGGAGGGTTTGTGAGATTTCTCTCTCAACCTCTCCGGCTCTTTTTCTCTCTCTTTTAAACTTCCGCGAACTTCTTCGCCTGCGCCTCTATCAACTCTCTGTCGTCAAAGTAGTTTATCTTCATGGCCTCTTTCACGTCATGGAGTGTGCGCGCCGCTGTCTCCTCCGCCTTCTCACTGCCCTTTTTGAGCATCTCATACACGTACGGGATATCCTTCTGGTACTCTTTTCTGCGGTTACGGATTGGCTCCAACTCCGCCTGCAGCACCTTATTTAAGAAGCGCTTCACCTTCATATCTCCCAGACCGCCTCTTTTATAGTGCGCTTTGAGTTCATCCAGATTCGCATATTCTGGAAGAAACTCCTCGAAATACTCCTGTCTGCAGAATGCATCCAGATAGGTGAACACAGTGTTGCCCTCCAATTTGCCCGGGTCTTCCACACGGATGTGGGTGGGGTCAGTGAACATACTGAATACCTTCTTCTGAATCTCCTCCGGCTCCTCGGATAAGTAGATACAATTCCCTAAAGATTTGCTCATCTTCGCCTTGCCGTCCGTCCCCGGCAGACGCAGACATGCCTGGTTATCCGGCAGCAAAATATCCGGCTCTACCAGTGTATCCCCGTATACGGAATTAAATTTTCTTACGATTTCCTTCGTCTGCTCCAGCATGGGAAGCTGGTCCTCCCCTACCGGCACGGTAGTTGCCTTAAACGCGGTGATATCCGCCGCCTGGCTGATTGGATAAGTAAAGAATCCCACCGGGATGCTCGCCTCGAAATTGCGCTGCTGTATCTCCGATTTAACCGTGGGGTTCCTCTGCAGCCTGGATACAGTCACCAGGTTCATATAATAGAAGGACAGTTCACACAGTTCCGGTATCTGAGACTGGATAAACATGGTACATTTCTCCGGCTCCAGCCCGCATGCCAGATAGTCAAGCGCCACCTCAATGATATTCTGGCGTACCTTCTCCGGATTATCGGCATTGTCCGTCAACGCCTGCGCATCCGCTATCATCACGTACATTTCGTCAAAGTCATTTCTATTCTGCAGTTCTACCCTGCGCTTTAAAGACCCTACATAATGCCCCACGTGCAGCTTTCCTGTAGGTCTGTCTCCTGTCAGCATAATCTTTCCCATTTTTAACATTTCCTCCTGCGGTTGTTTTTGCGCTCTCCCGCTCTTCGTTCAGGAAGCCTCTCACCATTATACCACTATCCCCCGCATTTGGAAATGATTAATTCCATTGATTGCTCTTTCCAGCGGACTTGTATGGGGAACGGCGTTTCCTATACAATAGCAAAAAGGCAGCCTGCACAAAATCTAAACGCAAAGCTGCCTCTGTTTTTATTTTGTTTTTCAATATTTACTCCGGCTCTGACTTTATGAATCTCGGTGTTTTATCTACACTCAAGCTGCACTCACACTCTCTGTTCGCTGACACTGGTCACCTTCCTGCGCTCTGTCGCGTAGACGAACTGATACAGCGTATACGCCATCAAAAAGGCACCCACCACATCTATGATGGAATGTTGTTTTAAGAATACCGTAGCAAGGATGATAAGTCCCGCCAGCACACAAGCTCCTGTACGAATGGCATGACGCTTCTTTAAAGCCTCGCTCTCACAGATGGCGATACATGCCGCCAGGGAGTTAAACACATGCAGGCTTGGGAAAACATTGGTCGGTGTATCCGTCCGGTACAGCATCCTCACCATGTCCGTAAAAATATTATCCCTCGGAAACACCTCCGGACGCAGCATCACCCCATTGGGGAACAGGGTGGAGATGATGAGGAAAATTGTCATCCCGATGAAACTGAGCTTGGCAAGTTTGTAAAACCCTGCTTTATCTGTAAAGAAAAAGTATAAAAATACCACTGCGATAAATACAAACCAGAGCAGATACGGCACGATAAAATACTCAATAAAGGGAATTTTATCATCCAGTGCCGAGTGAATCACATGATACCTGGAACGCACTGTAATATGCCGCTCCAGATACATGAACCATGGCATATAGATAAGCGCGTACAGAAATACCCATGCATGTTTATATTTTTTTATAAAGCTCAAAGCCTTCTGTTTGAATGTCATACAAATACTTCCTTCTTCTTTGGAGTCCTTCAACTTTGCCCCGATTATATCACGATTTCTTACATGCAACAAGGAAGTTCATAAAACCTTAACAAATCTTTTGATTTTCTTTTTTATTTGTCCATTTACCTGTTTTTTCAAAGATATACATCTGGTAGTGCCTCTTCGCGCGCTGCATGGCACAGTCTCCGCGCAGCGTCCACACCGCAATGGGCGCTCTGAAAAGATACTGGTTCAGCCAGAGGCTTATATTCGCCGTATCAGACATCCTGTAAGAAATAAAATCCGGCCGGCAGAAGGCATTTGTCAGCAGATATTTCACGCTGAAACGGAACACATAGTGAGGCTTATGTCCGCTCCTTGTAAGATTCTCTGACAGCTGTCCCCTTAAGACATCCTTCCTGTACTTTTTCAGCCACCTCAGGACAAAGCAGTTGAAGGACTGTATCAGATATTTCCCTTCATACCCATTCAGTTCCTCAATCAGCTTTTCGCATATCCTTGTATCCGTCGTCGGCAGCTTCACTTCGATAAGCAGGGGAACCCGCCCATCCACAAACCGCAGTACATCCCTTAAAAGCGGGATATGTTCCTCTGTCCCCAGAAGCGTGTATTCTTTCATCGTCTGATAGTCTGTCTCCTCCACGGTTCCTTTTTGGGAACATACCCGTTCAAAAGTATCATCGTGGAAGACCACAATCTGTCCGTCCCGTGTCAGGTGGACATCCAGCTCAATCCCATAACGCCCTGCCGCGGCCGCTCTAAATGCCGCCATGGAGTTCTCAGGAATCCCTTCTTTGATATTGTGGAGTCCTCTGTGCGCCCATTTCACACCCAGAAACGCAATCAGTTTCTCCCTGCCGCCGAGACGCGGCGCTACCAAAAACAAATAGAAAAAGGCAAGAAAAAGCAGGCATATCAAAATAATCAGCCACATAGACATCCCTCCTGTCATATTGTCACCATCTGTATCTTATCCCGGAACAGTCACATTGTGATAATCCGCCTCTTATCCAGAAACTGTCACGCTGTGATAATCCGTATCTTATCCGGGAGCAGCCCCACTGTCATCTTTTTTCTCAAAAACAGCGGCTCCCCGTCCGTATGGATTGGGAGCGGTGCGTCAAAGGAAATCTCCGCTTCCCTGCACCGCAGGATTGTCACGCCTTTAAAATGCACATGCCATCCCGCAAACGCTGTTGGGAGCAAGCACAGTATCTTCAGCTTCGACACTCCGGACGCGATGATGACATCCAGCATACCATCCTCCGCGGAGGCTTTCGGGCAGAAGCAGAATCCGCCGCCCTCATATCTGTGATTCATCGCTGCCACGAACCATGTCTTCTCAAATGTCCTTGTCTCCCCGGTATCCAGGGTAATGCGGGCATTCACAGCCTTATCTTTTATCAGGCGGTCGAGCGCTACAGCCGCATAGCTTAATTTCCCCAAATGCAGCGTATTCAAAAATGCCTTCCACTTTGACACACAGACTTCATGGCAGACCGCCGCATCAAAACCAATCCCCGTGCTCACGGCAAAGCGCTTCTGCTTTCCGTTTCGGGTTGTGACTCCCACATCCATGCTGCATATCCTGCCCTTGTTCAGAATGACAGCCAGCGCTTCTGCCGGCTCCTTTGGTATCCCCATGCCGCGGGCAAAATCATTGCTGGACCCCAGGGGTATGTAACCGAGTGTTACCTTCCCCACATCCCGGATTCCATTGAGTACTTCATTGACGGTTCCGTCTCCGCCGAGGACGACCAGAGTATGTTCTTCGTTGTCCGCCGTCACCTGCCCGGCGATATCACAGGCGTGTCCCGCCCGCTGTGTGAGATATACCCGATAGGTTACTTTCTTTTTCTTAAGCTCCGGCTCCAATTTTCTCCAAGTCATTTCTCCCATGCCGGAGCGTGCCTTAGGATTAACAATAAAAATATATTCCATATTTATTCCTGATTCTTTCGTGCTATCCCTCAAAAATGGTACTGTCCAGATATCTTCCCAGCGAGCGGCTCATGTTTCCCGCGAAGTCGACCTGTCCGCCCCGAATACACCACTCAAACACATTTCCGATGACAATCATGCGTATGTCGGTGGTAAATTCTTCTATCCCTTCTTTCAGGGCAATAATCCCCGCCGTCTCTGCTTTCTCCACATAATTCTGCACTGTCACGATGGGGTAAGGCCGCTCTGTACGGATTGCCGCGTTTAACGCTTGGTTCTTCGTATCATAATAGCCTGACATAAACTCCACGCCCAGCTCTTCGCAGTACTTTACATAATTCATATATACCTCTATGATGGCGCGCTTCACTTCCTCCACGCTCTTCGGCATGTCAAGCAGGTCCGGGTTGATAGTCGGCTGGTCTTCTATATAGTAGGACAACAAATCATCCTTTGTCTTAAAATGATGGTAGAAACTCCCGTTGGAAACCCCCGCCTCTTCGCAGATATTCTTGATGGAAAGCTCCTCGTAGCCTTTCTTTTGGAGAATCTGTTTGGCTGCCTGGAAAATCCGCTCTTTCGTCTCTTTTGACTTCTGCTGCTGTCTCGACAGTTCTGCCTTCTCTTCCATGCAAAACACTCCTTTACCGCTTATTCGCCTGGCACGTTCCTGTGTACACCGGCATTTCTTTTAGTGTACCACAATCCCTGCATAGATTCAAGAAAACCGAGTGAGCTCTAAAACACCTCTCTGTATGCCTCAAAAGCAGAGGGAATGGGATAATGCTCCTCCATCTCCTCGCGTTTCGCGAAAATCATCTCCTGTGAACAGTTCTTTTCCAGTTCATCCACCAGGATTTCATAGCCCTCCATCTGCCATTCCACATGGCTGAATATGTGTTTCGCGCTCTCCAGTTTTTTCAGTCGGACAGGGGACAGTCCGATGGACTGGCTGTAGCGGATAACTTCTTTCCTGCTCAGATGTCCCTCCACACTGGGGAATTCGTAAAGTCCTGCTAAAAGTCCCTTTGCCGGGCGTTTTCGGATTGCCACGGTGTCCGCGTCCCTGAAAATCAATATGGTGCGCTTTTCTATCCGCCTCTCCTTTGCTTTTTTCCTGACAGGCAGTTCCGCCTGCCTGTTGTTGTGATACGCCAGGCACAGGGAGTTAAGAGGACACTCCCCGCATTTTGGCTCTCCGTTAGGGACACAGACAAGCGCTCCCAGCTCAATGAGTCCCTGGTTGAAATCCGAGGCAGCGTCCGCGGGTATCACTTCCTCAACCATCCTCTCCAGTTTCTTTCGCACTCCCGCTTTCATGATATCTTCCTCATTTTCCAGAAGCCTGGATACCACACGAAGCACGTTGCCGTCCACAGCGGGCTTTGGAATTCCGTACGCGAAGGAAGCCACCGCCCCTGCAGTATAGCTGCCGATTCCCTTAAGCGAAAGGATTTCTTCATACGTATGAGGGAACTCTCCGCCGTATTCCTCCATAATCTGCCTTGCGGCAAGCTGCATATTCCGGACACGGTTGTAATAGCCCAGCCCTTCCCACAGTTTTAACAGCCTGTCTTCTTTTACCTCCGCCAGCGCACGCACATCCGGCAATTCTTTTAAGAACCGCTCATAATAGGGTTTGACTGCCTCCACTCTCGTCTGCTGGAGCATAATCTCCGACACCCAGACCTTGTAGGCGGTCGGCTCTTCTCTCCACGGCAAATCTCTCCTATGTGTCCTGTACCATTTTACCAGTGGTCCCACTGTTTCCATCAAGCGGGGACTTTCCAGCACCACCGGGACTTCCTTTCGTATCTCGATGGTATCCGTTCCGACCTGACAGTCATATGCCACCACCTTGACGCCCTTCTCCTTTGCCATACGTATGGTTTCCGCAAAGAGCGGATGAGTGTCCGTATTGGGAGTAAAGTACTTCACATCTTTCATCTGGATTACGAAGAACACATATGCCTCATACCCTTCCTTCTGTGCCTCGCACAGCTCCCGCACATGCTTGACCGCCCGCTCGCTGGGCGCATCGGGGAAACGGCACACACCGTCCTCCTCCAAGGTAACGCCCTTTACTTCGATAAAGATTTTTCGCTCTCCTGCCTCCACATAGAGGTCAAAACGTGAGTTTTTATATGTTTTTTCCGGCTGTATCAGAGTCGCGCCCGGGATGAGATTGCCCGCCTCAATCCATTCTTTTACCACTTTATTGGGAATCTGGGAGTCCATATTTACGAGACGTTCTCCTTTTTCTACCGCAATCAAATCCCACTTTGTACTGCGGTTGGGATTCGTCCCCTCCTGTACATAGACGGTCCTTCCTTCTATCAGAAGTTCCGCGCATCTGCCCGTGTTCTTCACGTGAATCTTTTCCCGCTTTCCGTTCAGCTCCACATAGGCGATGAAGCGGTTCGGACGCTCCAGAAAAATTCCTTTTTCCATTCTGTCATACTGCATATTCTGTCTCCTGTCTCATACTTTAAGGAAAAGACAGGCGTACTTCAGTCAGATTTTAACCTGCCCTCTGTCAGCCTGTCTTTCTATATTCCGCCGCCTGGTGTACTGTCTCATTAGCTTTCATTATACTGAAAGTCAATGATACAATACACTAGAGTATTTTAGATAAAAATTCTTTAAGTCTCGCATCTTTCGGGTTGCCGAAGAACTCCTGGGGAGGCGCTTCCTCCACAATCCGCCCTTCATCCATGAAAATAACACGGGAAGCCACTTCTCTGGCAAATCCCATCTCATGGGTGACGACCACCATGGTCATGCCGTCCTGTGCCAGCTTTTTCATCAAATCCAGCACCTCACCTACCATCTCCGGGTCCAGCGCGGACGTGGGCTCGTCAAAGAGTATGACGTCCGGATTCATGGCAAGGGAACGGATGATTGCCACCCTCTGCTTCTGCCCGCCGGACAGGGTAGAGGGATATGCATCCGCAAATGCCTCCAGACCGATTCGCTTCAGAAGCGACAATGCCTGCTCTTTTGTCTCTTTCTTTATCTGCTCCTTCGTCGTCTCCACAGGAAGCAGCTCCTTCTTATTCTTTCCCCGGAACATATTGGCGAAACGGGTGCGGGTATTTTTTCGTTTTACCTTCTTTAAATCCTTACATCTCAAATAGGTCGGCGCCATCATCACATTCTGCAGCACCGTTTTATTGTTGAACAGATTAAAATGCTGGAATACCATTCCCATCTTGCGGCGGTGCAGATTGATGTCCACCTTCATATCCGCGATGTCCACGCCTTTAAAAATGATGCTCCCGCCTGTGGGGTCCTCCATACAGTTTAAGCATCGCAGGAATGTACTTTTGCCGGAACCCGAAGGGCCCAATACAGCCACGATATCTCCCTTATTGATGGTGATATTGATATCTTTGAGTACTTCCGTATCGCCAAAGCTTTTCTTTAAGTTAATTACGTCTATCACTCTTCTTCAGGCTCCTTTCCAACAATTTGATAAGCAGGGTAATCAACAGTACGAGTGCGATGTAAATCAGCGCCATCACCAGATATGGCACCATGAACTCATAACTGTTTGTACCAATGTAGTTGAATGCGACATACAAATCCGCCGCCCCCACAAAGCTGACTACAGAGGTCTCCTTTATCAGGGCAATAAACTCATTTCCCAGAGTCGGAAGGATATTTTTCACTGCCTGGGGGATGACAATTTTCGCCATACTTGTCCCAAAACTCAGTCCCACTGCGCGCCCGGCTTCCATCTGTCCTAGGTCCACGGACTGGATTCCGCTGCGCATGATTTCTGATATATACGCCCCGCTGTTCAGCCCGAATACCATGATGGCGACCTGTACCCCGGTCATCTTCACCCCGATGATGGGGAGCAGGACATAGTAAAATACCAGCAGCTGTACAACCACCGGCGTCCCTCGAAAGAGCGCCACATAGAAGCTGCATACCGCATTCAGTGCTCGCGGCAGCACCTTATATTTCGGCAGAACCCGCACCGTGGCGATAACAGTACCGATGAGGATACCCATAATCAGACCGCACACCGCTATCAGCAAGGTGTTCTGCAGACCTTCAACGACACGTACATATCCGTTTTGCTCCAGGAAAATATATATAAAATTATCTACCTTCTGACTAAAATTGCCCATTGTCTTCCCTTCTCAAAAGAAGGAAGGCGCCCTCTTTCTCTCATCCGCCTTCCTCTTTCATCCTGTTTTTTCTGTCCCCTGCTTCCCCAGACACGCCTTTTCCTTACAGAAATTCTGTCTGAAACCCAGGGAGTATTTTCTTCTCTGTGATTATAACATCTTGTTGATGGATTCGCTGATTGCCGCAGCCGGCGCCGCATCGATGATGACATACTCAATATTTCCGTTTATCATATCGTTTACTGCCAGAGAACCGCTCTTATATGGCTTGCATGTCGCTGCCAGCCCTTCAAATCCAAGGTCTTCGCTTCCCTCTACATAGCTCTGCCCTGTTGTTCCCTGCTGTACGCCAATGTTCGTATCCGCAGAAAGCTCAGCCAATTTCGCCGCTACTGCCTCCGCATCCGCGCAGTCATCAAATGTGGTGTCATTGCTCGGCACGATGAGTCTCTGGGAAGCCTGATAATAGGAATCCGTAAAGGTCACCTGCTCTTTTCTGTCCTCGCTGACCGTCAGACCTGCCATAGCGATGTCACATTTCTGCTGTCCTACAGAAAGACATACCGCGTCAAAGTCCATGTTCTGGATAACCAGCTCTTTGCCAAGCTCCTCAGCGAGAAGCTCTGCAATCTCCATATCGATTCCGTAGTAATCCTCACCCTGTGTGTACTCGAATGGCTCAAACGCCGCGTTTGTCGCAACAACAAGCTGGTCCTTGGACTCATCCAGGGAAGCGGATTTTACTGCTTTAGGCTCGCCGCCGCCGAAATACTTGTCACAAATCTCATCCAGAGTGCCGTCTTCCTTAATCTTTGCGATAAATGCATTTGTCTGCTCCAGAAGCTCCGGCTGTTCTTTGTCAACACCAAACGCATAACTCTCATCTGTCAGGTCGATGTCTATCACCTTCGCTGTCACTGCCTCATCACTTGATTTTCCACTGTCGCCCTTTGCCGCGCTGTCGTCTTTGGAGCCGCATCCGGCAACCATTCCCGCTACGAGCGCTGCGCTTAAGCATACTGCTAAAAACTTCTTCATGGTCTTCTCCTCCAATTTCATCTTTATTTCTTCCACATCTTTTCTTTCATTTGTAGAATCCTTTACATTCTACCACACTTCTTTTTGAAAAACAAACCCTGCATTCTTCTTTTTCATTCAGGCTTTTTCATCCTCTGATGTATAACAGACTCCCAGCACGCATCTTCATACCTCCACGCCCATAAGCCTTGGGTTTACAGAGCCAGAATCGCCGCGATTCCAAAGTACAGAAATACGATGATACCGAGCACAATGCGGTAATATCCGAATGCCTTGAAATCGTGGTTTTGTATGTACCTCATCAGGAACTTGATGGCAAAGATGGATACGACAAAGGACACCAACATTCCCAAAAGGAGCAGGAACACTTCCATGCCTGTGAACTTGAGTCCAAAGTGTATAAGCTTCACCGCGCTGGCGCCGAACATCGCCGGAATCGCCAGGAAAAATGTAAATTCCGCCGCCACACTCCTGGCAGTTCCCAGAAGCAGCGCTCCCACGATGGTCGCTCCCGAACGGGATGTTCCCGGAATCATGGCGAGCATCTGGAATACGCCGATAATCAGCAGCGTAGGGATAGTCATCTGTGATATCTTTGTAATCTTTGGCGTTTTGCCCTTATGGTAATTCTCTACAACGATAAAGAGGATACCATATACGATAAGCATCGCGGCCACCACATAAGAGTTGTTGAATTTTTCTTCTATAAAATCGTTGAACAGTATTCCAATGACACCTGCCGGAACAGAGCCGATGACTACCTTGACCCAAAGCTGTATGGTCATCATCTTCTGCTTCTGCGTCTTCCTCGGCGAAAATGGATTCAGTTTATGGAAATAGATGACAACCACCGCCATAATCGCCCCAAGCTGTATGACCACGTTGAACATATCCATAAAGGACTGGCTGACATCCAGATGCAAAAACTCTTCTATCAGAATCAGATGTCCGGTACTGCTGATTGGCAGCCACTCTGTGATTCCCTCCACAATCCCCAGGATAATTACTTTTATCGCTTCTAACATTTCCTTCCTCCTCTAAAGCACAAATTTTTCTATCGCCTTTGCCGCGCCTTCTTCTTCATTTGTGCCTGTAATATAATCTGCCGCCTTCTTTACCTGTTCTTCCGCATTTGCCATGGCAACCCCGAAGCCTACCTCTCTTAACATCGCCTCGTCATTGTCGCCGTCCCCGCACGCCATAATTTCTTCTCTGCTGATGCCGAGTATCTCTCCTAACTCCACCAGACCTCTGCCTTTATTGACACCCGCGCCGTTAATTTCAATATTATAGCCCAGAGAGCCGACAAGCACCATGCCGCTGTCCTTCTCAAGCTGGGCCCAGGCTCTTTTTCTCTCGTCCATATCCGCGAATAGAAGCTGGGTCTTATCCACAGGCTTGCCCAGTTCTTCCAAAAAAGCCATGATATCCGGAACTGTTGTTCTTGTGGACTTCACGTACCCCCACATGTGCGGGTTGCGGTGATATTTCTCAATCTGCCGCAGACCTTCTTCCGAGATATATCCCTGTCCTTGGAAATATACCTCTTGTAATGTATCATATTTCTGCGCGATTTCCAATGATTTTTTCGCTTTTTCCAAGGGCAGCAGGTGCTCTACAAGTACCTTCCCCGTCTGTGTCTCAATGACGCGGGCTCCGTTGGAGGTCAGAGCGTAGCGCATCCCCGGCAGATTCCGCAGATACTCAGGAATCCCAAGCCAGGGTCTGCCGGTAGCAATCAAAACGACAACTCCTTTCTCCACGGCCCTTCGTATCACATCTTTTGTATAAGGAAGCAGCTCCTTTTTTTCATTGAGCAATGTTCCATCCAAATCCAATCCGACCATCCGTATCTTTCGTTCCATGTCTCTTATCCCTTCTCCATCATTTCATTGCTATTCAAAGCCTACTTACATGCTGGATTCGGCTTTGAATAGCAATCTCATTTCTAAAAAATTTCTAATTTATTGTAACAAAATTTGCGTCACAAAGCAATTTATAGTATAATAGCTTGCGTACAACTTATCATTTGCGGTTTATTTCGGCAAAATACGCCGTGACCGCATATATTATTCCCATTGCAACCACATAATTGACTTATGTAAAAATGGAATCAGAAAGGAATTTTTATGGTGAAATCAAATCCAAAACGCTGGCTTAGGACAGGTGTTGCTTTGCTGTGCTGCCTCGTGCTCGTACTTTCCATTTTTCCGGCATACGCAGAGGACTCCAAGACACTGGAGGGACAGACCTCTGAGCTTGAAAATCAATTATCCGGTATAAACCAGGAACTGGTTACCATCAGCGAAGAAATCTCCTCCACGGAGATGCAGGTCGCTATCATCAACGGTGAAATTCAGAGAACAGAAGAGTCTCTGACAATTGCAGAGGCAAATGAAGCCCAGCAGTACGCCAACATGAAGACCCGTATTAAATATATGTATGAGACGGGAGACGCCACTATGCTGGAGTGGCTCTGTTCTGCGGAAAATCTGTCCGACTTTCTGAACAAGGCTGATTTTATTCAGGATGTCACAGACTATGACCGTCAGATGCTCGCAGAGCTTCAGGAGACACATCAGCAGATTGAGACCGAGAAAGCAAACCTTGTGAGTCAGCAGACTTCTCTCGCGGAGCTGCAGACAAGCCTGGAATCCCAGCAGGCAGAGCTTCAGGCGAAAGCCGCGGAGACTTCCACTGACTTAGCAGACCTCCAGGCGCGACTGGAACAGGCACGCGCAGAGGAAGCGGCCGCAGCAGCCGCGGCCGCTGCAGCGGCACAACAGCAGGCTTCGCAGGAGACAGGTTCCTCCAATGTGGGGGGAGGCGGCGGTTCCTATGACAACTCTGTCATTAACGGAGGCGGCACCAGCGTGGCGGCCGATGAGGTCACATTACTCGCTGCCATTATCCAGTGTGAGGCATATCAGGATTATGACTCCCTGCTTGCTGTAGCGACGGTTATCATGAACCGTGTGGCTGACCCCAGATTTGGCAATTCCATCACGGAAGTGGTCTATGCCAGCGGACAGTTCGAGCCCACCTGGACCGGACGTCTCGACCAGGTATTAGCAAGCGGTCCTACGGGTCTCTCCATGCAGGTGGCACAGGATGCCATCGCTGGGGCGAGACTTGCGGCGGTTGCTGATTGTTACTATTTCCTGTACGCCGGAACCGGACATCCAGGTATCAATATCGGAAATAATGTATTTTTCCAGAGCTGGTAAGAAGAATCGGATATGAGAATGGCAAAGGGAAGCAATCCATCTTACAGGATTCCTTCCCTTTTGTTTTCTCTCTATTGATAATCAATCACGTCAATCCACTTCATGAGGAAGTCTTTCTCCAACTCATTATTTTTCGTAAGCTGTGCCGCTGCCACGATGGGGAGCCACTGCTGTACATACTGCCTTGCTGTATCACTCTTCTTGCAGAACAATGTCATATACAAATCTGCCGCTTCCTGGTCTTTTAAGGCAAACAGAAGGTAAGTCATCGCCGCATCCGCGCTCGCATTGCCCTGAGTCGCATGTGCCCAGTCTACAACCGTCATCTTCCCGTTCTTTCCCACAATGACATTGCTGGGGTTAAAATCGCCATGACACACTTTGTTGTGCTTCGGCATACTCTCTAAGCGTGTCAGAAGTTCATAGCGGTTGGTCGCATCCAAATCCTTCAGGCTGTTAATCTGACGCACCAGCTTATCCTTCATCCCTTTGAGCAGCGGGGAAGTCTTTTTGTGGATTTCAAGCTGCAAATCTACAAAATCCTCCATATACTTCTCCAGATTCTTCTTATCGGACTCCATCATCTCCTGCAGCGTCTTGCCTTCCTTATACTCTATGGCAATCGCCCATTTATCTCCAATCTGGGACACCTCTTTGACCTTCGGTATATCCAGCCCTGTCTCCTCAATCCTAGCAGTATTTAATGCCTCGTTAAAGATATCTGACTTTGGATGAGATTCTTCGAATACTTTTACGATAACATCTCCGCATTTGTACACTTCTTTGTAGGGGCGTTTTACGATGAGTTTTTCGTTTTCTAATTTCATAGGGCATCCTCCTTTTGTCTTTCATTTGCCCCCATTATACAACAACTCCCGGAGCAATGTAAGCCCCGGGAGTTAATTTTGTGCAATTTTTAACTAACTTTTTTCACTTCAAAAGATTGTTAATTATTTACCATAGTAGCATTTCAGATAAATTTCTTTGATTTCCTTCATCAATGGATATCTCGGGTTAGCGCCTGTACACTGGTCGTTGAATGCCTGTTCGCACATCTCATCCAATGTATCCAGGAAGTATTTCTCGTCGATGCCGTAATCTTTGATGGTCTTCTTGATGCCAATCTTCTCTTTCAAGTCTTCCAGTTTTGCCAGGAAGTTCTCAAATACTTCTTTGTCATCTTTGCCTGCGCAGCCCGCGAAGCGTCCCAACTCAGCGTATCTTGCAAGTGCGTGCGGATACTCATACTGTGAGAATGTTCCCATCTTTGTCGGAGCTTCCGCGGCATTGTATCTCATAACTTCTGTCAGGAGCAATGCGTTTGCCACACCGTGCGGCAGATGATGGAATGCACCCAGTTTATGAGCCATGGAGTGGTTTACCCCGAGGAACGCATTGGCGAATGCCATACCTGCCATACAGGAAGCGTTTGCCATTTCTTCACGAGCTTTCGGGTCGTTGGCGCCATTCTCATATGCGGACGGAAGGTAGTCAAATACCATCTTCACCGCTTTCATCGCCAGACCGTCTGTGTAATCTGTAGCCATGATGGATACATACGCCTCAATCGCATGAGTCATAACATCGATACCGGATGCGCTTGTCAGTCCCTTCGGCTGGGTCATCATGTTGTCAACATCCACGATAGCCATGTTCGGGAGCAGAGCGTAATCAGCGATTGGCCATTTTACTCCGGTATCCGCATCTGTGATGATAGCGAACGGTGTCACTTCAGAACCAGTTCCGGAAGAGGTCGGGATTGCAACAAAGTATGCCTTCTCTCCCATTTTCGGGAATGTGAATACTCTCTTTCTGATATCCATGAAGTCCATCGCCATGTCTTCAAAATCTGCTTCCGGATGCTCATACATAATCCACATAATCTTCGCCGCATCCATCGCGGAGCCACCGCCCAGCGCGATGATGGTGTCAGGCTCAAACTGTCTCATCTGGTCTACACCTTTCTGCGCGCACTGCAGAGTCGGGTCTGGAGCCACCTCAAAGAAGCAGGTGTGCTGGATACCCATTTCGTCTAATTTCTCTTCAATCGGATTTACATAACCATTTTTATAAAGGAAAGAGTCTGTTACGATGAACGCTTTCTTCTTGTGCATCACTGTGCCGAGTTCATCCAGTGCTACCGGCATACAGCCTTTCTTAAAGTATACTTTCTCAGGTGTTCTGAACCACAGCATATTCTCTCTCCTCTCAGCAACTGTCTTCACGTTCAGCAGATGTTTTACTCCTACGTTCTCGGATACGGAGTTTCCGCCCCAGGAACCACATCCCAGTGTCAGGGACGGAGCCAGCTTGAAGTTATACAAGTCACCGATACCACCATGGGAGGACGGTGTATTTATCAGAACACGGCAGGTCTTCATTGCTGCTGCGTGTTTCGCAATCTTTTCTTTCTCCGCCGGATGTACATACAGGGAAGCTGTATGCCCGTAACCGCCGTCAGCTACTAACTGTGCCGCTTTTTCCAGCGCCTCGTCAAATGTCTTTGCTCTATACATACCAAGTACAGGAGATAATTTTTCATGAGCAAATTCTTCAGATATATCGACAGACTCTACTTCACCTATCAAAATCTTTGTATCTTCCGGAACATCTACGCCAGCCATTTTAGCAATCTCATATGCAGATTTTCCTGGAATCTTGCTGTTCAGGGCGCCGTTGATGATGATAGTCTTACGTACTTTGTCAAGCTCCGCGCCTTTTTTCAGGAAATAGCATCCGCGGTATGCAAATTCTTTCTTCGCTTCCTCATAAACGCTGTCCAGAACTGTCACTGACTGCTCGGAAGCACAAATCATACCATTGTCAAATGTCTTAGAATGGATGATGGAGTTGACTGCCATTCTCACATCTGCTGTATCGTCGATGATAACCGGTGTATTTCCAGCACCTACTCCAAGTGCCGGCTTTCCGGAGGAGTAAGCAGCTTTTACCATTCCCGGACCGCCTGTCGCCAGGATGATGTCGGATTCTTTCATAACCATATTGGTCAGTTCCAGTGAAGGAGAATCAATCCAACCGATAATTCCTTCCGGTGCTCCTGCTTTTACCGCTGCATCCAGTACAACCTTTGCAGCCGCGATGGTACATGCCTTTGCAGCCGGATGTGGGCTGATGATGATTGCATTTCTCGTTTTCAGACAAATCAAAGTCTTGAAGATTGCTGTGGATGTCGGGTTCGTCGTCGGGATAACTGCTGCTACCAGTCCGATGGGCTCCGCCACCTTCTTGATACCGTAAGCGGCATCCTCTTCAATAACTCCACAGGTCTTTGTATCCTTATATGCGTTGTAAATATACTCTGCCGCATAGTGGTTTTTGATAACCTTATCTTCTACGATACCTCTCTGGGTCTCTTCCACTGCCATCTTTGCCAGCGGGATTCTCTGCTTGTTCGCAGCCATCGCAGCTTCATAGAAAATCTTGTCAACCTGCTCCTGTGTGAATGTAGCAAACACCTTCTGCGCCTCGCGCATAGCTTTCATCTTTGCTTCCAGTGTTTCCACGCTGTCAACAATCTCCGGCACTACTGCTTTCTCTTTCTTTGCCATTTCAATAATTCCTCCTGTAATTGAAATTTATCTTTTCCTAACCACAATTTCAAGTATACAGAGTCGTTAAATAATTGTCAATATACCATTTGATAATATTTTAACGTTATTTTTTTAACGCTATTTGTGCATATTGTACAAAACACTTTCAAAAAGGAAGAATTTTCCTAATAACAGCAGAGAGTTCCGCAAGCAGAACTCTCAAATGGAATTCTCTTGCGGAACTCTCAAACCAGGCGCTGTATTTAATGCCAATCATGCTTCTCGTTTCTGTCCAGTGCATTGATTTCTTTCATTTCTCTGGCAGGCACGCCGCCCACTACGGTATTCGGCTCTACATCTTTTGTCACCACTGCACCGGCGGCGACAATCGCATTGTCTCCTACCGTCACCCCCGGCAGAAGCGTGGCGTGTGAGCCAATCCACACATTCTTTCCGATACGGACAGGAGCGGGAAAATTATCCTTCCGCTCTGCCTCTTTCATACCATGGTTTATGGTGGCAATCACCACATGAGAACCAATCAGGGTACCATCCCCAATATCGATACCGCCCTGGTCCTGAAAGTGACAGCAGCAATTGATAAAGACATGTTTCCCCACAGAAATATTTTTGCCGCACTCCGTATAGAAAGGCGGGAATATACTGAATGTGTCATCCACAGGCTTCCCGATAATCCTTGAAAACAGTTCTCTCCTCTCTTTTGGTTCATGGTAAGCATTATTCAGTTCTGCCGTCTGCTGCATCGCCTCCTCTGCCAGATGGTGCATCCATTGGTGTGCTTCTGAACCGCCGCCTGCCGGATTTCCCTGTCTCATATATTCTAAAAACTGCTCTTTCTCCACTGTCTGATACCTCTTACCGATATGATTTTTCAAATATCCCGGCACACTCCTCATCCGACATCGGGCAGGGATTTGCCAGGAACAGACCGCCCATTGTCTCACGGGCATTTACCGCCAATGTCATACATTCGTCCTTTTTCATGCCGTAATCACTCATCTTTAAGTCCGCCACACCGCAGTCTTCCTGTAAACGCACTAATGCCTCTATAAAGTCCTCCGGTCTGTCCGCCTGCGGATTTCCCATCACCCTCGCCATCTTCACGAACTGCTCGTCACATGCATGTTTATCAATAAAAAACTGTGCAAATGCTTTTGAAATCATAATAAGTCCGGCACCGTGAGGCAAATCATGATGGTAAGCGCTCATGGCATGTTCCATGGAGTGCTGCGCTGTAGTGCTGGTAAGCTGCATGGTAATTCCCGCCATTGTGCTTCCGTAAGCCACATGCTCTCTCGCCTCCAGGTCATTACCGTCTCTGACAGCTCTCGGCAGATATTTTGCTATATTCTCAATCGCAGACAGGGCAATGGTCTCGCTTAAAATATTGATTCCGTTGGACATCATTACCTCTGTATTGTGGAACAGAGCGTCAAATCCCTGGTAAGCCGTGTATTTTGAAGGAACCGTCCGCATCAGCTCCGGGTCCACAACAGCCAGAACAGGCACCAAAGCCGGGTCGCCGAATCCGATTTTCTCTTTTGTCTCCAGGTTAGAAATCACACCCCAGCAGTTGACTTCCGAACCTGTTCCTGCCGTGAGGGTAATAGTCACAATCGGAAGTCCCGGATTAGCCAGAGGTTTTCCTTTTCCCGTGCCTCCATTTACATAATCCCACAAATCTCCTTCGTTTGTCGCCATCGCCGAAAGAGCTACCGCAGAGTCTAAAACCGCTCCACCGCCCAGCGCCACGATAAAATCACAGCTATTTTCTCTGGCAAAAGCAGCGCCTTCCATAATCATCTCTTTGACGGGATTTTCCATCACCTTCGCAAACTCAACAAACTCCACGCCTGCCTTGTTCAGTTGTTCCAGTGTTCGGTCATACGCGCCGCTGACTTTCGCAGATTTTCCGGCGGACATCAAAAGCAGCGCCTTTTTTCCCGGCATGGGCTGTGCTCCCAACTCGTTCAGTTTGCCGTTTCCAAATAAAATCCTTGTAGGGTTGTTAAAATCAAAATTCATGTTCATCATTCTTACCTCCCAAATTTTTCTTTTTGAATCCTGTAAATCAGAAAATCCAGACAATCCATCTGTTTCTGCCCGGAACGTACTGTATCAAGCAATTCTTTCCTGTATCGAAGGAGAATCTGCAGCATACCGTCAAGATTTCCTTTTTTTACAAAATATACGCATTTCTCCGTTGTCTCTGCGTCACAGCCTGCGTCCTTCAAGTTTTGATAAAGAATACCAAAGGTATCTGAGGCTTCCGCCATTTTCTACACCTCCTATGCCATCATTATAGGATTGCCGTACCGATATGTCTAATACTTATAATCTATATCGTGTTATTCTTTACAGGCATAACTATTTCCGCTATACTGAACCTATACTGAATCTAGTGTACTGTATCATTGACTTTCAGTATAATGACGCAGAATGGATTTTCACTCTGCAAGGCGGAGGAATGAGGCGATGCGGTGGCATCGTCGATTGACGACAACACAGCAGATGGAAATCCAGGCAAGCCATTATGCGAAACGTGAATGAGACAGTACACTAGTGTACTGGCACGTTCGTTAAAGGAGGCGATATACAATGGAAATCCGTATACTGCGCTACTTTCTGGAAATTGCGCGAGCCGGAAATATGACCCGTGCAGCTGAGACGCTCCATGTTTCACAGCCAACGCTCTCAAAGCAGATGAAAGATTTAGAGCTGGAATTGGGCAAAAAACTCTTCCGCAGAAGCAGCACCAGCTTAAGCCTGACAGATGAGGGGATGCTGCTTCGGAAACGGGCAGAAGATATCCTGGACATGGTCGACAAGACAACCGATGAATTTAAAGCGCTCGATGAAATCACCGGCGGGGAAGTACACATCGGCTGCGCCGAATCTCATCAGATTAAATATCTGGCGCGGGCAATCAAGACATTTAAGGAAAGCTACCCTCTCTTCCACTATCATCTCACCAGCGGAAATACCGAACAGGTGGTGGAACGTTTGGACAGAGGGCTGATAGATTTCGCCGTTATCGCAGAACCACCCAATCTCTCACGGTATAATTATATGGAAGTACCGGGTGTAGACCGCTGGGGACTTATAATGCGAAAAAACAGCCCTCTGGCAGAAAAACAAACTATCCACTTTGAAGATTTGGAAGGGCTGGATTTAATCTGCTCTGCCCAGGGTATGCAGTTCGATATATCAAGGTGGTGCGGAGAAAAGGCAGACACACTGAATCTCTCCGGCACTTTCAACCTCGCATATAATGGTTCTGTATTTGTCAAAGAAGGGCTCGCCTATATGCTGACCTTCGATAACCTGGTAGACACAGGCGAGGGCAGCGAGCTTTGTTTCCGCCCGTTGGTCCCGCCGCTGGAAACAAAAATATATGTCATCTGGAAAAAATACCAGGTGTTTTCCCCAATAGCAGAACTTCTGCTGAAGACACTGAAGGAGTCTCTGCATAAGCAAACACCGAGCAGAGGCGATAAAAGTGAGTAATTATGAAAGAAAGCACCCCGATTTCTCGGAGTGCTCTCTTATCATTTCGTTTTCACCATGAACTATACAAGCTCAATCAGAACTTCCATCGCTGCATCACCTTTACGCTGTCCAATCTTTACGATTCTGGTGTAACCACCGTTGCGGTCAGCATATTTCGGCGCAATCTCTGTAAACAGTTTGTCTACCAAGTCAACGTTCTTTGTGTTTTTCTTTCTTCCAGCGCCTGCAGCCGGTACTTCTTTTACCGGGTAGAGAACTTTGAGCATCTCTCTTCTTGCGTGGAGTCTGCTCGGCTGGTCTTTTTTGATTTTCTTCTCTTCTTCATCGTAAACAGTAACTTTCTTTCCGTCAACGACTTCTTTTACTCTCTTGCCGTCTTTGTCTTTACGCGGAACCTTTGCCATTACTGTCACTTCATCGAAGTTGTCCTTCTCTTTTACTGCCAGAGCGATAAGTCCCTCTGCAATCTTACGGATTTCTTTTGCCTTAGCCTCTGTTGTAACGATTTTTCCGTTGTTAATCAGAGCAGTTACCTGATTTCTGAGCAGTGCTTTTCTCTGGGAAGCTGTTCTTCCGAGTTTTCTATACTTTGCCATTTTTATAAATCCTCCATTTTAAACATTTGGTTATGCATCTTCGGTCTTATTAATCAAATGCCCCCGCCATGCTCTTATGGTCTTACTGGCAGGATAATTTGAACAAGGCTAAACGGACGGTCATATGCGTTTCTATGAAATGCGCAGCACCGGTCCTGCCTGTGATTTATTCCTCACCCTGGTTCAACTCAAGGTTCAGTTCTTTTAATTTCGCCAGTACTTCTTCCAGGGATTTGCGTCCAAGGTTACGTACTTTCATCATGTCTTCCGGTGTCTTGTTGGTAAGTTCTTCTACCGTATTGATACCGGCTCTCTTCAGACAATTGTAAGAGCGGACGGAAAGTTCCAGTTCGTCGATGCTCATCTCCAGCACTTTCTCTTTCTCGTCGTCTTCTTTTTCTATCATGACTTCCGCGGACTGTGCGACTTCGGACAAGTCAATGAACAGTTTCAGATGTTCGCTTAAGACTTTTGCCGCAAGGCTTACCGCCTCATCGGGGTGCATTGTGCCTTTTGTCCATACATCCAGTGTCAGTTTGTCATAGTCAGTAATCTGACCAACACGTGTATTCTCAACAGTCAAGTTGAC
The DNA here is from genome assembly GCA_900541505.1 of uncultured Ruminococcus sp. Lineage (GTDB taxonomy): Bacteria > Bacillota > Clostridia > Lachnospirales > Lachnospiraceae > Mediterraneibacter. The sequence continues at coordinate 60,515 of UQKK01000018.1, forward strand.
ACGCTCCACCGGTGTGTAAATGGAATCAATCGGAATAACACCAATCGGCAAATCTTCTGTTTTATTCTTGTCTGCGCTCACATAGCCTCTGCCCTTTGTAATGGTCAGTTCCATGTACAGCTTGCTGTCCTTGCCGCCGCTCAATGTAGCGATGACCTGTTCCGGATTCATGATTTCAATATCAGAATCCACCTGGATGTCAGCGCCTGTGACAACGCCTTCACCTTCAAATTCGATATATGCAGTCTTAACTTCGTCTGATTCCGATGTATTTTTGATTGCCAGAGATTTCAGGTTCATGATAATCTCAGTCACGTCTTCTTTGACACCTGGGATGGAACTAAATTCGTGCAGAACCCCGTCAATCTTTACAGAACTGATTGCAGCTCCCGGCAGGGAAGAAAGCATGATTCTTCTCAGGGAATTTCCAAGGGTAATTCCATAGCCTCTCTCAAGAGGCTCAACTACGAATTTTCCATACTTTTTATCTTCTGAAATTTCTGTAATTTCAATATTCGGTTTATTAAAATCAAACACTACACAAACCCTCCTTATGGGTTAAAATATGTTGAGGGGGTACGATGTCTCACCTGATACAAGCCGTGCCTGTTATCAGGCACAGACCCTATTATTTGGAGTACAACTCGACAATGAGCATCTCATCAACAGGAACATCGATTGCTTCTCTTGTCGGGAGCTCTTTTACTGTACCTTTCAGATTCTCAGCATCTACTTCCAGCCAATCCGGAATCAGGTTGCCGCCTGTTACTTCCAGGATATCTTTGTATCTCTGGCTTCCTTTGTGTTTCTCTTTGATTTCAATAGTATCTCCCGCTTTGATAAGGTAAGACGGGATGTTTACCTGCTTACCGTTTACAAGTACGTGCTTGTGGTCAACAATCTGTCTTGCTTCTTTTCTTGTTCTCGCAAATCCCATACGGAACATTACATTGTCCAGTCTGGACTCCAGAAGAATCATCAGGTTTGCACCTGTCATTCCTTCCATCTGTTTTGCCTTTGCATAGTAATTTCTGAACGGTTTCTCCAGCACGCCGTAGATGAATTTTGCTTTCTGTTTCTCGCGAAGCTGTAAGCCGTACTCGCTCATCTTTCTGTTTGTTCTCTTTAACTGTCTGTTAGATTTTTTATTAATTCCTAAATAGATTGGGTCCATTCCAAGGGAACGGCATCTTTTAAGAACCGGAACTCTGTTTACTGCCATGTTTCTCCTCCTAAATTTTATACATGCCAGCGGTTTCACACCGCCTCTTCGTTACTTCCAGTGTTTTCCAAACTCTGTCCTGCAGAAAATATAACTACACTCTTCTGCGTTTCGGCGGGCGGCATCCGTTGTGCGGCACCGGTGTTACGTCCTTGATGCTTGTCACATCAATTCCACATGCCTGAAGTGCACGGATTGCTGCTTCCCTTCCTGAACCTGGTCCCTTCACGAAAACATCTACTGTTTTAAGACCATGTACTAACGCAGCCTTAGCCGCTGTCTCAGCTGCCATCTGTGCTGCATATGGAGTAGATTTCCTTGAACCTTTAAATCCCAGACCGCCTGCACTTGCCCATGAAAGAGCATTTCCCTGTCCATCTGTCAATGTTACGATTGTGTTATTGAAAGATGACTGAATGTGTGCCTGTCCTCGTTCAACGTTTTTCTTGACACGTTTTTTTGTTACTTTTTTTGCAACTTTCTTAGCCATTTAAACTAACCTACTTTCTTTTTTCTCTCATTTACAAGGTAGTTCGATTCACCAGGCTCGGCAAAGCCTCGCCAGATTCATCGGACAAATTTCGCACGAACCTCAAGCTGCGCTTATCAGCTTGCTTGCGCTAAGTGCTCTATTTTTTCTTGTTTGCTACTGTTCTCTTAGGACCTTTACATGTTCTCGCGTTTGTCTTTGTTTTCTGTCCACGCACCGGAAGTCCTTTTCTATGACGGATTCCACGATAGCAGCCAATTTCTTTGAGTCTCTTGATGTTGAGCTGGATATCTCTTCTCAAATCACCTTCTACAACCTGAGTCTCATCGATTACTGCGCTAATCTTCTTTACTTCCTCACTGGTTAAATCTCTTACACGAGTATCAGGATTTACTCCTGCCTCTGCTAAGATACGGTTTGAACTTGTTCTCCCAATTCCATAGATATAAGTCAGACCGATTTCTACACGTTTGTCTCTTGGTAAGTCTACACCTGCGATACGAGCCATGTGTCTTTCCTCCACTTTCTTTTTTCTGGTTTTGCCATGCGTGCGCCGCCGCGCTCTGCACGTTTTCGCGCCTTCCGCCATGCTAGCTCGATTCCGTCGCTTGCGCTCCTTCATCTCGCTGTGGCGTGCGCCACATACAATTCTGCCTGAAACGTCCCTGGCAAGTAAACTTGCCGATACGTTTCCGTCAGCCTTGTGCATGGCTTTACGTTGTTTCATATTGTCCCTAATTGAGGCTGCGGACGTGGGTTGATGTGTTTACGTCCTACCGGGTACTTATCTTCGCCGATATCCCAGCCCAGGCATGTGTTTCACATGCCCTTTCCCGGCACGGATTCTCATCCGCCAATGCAAATGCCGAGTATTATAAGCAATATACACCTGCACTCTGTGAGCTTTTGAAAGCTTTTACTGAAAGGGATTCAGTGAGTGCAGCAGACTACACGCTCTGCGGGTACCTTGCGCAGCTACGGTGTATCCTTACTGTATATTAAACAGCCCTACACACCTCCTGGTGTGTCGCGCTGTCAGCCGCCTAATTCATTGCACAATCTACGTCTTTCATTGAACTGCGCCTATGCTATACAAAGACGCATCAAATACCGGGTGATTAACCCTGACGCTGTTTGTGCTTCGGATTCTCACAGATTACTCTGATGCTTCCTTTTCTTTTAATGATTTTGCATTTTTCACAAATTGGTTTTACTGATGACCTAACCTTCATGTTAAATCCTCCTTCCCTACTTTGCTCTGCCTATGTTTCCGCCGCTTTTGGACACACCACCCCAAAAACAGCCACTACATAGTATAACACCTAATCTGCAATAAAGTCAACAGCTAAATTGCAGTCAAATGTTCAAATATGTCCAAATGTATCAGTTCAGCCCGCGTCATTCATAAAACGGAACTGCTGCTTCAAATTTTTTATTTATCTCTCCAGACGATACGCCCTTTGCTCAAGTCATATGGAGACATTTCCAACGTCACTTTGTCTCCCGGTAAAATTTTGATGAAATTCATGCGTAATTTTCCACTGATGTGCGCCAGCACGATATGTCCGTTTTCCAATTCTACCTTAAACATCGCGTTTGGCAGTTTTTCAACTACAACTCCTTCAATTTCAATTACGTCAGCCTTTGACATACTTAATCCTCCTGCATTTACGGCACTTCTACATTCCCACATCTCATCGGGAATATTTCAATACTATATTTCTTACTGCTTCGTCATCCGCCGGATTCCCGATGTGTTCCTTCAGAATTACCTGCAGATGTTTTCTGTTCTTTCTTTTCGGTTTCCCGGACGGATGTTTCAATCCGTCCGAGACATATACATATTCATCATTGACACGAATGATAGCATATATACAATTTTTGTCATGTCCAGCCTTGGACTTCACAATCATTCCCGGTTCAAACAGCATATGCTATTCTCCCAGAATCTTTACGATTGCGTCAAACACAACATCAATATCCACAGTCCCGTCTACTTCCTTCAGGATTCCAGCCTGTGTATAATAGTCAATCAGCGGCTGTGTCTGCTCGTGATATACACGCAGACGCTTCTCGACGGTCTCCGGTTTGTCATCATCTCTGAGAATCAGCTCCCCGCCGCACTTATCGCAGATGCCTTCTTTTGCCGGCGCTGCATATACCATATGGTAAGTAGCTCCACAGCCCACGCATGCCCTGCGTCCGGACATACGGTTTATGATATTCTCATCCGGAACTTCCACGTCAATGGCATAGTCCATTTTCTGTCCCATCTCCGCAAGAGCCTTATCCAATGCTTCCGCCTGTGGAATCGTTCTCGGGAATCCATCAAGTACATAACCATTTTCACAGTCATCCTGATTTACTCTGTCCACAACCAAATCTACAACCAGTTCATCCGGCACCAACAGTCCCTGGTCCATGTACGTCTTTGCCTTTTTCCCAAGTTCCGTGCCATTTTTAATATTCGCGCGGAAAATATCACCTGTGGAAATGTGCGGAATGTTATATTTTTCCGCTATTTTTTTTGCCTGTGTTCCTTTTCCGGCTCCCGGAGCCCCCAACATAATAATCTTCATACGGTTATACCTCCGTTAATGCACAATAACGAGTGTGCCCCTGAAGTCCGTTTACAGTCCTTTAGGGTCACGCTCGCTAATGTAATCTAATTAATATCCAAGGAAACTGTTCTTCATATTACTTCCCTTGTTATTCAAAAATCCTGTATAGTTGCGTACGAGCATCTGTGATTCAATCTGTTTCAATGTCTCTAATACGACTCCCACGATAATGATAAGGGATGTTCCTCCAAAGGAAACATTTGCCCCAAACACACCATTGAAGAAATACGGTATCACCTGAACAATGACAAGTCCACATGCTCCAATAAAGATAATGTAATTGAGTATCTTCTGCAGGTATTCCACTGTAGGCTTTCCTGGACGGATACCCGGTATGAACCCACCGCTCTTCTTCATATTGTTCGCAATCTCCAATGGATTGAATGTGATTGACGTATAAAAATATGCGAAGAAAATAGTGAGCAAAATATAGATGATTAGCCCGATGGAATAAATCGGATTTTCCGGGTCACACCAGTTGTTGGAGTTCATGCCCGCTAAAATCTGACTTCCAATCCCTGTTCCATTTCCTTTTCCAAGGAACTGTGCAATCACGATTGGCGTCTGCATGAGTGAAGACGCGAAGATGACCGGGATAACACCTGCCGTATTTACACGCAGAGGGATATGGGTGGACTGACCGCCATAAGTTCTTCTTCCCTGTACTTTCTGGGAATACTGTACTGCAATCCTTCTTTCGCCGCTCTGCAGCAATACTACAAAAACTACGACAACGAGCAGGATTGCCAATATGATAAGTGCAGCGAGACCGCCCTTTGCCAGTGTTTTTCCATCTACAAACTGCTTATATAACGTAACGAAATCATCCGGCACACGGGACAGGATATTAATCAGGAGGACAATGGAGATTCCATTTCCCACTCCTTTTTCAGTTATCCTTTCGCCAATCCACATCAGGAATGCACTTCCGGCTGTCAATGTGCAGACAACGATTGCCACACTAACAAAATTATACTCTACCAGGAGTCCTTGGCGTCCAAATCCTACTGCCATCGCTGTTGACTCAATAAGCGCCAACGCCACCGTCACATAGCGGGTGATTGCCGCAATTTTCTTCCTGCCATCAGCGCCGTCTTTCTGCATCTCCTCCAGTTTCGGAATGGCGATGGTCAGAAGCTGCATGATAATGGAAGAAGTAATGTACGGTGTGATGCTCAGAGCGAATACAGACATCTGAGTAAAGGAACCGCCGGTAAATGCATCAAAGAAATTGAATGCATCACCGGACTGGCTCGCAAATATTCGCTGGAGAACAGTCGGATCTACGCCTGGAGTAGGCAGTTCAGAGCCAAGTCTTACGACGACTAACATCATAAATGTGTAGAAAATTCTCTTTCTGATATCTTCTATCTGAAATGCCTTTCGTACAGTCTGTAGCATTAGATCACCTCTGCTTTTCCACCAAGTGCCTCAATCTTTTCAGCTGCCTTTGCACTGAATGCATTAGCCTGAACAGTAAGTTTCTTAGTTAACTCTCCATTTCCAAGAATTTTAACACCATCTTTTGGGTTTTTCACAATGCCGCTCTCAATCAGTGTCTCAACAGAAACTGTTGCGCCATCTTCAAATGCTTCAAGAGCACTTAAGTTGATACCAACGATTGTTTTAGAATTTCTGCAAGTAAATCCTCTCTTTGGTATTCTTCTGTATAAAGGCATCTGACCACCTTCAAAGCCCGGTCTCGGAGCTCCTGAACGAGCTTTCTGACCTTTGTGGCCCTTGCCGGCTGTCTTACCATTGCCTGAACCGTGTCCGCGTCCTCTTCTGAAGTTATCATTCTGTTTGGAACCGTCTGCCGGTCTTAAGTTTGATAAGTCCATGACGTTACCTCCTTATCGATTTTATTTACGCTTCTTCTACTTTCACTAAATGTCTAACCTGCTGTACCATTCCTCTGGTAGCTGCATTGTCCGGTAATTCAACTGTCTTGTTAAGCTTATTTAAGCCCAATGCTTCAACAGTCTTTTTATGCTTAGGTACAGCACCGATTGTAGACTTTACTAATGTCACTTTCAAATTTGCCATTTTGTTTACCTCCTATGCGATAAAGCCTGTTCCTTAACGGATGAAGCCCGGCTTAGCCTACGACCTCTTCTACTGATTTACCACGCAGTCTCGCTACTTCCTCAGGAGTCTTCATACCTTTAAGACCTTCGATAGTCGCAAGTACTACATTCTGCTTATTGTTAGAACCTAATGATTTTGTACGGATGTTCTTGATTCCCGCCATCTCGATAACGGCACGTGCCGGACCTCCGGCGATTACACCGGTACCATCCGGAGCAGTCTTCAGAAGTACGGAAGCACTTCCGAATTTTCCAATCACATCATGAGTCACACTCTCGTTCTCGTCAAGTGCAACTGTAATCATTTTCTTCATTGCGTCTTCTTTTCCTTTGCGAATCGCTTCCGGAATTTCAGTAGCTTTTCCCAAACCTGCACCAACATGGCCGTTTCCGTCGCCAACTACCACTAAAGCTGTAAATCTGAAGTTACGACCACCTTTAACAACCTTGGTAACACGTTTGATTGATACCACTTTTTCTGTTAATTCTAATTGATTAGCATCAATACGTTCCTGTTTCATCTGTGTTCTCCCTTCCCTAGAAATTCAGCCCAGCTTCTCTAGCTGCGTCTGCCAGTGCTTTGATTTTACCCTGATATATAAAGCCGCCTCTGTCAAAGACAACCTCTGTGATTCCTTTTTCTTTTGCCTTCTCAGCAATCACTTTTCCAAGGTATGCTGCTGCATCGACATTGTTGGTCTTTTCTAATTCCGCTTTCACGTCTTTCTGAAGAGTGGAAGCTGCAACCAGAGTGTTTCCAACTGTAT
>UQKK01000019.1 GCA_900541505.1 uncultured Ruminococcus sp.
AGATAATTGCAATATGCTGATTCGCAGAAGCTTTGTGGATGATATTGATTGTCTTTTCAATACTGAAGAACCTTGTCTGCGCATATGACGGTGCAGCCATGTTCATCAGACTCTGCCGGAATTCATCTTTTGCCACCGCGTCATTCGCAACAAGAAGCAGGTTTGCACCTACGACTCCACACCACTGTGTCGCCACCTGACCGTGAATCAGCCGATTGTCAATTCTCGTCAATCTAATATCTGGCACGCTCGTATCCCCCTTTCTTAATATTTCCAGCATCTTTTCGGGCAGGACAAAGCCTCCTTCCTCATGCTGTTTCAACAAATTCTTTCCAATCCATCTCTGTATTGGAAAGTAACATCTGCTTACAGAGAATATTATAGCAGACTTTGTCTTAATTAAGTTGCACTTTTTATCCGTTCTCTTGCATTTTTGATTATATGATTTGAACAAAAAACACCGGGAAATCATCCTTCTTTCTCACAAAAAGAACAATTCCCCGGCATTTTTCACTATTTTTGTGGTATATCTTCCTTTTTCTTCCTGCTCTCAAACGAGAACTGACATCCACAGTAATCCTGCCTGTACAGCCCGTATATCTCTGATAATTCTATGGAGCGTTTATATCCGTTTTTCTTCTTAAAGTCCGATTCAAGATAGGAAACTCCAACTTGTCTTCCTACTTCCCTGCCAATCTCATTGAGCTTCTGCGCATTTTTCAGAGGGCTGATAGACAGTGTTGTGGTAAAATAGTCAAATCCTCCCTTCACTGCCATCTGCGCTGTCTCTTCCAATCTGAGCCTATAGCAGAGGAAACACCGTTCTCCCCCTTCTTTTACATGCTCCAGTCCCTGCGCCATCTCATAGAACTTCTCTTTATCGTACTGCCCCGCAAGAAAAGAGACCGGATGGCTGAGCTTCATATCAGAAATCAGCATCTGCTGTTCTAAAAGGCGCTTCGTGTACTCACTCTCCGGATAGATATTCGGATTATAATAGTACACCGTAATCTCAAAATATTCTGACAGATACTCCAGCACATAGCTTGAGCAGGGAGCACAGCAGCTGTGAAGCAAAAGTCTGGGCACTTTATTTTCACTTTTGAGCTGTCCGAGCAGCTTATCCAACTCTTTCTGATAATTTACTTTCTGCACGTTCATCTGCCTGTTTCTCCTGTGTTTTTTCTACAGTATAACACATTTCTCCCCATGCACCCATATCTATTTTTTTCATAAACTAAACTATATACCTGCCCACTGGAGTGATGATATGGATGCTATCTTAGAATTATCCGAAATAAATTATGCCTACCACACCCGCCAAGGCGAAACCAAAGCACTCACCGATATCTCTTTCTCCGTAAATCCCGGAAAGTTCACTGCCATCGTCGGTCCGTCGGGCTGCGGCAAATCCACCCTGCTCTCCCTCATATCCGGACTCATCAAGCCGGAGAGCGGAGAAATCACACTGTATCGGGAGCCGATTGATAAAAGCGAGATTGCCGTGGGCTATATGCTGCAGCACGACCATCTCTTTGAATGGCGCAGCGTCTACCGCAATATCCTGCTGGGACTGGAAATCCAGCATCGCCTGAATCCCGCGACACGCAGAAAAGCAGAGGAACTCCTCGCCCAGTACGGGCTCAAAAACTTCAAACACGCCAAGCCTTCCGCCTTGTCAGGAGGTATGCGCCAGCGCGCCGCGCTCATCCGCACCCTGGTGCTGGAGCCGGAACTTTTACTGCTCGATGAGCCCTTCTCTGCCTTAGATTACCAGACCCGGCTCTCTGTCAGCGATGACATCGGTCAGATTATCCGAGACTCCGGCAAGACTGCCCTGCTCGTCACTCACGACCTGTCTGAAGCAGTGAGCCTTGCCGACCGTGTCATCATTTTGAGCCGCCGCCCTGCTTCCATCGTAAAAATCCTGGATATCTCCTTTGACCTTGAGAAAGACACCCCGATGGAGCGGCGCAACGCTCCGGAATTTAAAAATTATTTCAATATTATATGGAAGGAGTTGAAAGCACATGAATGAATATTCCAACGGACAGAAGCGGTATCTTTTGAAACTTCGCCGCCACCACAGAATCGTCCTCGCCTCCCGCATCCTGATTCTCCTTGCCTTCCTCCTGCTCTGGGAGGCAACTGCGGATGCCGGAATCATTGACTCCTTCATTTTCAGCAGTCCCTCAAAGATTGCGCTCTGTTTCTGGTCCATGGTCACAGACCGCACGATTTTTCACCATATCGGCATCACGCTCTATGAAATCATCGTCAGCTTTGTGCTGGTCACGGTTTTCAGTATCCTTGCAGCCGTGCTGCTCTGGTACAGCCGCAAACTCTCGGAAATTCTGGACCCCTATCTGGTGGTATTGAACAGCCTGCCGAAATCCGCATTAGCTCCCCTCCTCATCGTGTGGCTGGGCGCCAATGAGACGACCATCATCGTCGCCGGCATGTCCGTTGCCATTTTCGGGAGTATCCTAAATTTGTACACCACCTTTTCCTCCGTGGACCCGGAAAAAATCAAACTCATCTACACCCTGCACGGCACCAGGCGCCATGTACTCTCCAAAGTCATCCTGCCCGGTTCCATCCCCGTCATTATCAGCAATATGAAGGTCAATATCGGACTGTGCCTGGTTGGTGTTGTCATCGGAGAATTTCTCGCGGCCAGGAGCGGGCTGGGGTACCTCATCATCTACTCAAGCCAGGTCTTCAAAATGGATTGGCTCATCATGTCTATTGTGCTGCTGTGTATTATGGCGGTGGTGCTGTACGCGGTAATCGGGGTGGTGGAGAAACTTTATCAAAAACGATTTTGATATCCGAATAAAACATACCCTCAGACATTTTCAAAGACGAATTTGTCTGAGGGTATTTAAAATTTCTTTTTCTGTATTCTATGAATTCTTAACCGTGTTCCGCAATTTACATTATTTCTACACCGTGTCCTGCTAAAAACTCTTTTATCAGTGGAAGCATATATTCAACTGACTGAAGCTGTGCTTGTAATTCTATATCTTTATTGATATCATGCACTGAGCTTTACCCCCTCATCTCTTACACTGCGATAGTATGGCAGATTGTCTACCCAGTAGTTAAAATGGTCTACATTGATTATTACCGGAGAAATATCTACTCCGAATGTTACCAGGTATTCAAAAGCCATATCACTAATCTCATCAGATATTTTCTTTATCTTTTCCTCTGTCAGAGTAACCAGAATCATAACATCAATATCTGAAAGTTCAGAATAATCTCCTCTTGCATATGAGCCATATACAATAACACTGTCAAGAGTATTTCCCAGAAATTTCCTCAAACTGCTGGCAAACTGCTGCATAATATTTGTAATATTTGTCGGCATCTGACCTCACCTCTTTCAGTTTCAGCCCTTCTTATTTTGTATTTTATTATACCGTATTCATTGGAATTTGTATACCTGACAACTTCAACGTTTTTCGTGATTCTTGTTAGTTTCCTATATTCCTCAGGCGATGGTCATTTTGTCTTTTTGTCCCTTTACCTCTTCAAGATGGATTGGCTCATCATGTCCATTGTGCTGCTGTGTATTATGGCAACGCTGCTGTATCAGTGTACTGATTAAAATATCTCCGGCGGCACGCAACCATCCATTGCCCACGTAATTTCGTAATCTTCAAAGCTTCTCGGTCTGTCCGCTTTTGTTTCGATATGAAAGCTTCTCTGTATCCTTCCACTGGACGCTATGGGAGTTTTTTCCTCATGCTGCCACCAATACATCCGGCATACTTCGATACTTCCATCCGGTCTTGCAGAGGAAGCATCGTTTTCAAACAGGGTTTTTAATGCCTCTTTCAAAATTTCCGCATCTTCCTGCGTAAATCCGGTCTTTTCCGCCAGCTGCACGTTGACGCTTCCCATCACTTTGTAAACTGCAAACCCAACCCGGTGCTTTGTTCCCATGGTATCTGAAGCTTTGCCTTCCTTGCCCGCCTCACTGTTTACGCTCTTTGTAATCTGCATACTGATGATATCCACTGGAGAGAGGCTCACCGCCTGATGAATGGATACGGGTCCTCTCACGCCGAAAGACACCTCATCCCCTTTAAAAGCAAATACCTGCCCGAAACTTCTCACATCCATCCATTCTTTACAGGCAATCTTCGCGCACAAATCACGGTCGGCCTTTTTCTTTTTACTGATTTCATCGTTTAACTCCTGGCAGCTTTCCGCCCGCTCCTTTAAACTGCGGCAGCCGTCATCTGCTCTGTCATCCGACTGTACAAATACTTTCTGCCCCAAATCCTGGAAACGGTTTCTGATTTTCCTCTTGATGCACACATCCGATATTTCCCCATATCCATCCAGGCTGATTCGCGGGCGGTTGCCGTTGAGCGGGTCGCCGTTTGGGTTTGCATTAGTCGCACTGATAAATAATGTAAAATCAATCTTTCCTTTTAATTCACTCATTCCGTTTCTCCCTTCACCGGTTCTTTTTTATATTTTTTCAATTCATAGGACTGACTGTGAAATCCCAATAGATATAGTCCATCCAGCCTTCGGTTATCCTGAAATCTCTCCACAGTAAATAATTGGCAGATACCGTCAATCAAATTCTCGTAATACCGTCTCTCCTGCACAGATAATTTTCCTAAATACGGCTGCAGATTCTCCTCGATAATTTTCCAGGTCTCAAAGGGTCTCTGCGAAAAAGTACTCATGTATCGTTTTGCATTCGTCACTCTCCCAGCATCATTTTCCCTGTCATATGTCCGATACTCAATTCTGTCTGCCACAGCGAGCAGTCTGCCGTACAGATAATCTCTTTCCTTACATTCCTCGTTTAATGCCACGTTCCATACCTCCTGATTTCTTTCATACCGATTCTTTTTTACAAAGGAACAGGCAAGAGCTAAAACCCGTTCCCAATTGTACCTTTCTTTATAACTCTGCGGCATCGATGCCTTATTGACAGCAGCCGCAATAAAATCATAGGGTATCTTTCTCCCATCCCAGATACACGGAAGCAGTCTGCGGCTCACTTCCGCATATAATCTCTTTCCATTTTTGTCAACAATGGAAAGTCTGCCCTGTGACTCGGTTCCGTATAAAATATCCGCAATTTCTCTGACGCCCGGAACTCCATAATAGGACTTTCTCATACCGTTTTTGTATTTAAACTGCAGCCACCCTCCATACTCGTGCCATTTCTTTATATTTTCCAGATATCTTGCGGTTTCCATGGCTTTATATTCAATCAGGCACATCCTTCCTGTACTAGCGGCGTCAAATGCCATGAGTATCATTCTCGAAGTATTCTCTACTTTTGCCCCGTAACCATCCAAAACGCTGTAAAACTCGCTGGCAGTGATAGGATTTCCATCAAACGTTTGCACCTTTTCTTGTCCCTGATTTTCATCCTCCGCAGTCTGCATGGTCATTCCATCCTGCTCCTCGTAAGTTTCCTTTGCCGCCGAAATGATGGTCTCTGTGTCCGCCTCCCAGGACGGCATTTTTTTCATATCAGATTCCCATGTAACCATTGTCAGCGTATCGAAACTTTTCCCCTGTCTGCGGATAATCCACTTCAACGCATTATGTATTTTCTGCGAGGATTCTCTCCCGATGGAAAGCGCCTGCTCCTTTGTGGCAAAGCGTCCGCGGAACGTATAATTTGACTCATCATTGGATGAAATCAGCTTCGCGCTGTCCCCTTCGTTTCTTATTTTTTTGGAATGAAGGTAAGAAGGTATCTGCTTTTCTCCTGTGAGATAGTCTAAGTCCTTTTCACCTTCTATGGTTCTGTAATACTCAATAAAATGTTTTCTAAGCGAGCGGTCATTCCAGCACTCATCACTTTCTTCAGCGGTCGGCAGCCCTTTTTTGTTTCTTATGATAAAACGGACAAACGCATCCTGTTGGGGTACTCCTTCAATTTTGATATCTTTAGACAATCTCCCATTTTCATCCAGCACAAGAACCTTTTCTCTCACCAAGTCCTCTATTAATATCTCTTCTTTTAAATAGTGATAAAGAGCCTCCACTTTGTCATGTGTATATTCTGCCAGATACCATTGCTCCAGCTGCTCTATGTACAGTTCGTAATAACTCCTGATATCTCCTTTTTTGTCTTCCACATATCTTGCGTAATCCCCCGCAAGATACTTCAGATTATCGCAGAAAGGATGCGGGCATTTTCCGGTCCTGCTGCCGGACTTCTCTGTCACAGGGATAACAGTCAGATTCCTCTCTTTCTCTACTTTGGAAGCCCTTAAAAATTTACCGGATGAAGTAAGGGTGACCTCAATCTGCGCCTTTACTGTTGTATGAAAAGGCGGCAGAAGGACATACCACACTTTCTCCTCTATTTCATCCTTTCCATCCTTCCCCTTTCTTTTATATACTTTATATTCCATCTCTCCTACACGGTCTTCATTCTTCTCATATAAAGCAAGCAGTTCCCCTTCCCAGTTCAATCTTCCGCCCCCTTTTCCGCAAATTCGCTGATTCCGGAAAAATTGTCTTTTCCGAATTTACGCCGTTCCATATATTTGATAAAGCGTTTTTCTTTACATTCCTCCGGTCTGATGAACTCAATGATTCCACCTTTTTTCATCACGGGATGCCAGAAGTTCATCGTCATTTTCCCCTGCTCATCGGGCAGGATTGCTTCATCCGCATATGTCATGCCGTGATACATAAATCCATAGGACACCTCCCCCGGCATGTCATCATAATAACTCTTGCCTTCTCCAAATACACAGGGTTCCACAAAGGCCTGGCACTCTCTTGTCCCAAGAAAAATGTCCCTTCTGCCCCCTCTTTTTACCATTCTTTTGGCAATATTGTGATGTTTATTTTCATTTCTGTCTGCTTCAAGTTCCACATGGTTTAAATTAAATTCAAAATGGGCTCTCACCTGGTAACAGACATCCCGAAGATACGTATAATATGCCAGGTCATTTCCGCCGTTGTATCTGATAGGTCTGACTCCCTTTGTCTCTGTCTGAATCGGCTTCATCACACGGACCGCATCGACAATCCACATAATCGTTGGTTTCCAGAAGATGCTCTCCGTCACCCCTTTCAGCGCCTCATATGTAGGGATATGATAACTCGATTTTTCCCCTCCTACACGGGTCACCGGGTCAGAAAACAGCGCGTAATCTCCGTAAACCTCAAACTCAATCGTATTTCTGTATTTTTTCATTATTCACCTCCGAAACAGACGGCGCATCCAGTACTCCCTCTTTTTGGTCGTAGTAATCCATATCCAACACAAGGATTCCTGAATCTCCCACTTCAGAGAGCGCCTTTCCAAGCTCTTTCTTTTTCTTATCAGAAATTCCCACAGAATATCTCTGTAATTTTCTAAGAGCTTTTGTTTTCTCGAAGAAAGAAATTTTATCATCCTTTAGCACTGCGATTGCGTCTTTTGCTGTCTGATTATAGGGTATCACAATTTTCACTGTCTCATCTTCCGGTATGACCTGATAGGTCCTCCCCGCTGTCTGAAAAGCCTGATTTAAATATCCCTTTTTCTTTCTGCCGTTGTGGTGTCTTGCATATTGCCTGCGCCCTGTTTCATTTCTTCCAAGAAGCATTTCCAGCGTAGTATCCGGAATATTACTCGGATATTTCGTTATTTTCCCTTGTGAACAATTAAAATATTGCTTATAATATATTGTCAACGCTGTTTCTGAATCAATCGTCCCGCCAAACTTTTCCGGCATTTCCCCGAAATAGTCCAAAAGCACCTGCAGCGTCCCTGCCTTGTTTTGGATTTCCTCAAGTCCGTTTAAATTCTCCACATGCTGTGCCATCCGTACAATATAAGTCTTTCCCATGGTCTGATTCTTATCGCACTCTTTATGACAGCTGCAGAGTTCCGCCGCCCGGATGATACTGTCCAGCCCTGCCAGAGAGCGGATGACACACGCAAAAGACAAGTCCACTCTGGATTCTATAAGCTGTGTGCTCACACAAATGACTGGCTTTTTATCCGCCAAATCCTTTTTGATATGTTCCAGTTCCTCGCACCTGTTTTCCGGACACATCTTTTTGCTCAAATGATACAGCGCTCCTTCATCCTTGTACTGTTCTTTGATAGTCTCAAATACCTTTTGGGCGCATGATTTTGTGTTCAGAATCAGCAGGACACTTTTATGTTTTTTTAATTCCTCCAATGCAAAACTGCTCAACTCCTCTTCTTCCATGCCGCCAGGCACCATATTCGTCCTGTCTTCTATTTCTGTCCGTTTAAACGCTTCCGCATGCCTTCCCATATCCTCTGTCATTTCTTTACAGTTATATAGATTATTTTCTTCCAGTGCTGCGCAGGACGGCTGTGTGGCAGAGCAGAGCATAACGGTTGTATTGCAAAAAACAGTGAGAAAATTTACCGCCAGGTTAAAAAGCTCTGTCCCTCGCACAGGAAATGCCTGAACCTCATCAAAAATAATAACACTGTTGCAAAGGTTATACATCCTGCGGATACTGCTCTTCTTGTCTGAAAACAGCGTGTTCAACATTTCTACGGCTGTCGTTGCGACAATTGGACAATCCCAATTTTCAGTAAGCCTTCTGTACTCTTCTTCATCTTCTTCCTTTTCATAGCTTACATTGCAGTGATGCTCCAACACGTACGTTTCATTGCCTACAAACTTTCTGATTTCGTCCGCGTTCCATTCCAATGTCGAGTTATGGGGCGCCACATAGAAAATATGCCTTTTGTGATACTTCCGGGCATGACTTAAGGCGAAGCGCAGACTGCTCAACATTCTCCCGGCTCCTGCAGGGACTGTGAGCCGATAAAGCCTTTGCTCATCCTGTGCTGCCTGGAAACATCGTTCTGAAATCTGGTCGCGGTATACATCTAGGGGACTTTCATCCCCTGGTGTTTTCCTTTGCTTCATGCAGCCTTCAAAATGAGAAATGCACTCCTCCCATATTTCCTGTGTTCTCGCTTCAGAAATCCTTTCCGGAAGCGGCTCACCTCTGAAAAAACAAGCGGTGTCCGTCCAGTCGCTGTCAATCAACAATGACAGGAGCAAGCGCTCATACATTCCAAAGTAAAACTCTGCACTGCCGCATTTTTTGTCTCCGCATGATTCTATAAACTGGTTGATATCGGAACAAATACTCTCCGCTTCGATTTCCGCTGCTTTTATATACTCTTTCAATATGTCTTCGTCGATAAACTGAAAATATCTATTTTTAACAGCCTGATACTCCATCTCTTTTAGAAACCGTTTTTCTGAAAGAGTGTTTCCCGTTTCCATCTCAATACAGTCCTGTAAATTGTGATGGGAATAAATCGCGGTACTGACAAATTCAGACAACAGACTTTCTCCCATCATTTCTTCCGCAATATTGCCGCCCGCTGAAGAATGGTCCACCACCTGGCGTCTGCTGGCATTTTTGCCGTACTGCAAGATATTTTCCCCATACGTAATATATGGTTGTCCAAATTTTCCCGCATCGTGCAGCAGCCCTGTAACTTTCGCCATATTTCTCATATTATCAAGCGGACAGTTTTTCTCAGCAAGATACATAGCACCGCCTGAATGGTTTACGATACTTTGTGTATTCTTATTCTCTGCATTTACATGGGCATAGTCAGAATCCTCTTTTATAAACACAGGGTCTTTTCTTTTGTAATCGTCTATATTTATCACCTCTTTGTATATTTTTTGTTCTTCGTGGTAAAAATTGGGAGCTCCTCAAAAAATGAAAGCATTGACAAACCAGACTGAGATAAGATAGTATAATGAATGATGCCTATTTCTTATCAGCTTGTCTGGTTTGAAATAGCTTTCCAACCCAGGATGGTTGCCGCCATCCCGGGTTATTTTCATTATAGAGCCTCTAATAGTTTTTGTCAAGGTTTCTTGTAAATATAAGGTTAATTAAGATTTAAAATGCGATGTTATACTTACTTGTGTTTTTTCTTTTATTATGTTAAATTATCTTTGTCAGGTATATTTTGCCTGTGAATAGAAAAAATTATCCTTATATTGAAAAAGCGATTACCAACCCTGGCGACCGCTTTTTTACTTTCCTGCTATACGTTATAAATCTTTCTCAATTTCTCCACGCTGTTCTCAAGTGATGCCTCGTGCAAAGGCGAATATTTCTTATATAACTCCTCCGGCTTTATCTTCTCGACGATATTTTCCGACAGCAATTTATATTTCCACTGCATATAAGTATACACATCTGCCATCCACTCCAGGATAAACTCATCGTACTTCTCGCTCATCTGATTATCCGGACTGATTCGAATCCCCATATTTCCCAGAATCTGTTTTGGTGTTTTGTTCAGATACAGTGGATTCCCCCTGTCCATGGCTTTGCGGTAATCACTTTTCATGTAAGCTTCAATGACCTGAAACGGCGAGTCCGTGTTCCTGGCTGTCAACTTGAACAGGTATCTGTTTTTTTGAATCATCATATCATAATAGCACGCATCATAGGCTGTATCACTCATAATAATCCTTCTCCTTGTGATAGACTAACTTGTTTTTGACAGCATACTGTGCAGTGATTCCGGGAACAGTATATCCTTCCAACAAGATTGCTTTCATACGTGTCTGCATAAATTTACTTACTTCCCGTCGTGCTCTCACATCATCTGCAGCATAGTCTGTTTCTGCAGTAACTTCATAGGAAGAAATCCATTTAATCTGGCGGAAAGCTTTTTGGGATTTTAAAAACATCTGATTTCCCAGAGAACCCTTGTAAAAAAGCCGTTCCACCTCGGCAATATGAATCTGATTCAGCAAAAACGCCTCGATAACCTGTGTATAGCTGTCATCTGCACGGTATCCTTTGATAATATCATACGAATCCGTATCCAACTTGTACATATCAACTAACCGATTTCCCAGGATTCCTGCAGTATCCTGATTTATCCCTCTATTGGAAACCACCTCAGCAATCCATGCAAGCACGCCAAAATCCTGTAAGTTCAGGATTTTAAGTTCACTTAAGTCTAATTCATATTCATTTACTATGGAATGCTCTGGATTACCATTAAGAGCCGCCCAGCTTTTTGCGCGCTCTTCATATTCTGTTGTGTAAAAGCCATTCCCATAGTCATTGTCCTCTTTCCCGCCGAGATATACGGGAGTCTGGATGATATGGTCTGAACCATGATATACCCGAATCAATTTTTCCTTTTTCATTGTCCAGCCCCTTCCTTAACTTTAAGGTTCCCATAAGAGCCCATTTCTTGTTCCTATTTTTCACAAACTAGTTTACGCTGCCCTGATTTCTGCCGAAAGTTTTGTCTTGCCCTTTATTATAACGTAATCTCTATCATTTGTACACCGGATGTCATTTACGCATTTCGTCACATATTTCCATTTTGCGTCATGTCTTTTCGTCCTGCACAGAGTGCTTTTTCTGATTTATATTCATAAATTACATATCTGTATAGGCACACCGCCTGCCATAATCTGAAATCCAATACACGCAGTAAACCGGCTAGACGCCCATTATCCCAAGCGGTAATAACAGTTGAGTTGCTTTCCGCTAAAACAGCCGCTGTGTGTACCTCAATCTTACACACAGCGGCTGTTCACTTTACCCATTCAATTTCTCTGCAAAATCCCCCATCGCCTCAGAAATCTTTATCTGCTGCGGACAGACTGCCTCACAGCTTCTGCACCCTACACAGGCGCTCGGCAGTTTCTCCTTCGGATAGGAGGACAGCGCCATAGGAGCGATAAAACCGCCTCCTGTAAAACAATGTTCGTTATACAGGGAAAGCAGAGCTGGAATATCCAACTCCTGGGGGCAGTGGCTCGTACAGTAATGGCACGCTGTACAGGGCAGCGCAATCTTCTTTACCATACGGTCGGCAATTCCAAGGACTGTCTCCATCTCCGCCTCGTTTAACGGTCTGTCTTCCTCATATGTACGGATATTTTCTTTCATCTGTGTCATATCCGACATACCGGAGAGGACAACCTTGACCTCCGGCAGAGACTGGAGAAAGCGAAATGCCCACGCCGGGATGGTTTCCTCCTCGCGCAGTTTGGCAAGCTGCTCCTCGTACTCAGCCTCCAGGCTGGCAAGTTTTCCTCCCCGCAGAGGCTCCATCACCCAGATGGGGATATGATATTCTTTCAGAAGTTCCATCTTGCGCTTTGACTCCTGGAACTCCCAGTCCAGGTAATTCACTTGAAGCTGGCAGAACTCCATATGCTCTCCGTAAGCTTGCAGAAAACGCTCTATCACTTCATAACTTCCATGCGCGGAAAAGCCGAGATGACGAATCCTGCCGTTTTCTTTTTGTTTCATGAGGTATGCAAAAATCCCAAATTTCTCGTCCAGATAGGCATCGATATTCATCTCGCAGACATTGTGGAAGAGATAAAAATCAAAATACTCCACCTGGCATTTTTCCAGCTGCTTTTCAAAGATTTCCTCCACTTTCTCCATGTTGGACAAATCATAACCGGGAAATTTATCCGCCAGGTAAAATTTCTCTCTCGGATACTTGGACAGTGCTTTTCCCATCACCAGTTCGGAGTTTCCATTGTGATATCCCCAGGCGGTATCATAGTAATTTACCCCGTGTTCCATGGCGTAATCCACCATTTCTGCCGCTGCCTGGGAATCAATCCTCGCGTCATCCCCGTCGATGACCGGCAGGCGCATAGCGCCCATGCCGAGAGCGGAAAGCTTTAAACCCTGATAATCCTTATAAACCATTTTCATACACTCCTTTTCTCTGTTATCCTCTTAACGTCAAAGTACAAGGGGCAATATCCTCTTTACAAAGGCACCATCCCTTGCACGACAACGCCACCTGTTTTTTCTCACAGGTCCCTGTATTGTTCATGATAACACTTTGAGCGCACTCCAAGTCAATAAGAAAAAAATCCTACTCTTTTCCGTCAAAACAGTATGTGCAGAGCTTACACGGCTTCAGACCAATGGATTCTATGAGGTCATCCAGCCTGTGATAGCGCAGGGTTGTAAAATTCTGTCTGCGGCGCACTTCCTCCACCATTTCGGCATACTTGCAGCTGCACGGATTCGCGTACTCATCCAGAACCTCCGGCGTCACTTTCTCCTCCTTCTCCTCAATGATGCGCCTTGTAATCAAATCCAGCTCCGATTTGGACCTGGAAAAGTTCAGATACTTACACCCGTAGAGGATGGGCGGACACGCGGGACGCACGTGAACTTCCTTCGCGCCGCTCTGGTAGAGAAACTCTGTAGTCTCCCGGAGCTGGGTGCCGCGCACGATAGAATCATCTATCAGAAGAAGCTTTTTGTCGCGAATCAACGCCTGTACGGGAATCAGTTTCATCCTGGCAATCAACTCTCTCTGACTCTGGTTGGTCGGCATAAAGGACCGCGGCCAGGTCGGAGTATATTTGATAAATGGTCTGGCATAAGGGATGCCAGATTCATTGGCATATCCGATGGCATGCGCAATTCCGGAGTCCGGCACTCCCGCCACGATATCCGGCGATACCGTACCTTCATCCCGCTTTGCCAGCATACTGCCGCATTTATAGCGCATCTCCTCCACATTGACCCCTTCGTATGCGGAGGTCGGATAGCCATAGTACACCCACAAAAATGAGCAGATTTTCATCTCATCCCCGGCTGCCCCCACTGTCTCCACACCTTCAGGCGTGATATAGACAATCTCCGCCGGTCCCAGCTCTTTATAATCTACATATCCCAAATTGATATAAGCGAAGTTTTCAAAAGAGACACAGTAACCGTCCTCTTTCTTGCCGATGACAAGGGGCGTCCGTCCGTATTTATCCCTGGCGGCATACAGCCCTTCCTCTGTCATAAGAAGAATGGTCATGGAGCCGTCCACAAGGCTCTGCACATAGCGGATTCCCTCGACAAGACTGTCTGCCCTGCAGATGAGAGAGGCGACCAGCTCTGTGGCGTTGATTTTCCCGCCGCTCATCTCCTGGAAATGGGAGTGACCTTCTTTATACACCATCTGGAGCAGCTCCTCCAGATTATTGATTTTCCCGACTGTCGTGATAGCGAAACTTCCCAGATGGGACTGGATTAAAAGGGGCTGCGGCTCATAGTCGGAAATGCACCCGATTCCGAGGTGACCTTTTAATTCATCCACATCCTTTTCAAACTTTGTCCTGAAAGGGGAATTCTCTATATTGTGAATCGCCCTCTGAAATCCATCCTCTCCATACAATGCCATTCCGCCTCTTCTGGTTCCAAGATGGGAATGATAATCCACGCCGTAAAACAATTCCAGTGTACAGTTTTTTTTCTTTGAAGCAACTCCAAAAAATCCGCCCATATCCCTCTCCTTTTCTTCTACTTGATAAAAATATCAATCGCCTTGTTCAGTTTTTCCACACTTTCCGTATCACCATGCTCAATGGCATCCACGATGCAGTGAGCCAGATGTTCTTTTAAGATTACTTTTCCTGTATTGTTGACCGCCGCTTTCACCGCCGCAAGCTGTATGAGCACTTCGCTGCAGTCCTTCCCGTTCTCCACCATTCGCTTGATGGATTCCAGGTGCCCGATAGAACGGGAAATCCGGTTGACGATTGCCTTTTCATACCCTGCCGAATGCACATGCGTATGCCCTTCCGTGTGCGCATGGTCTACGCTGTGCGTGTGTCCTTCCGTGCATGCGTGGTCTCCATCGTGCGTATGCCCCGCTGTGTGCGCATGTTCTCCAACTTGCGTGTGCTCCGGCAAATGTGCATGTCTTTCTGCCATTTTCTCCACCTGCTTTACTGTTTAATGAAAGAGCGCCCAGTATCCCTGCACGAAAATAAACAATACGATGAGAGGCAGGATAAAGGAAACATATATCCTCACCGCTTTCGGGAACCTCACGCCCGTACCGCTGTTTGCCTCCGCGAGGAAATTCTTCCATCCCCATCCGTAGCGGCTGGTACAGAACAGCACATACACCAGACTTCCCAGAGGAAGCAGGTTGTTGCTGACAATAAAGTCCTCTAAATCCTGCACGGTCTTTCCCGGTCCCATGGGCGCGAAATCGCTCCACACATTGAATCCCAACACACACGGCATAGAGAGGAGGATAATAGCAATCAAGTTGATAACTACAGCCTTCTTCCTGCTGCATCCTGTCAAATCCATTGCAAACGAAATGATATTTTCAAATACCGCTATGATAGTAGATGCCGCGGCAAAAAACATACAGATAAAGAAGATACTTCCCCAAATCCTTCCGCCTCTCATGGAGTTAAAAATATTCGGCAATGTGATAAAAATAAGGTTCGGACCGCTGTCCGGCTTCACACCAAACGCGAAACACGCGGGGAAGATGATAAGACCGGAAATCAGCGCCACACACGTATCCAGCACCGTCACACAGATTGCTTCCCCGGCAAGCGTCCGGCTCTTGTCAATGTAGCTTCCGAAAATCGCAATCGCTCCAATTCCCAGACTGAGTGTAAAGAAGGACTGCCCCATAGCGGCAAACACGACTTCCATCAGCCCGGATTCTTTTACTTTTCCGAAATCCGGGAACAGATAAAACTTCAGACCGCCTCCCGCTCCCGGCAGCGTGATGGAACGCACTGCAAGGATAATCATGAGCAGGAACAACAGCAGCATCATTCCTTTTGTAATCTTCTCTACGCCTTTCTGGAGTCCCATACAGCAGATTCCAAAACAGAGAACCACTACAAAAATCATGAATCCTGCCATCGTCACAGGCTGCGTAAGCAGTTCGCCGAACGCACTCTCAATCTGTCCGGCATTCATATCCTGAAATTTACCCGCTGCCATGCGCAGGAAATAGATAATCATCCATCCGCCGATTGTCGTGTAGAACATCATCAGGAGATAGTTTCCTGCCATACCAAACCATTTATACCAATGCCACTTACTTCCCTCTGGCTCCAGCTTGTTAAACGCCACCGCAATGCTGGCCTGTCCGGCGCGTCCCACCGCAAACTCCATCACCATGATAGGCAGTCCCAGTATCAGCAGGAAGAACAGATAAATCAACACAAACGCCGCGCCGCCGTACTGTCCTGTGATGTAAGGAAATCTCCAGACATTTCCCAGACCGATAGCACATCCCGCCGAAATCAGTATGAATCCCAGACGGGAACCAAATTTTTCTCTTTTCATCTTCTTGTTTCCTCTCGTTTCTCTCATTTCCATCTTTCCGTATTCCTCACCGGAAGCAGGAAAAATACGTTTTTATATTATGACAGACCTTGCGCACTGTCAAGGAAATCCGCGTCTGTCCCATAAAATGCCTTCATGGAACTGATTACCATCTCAAATGTAAGCTGCGCCGCGTACTCCGGCGTCATATTTTCTCCCTCTTCCAGCCAGGTCTTCACGAATCCAAGGCAGCCGGTCAGACAGAAGGAATAAAAATACTTCGTCTCCTCCGCTTTATCCGGAAACATTTCCGCCAGCGCTTCGCGGCTGTTCTCCTCCAAAAGTCTCTTGATTTCTTTCACAAAGCGGATATCTCCGTAAGGTCCCACCAGGGCGCGGCAGATTTCTCTGTTCTTAGCCAGCACCCGGAAGATATCTTCAATAAAATACATCGTAGAGTGGTCTTCTCTCACGATAGGATGCTCTTTGATAGCCTGTTCCATCTCTTCCATCATGTCTGCCTCAATTTCATTAAGAAGCCCCATGATATCCGAATAATGCAGATAAAATGTAGACCGGTTGATATCTACCTCATCCACCAGTTCTGTCACTGTTATCTGGTTGATACACTTTTTGCGCATGAGCCGTGCCAGCCCCATCTTCAACTGTTCTTTCGTCTTTCGTACTCTGCGGTCCACTTTTTTCTCCATATTGTTTCCCCTTTGTCTTGTATTCGTTGTAAGCCACTCTTTAAATATATTACTTTTCTCTCGGAAAATCAATTCGTACGCTGCCGCTTCTGTCGTTCTGCTGTCTGTTTCCGTCTAAACCTTCTCCGTCTGTATCCCTTATACCCGTATGAGCTCATATTCCCTGCTGCCAAGCCCAATTTTCTGCGCATGCTCCAGGCATGTCTCCCATTCGCTCTCCGGCGTCGTAGTCACGAAATGGTCGTGATGGTCACAGTGTTCGTGGGTTTTGAGCTGTTCATCCAGAAGACTTCCCGGCTGCGGCTTCTGCGCATTGCAGGCATCGGCACATGCCTGGTCTAACGCCACCGGGTCAAAGCTTGCGAACATCCCCACATCCGGGATAATGGGCACATCGTTTTCCGGGTGACAGTCGCAGTACGGAGAGACGTCAATCACCAGATTAATATGGAAATTCGGGCGTCCATCCACCACTGCCTTGGAATATTCCGCCATCTTCATATTCAGTTCTTTGACTGCTGAAGGATTGTCATTGTAGATGGCATCCGCATTGCAGGAGCCTAAGCATCTGCCGCATCCCACACAGCGGCTATGGTCAATCTGCGCCTTTCCGTCCGTAAAAGAAATTGCCCCGTGAGCACAGTTCTTTGAACAGACCCTGCAGCCTACGCACAGCTCTTCCTGAACGCATGGTTTTCCGCTGTTGTGCTGTTCCATCTTCCCGGCACGGCTGGCGCAGCCCATACCGATATTTTTCAGACACCCGCCGAATCCGGCGAGCTCATGTCCCTTAAAGTGGCTCAGACTGATGAAGATATCCGCATCCATAACCGCGTGTCCTATCTTCGCCTCTTTGACAAGCTCTCCGCCTTCTACCGGGACATAGACCTCATCCGTTCCTTTCAGACCATCGCCGATGAGTACATGGCAGCCCGTTGACAGAATATTAAAACCATTCTCGTATGCGGCGCTCAGATGCTCTAAAGCGTCTTTTCGTCTCCCCACATACAAGGTGTTGCAGTCCGTGAGAAAGGGGCGTCCTCCCAGCTCTTTTACTACATCCGCCACTGCTTTCGCGTAATTGGGACGCAGAAAAGAAAGATTCCCCGGCTCCCCGAAATGGATTTTTATCGCTGTCATTTTCTTATCAAAATCAATCTCTCCCATTCCCGCTCTTTTTATCAGTTTCTGTAATTTCTGGGGCAGGCTCGTCCCCGGAAGGGCACGCATATCCGTAAAATATACTTTTGCTTTTTCCATAATTTTCTCCTCTTTTCAAATCATTCTATGCTTTTTTGTATCCTGTGGTATTGACCACCGCCGCCAGGTTGCCGTATTCATCTTTGACCTCTATATGATAATAGCTGGTGGTCCTTCCATTCTTCACACAGACCGCCTCCGCGCTCAGAACATCTCCTTTTGCCGCACCCAGATAAGAGATATCTGAATGAAGCGACACTGTCCCAATCTCCTGCCAATTTGCCGCCACCGCGAAGGCGAAATCTGCCAGAGTGAAATATACCCCACCCATCACGGCTCCCATGGCATTTCTGTGACTCGCTTTAAGCTTCAGTGTGCACTTGGCATAGTGGTCGTCCACCTCCTCAATCACAGCGCCACTCTCTGTGGCAAAACGGTCCTTTGAAAATAAATCCACAGTCTCCTTTGTTGGTTTCATCGCATCCCCAACCTCCTTTTTCAAATAAATTTGTCTCTCTTCTCCCGCAAAAGCAATGCAGGTTGAACAGCTTCTATGTAAAAATGCTGAAATCCCAGTAAACTAAGATTTCAGCATTTATATAAAAAAGCTGGAAATCGGACTTGAACCGACGACCCCTTCATTACGAGTGAAGTGCTCTACCAACTGAGCTATTCCAGCCTGTCGTCACACGACCATATTATTATATCCCTTTTCCGCCAAAATTTCAACAGCGAGTATTCCCGCCCCGCTCTTTTTAGCAAATATGCACAAAACTTTCCTGTTTTCTCAGAGAATTTCCTGTCTTTTTCATCCAACTGTCTTCCTCTGTTCCCGGAAGATGGCAGGCAAACCCGCTTCAACTCCCCGCAGTCTTGAATCCTCTCTCACTTCTCCTTCATATGCACAAACAGCTGCGGATAGGGTATCTCAATCCCCTCTCTGTCAAAGTTAAGCTTCATCTCCTCCAACAGACGCCATCTGGTATCCCAGTACTCTTCTGTCTTTACCCAGGCGCGCAGCCCCAGCACCACGCTGCTGTCTCCGAGAGAATCTACAAAAACCTTTCTGTCCTCGTCTTTGATGATGGACACATCGTTATTTAACAATTCCTCAATCAGCCATTTTGCTTTTTTTAAATCCGCTTCATAGGAGATACCGATTTTCAAATCCAGCTGCCGCTCCGGGCGCGCCGTCACATTGGTAAGGCTCTGATTGGAGAGCGTGCCGTTTGGGATGATGACGGTCTTATTATCCACTGTCGTCAGCCTTGTATAGAAAATCTGCACTTCTTTCACTGTACCCTCGATATTCTCGTTATTCACGATGATATAATCCCCCACCACAAAGGGCTTCAAGAGCAGAATCAATACGCCGCCCGCAAAGTTGGAAAGGCTGCCTTGAAGAGCAAGACCTACCGCCACACCAGCGGATGCGATGATGGCAGCCACAGACGAGGACTCCACGCCGAATTTCGTGGCAATGGAAAAGATTAAAAGCGCGTACAGCCCGAATTTCAGCAGAGAATCTACAAACTGCATGACACCGGTGTCTGCCTTTGCCCTCTGCATGGAATGACGGACAAATTTCCTGAGCCACCCGATGACCGCCCTGCCGATGAGGAAAAACACAATAGCTAAAACAACCTTCACCCCGAAAGCCACCAGTTCCGGTATATTCTCCTGTACAAGCTCCCAGAGTCTGTTCACTTCCTGTGTCGCTTCTGAAGTGACTTCCCCCGCAGATTCCAGGACATCCTGGGCGGACTGTGCCGTCTCAGTCTGACTTAAAATTGCCGCTGTCATCTAAGTTCCTCCTTCCTTTTGAGCGCTAGGAACGCGCAGAGATTCCCTCTCTTATCCCCCGTTGCCCTGTGTGAATAGAGAATCTGACTGTTGCAGTGCGTACAGACATTGGTGACTGCCATATGATTCGGCAAAATGCCGCACTCTTTAAAGATGATTTCATTCGCCTTCCACAGATTCAACTGGTATTTTCCGTTTTCTTTCGCGTAGAATATCTCTTTCCATGTCTCTTCCGGGAAATTTTCCCGGAACTTATCGATGACATCCTCGCTGACCTCGTAACAGTCCTGACAGATGGAAGGTCCCACCGCCGCCAGGATATCCCTGGGGTCACAGCCGTACTCCTTCTGCATTTTTTCCACTGTGTGCTTTCCAATCTTCCCAACAGTCCCTCTCCAGCCGGAATGGGAAAGTCCGATAACTTGTTTCACCGGGTCCACAAAATACAGCGGCACGCAGTCCGCGTAAAAAGTCACAAGGCAGATTCCCGGCACATTCGTCACCAGACCGTCCACGTGCGAATAGTCCCTCTCTCTTGTGATTCCCTTGCCTCTGTCCGCCTCTGTCACCACCCGCACATTTACCGTGTGAGTCTGATGGGTGAATACCATATCCTCGCAGTCTACACCAATCGCCCTGCCAATCCTGCGAAAATTCTCCCGCACCAACTCTTCTTCATCTCCCCGTGTAAAGCTTAAGTTCAGGGAAGAATAATAGCCCTGGCTTACGCCTCCCAAACGGGTGGAAAAACCATGACGCACGATTCCTGTATTTTGAAACAACGGATATTCCAGGTAAGGAGTATCCGTCTCAATCTCGTCAAATATATGTCTCTTGTCTTTATACTGCAGACCTAAACTCATAACCGCTCCTCATTTCAACCTTCAAACGCATTTCTGACATGCTCGATATGCTCCCCTTCAATGCCTATGACATCAAACCTGCACGGGCACCCGGAAATCTTTTTCTCCTGCATGTAGTGCATGGCTGTAAGAAAAATCCTTCGCTGCTTGCGCTCATCCACGGCTTCCAGCGGATTTCCCGACCTGTCATCACTGCGGTATTTCACCTCGCAGAACACAAGCGTACTGCCATCCTTCGCCACAATGTCAATCTCACCCTGAGAACAGCGGTAATTATAAGTCAGGATTTCAAATCCCTGCTCTTTTAAATACCCACCCGCTGCCTGTTCATATCTCCTGCCCGTCTCCGTATGACTGCTGTGATTTTCACCTGCATGTGCGGCGCCCTTCTGTTCATATGCCGCCATTCCCCGTCCGTATGGGGAATCTGCCGTCCCGCCTCCATGTTCCCCGGCGCGCTCCTCATTGATAAAGTTCCCGATAAAAGAACGGCGGTGTATGGGAAGGGGACCTCTTTTTTTCAGTGCCTCTATGTGCTCCCTGGAGCCATATCCCTTATTCTGCGCAAATCCGTAGCCGGGATACACTTCGTCATATTTTTCCATCATGGCATCCCTCGTCACTTTCGCCAGGATGCTTGCCGCCGCGATGGATACGCTCTTGGCATCCCCCTTCACGATAGGCACCTGGGGGATGGAGACATCCGGTATGGTCACGGCATCGTTTAACAATATCTGGGGCGCAACTTTGAGACTGGCAATCGCCATGCGCATCGCCTCATAGGTCGCCTGCAGGATATTGATTTTATCAATCCTCTCCGGTCCCACCACACCGATACCTGTCGCCACTGCCTTTTCGCAGATTTCCTCATACAGTTCTTCCCGCTTTTTGGCGGACAGCTTCTTGGAGTCATTTATCCACAAAATCTCACAGTCTTTCGGCAGGATAACAGCGCCTGCCACCACCGGACCTGCCAGCGGTCCTCTCCCGACTTCGTCAATACCGCAGATGTATGCAAACTCTCCGTACTTATCCTCGAACGCGCGCATCTCTTTGAGGCGCGCGCTCTCTGCGCAGAGCTTTTCTTCCTGCTTTTTCGATTTGGCGATAAGGTTTTGCACCCCGCTCCTTGTATCGTCTGCGTACTTCTCATACAGTTTACGCAAACATTCGGGCGACTGTCCCGCCTTAACAAACTCTGCTTTTATCTCGCTGATGCTCTGTCCCATACCGTATTTTCACCTTTGCTCTTTTCCTCTGTCTATTCGTGCTTGATGACTCCGAATTTATTGAACGGCCAGATGCGAATCCATGCCCTTCCTATGAGGTCATCCCTGTGAAGCACTCCCACGCTGGGGTCCCGGCTGTCCTGGCTGTGGTTTCTGTTGTCCCCCAGCACAAAATATTCGTCCGCTCCCAGAGTGATAGGCTCCTCTGCAATACCCGGATTCAGCATTTCCTCATTTCCGTAATGCTCATCAAGCACCTGCCCGTTGATATAGACCTTTCCGCCGCTGACCTGCACAGTCTCCCCCGGCAGTCCGATGATTCTCTTAATATAGTACGTATTTTCCTCATACTGGTAGGGAAATACAATAATGTCATACCGCTTCGGGTCACGGAAACGGTAGGATATCTTATCCACGATGAGCTGGTCGCTGTCCGAGAGCGTGGTCTCCATGGAGGAGCCGCTGACCCGCGTCCGCACCCCTACAAATGTAACGATAAAATATGTGAGCCCCAGGATGACAACGATATATACAATCCATCCCAGTAATTCTCTGATAATACCTTTCTCGCGCTTCATTTCCTACCCTCTTTCTGCTGTCTCTTTCTATCTTAGTGATTTGCCGCAGGAAATTCAAGTGTTATTTTCCCCAGACGTCCGTTCCTGAAATCATCCAAAATGAGTGCGGCAGCTTTCTCTGTGTCCAGTTCATTTCCCCGCACAATGCAGTGTCTGCTCCTCGCCGCTGCTTCCAGGCAGGAAAAGTCATCCCCCTGCTCCTCTATCCCGTATTTTTCCGCAAGGATTCCCGGGTAATACTCGCGCAGAAACGCGATGAGCTTTAAGGCGAGTTCTTCCGTCTGCAGGATTTCATCCTTGATAGAGCCGATAAAGGCGAGCTTAAGCCCCACCGTCTGGTCCTCAAATTTGGGCCAGAGGATTCCCGGTGTATCCAGAAGTTCCACATTTTTATTCAGACGAATCCACTGTTTTCCCTTCGTCACACCCGGCTTGTTCCCTGTTTTCGCGCAGGCTTTCCCTGCCAGAGAATTGATGAAGGTGGATTTCCCCACATTCGGTATCCCTACCACCATCGCCCGCACGGGACGGTTTAAGATACCGCGTTTTCTGTCTCTTTCTATCTTCTCCTTACATGCCTCCTGAATCACACCCTGGATAGATTTTATCCCGGTGCCCTTTTTGGAGTTCACCCGGACCACAGAATACCCCTTGTCTTTAAAAAACTGTGTCCAGGCGTCATTATAGCTATCCTGCGCCAAATCTGATTTATTGAGCACAATCAGGCGCGCTTTATTCTTTCCCAGTTCATCGATATCCGGGTTGCGGCTGCTCACCGGAATCCTCGCATCTACCAGCTCAATGACCAAATCGATGAGCTTGATATTCTCCTGCATCATCCTCTTTGCCTTGGTCATATGACCAGGGTACCACTGAAAATGCATAGTGTTCCTCCTCTAATCTTTTACAAATCCGAAATTCGCTCCAAAATTCGCCACGAACCAGACTTTGCCGTAGATATCTTCTCTGCTGACATTTCCGATATCCGGCATACGGCTGTCATCACTTCCCGCCTGGTTGTCGCCCATCACGAAATATTCTCCTTCGCCAAGCTCCACCGGCTGTTCCGCGATTCCTTCATATTCCACGTCGGAAACATAGATATCCTTTGTAAGTTCCTCCCCATCGATATATACCTTTCCGTCCTGAATCTGCACGGTCTCCCCCGGCAGTCCTACGATGCGCTTGATGGAATAATGGACGTTCTCATTTCCGCCGGGACGAAACGCGATGATATCTCCCCTTCCCGGCTTCACGGCGTTATATACCATCCGGTTCACAAGGACCACATCGCCGTTGTTCAGTACCGGCTTCATGGAATCCCCCGCATTGCTCACCCGCTGCCCGAAAAACCACACCAGCATCGCCGCCAGAGCGCACACCAGCGCAATCTCCAGCCCCCAGATGAGAGCTCTGCCTTTGCTTACCTGTCCCGCCCGCTTTCCCCGCAGATTTACAGACGTACGGCTTTCCTCAAAATGCAGTCCGGGCTTCTTCGCGGGACTGCCTGCCCTGCGTCTTCTCTTTCGCTTTTTCCGAAATTTCAACTCCTGCATGATTCTCCCTCCTGAAAACCGCCTTTTTGACGGACATCTTTGTGACAGACCAAAGAGTTCCGCTTGCAAAACTTTCGCGCCGGGCGCGGTCGCATGCCTCTATACAGCACAATAGTATACTATGATATAAGAAGAGGGACAATCTACATATCTGTAATTGTCCCTCTCAAAGTTACGTATTCACTGAATCTTATTTCACTAATTCTTTTACCTTGGCAGCCTTGCCGACACGATTTCTCAAGTAGTTCAGTTTTGCTCTTCTTACTTTACCTCTGCGCACAACTTCTACTTTCTCTACGTGTGGAGAGTGGAGCGGCCATGTCTTCTCCACGCCGATTCCGTTGGAGTTCTTTCTCACTGTGAAAGTAGCTCTCACTCCGCCGCCCTGTTTCTTCAGGACCGTACCTTCAAACACCTGGATTCTCTCGCGGTTTCCCTCTTTAATCTTAGCGTATACCTTAACAGTATCACCGACATTGAACTCAGGAGCATTTTCTTTCAACTGCTCTGCTTCGATTTTTTTGATAATTTCATTCATTTTGTGTGACCTCCTTCATATTAGACGTTCTTAACACATAAATGGTGCCAGAGGACCATCGACTTCTTTTCACAACTATCGTAGTTTACCACATTTTCTGTCAGGTTTCAAGTATTGTTTTCGATTTCTTCCGCCTTTTCTCTCATTTTTGCCATGATTTCTTCCAGAAATTTCTGTTCTTTGTCTGTCAGAACACTTTTTTCCAACAAATCCGGTCTCCGCTCCAGCGTGCGGAGGATGGACTGCTCCCTCCGCCATTTCTCGATATTGGCATGATGACCGGACAAAAGCACCGGGGGCACCTTTTTGCCGTGCCACTCCTCCGGTCTGGAATACTGGGGATACTCCAGCAGATTATCCTGAAAGGACTCAAACTCGGCTGACACGTCATTGTGGAGCACCCCCGGCACCATCCGGGAAATGGCATCCACCATCACCATCGCCGGGAGTTCCCCTCCCGTCAGCACGTAATCGCCAATGGACACATAATCTGTGACGATTTCCTCCAGGACGCGCTCATCAATGCCCTCATAGTGTCCGCAGAGCAGAATCAAATCCTCTTCCTTCGCGAGCTCCTCTGCCATTTTCTGGGAAAATGTCTCCCCCTGAGGGGACAGATAGACCACTCTGGGCTTTTTATCCAGTTTCTCTGCTATAGCTTCATAGGCGAGATAGACCGGTTCCGCCTGCATAAGCATCCCCGCTCCTCCCCCGTAAGGGTAGTCGTCCACGCTCTGGTGCTTGTTAAACGCATAATCCCGTATATTGACCGCCTCGATGCTTAACAGGTCGTTTTTCACTGCCCTGCCGATGATGCTCGTATTCAGCCCGTTCAATACCATTTCCGGGAACAGCGTCAGTATATGGAAATTCATCTTTGCCTTCCTCCTCAAATCATGTCAGACTCCGTAGGTGTTGTCGTCAATCAACGATGCCGCCGCATCGCCTCATTCCTGCGCCTTACAGAGTGAACATCCATTCTGCGTCATTATACTGAAAGTCAATGATACAGCACACTAGATAAGCCCCTCCAGAAGATGAATCTTCATCTTCCCGCCTTTGATGTCTACATCCAGGATACACTGCTTGATGGCAGGCACGAGCACTTCCCCGTACTTTTCTGAATCTATGACATACACCTCGTTCGCCCCTGTCTCCATGACATCTTTTAAAACGCCGAATGGCTCTGCTTCCTCCGACATCCCTTCCTCTGCCACGTAGACCTCCATGCCAATCAAATCGGCGATATAATACTCGTCCTCCTCAAGGGATACCGCGTCCTCTCTAGGAACGAACAGGCTCTTTCCCTTGTATTTTTCCACATCATTGATGTTGTCGATACCTTTGAACTTTATAATCACATACTGTTTAAAGAACTTGACTCCCTGCACCCCAAGGTCCAGCCGCTCTTTTCCTGTATCCAGTATGACATTTTTCAATTTTTTAAAGCGCTCCGGGTCGTCCGTGGTGGGAAATACCTTGACCTCTCCCCGGATTCCGTGGGTGGATGTGATGACACCGACCTGTAAAAACTGCTCCATCTCTTTCTCCTATTAAATTCTGCTGCCGGATGTATCCGAAACTCTCCCGGCAGACAGATGCAATGTTTCCTCACTCATACAGAAAAAGGGACGGGCTCCGCACAGTGATAATGAAGCCTGCCCCTCTCATTTTGCACATGCCCGTTTCGGGTACATGCTGCCTCCATACCCTAAAGGGTATGTATAAAAAGCTTTCTACATGATATCCACGACAACCCGTCTGTCATCCTTGGATGCTGCCGCTTTTACTACGGAACGAATCGCTTTGGCGATACGCCCCTGCTTTCCGATGACCTTTCCCATGTCCCCGTCAGCCACATGCAGCTCCAGCACAGTCGTTCTGCCTTCCTGTCTCTCTGTGACAGAGACACCATCCGGATTATCTACCAATGCTTTTGCGATTACTTCTACTAATTCTTTCATTTACGCGCACCTCCGCGATGACAGCTTATTTCTCAATCCCTGCTGCTTTAAAGATTTTGCTTACAACCTCTGTAGGCTGTGCACCGTTGTTGAGCCATTTCTTAGCTGCCTCTTCGTCTACCTTGAATACGCTCGGATCCTGATTCGGGTCATAGGTTCCAATCTCCTCGATAAATCTTCCATCTCTTGGGGAACGAGAATCAGCTACGATGATTCTATAAAAAGGAGCCTTCTTCTGTCCCATTCTTCTTAATCTGATTTTTACTGCCATTTTTCTTCACCTCTGTTTTTTCTTTCTTTTTTATTTTTTGTTTCCTTTATCCCTTCCCGGCGTCTTTTCACAGTCTCGTAAATCCGCGGTGCACTAACAGTCTCGTCTCGTGCACAAAAGCCGTGTACAGGAAAAATCTATGTGTCAAAAAGGAAGTCTGAACCTGCCTTTTTTACCACCTCTGCCGCCCATCATACCCGGAAGTTTCTTCATCAGCTTCCTGGTCTCGTTGAACTGTTTTACCATGCGGTTTACTTCCGCGATATCCACCCCGGCGCCCCTGGCAATCCGGTGCTTTCTCGAAGGATTCAAAATCTCAGGATTTCTTCTCTCTTCTATGGTCATGGAGTAAATCATTGCCTCCATGCGCGCCATCTTCTTTTCATTCTCCTCTGTGTCAAGGTCAGGCATCTTGCCCTTCCCCAGACCGCCAAGTCCGCCCATACCGGGCATCATACCGAGGATACTGGAAAGTCCGCCCATCTTCTTCATCTGGTTCATGCTCTCCAGATAATCTTCAAAGTCGAACTGCGCCTTCTTCATCTTTTCCGCCATCTGCTTCGCCTTGTCTTCATCCAGCTCAGCTCCGGCTTTCTCTATCAGTGTCAGGACATCTCCCATACCAAGGATACGGGACGCCATCCTGTCGGGATAAAACTGCTCCAAATCGGAAAGCTTCTCTCCCATGCCGACGTAGAGTATGGGACACCCGGTCACTGCCTTGATAGACAGAGCGGCACCGCCTCTCGTATCGCCGTCCAGCTTGGTGACGATGACACCGTCAATGCCAATCTTCTCGTTGAAGCTTCCCGCCACATTCACCGCGTCCTGTCCGGTCATGGCATCTACCACCAGGATGGTCTGATGAACTTCCACTGCGGATTTAATCTCCTGCAGCTCCTCCATCATCTCCTCATCCACATGCAGACGTCCCGCCGTATCCAGGATGACAAGATTATTGTTGTTCTTTTTCGCGTGTTCCAATGCGGCTTTCGCAATATCAGCGGGTCGGTTCTTATCTCCCATGGAAAATACTTCCACACCCTGCTTCTCTCCATTTATCTGAAGCTGCTTGATTGCCGCCGGACGATATACGTCACAGGCAACCAGCAGCGGCTTCTTCCCTTTTAATTTGTACTTTCCCGCCAGCTTCGCCGTGGTGGTCGTTTTACCGGCTCCCTGGAGACCAGCCATCATAATAACCGTAATCGCGCTCCCCGGCTGAAGCTTAATCTCCGTGGTCTCGGAGCCCATCAGCTTGACCAGTTCCTCATTTACAATCTTGATGACCATCTGTCCGGGGTTCAGTCCGTTCATAACATCCTGCCCCACCGCGCGTTCCTGGACATCCTTCACAAAGCCCTTTACCACCTTGAAGTTGACATCCGCCTCCAAAAGCGCCATCTTGACTTCCTTCAGAGCCGCCTTCACGTCATCTTCTGTCAGGCGTCCCTTGCTTCTCAAGTTTTTGAACACATTTTGAAGTTTCTCTGTTAAGCTGTCAAATGCCATGCTATAACTCCTCTATAATCGTACCCGAAATCTTCCGGATATCCGCTATCATTTCCGCTGTGTCTGTCTTCCCGTCCTCATAAGTCTCAAGGATTCTGTCAATCTCATGCACCTTCTCCTTCACGGAGACGAACTTCTCCACGAGATGGAGCTTCTCTTCATAGCCTTCCAGAATCTTCTGACAGCGCTTCACCATATCATGGACACCCTGTCTGCTGATTCCGGCATCCTGCGCAATCTCACTTAAAGATAAATCTTCCAGGACGAACTGCTCATAGACATCCTTCTGATGCTCTGTCAGAAGTTCACCGTAGAAATCATACAGCAGCGCCTGTTTAAAAATCTCATCCATCTTTATCACCTCTGCTATCTTACACGATGAAAAGATAGTTGTCAAGCATTTTCTCTTGACAACATACAAATGATTCAGCCATGCGGTCCGGTACACCGAACATATGCCGCAAACCTGCCTACAGAGGGTTTTGCTGTTTCAGAACATATGGCACTTAACCATCCAGCAGTTTTTTTACGTTTATCATCCCCCAGCCGGGCTCTGATTCCCAGTAGGTGCAGGACGCGCGAAGCTTCAGCTTCACCTCCACATTACTCATGTCCGGCATCTTGGAGAGCAGGCACGCGATTGCCCCGGACACCACCGGAGTTGCCATGGAGGTTCCGCTCTTTGCCGTATAAAACCCCTCCTGTCTGCGCTGGAAGCTGTTGCTGCAGCTGATAATCCCGGTCCCCGGCGCCAGCACATCCGGCTTGACCACGCACCGCTCGGTGGGTCCTCTCCCGGAATAATTCTTAACCTGTGCTCTCCGTTTTACTGGAGGAAGCCCGGAAGACGGCCTAAGTGTATCCGGCACACCCACGGTGATAACCTTCCGGCTGTTGCCGGGCACCGCCACGGTCCCTGCCTTCGGTCCGTAGTTTCCCGCGGATACCACCACGACCATGCCCTCATCCCACAAATCCTCCACCGCATCCAGAAGCGCCGCTTTCTGGCTCTCTTTTAATTCCGGCTGTGTCCCCACGGAAATATTGACAATCTGCACCGGATATTTCTTTCTCATGCGGAAAATCCACTCGATTCCGCTTATCACCGTATCGACCGCGCCATTTCCTTCCTTATCTAATACTTTTCCGACCAGCAGACCTGCCTTTGGCGCCATTCCCGCATAGGTTCCGTTGGACTTTTTTCCGCTCCCTGCAAGGATACCCGCCACATGGGTACCATGACCGCTGTCATCGTGGATTTCCTGTCTCTTCCCTGTAAAATTGGCAAATTCTAAAATCCTTCCATCAAAATCAGGGTGCTGCGCAATCCCGGTATCCAGCACCGCCGCGCATACACCCTGTCCTGTATACTGACCGGACCTGGTATCCTCACACCAGTATCCGACTGCTTCTTTTACCCATTTCATACAAACACCCTTTTTTATCAGAATATTCGCAAAACAGATTTTTGTTCTTTTTCTGCTTTTCTTTCACACATCTTCCCCCGCGGCATATTATGTAACTGTAAACAATCTTATTTGGAGGATTTCAACATGAGTGATTTAAGTGCTACAAACTGTGGATGTGGATGTGAGAATAACGGAATGTCTTCCTGCCTGTGGTTAATCATCCTGCTTTGCTGCTGCGGCGGATGCGGCAACGGCTTTGGCAATGGCTTCGGCGGAAACGACAGCTGCCTGTGGATTATCTTGCTTCTGTGCTGCTGCGGCGGTTTCGGAAACAACGGATGTGGCTGCTAATAGCTGTATCTTGTAAAACACTTCCTAAAATCGAAGCAACTTACGCTTACTGACTAAACATTGACAGACAGCGGCGACGGTGGGTACAGCATCTGCCAGACGCCGCTGTCTCTTTTTTATGTGCGCATGTATGGGGCTGTAAATCGTGCCCGCATAGGATACGTTTTCCCGCCTCCTACAATTGCATTTCCCCTATGCCCGTGCTAAAATAAAAACATCGGCGAAAGGACATGCATTGCGCGGCGTATTGACGCTTGAAACCGGCGCGTATTCCTTCCGCAGCGCGAAATTTTCATACAGAAAGAAGGGTGGATGACTTGGAAAAACAGATTCTGGATTACACAGTGGAAAAGACAAAAGAACTGATGGCTGCCCCTACATGCAGCCCGGAGACAAAAGCTTCCGCTGCCGCCTGGCTTAATGCTGTCGGTACTCCCAGCGAGGCACAGGAGACAGAGAAATATGTAGCGGAACTGGAGGCGGACATTATGCCCATTGACCAGTTGATTGCCTTCGCAGAATCCGAAGGCGGAGCAAAAGTCTTCGGCGCAGAGGCGCCCAATGTGGCGGCTCATGCCAAACAGATTAAAGCAGACGGCGCCAAATACTGTGACTGCCCCGCATGCAAAGTGGTAGAAGATATTCTGGCAAAGAAAGAAGACCTCCTCAAATAGGGGGCCTTCTTTTTCATCCTTATTCTTTTATCTTCCTTTTCTAGCGCATCCTGTCTTTGCTTCCCTGATTTCTGTGTACCTCTCTTTCGCGCCTCTCCTTTTCTTTGTCCCTGTCCAACTTTTTCTGGAGCATACACTCCTCATCTAATTCATAGACAGCGTTTCCGTCAATAATCAGTTTTCTTTTCATGATTCTGCCTTCCAATCCTTTCCATTTCCCTATTATATTATGTAGGAAATCTAAAATAAGTTTTTCCGACTCCCACATTTTTATACAACAAAGCGCATATATATTTATGACGTAAAAAACAGGAGTGCCTATGGAAAAGAAGCCCTTAAGACCCATCTCCCCTTTTGACGAGCTTGTGGTTCCGCCTTCTCTGCAGAACTTAAAGCTGCTGCTTCCATACATTCCTGAATCTTCCCAGGAGACCTTGGGCACATTTGTCAAATTTCTGGAATTTAAGGAGACTCTCTCTTATTTCAGGAAACGGCACTTTTATGTACATTCGCAGGAATCCCGCGATTCCCTGCCCACCTCTCCCGCCGAGATACTGGAAGCCATCAAGCCCTATCTCGCCCCGCAGGATGCCGCTGTCATCGACACTGTGACCAATATGATGCAGATGATGGAGATGGTAAAAACATTTCAGGAACTTTCCTCTTCCGAGGCGTCAGATGACAGTACGCAGCAGGAAAACTCCGGTTTTTCCGGCGCGGACTTTTCACCCGTGGACCTGCTCATGAACATGCTCTCCCCAGAGCAGAGAGAATTATTTGAGACATACAATTCCATGTTTTCTAATACGGATAATACAGATATGAACACCTCTCCCGAAAGCGGAGACTCGAAAGGAGATGATACAGATGAACGAATGGATGAACCACCCGGCGATGGAGAACATTGACCCGGCAAAGCTGGAACTCATCAAGATGGCTGCGGCACAGACTTCGGGCAAATCAGGCAAAGACTTGGCGCCCATCCTGCTCGCTCTCATCACGAACGCGAACAAAAAAGGAATCCGCTTTACCTCCGATGAAGTCTCACTTATATTCGAGATATTAAAAGAGGGAAAAAGTAAAGAAGAACAGGCGCAGATAGACAAGACCATCCAGATGACCCGCGCCATTTTCCAAAAACATACTAAATAGACAGACCGATAACAGCCCCGCAAAGACAAGGTTTCACATCCCCCATCAGGAAAAACATTCCCGGCGGGGGATGCAGTATGTTTTTTTCAAGACTCGCCCGCGAGTCTTGGCGCGGGATTCGGGTCAGCTCTGCTGACATCATTCTTTTCAGAAGCCTTCTTCCTTCCTCTTCACCCGCATCTCTCTTCTTTTCTCCGCTGCTTCCCACTCAGCCCTTTCTTCCTCTGAATGTAATATCAACCGAGGGACACGGGTCGGCTTATCATCCTTGTCAATCGCCACCATGGTAAAATAGGCGCGGTTGATTGGTCTTCTCATGCCGTCCTTTTCATTTTCCACATAGGTGTCCACACGCACTTCCATAGAGGTGTTGCCAACATAGGTGACCTTGCCGATGATGACAATCATCTCTCCGTTATATGCTCCGTGTATGAAACGCAGATTGTCCACAGATGCGGTGATGACATTCTGTCTCGTATGGCGCATCGCCACCAGTCCCGCCGTCTCATCCAGCCACTGCATCAGGATTCCCCCAAAAAGCCGCCCTGCGGCATTTAAATGATTGGGGCGGACCATGCGCACCGTCTCCACCCTGGATTCTTCCACACTTCTTCCTTCTGTCATCTTACATACTCTCCTGTCTTTGCCCTTCTGTTCATCCGCCGCGGCTTCTGCGCGGCTCGTCTTTGTTTTTCCATAAGTATGGGCTTATGGATAGATTATAAACGTTCCCGCACGGAAAAATCAACTCTGTACTTCACGAAATACATCCTGTAAAATAAAATAGTTACTATGCCGATTTCAAATTGTCAACAGAGGTGTCACGCCTGCACGTAAACCATTGGCGACAATTTGGACTTTCGTAAAGAATGAGGAGGATGGAGCATGACAAACATCAAAATGACGTTAGAATACGACGGTACCCGCTATCAGGGATGGCAGCGCCCGCCCAAAGCAGGGGAAACGAACACCATTTCCTACAGACTCTCGGAAATCCTGCGCAAAATGACCGGGGAAACCGTCTCCCTTTTCTGCGGAGCCAAGACGGAACCGGGTGTCCATGCCGCAGCGCAGGTCGTCTCCTTTTCCACCGCCTCCCCGCTCTCTTTGCGGGAGATTCAAAGCTATATGAATACCTATCTTCCCCAGGATATCGCAGTCCTTGAT
Organism: uncultured Ruminococcus sp.; assembly: GCA_900541505.1. Classification (GTDB taxonomy): domain Bacteria; phylum Bacillota; class Clostridia; order Lachnospirales; family Lachnospiraceae; genus Mediterraneibacter. The sequence goes on from UQKK01000019.1 coordinate 33,070, forward strand.
GTCCGTAAATGCCCGGAGCGTTTCCGCGCGGATTTAAATGCAGCCTCCCGCACCTATGCCTGCCGCGTCTGCACGCTCCCCGAACAGGACATCTTTACCAGGCAGTACAGCACTCACCTTTTTCCCGCGCCGGATACCGCTCTTATGCAAGAAGCGTCCCTTTCTCTGAAAGGACGCCATGATTTCCGGTATTTTACTGCCGGACGCTCCGCTTCCGGAAAACGCAAAAAAGGGACAGAAAAAGAACTCCTCGACATCGGAATCCATTCCGACGGAGAAGTTCTCACACTCACGTTCACTGCCACGGATTTTCTCTATAAGATGCCCGCACTCCTCGCCGGCACCCTGCTCGACATCGGACTTGGCAGGCGCCCCGTGGAGTCTGCCGCGCGCATCCTGGATGGGACAGAAGCCCCAAGCGCCCCCTGTGAGGCAAAGGCACTCCTTTTAAAAGAAATCCGCTATCCCGACACCGTATAGGGATGGGAAAACTCTCTTTTAAAGGAGACCTGCTGCCCCAGCGCAACACAGGGAATAGCAGGGCCGCCTTTAAAAGAAGCCTGCTGCCCCAGCACAGCACAAGAATGCTAAGGTGTTTTATAGGAAAATTCCCGCTACGTGGTAGGCGATGAAGCTGACCACCCAGGCAACCGCAAGCTGGAAAAGGATGATTTGAAATGTCAGCTTTTTGCTCCCCACCTCCCGGTTGATGGTGGCAATCGTCGCTGTACAGGGCACATACAAGAGACAGAACACCATCAGCGCGTAGGCGTTTGCCGCGCCAAAGCCCATAGCTCCCAGCGTTGCCACAAAGCTGTCCATTCCATGGGAAGTCGTGATATTCTGTATGCCGAACAGCACACTGCAGCTTGAAACCACCACTTCTTTCGCCGCCACACCGGAAATCAGAGCCACTACAATCTGCCAGTATCCCAGTCCCAACGGTTTAAATATCGGCACCACCGCTCTTCCGATGACGGAGCCGAAGCTCTGTGTGATGTCCGTCTCATATCCGTTCGGTCCGAAGTTCAGCAACACCCACATAATGATGGATGCCAGGAAGATGACCGTCCCCGCCTTTGTCAGGTAGTCTTTTACCTTTTCCCACACATAGATGGCAATGGTCCTGGCATTGGGCGATTTATATTCCGGCAATTCGATAAGCAGCGCATTCTCTGCCTTGCTGCCATCGATTTTTGAGAGGATGTAAGCAGTCACAATTGCCACCACGATGCCCAGCAGGTACATCGAATAGCACGCCAACATAGCATGTTTCCCGAAAAACATGGAGGAAAACAGCACATAAATGGGAAGTCTCGCGCTGCAGGACATAAAGGGCGTCACCAGTATCGTCTTCAGCCTGTCCTTCTTGTGCTCCAGCGCTCTGGATGCCATGATAGCGGGCACGGAACAGCCGAATCCCAGCAGCATCGGCAAAAATGCCCTGCCGGACAGCCCCAGATGTCCCATGATATCATCCATGACAAAGGCAACTCTCGCCATATAGCCGCTGTCCTCCAAAAAGGCGAGCGCCAGAAACAGGATGAAAATATTGGGAAGGAAGGTGAGTATCCCGCCCACTCCGGAAATGATTCCGTCCACAAGAAGGGATTCCAGCATGGGGTTTACTCCCCAGGATTCCAAAATCCCGCTCACTGCCTGTGTCAGAAGGTCAAGTCCAATCTCAAAATATCCCTTCAGCCAGTCTCCCACTGTGAAGGTCAGAAAGAAGACCAACGCCATCACTGCCAGGAAAATCGGCAGCCCCAGCCATTTCCCGGTCATGTACCGGTCAATCTTGTCGGTGCGCTCCTCCTTCTGGTTTTTATTGACCAGCGTCTCCTCAATCACCTCTTCAATAAAATCATATTTCTCATTGATAATGTCTTTCTCATAGCTTTTGCTGGCAATCTCCTCCAAATCAGCGGGATACTGCTCCAAAACCGCACTGTCCTGCTCCAGCGCTTTGATAGCGTGCCAGCGTTTGTTCTCCATATCAGGGTATTTATCCTGATAAATGCCGATAATGGCGTCAATCTTGTCCTCAATCTCATCACTGTAGACCATGGCGTACTCTGTATGATGGTTGTGTTTATGTCCGGTCTTCTCCGAATGATGGTGGATAAAGGGTCCCTGCTTCGTATAATCCTTATGATGCGCCACCGCGTGCATCAGAATCTCCAGCCCCGTCTTTTTCCGCGCTGACACCGGAATTGCCGGAATCCCCAGCATCTCCGGGAGACGGTGCAGGTCGATTTCCATGCCCCGCTCCTCCACAATGTCCATCATATTCAGCGCCAGTACCACCGGTTTTCCCAGTTCGATGAGCTGCAGCGTCAGGTAAAGGTTGCGCTCCAGGCAGGAAGCGTCCACCACATCCACGATGACATCCACCTCATCGCTCATGATACATTCCCTGGAAACCTTTTCTTCCATTGTATAAGAAGTCAGGCTGTAGATACCCGGGAGGTCAATCAAAAGAAACTCCTGTCCCTTATAAAAGGCTTTTCCTTCCTTTTTTTCCACCGTGACACCAGGCCAGTTCGCCACCTTCAGATTCGCCCCGGTGTAAGCGTTAAAGAGCGTCGTCTTCCCGCAGTTCGGGTTTCCGATAAATCCTACTCTGATAATATCCTGTCCGTCCCGGCTCATGCTGCTTCCTCCTCCACAATGATATGGTCCGCAATCCGTTTCCCGATGGCAAATCTCGTCCCACGGAAGCGCACAGTAACTGCTCCCTTTTTGTCATTGTTCAAGATGGTAATCCTTGAGCCCGGAGTCAGACCGAGCGCCTCCAGGCGCCGCTCCAGATTCAGTTCGATATCTATGGATTCCACAATATAGGTACAATTGTCTTTTCCCTCTTTTAGTCTCATCTCATTCATCCTCTGTATCTTTGAATTTCAATTCACACTCTGTGCTCCTGCATCTGCCGAACACATTTAAGTGCTATTGAGAATATTTCTCCATAAGGAATTATAAAGGTTTTTGCTCTATAAGTCAATTTGCCTGCCCTTCTTTTCCCATACAACTGCCATTTTCTCCCTGCCCGGTCCTCTGCCTTTTTGTCTCGGCGATGGTTAGCGTCAGTGTACAAGGGGCAATACGGTCGATGAAGGACAAATTTAAGCCCCTTTTTCGTTATTTTCTCTCCGCGTACGTCTCTGTACGCGTCGTTCAAGTGCCTTAAAGGGGCTTAAATTTGTCACTTCACGACTCATAGACCTCAACCGCAGGAATATCGGCGCTTTTCAAGGCAGACGATTGAGGCGTACTGGACGTACGCCGATTGAGGATAACGATGAAAATCGCCGATATTACGCGGTTTGAGGCGTATTGCCCCTTGTACACTGACGCTACTGTTCACAGATACCTGCGAACGGTAACCCGGCGATTGACATTTTCCGTTTTGCAACGTACTCTATAGTTATACCTTAAAAGACATACCGAAACACATTCCCTTCGGGATGGCGGGCTTTGCCCGATAAATGCGACAGGGGCAGAAGCCTCCCGATGAAGCAAGCCGGCAGTACTCATGCGAAAGGAGCCATATTTTCCATGAATCTGAATGAATATCAAAATTATCACGAGACGAAAGCGCATACCGCCTCTGATTTCCCGTACAATACGTATCTGTGCTCCATCCCTCTGGACTTTACCCATGTTCCTCTGCACTGGCATGAAGAGATGGAACTCATTGTCATCAAAAGGGGCAGAGGCATTGTCTCTGTGGATTTTAAGCGGCAGAACGTCAACGCGGGAGATATTGTCCTCATTCTGCCCGGCAGACTTCATTCCATTGAGCAGGATGAAGAAAATATCATGGAATATGAGAACATCCTCTTTATGCCTACCCTGCTCACCGCACAGGGTCCTGACCTTTGCTCGTCGCAGTTTATCCGTCCTTTCATGGAGGGAACGATTCTCTCCGAGACGTTTTTGACCCCTTCCCTGCCCTGCTATCTGCAGGCAGCGGACTATATCCGCAGTATTGACGCACTCTGTGAAAAGCAGCCGGAAGGATACCAGCTCGCCTTAAAGGGCTTTTTATTCCAGCTCCTTTTTCTGCTGATATCCCATCAGAAAAACAGAGATTCCGCATCGAAGACCGACACGAAATCTCTGGAAAAAATCAAGCTTATATTAAAATATGTGGAGGACCATTATCAAGAACCGATTTCTATTGAGGACATGGCGAAGCTGACCTATTACAGCAAATCTCATTTTATGAAATTCTTCAAAACGCATATGGGAAGCGGGTTCACCGAATACCTAAACACCTACCGCCTCTCCATCGCCGCCAGACTGCTGACCGCGTCCTCCTTGTCCGTGCTGGAAATTTCCTCCGCCGTGGGGTTTGACAATCTGTCCTACTTTACCCGCCTGTTCAAGAGAAAGTTCGGCATGCCGCCGCGCCTCTACCGCACAAAGAACAGCGCGCTTTTAGACGACAACCCGTAGATTCTGAACGCAGTGTCCTCGCAGGGTGTGCATATCTGTCTTCAGAAACGGTAATACATTTCAACCGGGTCAATGGGGTCGAAGGGATTCTCCTCCTCCATCTTGCCGTTGCGCCCGCGCCGTTTCACCAGCTCGCCGCCTTTATTGTACAGCCAGAAGGAATAGACCAGCACCTTGTTGACCTTGCCAATCTTCTCTTTCGTTGTCTTCTCATAGGGGATTCCTCCCACTTCAAAATGCGTCTTCTTGTGAATCATGGAAATCAGATCTGTCTCGCAGGTCACAGGCTCCGGCAGAATCGTATAAGCCCGTCCCACGCAGTCTGCCTTGTGGGAATCGCTGCCGCCCACTGTCACTTTCGAGTATTTTGCCGCCAGCTTAGCGGCGCCCGCATTGGATTCCTTCGACTCACAGCAATTGTACGCCTCCACGAAATCGAACCGCTTGACAATCTCCGGTGATTTGTAGAAGCGCTTCGTGTTCATAAAACTCATGTATTTTTCCCCGCACGGATGCGCTGGTCCCAACACTCCGCCGTTTCTGTGTACTAAATCTATCAGGGTGGCAAGCGGCATCCCTCTCATCTCCAGGACGCGCATCTTCACACCCTCCGGCATGATAACCAGGATATGTCCCGCATCCCTTGTATCGTATTCGATTCCTTTGAGCACCACAAAATCCGTATGCTTCTTTCCCTTGATGTTCTCCTTCCAGTAACGGTATCCCTTGTAGGTGTTGTGGTCTGTGATGACCATTCCCTGAAATCCTTTTTGCTTTAAAATCGTGATATATTCATCCAAGCTTACCTTACTGTCAATAGAACCTTCCTTCACATGGCAGTGCATATCAATCTTCATCCGTAAGCCTCCTTTGCCTCTGTTGTCTTTTCATTAGCTTCTTATGTCTATGAAATTATTATACAACTTTCTGAAAAAGCAGGCAACCGACAAAGACAGGAGTCAAAATCTCTCACGCATGTCTCTCGATTTTTGAGACACCGCGCAGAGTCAGAAAAATGCTTCCTCCCCACGCCAGAATATAGAAGATATCCGGAATTTTCGTTTCCGTAAAGCTGTACATAACCATGAGCAGCACCAGAGCGAAAGCACCCAGAGAGAGAACAACTTTTGTAAGCACAGATTTTTTGATATACATAAAAACACACCTTCCTTTGACATGAATCATTTCCTTACATCCATCATATCAAAGCAGGTGTGTCATAAAACGGACTTTACTTTTTATCTCTTATATTTTTTATTCGATATATGTAATGTCGTCATCTTCCTCTTCATCGTCAGATGGTTTTTCCTCAGACTGCTCTTCTTCATCCGGAAGTTTATCCAGGTTCTCCATCATTGCTCTCGCCCTTTCCACCTCGTTTGCTGTGGAATGGGTATCGCGGATTTCCGCCGCTTTTTTCAGGCTCTGTTTCTTTCTCTTCTTAGACTCCAGAAGGAGCTGAATCAGCACACCGGCAGCGCCCAGCACCGCGCCGATGATAATTTCCACGAAACTTCCCTGTATCGGCAGCAAAAACGCGGCAGCGCCCTCCGCTGTAAGCGCACCGAAAACTGCCGTGACAATGATAGTAATAACCTCCGTGAATTTGATGGAAAGCAAAGCCAGGACAAGCCCCACCGCTCCGCAGATACCTAAGAAAATCAAATCCTGCGGATTTAACAGATACATTGTGCTCAGGCTTCCGACCACCAGGACAGTCACAAACGCGCCGAATCGATAGAACCGCGCGCACAGCACAAGCAGGATAATTCCCAGTACAGCTCCCGCGCCGAGGGAAACCATTGTATCAAGCCCCAGCAGTTCTCCGGCGGCAGTCCCCACGCCAAGACCGATGCATAAGCCTATCAGCGCGGACCAGAAACGTATCAGCTTCACTCCCAGGAAGCACCAGAGAAGCCCAATCGCTATCATAATACCATAAAACACAAAATCTACTGTCTCAAGACTCCTCCCCTGCTCTCCGTACACGAGAACCTCAAGTCCTGATTCCCGAACCATGTTTACAACCGTATTCCAATCCATTCTTTCTTTTACTCCTTTGTCCCTTATTCTTATTTTTCTTCTTCCCCATAGGTCCCCGCCAGTTCCCGAAGCAGAAGACAGTATTCTTCCGCCACGTCATCAGGTGAAAGTATCTTCACACCTTTGCCCAGCCCTGTGAGCCATCCGAAAAACGGTGCGCTGACTGCTACCTGCACCCGCACTGTGAAATGTGACTCCCCGTCCTTCCAGATTTGTACATCCTTGCCGAAACGGTCCAGAACAACGCCCACAAAACGGTTTTCAAAGCGCAGCCTCACTGTTTTTTCGTCGCCTCCGAACATACCGAAGGTCTTTCTTGTGTAACTGGCAACATCAAAGCGTGAAAACTCTTCCTGCCCTCCCCTTGGCTCGTCAAAGACCCGGATATCCAGCATTTTGTCCACGCGGAAATGCTTCAGAAGCTCCGCCTCCATGTCATACCCTATCAGATAGTAGTTCTCATCATCCCAGGTCAGCGCCCAGGGACTCACCTGATAAGGTCTGCCGTCTTTTTTCAGCCGGATTTCTTTCTTCACCGTCCATTCGAAATACCTAAAGAGAATCTGCTGGTTGGAAGCGATTGCTATGTGCAGCTTATCCACATTGTAAAAAATGCTCTCGTTCATCGACTTGATGCGGTCTGCCACAACGACCTGCCGCTGCAGCTGCTTTGCCTCATGTCTGCTGGTCAATCCTTCAATCTTGCGAATCAGTGCGCTGGATTTCTTTTCAGTAATAAATCTCGAAGACTGTACTGCATCCACCAAAAGCTTTAACTCTGCCAGTTCAAATTCATGTTCGCCTAGATAGTACCCCTCCGGGCGCCCCTTCTTGTACAGAATATCCAGCCCAAAAGTCTTCAGGGTCTCCATATCATTGTAAAGGCTCTTTCTCTCCGCGTGGATTCCGTACTTTGCCAAACGCTCCTCCAATTCCTTTCTGGATAAAGGGTGCTCCTCATCCGTCTCCTCCAGGAATATCTTCATGAGATAGAGTATATCTTTGCTTTCTGATTGCAAGATTTTGCCATGTCGCTTCTCCCCTGCCGCTTTCATGCGTCCGAAACCATTCTACCAATTTTTTTTCGTTTCGACAACAATTCCCTCTATTTTTTACGCATAATCCCCTCATTTTTTCCACATGATAAGAGCGGATGCCAATCGACTTTGATTAACACCCGCTCTTATACTGATATTTCTATCATTGGTCTTTACCTCTTTTTCTTTTTTTGCTTTGATTTTTTAATTTACGTTGCTGGTGGTCCGTACCTCCTTTTCTTAGATTTCCTGCTAATGGATAAACGGAAATTTTATTCTTCATGGATTTTACTTCTCTCATAACTTTCTCGTCATTATGATAATTTCTCCATGAACTTTCCGTTTTATATTTCAGCCGGATAATAATTGTTTTCTTCTTTTTGTTAAGTTAATCTTACTACACATCTTGCATTTTGTCAATAAATTTTTAGTTTTATTTTTAATTTGTTTGATATTTTCTGTTAATAATCTTTTGCTATCTTTTTTATCTGTCATGTCTTTTATTAGACATCTCTTCCGCCTCAACCGCATAGATTGTTACTGTTCACAGATACCTGCGAACAGCAACCATAAATCTTCGTATAACCATTTTCTTCTCTATCTGCGGTTGACTTCCCGTACTTCTCACATTAAAATAGGAAAGTAGCGTCGTCTCGGAACATTGCTTCCCGCACAACGGCGTTTTATGTCAGATGAGCTTCCCTTATCTGAAGACAGAATAAATCAAAGGAGCTGCTTTTTATGGAACAACTTATCATCCCCAAGGGATACCGCTCTCCCCTCACCATCCGTGAGACGGAAGTGGCAATCAAAGAAATCAAAGACCATTTTGAACGGGCGCTCGCGAAATCACTCCATCTGACCCGTGTTTCCGCGCCTTTATTTGTAAAACCGGAATCCGGTATGAATGATAATCTCAACGGTGTGGAACGCCCGGTCGCTTTCGGAATCAAAGAACAGGGCGATGCGTCTGCCGAGGTTGTCCATTCCCTTGCAAAATGGAAACGTTACGCGCTGAAACACTATGACTTCCACTCCGGCGAAGGGCTTTACACAGATATGACCGCCATCCGCCGCGACGAAGATACCGATAACATCCACTCTCTCTATGTGGACCAGTGGGACTGGGAAAAAATCATTTCCAAAGAGGAGCGCAATATGGAGACACTGGAATATACCGTGCGCAAGGTGTACAGCGCCCTCAAAGATACGGAGGAATATATCTCCAGGCGTTATAACTATATAGAGCCCTGGCTTCCGGATGACATTTTCTTCATCACCTCCCAGGAGTTGGAAGATATGTTCCCGGACAACACTCCCAAGGAGAGAGAGCACCGTATCGCCAAGGCGAAGGGAGCCGTCTTCATCTCGCAGATTGGCAAGGAACTCGCTTCCGGCGAAAAGCACGATGGACGCGCCCCGGACTATGATGACTGGGAATTGAACGGTGACATCATTGTCTACTACCCGGTTCTGGATATCGGGCTGGAGCTCTCCTCCATGGGTATCCGCGTGGACGAAGGCTCTCTTAACAAGCAGCTGAGGCTGGCGGGATGTGAGGACCGCGCTTCCCTGCCCTTCCAGAAGGCGCTCTTAAACGGTGAACTTCCATACACCGTAGGCGGCGGCATCGGTCAGTCCCGTATCTGTATGTACTACCTGCGCAAAGCCCACATCGGAGAGGTTCACTCTTCCATCTGGCCGGATGAGATTATGGAGACCGCACTCGATAACGGGATACAGCTTCTGTAAAAAGGAGTTGTTTCATACATGCTCGCACCGAAGCGCGGCTGCGTCCTAAAAAAACACCCGGAGACTCTGTTTTTCATGACTCGTCAGAGGAGATTCCTCTTGCACGAAAGACAGAGCTCCGGGTTTTCTTTTGTTTACAGGATTTCCACCCCGACCGCCTGCATATGCTGCGCGGCGTGCCGTTTTTTCACCAATTCTTTTTCATATCGTACGACTCCGTTATTTTCGTAGGGGTCGTTAAAGTAATATCCTTCCTCGTCGTAGCCCACCAGCAGCATACAATGCTCATTGGATATCCAGGTGAAGTTATCTCCCGTATCCTCAAGCTTCCACACAGGACCTGTGACAGGCTCCCGCATATTGATACACGCCCAGAAGATGACCGGCATACCCTTATCTATGTAAGTCTTTATCAGATATTCCACTGGTTTCTTCGTCTCATCCACTGCCCTGTAGTCGGAGCCAAACACGTTCTGAAGTGCCCGGCATATGACCGGGGCGTAGCAGCCAAAGGATTCCTCATCATAGGGACTGCCACAGAAATACCTGCGCGGGTCGGGTCCGTACAGCTCCCCCGCTCTCTCTGCAAAATCCCGGCACTCCAGATAGTCCCGGATAAATGTATCCACTGTGATATCGTATCCCAAAAACTGAAGCAGCATGACAGCAGAGACACTCTCACATCCTGTCGGGTATTTTACGCTCTGGTCAATGTAGGGCGCCTTTATCTTAATCATGTGCCGCCTTATTGGAGCGGGACAGGACAATTTTCATTCCCGTCAGCACCGCGAGCAGGAGTATCAGACTGAGACCGAGAGTTACCCACCATATTTTCACAACTCCCGCAATCACATAGCCCACCAGGCAGACACCCGCCACGACTGCCGCGTACTGCATCTGTGTGGAGACGTGATTGATATGGTTGCTCTGCGCACCCGCTGAGGACATGACCGTTGTGTCCGAAATAGGGGATACATGGTCTCCGCACACCGCGCCTGCCAGAACAGCGGATACCGCAATAATCATCATTTCCATGTTGGCAGCATCCGAGAACATCGCCACAACGATTGGCACAAGGATGGCAAATGTTCCCCAGGATGTTCCGGTGGAGAAAGACAGAAAGATTGCCACAGCAAACATGATAACCGGAACGAAAACGCTGGCATGCGCGTTATTTCCCACCAGGTCTCCCACAAAATCCGCAATACCCAGAGCATCGCCCACACCTTTCAAGGACCAGGCAAAAATCAGGATTGCCACTGCCGGAATCATCAGCTTGAACCCTTCCACAAAGCTGTCCATAAAGCCTTTAAATGTGATAACTTTTCTCGGCATGTATAAAACGAACATGAAAAGCACTGTCACCATGGTGGCAAAAATCAGGCTTGTCTCAGAATCGCAGTTTGCAAAGGCTGTCACGATATCCGTAGCCCCGCCCTGGAAACCAGTATAAATCATAGCTCCCACCGCTGATACGATGAGGACCGCCACCGGGAGTACCAAATCCATGACTTTTCCATTCTTAGAGCCGTCCTCTTCCTCAATCTTCTCAAATTCCTCCGCTCCGCTTGTAAACAAATCACCTTTCGCGGCGTTTTCCTCATGCTTTTTCATCAGACCGAAATCGAACCCGCTGATAATGATAAACAGTACCATAGCAATCGTCAAAAGCGCATACAGATTGTAGGGAATCGTGCGCAGGAACAACTGGAATCCTGTGATTCCCGCATCCTCCGGCACATAGGAGTTGACAGCTGCCGCCCAGCTCGAAATCGGCGCGATGATACATATCGGAGCTGCCGTGGCATCTATGATATATGCCAGTTTTGCTCTGGATACTTTATAGCGGTCTGTCACCGGGCGCATAACCGAGCCCACCGTCAGACAGTTGAAATAATCATCAACAAAAATCAGAATGCCCAATCCTGTGGTCGCCAAAAGGGCGCTCTTCTTTGTCTTAATCTTTTTGCCCGCCCAGTTGCCGTAAGCCGACGAGCCTCCTGACTTCGCCATAAGCACAATTATCATGCCTAACAGAACATCAAAAATCAGGATATTTAGATTCATATTTTCCTTCATGATATCAAAGAAGGCGACAAACGTATTCCACGGGTCAAATCCCGTGTATAACAGCGCTCCCACAGCAACGCCTACAAAGAGCGAACTGTACACCTCCTTTGTGACAAATGCAAGAATGATTGCGAGAAGCGGCGGCACCAGCGACCACCATGTCCCGATAAAAACTGAACCGTCCATGATTCTACCTTCCTCTCTTCTTTCTCTCTTTTTATCCTTCCTTCAGAAGCCGGACATGCCGTTCATAAATCGGCATTATATACATCATAGCGAATCTTCCCGCAAGTTACAATCTTTTTTGCTAATTACTACAACTTATTCATCGATAGCTCCATTTATAATGACTGTGACAACCCCGCAGAGCATACCGCCAATCACAAAGACAATCCAGCATATCTCCCACATCCGAAACAAAAATCCCATCAAAAGAAACACAATCGTTGCGAAAATCATGATACATCCGCACCACATTCCAATCAGGCGGTCTTTCCGACTGGCTTCTTTTTGCGGTCTGTTCTCTTTATTATAATTCTCAATATTATATTTGGATTTCTGCATGCCCGCATAGATGAGGATTCCCGCTCCCACAGCAGCAAACATAAGAACGATGACGTTATAAATCTCTGCCGTGCAAAATGACGGCGCCGGAACCTCCTCGCCGATGACCGCAAAGACGCCCCCTGCCAGGATGACACCGATGCCTCCCGTGATAAGAAAGGGAAAACGGCTCTCGAACGCCTCTATCTTTGCTTCCTTATAAAAAGGACGAATCTGGGGATGCTTTTCTTTAAACTGGCTGTGCTGTATCCCTGTTGCTACGAGCACCAGACCTCCCGCAATAAAGAACAGAAGCGCTGCCAGTGTGGATATGTACTCCGGCAGACGGAAGGCTTCACATGCCAGATTTCCTACGCCTGCGCAGACTGCCAGTTCAATTCCAAGGATGATTCGCAGGCAAAACTGATTCATATGCCTGTCATAGCCCGCCGTGTCCTCCTCGGTCTGCTGCTTCGCTTCTCCTCTTAAAAGTGTATCCATAGAACAGGAGAACAGTTCACAGAGCTGCAGTATCTTTTCCATTTCCGGGTAAGAAGTATTTGCCTCCCACTTCGATACCGTCTGACGCGAGACGCCGAGCTGTTCCGCCAACTGCTCCTGTGTCATATTTTTTTCTTTTCTATAGAATTGTAAATTCTCTCCAAAACTCATTTTTTCAATCCTGCCTTTCTTAATCCTGTTTTTCCTTCCGATTAACAACATCGGTGTGCAAGAGCCTATCCGCTTGCCGCACACCGATGCTGCGGATAGGTTTCATCCTCTCCGATTATAAGAAAAGCAGGATGTAAACACAAGCAAACTGCGGTTGCGTTTGGAGAAAATCATGCCGCTTTTTGGTTGCGCACAAGCGCATTTGCCGCAAGGCACAGTAAAATCGTGGCTGCCATGTCGGGCAGTGTGTTGCCCACAGGGATATCGATGTGCATAAGGAAACGGTAGAGGATAAATCCGATGAGCCATACAATCAGGTTCACCCAGCTTGCGCTTACATCTGACCGGTCCTTTTTCAAAAGAAACGTATCTGTAATCTGTACCGCTATCATAGGAGCGAACACGGAACCGATGAGATACAGGAAATCCGTGATATCATCCATGGGGAAAAGGATTGCCGCTATGGTTCCCACCACAGTCGCCGCAATTCCCACATGGCTTCCTTTGAGCTTCGAGACGATAGATTCACTGGAGACTCCCGCAGAGTAAGCATCCAGGAATGTGGTCGTCACTGTCGAGAAAATGATAATCAGAAGTCCCACAATGCCGAGACCTGCCTTCACCATGATGGCGGCAATATCTGCTTCCCCTGTATAGATTGCCGCTCCCATGCCGATGATGTACATCCAGCAGCTCACAAGTCCATACACGATAACACTGACCGCTGTCGCTTTCACCGGCTTTTCCGCTTCTCTCGTATAGTCGCTGATGACAGGCAGCCAGGATAAAGGCATTGCCACAGACAGCTCCACCGCTGCCCCGAATGTCATCCCCTCGCCGCTTATGGAGACTGCGCCGCCGTCAAAGAAAATAACCTTGCACAGGACTAACGTCAGAATAAATAAGGCTGCCATGGCGATGGTATTGATTTTTCCGAGGTTGGTGACGCCCACCGCAATCCAGAGGATGATAAGCGCCCCAATCACAAGGCACCACACCCAGGCTCCGGTCTTGATGACGCCGTTTGCCGCCAGCGCCCCGTCATATATCATGATTGCCGTCCAGCCCACGAGCTGCAGCACATTGAGGACAGAAAACAGAAGACCGCCCTTCTGCCCGAAGCTCATCTTCACGGTCTCCATGGCGCTCTTCCCGGTTCTGGCGCCTATGAGTCCCGCCAGGAACATCATGATACAGCCAATTACATGTCCCAGTACGATTGCCAGAATCCCTTTGCCAAATCCGAGAGACGCAAAATATGTCCCGGTGAGGATTTCCGCGATAGAGACACCGGCACCGAACCAGATAAGTCCGTTTTCAAATATCGAGGTCTTTCTCTTAGCCATAATTTATTCCGCCTCCCCTGCTGCTTCTGCTTCTTTGATGTATTCCCCGGTGATGGCGAATCCGTGATGCATAGGACCGCTGCCTTTTCCCAAATCAAGCATGGCAGACAACGCTCCGGAAATGTACGCCTTGGCTCTCTCAACCGATTCATCCATGGAAAATCCCTTTGCCAGATTGGAGGCAATGGCGCTGGACAACGTACAGCCTGTCCCGTGAGTGTTGGGGTTGTCGATACGCTTTCCGTAAAACCAGCGGCAGTCTCCGTCACGGTAGAGCAGGTCATTGGCGTCATTTAACTGGTGCCCGCCTTTTAAGAGGACAGCACAGTGATAGAGACTGCCAATCTTCTCTGCCGCCTCCGCCATGTCTTCCTCTGTCTTTATGTCCATCCCGGAGAGGACTTCCGCCTCTGGGATATTGGGCGTCAGAATATCCGCAAGCCCGAACAATTCTTCCTTTAGGACCTGTACCGCATCGTCACTGATAAGTTTCGCGCCGCTGGTCGCCACCATAACCGGGTCAACCACGATATTGGACGCCTTAAATTCCTTCAATTTTTCCGCAATCGCGCGAATCAGTCTCGCAGAAGATACCATTCCAATCTTCACTGCATCCGGACGGATATCCGTAAATACGCAATCTAATTGTTGCTTTAAAAACTCTGGTGTTGCTTCCATAATTCCTGTTACGCCGGTTGTATTCTGCGCAGTCAGAGCTGTCACCGCACTCATGGCAAACACGCCGTTGGCGGTCATTGTCTTGATATCTGCCTGGATACCGGCGCCTCCGCTGGAATCACTTCCGGCGATTGTTAATGCTGTTCTCATCTTACTTTCCTCTCTTTCCCGGCTCTCAGATGTCGTATTGTTTCTCTATCCGAAGCCTTTTTTCATTACGCATTAATTTTATATAGCGACAGAAAGTGGTGCCCCCGGTCTGCCGCTTATGATTATGATACATTCTCTGCTCGTTTGCAGAACAGTTCAAAATCTGTAAACTCCGGCAAATAAATATCCGCCGTTTTCCAGATTTGCGCGAGATTTTTATCATTTGCCCTGTCATAGACAGCGACCGTCTTAAATCCGGCTCTTTTCGCTGTCTGTATGGCATGCAGGGCGTCCTCGAAAACCCAGGTGTTTTCAGGCTCTGTATCCATCTTGAGCATCGCTGTCAGATAAATATCAGGCTGAGACTTTCCGCTGCCTATCTCCGAGCAGGTGAAGATTCCATCGAAATAAGAGAGCACTTTCAGCCTCTTTAACGCGGCCTGTGCATTTTTCCGGTCCCCGGACGTGGCGATGACCATCGGTATCCCGCGCTCTCGAAACTCCTGCAGATATTGCCGCACTCCTTCTTTTAACGGAACCTTCTCCGCGTAAAATTCCTCCACCTGCCGGGCAAGACCTTCCACCACATCTGTCACACCAAGGGACAGACCATATGTCTCAATCAGGTAGGCGGCTGCCTCCTCCATACTCATGGCAAAAAGGATGCTCCCCAGCCCGTTCTCCGCCTCGATTCCCAGTTTTTTTAAATACAATTCCCCAAGATTTTCCCAGATTGGCATAGAATTGAGAAGAGTTCCATCCACATCAAATATAACGCCCTTTATCATTGTTTTCCTGCTTTCTGCTTCCGATATACATAAGCTTCAAAGCTGCTTTTGCATATCGTCATTTTCATAAATTAAGCTGCTGTTTACATACCACTGTTTTCGTAAACTACTCTGCTTTTACCATCTCTTCTGTCAGCCTGCGAAGCCCTTTGGCGGCCTCTTTCACATCCGGTTTGGCGAAAATCGCGCTGATGACCGCGATTCCGCAGATTCCGCTGCCTTTGAGTTCCAGCACGTTTTCCTCACTGATTCCCCCAATGGCGATAACAGGAATATCCACCGCCTCACAGATTTCCTTGAGCACCTTGTGGTCCACCTCCACGGCATCTGCCTTGGAGCCTGTGGCAAACACCGCGCCCACGCCCAGATAATCTGCGCCGTGTTCCTGTGCCTTAAGCGCCTGTTCCACAGTCTGCGCGGACACACCGATAATTTTGTCGTCTCCCAGCTTCGCTCTTACGTCCAGAGCCTCCATGTCACTCTGTCCCACATGCACACCGTCAGCCCCGACTTTTGCGGCAATCTCCACATTGTCGTTGATGACAAAGGGAACCTGATGTTTGCGGCAGAGTTCCTTGATTTCTTCCGCTTCTTTCAGAAACGCCTCCTCATCGAGATTCTTCTCCCGGAGCTGAATGAAGGTCACCCCGCCTTTGATTGCCTCTTCCACCTGCTGATACAATGTCTTGTCTTTCAGCCATCTTCTGTCCGTCACAGCGTACAAAAGCAGATTTTCTTTAGAGCACTTCATAGCGCGCCCCCCTTTCCAGTTCTTCTTCCGTCATGTTATAGACGGCATCGATGATGCGGTTGCGGTATGTGGAATTTCCATCCCCCTCCTGCATCCTCGCAAAGCCAATCTCTCCTGCCAGCCCCATCACGCAGACAGCCGTTGCCGCCGCTTCCAGTGGACTCTCCGGGTTCGCCACCAGGTATGCCGTCATCATACCGGAAAGCTGACAGCCGGTTCCTGTGATACGTCCCATCTCCGCACGCCCGTTGCGGATGACATAGCACTTATTCCCATCTGTCACCAAATCAATAGCGCCTGTCACCGCGATGATACAGCCGCACTCCTTAGAAAACGCCTTCACAAAAGCGACCGCTTCCTGAAGATTTTCCTCCGTCACAGCATCCGCTGTGTCGGCATCCACGCCTTTTGTGGTGCCGCTGCCCTTCGCCAGCGTCTTAATCTCGGAAATATTTCCCCGGATTACGCTCAGATGAAGTTCCTTCATCAGCTTAAGCGCTGTATTGGTCCGAAGCGCACTGGCTCCCGCGCCCACCGGGTCAAGCAGGACAGGATGTCCCAGCTCATTGGCTTTCTTCCCCGCCTTAAACATTCCCTCTATACTGGTCTTGTGCAGGGTTCCGATATTGATATTCAATCCCCCGCAGATAGATGTGATATCCTCCACATCCTCCGCCTCGTCCGACATAATCGGGCTGCCCCCGCATGCCAGCAGCATATTTGCCACGTCATTGACTGTGACGTAGTTCGTGATATTATGCACCAACGGCACTGTTTTCTTCACCTGTTCCATACAGTCTCTCATCATCTTAAATCCTCTCCTTTCCCCTATGTGCCTGCGTTTCCTATACATTGAAAAAGCAGGCACACCAAGAAGGTATACCCGCCCGTACGCTGCGCATATATTCTCCCTTCGTTGGCATTATCCAAATCAGGTTTCGGGTCTAGGCACTTCAGCCTACTCTCAGCCTGCTTGCGTGCAAGCTCCCCTTTTGTCTTCAGATTTTCTTTATTCGTACTTCAAATTCCCCAGATAGATATCCAGCACCTTCATCTTCTTCATCGCAGTCACAAGTACTGCCGCCAGAATCGTACCGCCGCAGCTGGACACAAAGAAGGGGATGACAAAGCCGAATACCGCGCTCTCACTTCCCATCAGAAGCACTGCTATCGGGTAACTCAAAAGTCCGCCGATGACAGATGTACCAAACAGTTCTCCCAGATAGGCATATGGCAGGTGCTTCCCATATTTGTAAAGCATACCGCACAGAAATGCGCCGCACATGGAACCAGGAAATGCAAGCAGTGTTCCTGTTCCCATCAGGTTTCGCAAAAGACTGGTGACAAACGCCATGCCAACCGCATATCCCGGTCCTAAGAACACGCCGCCCAGTATATTGATAAAATGCTGGATTGGCGCACATTTTGACGCTCCTACCGGAATAGACAGCGGAGAACAAACAATACCGACAGCTACAAGGATGCCCGCTAACGCGAGCTTTTTCACGTTGATGTTTCTCATATTAACCTCCTGAAATAACGGTCGATACTCACTGGTATCCTCTCACTCCGGAACACGGATTCCCTCGCAGGTTATTTTCGTACCTCGTACGCAGTACAGTAAAAACCCAGACGGCGCTCCCCGCCCGGGAAAACTTCTGTCAGATATATCCGAAACTCATAAACTTTTGCCGGACACATCCGTGTATTATATTAGCACAATTGAAAACCGCTGTAAAGTCTGCAAACCGCTGATAATCTTCTCTCTGCCGGCATTTATTGGACGCAAGCTGTAATGATTGCCATGCGCCGCCTCCACTGTTATAATAGGGAGAGCAGCACTGTCTTTCCGCTTCAGAGCAGCTCAGCCAGCAGGCGGATATGCCAAAGTCGATATGGTAAAGTCAATGTGCAGGGACAGCATTTTATATACAGAAAATATCAAAAAGAAGGAAGGAACTATTATGTCTATACAGTTAGTAAAAGATTATTTTAGCAATCACAATATAGAAAAAGAAATATTAGAGTTTCCAGAATCCAGTGCTACTGTAGAACTCGCCGCCAAAGCCGCAGGAGTAGAACCGGCACGCATCGCCAAGACCCTCTCTTTCTACACAAAGGAGAAAGACGGGGCATTCCTGGTGGTGACGGCAGGTGATATGAAGATTGACAACAGTAAATTCAAAAATTTCTTTGGATTTAAGGCGAGGATGGTCTCTCCGGAAGATGTGGAAACCTATACGGGACATGCCATCGGCGGCGTCTGCCCTTTCGCCAATCCTGCTGCAACAGAAACTTATCTCGATGTCTCCCTGAAACGGTTTGACACCGTATTTCCCGCCGCTGGCAGCGCAAACTCCGCAGTGGAACTGACCTGTGAGGAGATGGAAAAATATGCGGAGGCTAAGGAATGGGTAGATGTCTGTAAATAGAAATCTTCAAACGTGAAGAATCGCCTTTAATTCGCGGTCAACCACAGATTCACTCCAAAAACGAAACAGCGCCCCGTAAGACAAGGCGAGGGTGTCACAAAATCGTCAGAGCAGATGATATGCTCACGATGAAGTGACACCCTCTTTTTTTCTTATTCTATTTCAGGAAGTTCTCGATGATGACCGCTTCCGCCTCTTCCTCGCTGAGTCCAAAGGTGCGCAGTTTGGTGAGCTGCTCGTCATTAATCCTTCCAATCGCCGCCTCGTGGACAATCTGCGCGTCCACATGTCTGGCGTTAATCTCAGGGATAGAACTGATTTCCGCCTCATCCATGATGATGGAATCGCACTGTACATGGGCATGACAGAGATTGTTTCCAATCGCCTTCGGATGGAAGACCTGTCTGGAAGTCCCTTTCGCAACAGAACGGGATACAATTCTCGCGGAACTGTTCTCCCCGGTAAGCTGCACATCCATATTGGATATGGCACTCTGGTCCTCGTGGGTCATCAGCTTCTCCGTCACGAAAAGCTTTGCGTTCTCCGCCAGCTCAATATACGTCTCTCTCTCCGTAGAATCGACGCCCTTAATCTGGGATGTCTCCAGCGTAAACACAGAATTTTCTCCCACATATATCTTCGTCACCGGGTTGAGTACTTTCTTTCCCGTGCCGTTCCCTTCCGCATAGTGATTTTCCACATATTTGACATTGGCATCTTTCCCGATGTGGAATGTATGGATACCGTCGTGCCTCGTCTCGCTGCATCCTTCCCCGTGGATACCGCATCCGGCAACGATGGTCACATCCGCGCCATCCTCCACATAGAAATCATTGTAGACTACATCCACGCCTTCTTTAGACATCACCACCGGAATATGCACCTGCTCGTCCTTTGTCTCCCCGCTGATGTGGATATCAATCCCCGGCTTGTCCTCTTTTTTTACGATGTGGATATGTCTGCTGTCTCCGTGGCACACTGCCATGCCATCGAGACGGAGGTTGTAAGCGCCCTCCTGCTTAAATCCATAGGAATCTATTACATTCAGTACATCCTGCGTTACTTTATTAAGCTCCATAGAGTTCCCCTCCTTTTTGTCTGCGGCATTCACAGGAATCTAACTCAGAACCGAAAAGGCTGGGCATAATCTCCTCCGCCGTGCCGATAGACTTCAGTTTCCCGTCAGAAATCACCATGATGCGGTCTGCCATCTCAATGATACGCTCCTGGTGGGAAATCAGAATCAGGCTCTCCTTCTTCTCCTTGTGAATCTGCTCAAACCGCTTGATAAGCATGGAGAAGCTCCACAAATCAATCCCCGCTTCCGGCTCATCAAAGATGCACAGAGCGTGATGCTTTGCCAGCACTGTCGCAATCTCAATCCGCTTCATCTCCCCGCCGGAAAGCGTTGCATCCGCTTCACGGTCAATATATTCCCGCGCGCATAAGCCTACGCTGCTCAATAAGTCGCAGCATGTCTTTTCATCCAGTGTCCTGCCCGCTGCCAGGGACAAGAGCCTCCTCACTGTCATTCCCTTAAAGCGCGGCGGCTGCTGGAAGGCAAAGCCAATCCCCGCCTTCGCTCTCTCGTCCACCGAGTAATCTGTGATATCCTCCCCGTCCAGATAAATCTTTCCCGATGTCTCCTTGTTGACACCCATCAAAACCTTAGCCAGCGTGGACTTCCCTCCTCCGTTCGGTCCTGTGATGACGAGCATCTCCCCGTCCCGAACGGTAAAGCTGACATCAGAAAGTATCTCCGACTGGCGGCCTTCTTCTAAAACTTCATATGATAAATGTTCTACCTGTAACATGAAACCGTCACTTTCCTTTCTCTAATCTCGTTGCAGCCTTACTTCTCTGAAAGTCTGCGGAATATCTCACGGTAGCGCTCCGCGTAGATGCTTCCCCGCCTCCAGATAAACGTAAACTCGTGGGACACCTGGAAATCCTTGAGCACAATCTTGTGCAGCTCGCCATTTTCCAGTTCTTCCCTGACTGCAACCTCATATAAAAATGTAATACCGCACCCGGATTTTGTCAACTCCTTAATCGTCTGAAGGCTTCCCACTTCCATGGACTGCTTAAAATCATCCAGACTATAGTTCTGGGAATTTAAAAATCTCTCCAGTACCTCCCTCGTACCGGACCCCTGCTCCCGCAGCAGCAGCCGCTCACCGAACAGGTCTTCCACCCGCTCCGGCTCCTTTGAAAAGCGGTATCCGCCTGCGCATACCAGCACATAGTTCTCCGTTGAAAACGGGAGGTAATCATACTCACTCTTCTTAAAAAAGCCCTCCACGAGAGCAAAATCTATCTTCCCCTCGTCAAGCCTCTCCAGCAGAGCGCTGGTATTTTCCACTTCCATGTGTATCAACGCATCCGGGTACCGGGACAGATAATTCTTCAAAAGCTTCCCCATCAGGGCATCGCCCACTGTCCTCGTGGCTCCGAAGCGTATCTCTTTTAATTCTTCCCCTTCCCGCTGCATCTCATTCTGCAGAGACAGCTCGTCATGCTTCATCGTCAGCGAAGCATTGCGCAGCAGCTCACCTGCGCTGGTCAGCCTTAATTTCTTCCCCTCATACCGAAACAGCTTAGTCCGGTAATACTTCTCCAGAAAATGGATATGCTGCGAAACCGCAGGCTGCGTGATATGCAGTTCTTCCGATGCTCTGGTAAAATTCATGCACTGACAGACTGTCAGAAATGTCTCCATACGAAAATCCAGCATGATAACCCCTTCTTTATTCTTAAAATGTCCTTATTCGACACGCCAAAGATTCCAGTACCCCGGCGTACTGCGCTATTATGCCGAAAGTCAATCCTACAGTACACTGGTGAATAAATGCGGGCTTGCACGTTCAGGCAGCCCGCATTTTTACATAGTGCTGAAACTTCAGCTTTATATTAACTACTCCCTGCAACCTATCATAACATATATTTATCGTAAAATAAATATATATAATTATATTTTATTAATTTTTTATGTTATTATTTTCCAGTCAAGAAAATTGAAACGGAGGAATCTATCATGAATTTTATAAAAACAAATGGCGCCGGATTGCTTCTCTGCCTCGCAATCTCTGTACCTGCATGGTTTTTCGGACAGGCTGTACCTGTCGTAGGCGGTCCCGTCTTCGCTATCCTGATTGGAATGGTGCTCACCTTGCTTCTGCAAAAGAAAGAGGCTTTTACAGCGGGAATCACCTTTACTTCCAAAAAAATCCTTCAGGCAGCCGTTGTATTCTTAGGATTTGGCATGAACCTCACGGAAATACTCGCCAAAGGGAAACAGTCGCTCCCTATCATTTTGTCCACCATCACGACTTCCCTTGTCATCGCCTTCCTCTTATATAAGGCACTGCGGTTAAAACCCAATAACGCTATCCTCGTGGGCGTAGGTTCCTCCATCTGCGGAGGCAGCGCCATTGCCGCCACCGCGCCGGTCATCGACGCTTCGGACGAGGAAGTGGCTCAGTCTATCTCTGTCATCTTCCTCTTTAACGTCCTGGCCGCTCTGATTTTTCCAACCCTCGGGGGAATCCTGCACTTAAGCAATGAAGGGTTCGGGATGTTCGCCGGAACTGCCATCAACGACACCTCCTCGGTGACAGCGGCAGCCACCGCCTGGGATGGTCTCCATGCCAGCCACACCCTGGAATCCGCCGCCATTGTCAAGATGACAAGAACTCTTGCCATCATCCCCATCACCCTTGTTCTGGCACTCTACCGGGGCAGAAAAGAAAAAAACAGAAAAGAATCTTCCTTCAGTCTGAAGAAATCTTTTCCGTTCTTTGTACTGTTTTTTATTGCCGCCAGCATCGTCACCACTGTATTTCAGCTCCCCGCCGAAGTCACAGCGCCGCTGAAAGAATTAAGTAAATTTCTCATTGTCATGGCGATGGCTGCCATCGGCTTGAACACGAATATTATCAAACTCGTGCGCACCGGAGGGAAACCCATCTTCACCGGATTTTGCTGCTGGGTGGGTATCACACTGGTGAGCCTTGGCATGCAGCATGTACTCCATATCTGGTAGACCGAAGCATAAATGACGCGAGCCAAACTGCAGCCTGATTCTTTCAGTAAACCTCTTCCATTGTATACACAGCACCTCTCCATGTGCTATAATTAAAAATCATATCATACAAGGAGGTTTTGCTTATGTTAGTAGTTACTACGGAAAAGATTCCCGGGCAGGATTATCAGGTAATCGGACTTGTCAAGGGAAGTACAATCCAGTGTAAAAATATCGGTCGGGATATCGGCAGCTCTTTTAAGAACCTGGTGGGCGGTGAGATGAAGTCTTATGTGGAGATGATGAATCAGGCGCGTGATATCGCCTATGACCGGATGGTTGAGGACGCAGTGCGGATTGGCGCTGATGCAATCGTAGCGATGCGCTTCGCCACCAGCTCCATCGCACAGGGCGCTGCGGAAGTCATGGCATACGGAACTGCCGTGAAATTCAAATAATCAGAGTACTATAAAACTCCATTACTGGACTGCTGCAAAATCCAGATAAGCGGGCTGCTGTGAGATTCCAATTACCGGATTACTGCAAATAAGCAGGCGCACGTCCAAGCCAAAGGAAGCCCCAGCGTAAGGAGGCTTCCTTTTTTTGCTGCCCTCCCTGTACAAGAGCACACACGACATTTTCGATTGGCTTACCGCTTTTTGTCTGTCAGATTCACGCTGATTTCATATCCGTCCGGCAGTTCACAGCTCTCCAGTTCATTCTCTACCTGCTCTATCACCTTGCTTTTTGCTCCATCTTTAACATCCGCTGTTACCCAAATCATCCTTCTGCCATTTTCCCTGTATATTTCGGAAAATACATACGTTTCTTCTACATCCGCAATCTCCCTCAGCGGGATTTCTGCCGTACTGCCATCCTGCTGTTTTACCGGCAAATTTATCTCTTCTATGTTTTTTACTTCCCCGCTTTGAAGCTCTGCTTCTTTTATGCAGACCGGATACTCGCCTTCCTTTAAGGACAGTTTTGTCTGCACTTCGCTGACATCTCCCATCTGCTCTCCCAGGAGCTGGCTTACTTCTTCCACCGTCAATCCATACTGCATTGCCTCCTCTTTGTTTACGGTTATGGTAGATTGCCGCTCCGCTCCTTTTGGGAAACAGGAAATATTCTCCAGGTTTTCCACCTGTTTTAAGCAGGTTTCCACAGCACTTGCCGCCATTTTCAGTTCAGCTTCCTCCTCTCCGCTAATACTTACGAAAATGTCCTGTTTATCAAAAGTCCCAGCCTTATAAAAATATCTTTCCGCCAAGTCCTGTGCTGAAACTGTCGTCTCTTCTCCCTCTTCCTCTTTTATTTTTAAGGTCAAATCAAACGGTGTTCCCTCTTTGATGGCAGAATCGCTTTCCCGCCCCAGAAACACTGCGCCTTCTGCCAGGAACAGCAGAGCACCTGCCATAAAATACAGCGCCATCTCCCGGCTTTTTCGTTCCCGGAAATTTGTCCGTATCCACGGTTTTCCAAGGGGACCGCAAATCGTTCGTCTTGCGCGCCCTGAAAAGCCACCTGCCGCTGCTCTGACCATCAGCACTCCCAGTCCTGCCGCTCCCACTCCCCAAAGGAGGTTCCCCCTGCGTATTACTGCCACACGTTTCATCTCTTCACTGCTGTCAAATAGTGTCACGCACTTCACGCCGGAATGGTCCTTTTCTAGCTTCTTTAGTTCATCCATCACCTGCGTGGAAACTTTTCCTTCGCCGTACCCGCACTTTTTCGCGACACTCAACAGAACGCAGCTTTTTCCGTTCAAGCTGGCAATGTTTTCCTCCTTGCGGACTACGCGAATGTCTGCCACATCTGACAGACGAACGGTCCCTGCTTCTTCTGTCACCGCCATAGGCAGCTCTTCCAAGTCCCGGATGGTCTGAATCTCTCCTCCCACCCAAATTCTTGTATCTTCTGTTTTCTCTCTTTCTTCGCTGTCCGCCTTGGCATCTTTTGTCAGTGTTATCTCGCCCTCAGTCGCAAAAGTTCTGCTAAAATTCTGTGCTGTGAGAATATCCTCCACTTGCTTTGGTGTCAGCGGAATGGATTCCTCCTCTGTGAAATCCTGGTCCGGCGTTCCCGCCGCTTCTATAACAGTGCCTGCCGTCTGCTGTATCTCCTCCAGATTAAGGCGTTCTAATTCCTGTGACACCTCATCCTTGTCCTTTGTCCCTTCCTCCAGTCCGAGACGCATTTCCCCAACCTTTTCCATGGCTTCACTCTGCTTGTATACTGCCGTCTCCAGGCTGTCCTTTTGTGCCTCAATCTGCAGAAGGGCGCCGCCAATACGTGCCGTCTCCTGCTCGTACTGTTCAATCTTCTGCAGTTTTTCTTCCAACTCCGCTCTCTCATCCTGCCAATTTGCGAGCGTTGCCGCCTCCGGGCTCTCGGTTTCTTCTATCTGTCTGCACAGGTTTTCATAGGTTTCCTGTAAAGTCTCCTCCTGCGCCTGCAGTGTATCCAGTTCTGCCTGTTCATCTTCCTTCTCCTGCTGTTTCACATTAAGGGTCATTTCTGCCTGCGACAACTGAATTTCCAAAAGTTTCAGTTCACATTCCCGTACCTGAAGTTCTGCCAAAACTGCCGCACTGCCGGATTCCGCCTCTCTGTCCGCCCCATCCTCGTTTCCCGAATCTCCTCCTTCTTCCGATTTTTCTATGCCCGCTTTTTCCGCCTCCTTCAGCGCCTCCTCCAGCTGCTTTTTGGCTTCTTCTTCCTGTGCTTTCAGCTCTCCCTGTATACGGGCATACTCCGCCTCTATCTTTTCCGGATGGAGGGTAATCTCTATTGTTTCCTGAGCATATCCGGATAAATGTACATACGCCACCCCTTCGATACGTTTCAGTTTTGGCACCACATCCTCCTTTAGCATCTCTGCCGTTTTCGCGGTATCATTCCCCGCTTGAGTCACTGCCAGAATCATCGCCGGGGACTTTTCTGCATCCATATTCAAAACCACCGGTCGGTCTGCTCCCTCCGGCAGGTTGTCTTCTATCCCCGCCAGACTTTCCCTTATCTCCGGCAGCCTCTCGTCCACATCCGTACCTTCCAAAAATTGCAGCTTGACTGCAGAAAGCCCCTCCCCGGATACCGACTTTACTTTTTGGATACCGGGAAGAGCTGACACCGCCTCCTCCACAGGTTCGGTCACTTCCCTCTCTATCTCCTGCGCTGTTTTTTCTTCGCAGACAGTCATCACCACAGCACAGGACAGTTCGTCAGACGAAGACTTCCTCTCTGTAATGCACTGGTAAACACACAGGGCAGCGCCGCCAAAAAGGATGATTATCCATATACATATAAGCGGATTTTTCTGGCATTTTTTAAATAGCATGCTATATTTATACCTCCAGGAGATTTACGTTTTTTATCTGTACGGCAATCTTCTCTTTTTAATATCTCCTGTTTATCTGTAAAATATCCCCTGTACAGCGCCGTTAATAAATCCGATAAACCTGTGAGCGGCAAACACAAAAAGGCGGAGCAAATGTCTCCCGGACATTTTGCGCCCCGCACAAAGAGCTTTTCATTTTACAGGAAATTTAGAAGAATTTCCTGTAAAACGAAAAATCCACGGTCTCTGCATCACAGAAATCGTGGATTTCTTATTTTCGTTTTTCGGATTCCAGTCAAATTTTCTTAAAAATTCTGGAGTTGTTCCTCATTGTATACAGACAGGAAAACGGAATACATAGTAGGCACGCTGCCTTCCACCCGGATATCGGTCTTTCCCAGCAAGGTCTGCTTCTGTCCATCATACTGACCGAAACTTAAATTCCCCGCCTCCAGGTAGGTAACTCCGCTCGCCTGCAGGTCCGCCGCTATCTGCTCAGAATCCTCGTGGGAATATACAGCATTATTCCATTCCCACTCGCCCTCCAGATTCAGGATATCGCCCAGGCTGAACAGCCTTGCGGTAAAGCCCCAGCTTCCTGTGTAGCTCCCCACCGTATTGTTGGAGCAGAAAACCTGCCATGTACCCGCAGTTTCATTGTAAAACAGATAGGCTGTCACCTGCGAAAAGCAGTCCACATCTGTCAGTTTCATTTCATTTACAAGTTCATAACCGCCATTTTGATAGCGGTAAAACTGCTGATACATTCCGGAATTGTTAGGATTGATGTAAGTCACCAGCAATTCTTCTGTGCCGTCTCCATCAATATCGACAAGGCAATGACTGACAAATCCCATTGCGCTTGCCGGAAATTGCGTCATCTCTGTTGCCTGACAGGAAAGGAATTCTTCCCCGGCAGCCTCGCCAAACTGTGCTTTTACATTCCCGCAAATCTCCTCTGCCGCTTTCTGTGTATCTATGGTGACTTTTTCTTCATCAGCCGCTGTGTCTTTTTCGCTCTGCAAAGTCTCTCCTTCCAGAGCGATAACGCCCCATTTTCCGTTCTTCTTCACCCAGCATTTCCCATCACAGAGCGGTCGGATTGCCTCGAAAGCTCCCGGATAAATGACCAGATTGCCTTCGGTATCGCGCATCTCCCACACGCCGTCTTTCACCAGCGGAACACAACCTTCCGAAACCGCGTAGGCAAAGGGTTCCTCCTCCCCGCCATAAGGGTAATATGCTTCCCAACTGCTGTCATACTCCAAAGGAATCACAGTTTTTCCCTCACTGTTGATATAGCCGATTTTCCCGTCCTGCTTCACTGCCAGCAGTCCATCTGCCTCTGCCCCGCACAGGTCATAGACAAAGTCCGTGACAAGCTCCTCATTGGCGCAGACAGCGTACTTCCCGTCCAAATCGCTCCACCAGGAAATCCGGTCTAAAAACTCATAGGCAGACTGTCGGATATCACATACAGTCTGGGACTCCTGCACCGGAATCACAAGAGATTCTCTGTCTCTCTGGCACCATGTCATCGCAGTGTTATCCCATATGCTGTAAAGGGTATCCTGGCTGTAATAGAAGGCATCCGTCTGCGCCCCGCCGCCCACACCAGTAAATGTGGGGACGATTTCGCCATCCTGCAGAAGATATACCTCACATTCCTCTCCCAGTTTTTCCTCATACACCGGCTCATCCAGCCACAGCTCATACCGACCGCCCACTGAATCAATCGCGTCAAACCTCATGTCAGAAAGGATTTCCCCATCCATCCCAATCAGACACAATCCTTCTTCATCCCGGATTACCGCATATTCCGATGTATACTGCCGGTTCAGTTCATTCAGAGAGCCTTGCGCATAATCATTGTCCTTCACATAATAGATATCCTCCGCCTCAATCTGCGGCTCAACCACCCAGGTATAGGACTGAAGCTGCTCTATCTCAGTCTCTTTCTCCTCAAATTCCTTCTGCTCTTCTTTCGGGAGCGACTCTTTTGCCTTCGCTATGATTTCTTCTGCCTTTTCCTTCTCACCTGTCACAAGATATATGTCTGTCAGTTTTACATACGGCTCCTTTTTCTTCGGCTCAATGGATATCGCTTCCAGATAGGACGCCTCCGCATTTTCGTAATCCAGTTCTTCCAGATAGCGGTTTCCCTCCTCCACAGAGGACTGATACTGCTTTTCTTTTACCTGCCTGTAGCCGATAAAGACACCGATTGCCGCACAGATAAGCAGCAGAATCACAGCACAGAGAATCCAAATCCATCTTTTACTCTTTTTCTGCTTTTCTCTCGCAGCTTTCCGCGGCACAAAACTGTTCTTGCTTTTGTCAGCTTCTGCGCCGGATGGTTCCTTATGGATTGCTCCGCTTTCCAGCCTGCTTACACAGCCGCCGCAGAATTTTGCGCCCTCTTCATTTTCCATTCCACAATTTTGACACTTCATTCCTTACTTCCCGCTATTTGTACAAAAACATCTCCGTAATACAGCAGTCATCGTATTTATTCCCGTCCCGCACTCCGAGGATGGTTACTTTGCACTCGTCAAGCTTCACTTCCTGTCCAAAGTCGATGTAAACCATCCCGCCCAGCGGGTCTGCCTCATTATAAGAAAGTTCCTGGCTGGAGAAGGAATACTCTTTGACTTCATCGGCAAACTCGATTCGGATTGTTTCCGGCGCGGCATTTTTATAATACAGGTCACTGCTCACACAGAAGCCCGGCAGGACAGCCAGCCCGCTCACAGTCTGTTCCTCACTGCTGGTAAAGAGGAAATTTTCGTTTGTCCCGTCGCCGGAAACACCATCCGCCCAGCAGGTGGAAGCATCCACATCCATAAGATTCTTCGCATTATAGTCATAGCCGCTCTCTTTCAAGGTAGAGGAAGCGGACACATTAAAGTCTGCCATATAGATTTCCTCGCCGTCCTTTACAAGCCCCGTAGCAATCCCCGGCACTTCTGTCTGTTCCGGCAGTTCTTTTTCCTCCTGCACGTCCTTCTCTTCGTCCTCTTCTGCCTGTTCTTCCTCTTCTTTTTGTGAATCTTTTTCTTTCTCTGTCTCTTTCTCTTCTTCCTTTTCCCTGTCAATTTCCTCCTGCTTCTGTGCTTCCGCCTCCTTGGTATCCTGGCTCTTTTTGAGCAAAAATATAGTCGCGGCTCCCGATATAACGAGTATAATGACAATCGCCAAAATCACACCGGCAATAAGCCCTGTCTTTTTCTTCTTTCTGCCGTTACCGCCATTTTGCTCTTCATAGGCAAATGCCTGGTCCTGCATTTCTCCATAGTATGGCTGTTGATTAGGCGCACCTGCCTGCTCTGCCTGCCGTCCGGTCATATTTCCGGACTCTTCCGCCTCTACTTTTCTTCCACAATTGGGGCAGAACTTTTCGTCCTCTTCCATTTTTGTTCCGCAATGTTCACAAAACATTTCTTTTTCCTCCTTTATTCTTTCGCTTACTGAAGCATACTCTTATCTATAACCATTGCATAAGGGATGGGATAAGAATTTGAATAATAGTCATCCGCAGCACCCAGCTCCCTTTCGGAAATCAATTCTTCCACCACCTGGTCATCTTCGATGTACACATGGAAAATGCGCTCATATCCCATATGCCCCATCAGCCGGATGATATAGTCTTCTGTCCCTCCGTTCTCATCCGCGTAAAATCCGGTATGAAAACCGGAAATTTCACCCAAATAGAAGCTTGTGCCATCCCGGATGGTGTAGACCTGATACATGTAATCCGCTTCACAGGTTCCGTTCTGGAGCAAAAGCTCTTTCACACCATCTTTATCGATATCATAAATCCAATACAACATATATTGCCCATAGCTCTGGTACGCACTGTCCACCAGAGGACCGTACAGATTATAGTACATCTCCGAAGTAACTTCCTCTGTAGTCTCCTTCTCATCAGCCTGCTCTGGCTTGCCGTCCTGCGTATCTTCCGTCTCTTCGGCATCCCCCAGTGTCAGGATTCCCCAGCTTCCGTTTCGTTTCACCCAGCATTTGCCTTCATAGACCGGACGGATTTCTTCAAAGATGCCGGGAGAAATCACCAAATCTCCTTCCGTATTCCGCATCTCCCAGACGCCGTCTTTTACAAGCGTCACATAGCCTTCCGTCGCCGCATAACAGTAACCATCCTGTCCCGCTTCCCCTTCAGGCGTGTACTGCTTCCAGGAGGCATCATATTCCATCGGAATCACCAGCTTCCCATCCGAATCGATATAGCCCCATTTTCCGTTCTGCTCCACCGCCATCAGTCCGCTGGAGAGGGAGCCGCAGTTATCGTAAATAAAATCGGTCACCAGTTCGCCGTCTTTATATACCGCGTATTTCCCAGGCAGTTCGTACACCCAAGTCCATATATAGTTACTATTTGTACAAAGAGAGTCTGACTCTTTGACCGGTATCGCCTCCGCAGACGGCAGTTCCCCCTGATAGCCGGAGTCAGGCGCAGCTTCTTTAATATTATGCAGTCCGTCACAGTAGTAGAAAATTCCTTCCAGTCCGCCCAAATCTGTACCTGTCTCAACAACAAAGGGCTTTATTTTTCCCTCTGCCTCATCCAGATAAACCTTTTCTTCCTCCCAGCCATAGGAACCTTCGTCATATCCGGCAGGAACCAGCAGGTAGGAATTGCCGAGAAGCACATCTGTGAGAACGGAAATTGTCTCATACTTTATATCCGTTACCAGGGTGCCATCGTTTTTGATAAGTCCGAGCCTGTCATCTTTTTCGATAACCGCGTATGCGGATAATTTCTGCATATCCTGCTCATTTACAGAATATGACATATAATCAAAATCTTTCAGATAATAGATATCATCTGCCTCCACAGCCGGCTCTTCTTCCCACGTATATTCTTCCAGCGTGCTGTACTCATCCTCTTTTTTCCGGAGCTCCTGACTGTCCCCGGAGGGCACTTTTTTGAGTCCTTCCTGTATGATGCTGCGGGCTTCTTCCACTTCATCTGTTTGAAGATAGACTTCCGCCAGCTTTTCATAAGCCTCTTTTTCTTTCGGCGCGATATCGATGGCTTCGAGGTAGGAAGCTTTTGCCTTCTCGTAGTCCATCTCCTCCAGATATCTGTTTCCCTCCTCACAGGCACTCTCATACTGCTCTTTCACCTGCCGCCCTCTAAAAATCAGGATGCCTGCAATCACTGCCGCAATCACGAGTACGAGGACTGCCGGAAGGATGAATACCCATTTTTTCACTTTCCCGCGCTTGCCCCCGGGAGTCTTGGGCGCTCTCTTAGATTTCTGTCCGCTATAATTTGTCTGCTCCCGGTATGCCGTCTTTTGCTCACTTTCCTTTTGTCCTGCCACTCTGTGCCCGCACTTCGGACAGAACCTGGCATTTTCTTTTATTTCCGCTCCGCAGTTTTCACAATACATGTTCATTTACCTCTTCTTAACCGACTCTGCTTTTATAACAAATTCGGCACTGCCTTAACCGGAAAGCTGTGCCTTGCCATTGCTCACAGAGCGCTTGCATTTTCCTTTTTATTATATCGAATCCCTTCCTAATACTCAAGCCGGATTTACACCCCATGAAAGGAAAAACTCTGTGCGCTGCCGTTTTTGCTCCTTTGGCAGTTCACAGAGTTTCTGTCCTATTTCTCTTTGAATTTGAAAATCTTATCCTTCGCCTTCGGCGGCTTCTTTCCCTCAATCTTCTCCGGCATGGGCTCATATTTTTTCCCACTCTTCAAAAACGGCATACGCTTATGGTTTTTGCGCAGGTACAGAAGCACCGCTCCGGTCCCGATGACAAGCAGTCCTGCCAAAAGCTGGGATACCGGAAAACCGATGCCCGGTATCAATAGCTGGTCCGTGCGCAGCCCCTCTATCCAGACTCTCCCCAGCCCGTACCCGAACAGATAGAGAAGGAAGAGCTCGCCCTCATACTTTTTGTGTTTCCTGTAGGCAAAAAGGATAATCAGCAGTACCATGCACCAGAGCGACTCATAGAGAAACGTGGGGTGCACCTGAATATAGCTGACACCGTTCACCCTCTCTATATTCTCCCGGATCTGTTCCGTCACATCAGATGCTCTCACCGCATCCAGCGGAAGCCGCATGGCAAATAAACTGTCCGTATATCCCCCGAACGCCTCCCGGTTGAAAAAGTTTCCCCACCTGCCTATCATCTGCCCGTTTAAGATAGCCAGCGCTACTGTATCAAAAATCTGAGGACCTGACAGGTGTTTGACCTTTGCCAGAACAATGACACTGACGACCGCTCCGATGACACCTCCGTAGATGGCAAGTCCGCCTGCCCGCAGATTGAAGATGTCCAAAAGATTGTCTTTATACATATCCCATGAGAAGGCGACGTAGTAGAGACGCGCTCCGATGATGGAGACAATCACCCCGATGATTCCCATATCCAGATAGTCCTCCGGGTTCTGTCTTGTCCGTTTCGCCTCCGATGTGGCGATGACAAATCCCAGCAGGATTGCCAAACCGATAATGATACCATAATATGCAATCTCAAATCCGAAAATGGTAACGCTCTTTCCCACATGCCCCAGGTGGATTCCCAGATGGGGAAAACTGATGTCATAATGCATCCTTATGCTCCCTTCTCACTGCTTTTGCTTCTCATATGCTGACTGTTCTATACATTTTGCCTTTCCCGTGCTGACCATTCTATACGTTTTCCCGTTTCTTATATTGGCAGTTCTACACGTTGAACCGGAATAAAATGATATCGCCGTCCTGTACCACATAGTCCTTGCCTTCCAGTCTCACCAGACCTTTTTCCCGCGCCGCCGCATAGGTACCGCAGTCCATCAGGTCATCGTAGCTTACGATTTCCGCACGGATAAATCCCCTCTCAAAATCCGAGTGAATCTTCCCCGCTGCCTGGGGTGCTTTTGTCCCCTTCTTTATCGTCCAGGCGCGCACTTCCGGCTCTCCTGCTGTCAAATAGCTGATGAGCCCCAGGAGGTGATAGCTCGCCTTAATGAGTTTCTCCAGTCCTGACTCTTCTAATCCCAAATCCTCCAGAAACATCTTCTTTTCATCGTCATCCAGCTCTGCAATCTCCTGCTCAATCTGCGCACATACGACAAAGACCTCGCACTGCTCCTCTTTTGCGTATTCTCTGACTGCCTGCACGCCCGCATTTTCGGCGCCGTCATCTGCCAGGTCATCCTCCGCCACATTTGCCGCGAAAATCACAGGTTTTCCGGTCAGCAGGTTATATCCTGCCAGCCATTCCTGCTCCTCCTCGTCGTCCGTGGAAAAGCTCTTCGCCATCTTATTTTCTTCAAGATGCGCTTTTATCCGGTTTAAAAGGTCCAACTCCTTGGCAGCCGTCTTGTCATTGCGGGACAGCTTCGTGGTCTTGGCAATCCTTCTCTCCAGAATCTCTAAATCCGAGAAAATCAGTTCCAGATTGATAGTCTCGATATCGCGCAGAGGGTCGATGCTGCCGTCCACATGGACGATGTTGCTGTCCTCAAAGCAGCGCACAACATGGACGATGGCGTCCACCTCGCGGATATTCGCCAGAAACTGGTTCCCCAGTCCTTCACCCTTGGATGCGCCCTTTACCAGTCCCGCGATGTCCACAAACTCGATGGCAGCGGGGATGATTTTCTTGGTGTGATACATCTCGCCCAGCACGTCCAGACGCTTGTCCGGCACGGTCACGACTCCCACATTGGGGTCAATGGTGCAGAACGGATAATTCGCTGATTCCGCGCCCGCCTTCGTCAGAGAATTGAACAGCGTGCTCTTTCCCACATTTGGCAATCCCACAATACCTAATTTCATTTTATCTTTTACCTGTCCAGAAAGCCTTGATTTTACCGGCTTTCTGCCTTTCTCTATATTTTGTCTGCACCCTTCTATATAACGAATGGATGCGGCCTGCTTGCCTTATGAACTTCTTCCTCAACAGGAAAGTTCAACGTAACTATAAATTATAGCAGAAAGACTACGCTTTTTCAATCAAGGCGGCAGAATTTACCGGCACCAGCGTAACGTAAGTAATTTTACATAGAAAAACCACCCCAAACTTTAGCTGAGCAGAGGGTGGATTTTCTATTCACATTGTAAGGCTAACCCACCTTGTGGGCGGTTGTTCTTTACGCTTTTAATATAGCATATCTCTTTTTTGTTTTCAATAACCAAGCGGTGATTTTGCGAATCAGTCACTGTCAAGTAATCGTTGGCAACTCTCTTTTTGATTTATCTTTTTGTTGAAA
>UQKK01000020.1 GCA_900541505.1 uncultured Ruminococcus sp.
TTGGTGCTTCGGGAAGACATTTCTAATTTTTTATTACAGTTTGCGGAAACTCAAGAAACCAGAAAAATAAGAAAGAGGAAATCTAACGATATAGTGAGGAGAAGATTGCACATGAAAAGAATATGTGGTAAAATGTCAAACAGATAATTTCTAGGAGGAATTTACATGGCGATTTGTTATGATAGACTATGGAAACTGCTGATAGATAAAAAAATGAACCGCACAGAATTAAAGGAGGCATCAGGTATCAGCTTTAATGTGTTGGCAAGATTGGGGAAAAATGAGCCGGTTTCATTTGAGACTATTGAGAAAATATGTTTTACTCTTAACTGTAATATAGAGGATGTTGTAGAAATACAAAGAAATACTCGAGATGATATTTCTAGGAACTATACAACAATTGAACTATTTGCTGGCGCAGGAGGACTTGCATTAGGAATTGAAAAAGCTGGATTTAACACATTAGGGTTAATTGAATTTGATAAGGATGCCGCGGATAGCTTAAAAATTAATCGTCCTAATTGGCGAGTAATCAATGACGATATCGCTAATATTTCTTGTCTGGACTTGGAAGATTATTTTAATATAAAAAAGGGCGAACTGGATTTATTATCAGGAGGTGCGCCTTGCCAAGCATTTTCATATGCGGGAAAACGCTTGGGGCTTGAGGATG
Source organism: uncultured Ruminococcus sp. (assembly GCA_900541505.1). Classification (GTDB taxonomy): domain Bacteria; phylum Bacillota; class Clostridia; order Lachnospirales; family Lachnospiraceae; genus Mediterraneibacter. Next base: position 674 of record UQKK01000020.1, read on the forward strand.
CAAGGGGAACATTATTTTATCACTATGCTATGTTTTTGAGAAAATTGCAACCGAAAATGTTCCTGTTTGAGAATGTCCGGGGCTTACTGACACATGATAAAGGTAGGACTTATGCTACGATATCTAATATTTTTGAACAAGCAGGATATACGATACAGAAAAAAGTATTAAATGCGTGGGATTATGGAGTGCCGCAAAAAAGAGAGCGTTTGATTACAATGGGGATTAGGAATGATTTAGTTAATAAAATTGCATATGAATTTCCAAAAGAGCATGATTATAAACCAGTTTTGAGAGATGTGCTATTAGATTGTCCAGATGGACCGGGAGTTCCTTATGGAGAAAATAAACGAAAAATATTTGAACTTGTACCGCCAGGAGGTTATTGGAGAGACATTGACCCTAATATAGCAAAAGAATATATGAAAAGCTGTTGGGATATGGAAGGTGGACGGACTGGAATTTTGAGAAGAATGAGCTTGGACGAACCGTCATTAACAGTGCTTACATCACCGTCTCAAAAGCAAACGGAAAGGTGTCATCCATTGGAAGCAAGACCGTTTACTGTCCGTGAAAATGCAAGGTGTCAGACGTTCCCCGATGAGTGGCAATTTTGTGGGAATGTACAGTCTCAGTATAAACAGGTTGGAAATGCAGTTCCTGTAAATTTAGCATATGATATTGCGGTAGAAATACATAAGTCATTGGAGGGGTTAAAGTAATGACATGGAATTTAAGTTTTATATCTGAGGAAGATTTTAAAAATCACGTACGAGCAACTATTATGAAATATGGAGAGAAACTGGAATCTTATGATTTGAAACGGTTTAACAGTAATTTGATTGATCCGATAAAATTGATATTCGATAAATCGGTGTATCGCTCAAGCTGGGAAGAAATTATAAATAACGAAATTTTTAGGCAGAGGGACAAATCAAACAATAATGATATCGGATATTTCCACCAGAATATTTTCTCATATTTTGAGGGTTGTGAAGTCCCGCAAGCAGGATGGGATGTAATATATAGGAATTCAGATGGAATACAAATGCCTGATGGTGATATTGTTCATACGTTATATGTGGAAATGAAGAATAAACATAATACCATGAACTCAGCTTCTTCAGCAAAAACATATATAAAAATGCAGGGGCAGATTCTTGAAGATGATGATTGTGCCTGCCTTTTGGTAGAGGCGATTGCTAAAAAGTCACAGAATATTAAATGGACAACGAAAGTAGACGGTAAAAACGTGCAACATAGGTTAATACGGCGTGTTAGCATGGATAAGTTCTATGCAATTCTTACTGGAGAAGAAGATGCATTTTATAAGATGTGTATGGCACTTCCGGGGGTTATCAATGCTGTTGTAAACGAAGAGGAAAGCGTTTCCGTTCCACATGATACAGTGATAGATGAGTTGCGGAAAGTGGCAAGTGTATATGCAGAACAGACGGAAGATTTAGCAATGGCGATGGCCGTATATATGCTTGGATTTAATACATATATGGGGTTTGGAAACAGAATGGAATGGCAGTTGGGGAGCGGAAATGACGGGATGCTTAAACGGATTTATGAGTATGCGAAAAAAATTGTGAAATAAACGGATTAAATAGTGACACTATAAAAAATGGAAACGAAGAAAAACTATGAAGAAAGTGGAAGAAAGTGAAATTGCAAAGAGACTAATGTCGAATAAGGCTCTCTTTGCAGATATTTACCTGATATCAAAAAAATTTGATATTTTACCAAGTGATAATATGCATTATGGAGCAAGCATTGATTATCAAGATATCCAAGAATTGAGAGAAGACTTTTTGAATGATTTACTGGATACAGTAATAGACTGGGTTTATAGTTCAGAGAAATATGTATTGTTGAAAGAACGAGAAACTTATAAAGGAAAGTCGGAGGCAACGGCTCATGCTTCAGTACAACGAAAGGCCAGGCAGAAATTCCGTAAAGGGTCAGATGATACCTTGTTAGTACAGGGACAGTTTGGGGAATTGCTATTATTTCATTTTATACAAAAATGCGTAGGTGCGATACCATTATTACGAAAAATGAAAATAACTACTTCTGCACAACATGAGAGGTTTGGGGCAGACGCAATTCATTATAAGGTTGAAAACGGAAAGAATATTATAATTCTGGGAGAAGCCAAAACGTATTCTAGTAAATACAGGTTTAATGCTGCATTTGAAGATGCGGTAAATAGTATATTGAATACATATAAATCACATAGGGATGAACTGAATTTATATGTGCATGAAGATTTCTTGGATGAGGAAATGAATGCCATTGCTGAAGCATACTTGGATAAGACATTGGAGAATGTAGAAATTCATTTGATAAGTATAGTTATATACAATGAAACGAGAAAGGTTAATTTGACAGATGAAAATGATATTAGAAAGCAAATAGAACAGATTGTTGAGAGTAGGTATCATGACTTTGATAATGATAAGATACCGATAGGAAAAAATCCGATTTTAAAACGAATGACGTACATTGTTTTTCCTATATGGAAATTAGATGAATTAATACAAGAATTCCAGAATCAAATATAATTGTGGGAGTAGTAACATGGAAGAGAAAATCCAAGAAATATTACAGAAATGGTTAGAGATAGATTTTTATTATGTTGCAAATAAAGTTGGGTTTATCTCTAAAAAGATTACAGCAGATAGGCAATTAGTTTATGATACAGTTCGGTGCTTGGATTATCTGACATTCATGAAAAATGAGAATAAAAATGTTAACTATGTTATTACATTGATTTCGTTGATGTGGACACATATAAACCATAAAGAATTTGATATGCGTTCTTTTATTGTAAAAATTTTGTCAAGAATTGGATATCCGACTTCCGCAATTATTGTGGATGAATTATTTGATAAAGAAAATTGTTCGTTTACTCCTCTTAATAGTATAATGGATCAAATCACAGCAGGATTAAATCAAAATGGTAATGAAGTAGAAGTGAATGGGAAATTCTTTCTTTTGACAAATTTTCAAAAGAGAATTTGGGATGCAATGGATGAGAAGAAAGTTTTAGGCATATCTGCGCCTACCTCTGCAGGAAAATCATTTGTGATTTTGCTGAAAATTGTAAAGAAATTGATTGATGAAAGGAATGACGTTGTATATATAGTACCTACATTAAGTTTATTAAATCAAGTTACCGAGGACTTTCATAATTTGCTAAAAGATATGAAAATATCAGGATATAGAATCTCAAATACATTTTTGGCTGTAGAAGAAAGTGATTTGAATTTTATTTATGTAATGACACAAGAAAAGGCAATAGCTGCTTTTGCAAATGAAGAAAAAGCATTTTCAAAGAGAATGATTTTAGTTGCTGATGAAATTCAGAATATTGAAAGGATTAGGGAAGATACAGACGAGAGGTCTAAAATTTTATTTGATACTCTTATGGAATTTAGGTATAAAGATAATGTTGAACAAATGATTATATCTGGACCGAGAATAGAGGAAATAGATACACTGGGAAAGAATATTTTTGGAATTGAAACGGAGGATATTAGTACAAGTATTAGCCCTGTTTTGAACCTAACATATAGTATTTGCAAAATAGAAAAGAAATATTTTTTAAAACAATATTGTGCATTAACTCCCAGCCCTAAAAGCGAAGAGATTAGCAATGTAGATATTATATCTGGATATGGGAAAAAGCTATATAATACTCAGTACTTAGATTATTTATCATTTTTTATTAAAAGTATTGGAGAGAATGAACAAAATATTATATTTGCTCCAACGGCACCAACGGCTAGAAAAGTTGCAGAGTATTTATCAAACTCTTGCAAGAAGTGTGATAAAAATTCTGAGCTGATACAGTATTATAAAGATACAATACATGAAAATTATACGTTGTGCAAAACATTAGGAAATGGAATTGCCTATCATCACGGGAAATTGCCTATGCATGTAAGGCGGACATTGGAAAAGGCGATTGTAACTAAAAAAATAAATAATGTCGTGTGTACAACAACTTTGATGCAGGGAGTTAATATGCCCGCACAGAATATTGTTATTCGTAATCCACATTTGTATTTAAAAAAGACAGATACATCTGCTGAACTTTCAAACTATGAGATGGCAAATTTAAGAGGGAGAGCAGGAAGGTTGCTTAAGGATTTCATTGGAAGGACATACGTCCTTGATGAAAGCGCCTTTGCAAATACAGACGGATATGAGCAGTTAGAATTGTTTGATGATGTCACAAAAGAGTTGCCAGCAGGATATGGTGAGCGATTCGAAGAATATCGTGATGAGATAGAGGATGTTATAGAAACGGACAAAACAGTGGATGGAGCCATGAAAAAATATGGATATTTAGTGTCTTATATTCGGCAATCAGTTTTACGTTATGGTAAAGATTCGCAAAAAAGAATGAAAGACGTTGGAATAAAATTGACACAGAAACAAGTTGCTGCCATAATTTTGAAACTGGATACACTTACTGTTCCCAAAAACATATGCATAAAAAATAGATACTGGGATCCGTTTGTTTTGCAAAAGATATTTGAAGATTATGGAGAGAATGTACCTGTAACACCATATGAACGTGGAGCAAAGGCAAAGTTGAATAGAATGTTAAAATATATGCGAGACACGGAAGAAACTTCAGCTATGTATGAACGATTTATTCCTAGGGAATTACAAAAAGGTTCTAACAGGGGTTATTTGGTCGATTTGTGCATGAAATGGGCAACAGAGGTTCCCTTACATGATATATTGAGTGAAGAACGATATTCAGGAGAAGATGGAGCAGATGAAATAGAACGAACAATACAACTTTTGCAAAAGACAGTATCGTTTGATGTTCCGTTATTATTAAAACCTATATTTGATATTAAAAATCCAGATAGCATATTTTTAACTTGTATACAGTCGGGAGCAGTAAAAGAACAAATAAAAACGATGATAGAATTAGGAATTCCACGGGAAACTGCATTATATTTATATGAAGTGGCATTTAAAGGAAAGCAGGAGGGGAGTGATAAGAAAGAGAATTTAGAGCAGAAAATTCGAGATCGGCTTGAAAATATTATTGAGACTTTGCCATATTGGGTGCAGGTACAATTGGATTTTTTAATATGATGATAACAATTCAGTGGCAACATTTTGGCAACAGAAAATCAGCTAGCCATAATAAATGATGTAATTGAAGTAAAAAACGGTGTGTATTCACATAAAACTTAAACAAATATAGTTATGGTCAAAAAGGACACGCCGAGTTTGAGTAACGGACAGAACCCCGGAAATGCTGATAAAATGGGCATTTCCGGGGTTGATTTATGTCCTTTGGCTCTAAAATGGCTCTAATTATATGATGAATACTGGATTTGGGGCGGGTATCATGATACCTGTCTTATTTCTTTTTGCGTAGCTTTAATACAATATGGTTCTTCTTAGCAGCTTCTTGAAGTAAACTGGCTGCATGATTCGATTTTTCTTTTAATGTGAGATTTGAAGTATTCTCGTCCAATTCGGATATGATGTTTTCCAAATCGTTTAATTCTAACAAATTGACCGCAACGCAAAACAATGTTTTTTTTCGCCCGTCATTATAAGTATTCAATAGATGATTTAACAAGACTTTCTTTTTCCACTGCTCGGCTAAATAAAGCTCAGATCCCAATTCCTTGAATTTTTTCATATCCTGTTTTTGATGCTGGTGTGTAATAAAAGAATCAAATTCGTCTATGTTATCATATTTTTCACAAGGATAATTTTCACACTGAAAACAATATTCTACATTCCCATGTTGTAAACTGCATTTTGCTATGGAGCAGGATTGGTTTCCTTCTCCGCCGCCACAACCAGGACAGTATTGATTTTAGGTTCATAGGGCATAAGCCACAATTCAATCCACATAGGGAAAATAACAAATTTGCTCTTTTGAAATACTTCATAGAAATCCTCCTATGGAGAGTGTCAAGGGGTATTTTCGGGATATATCTTAACGGAAATGCCACATGTTCCTTTCTTCACAACCCTATTGGTATCAACTAAATGCTGTTTGATCTGCTCGCAGGTTTCATTCATCTGCGCTACTTCCTGTTGAAATGTTTCCTCATTCGGAAATGCGTCTTTGGAAGCAATCAGATTTTCCTTCAATTTCTTGGCTTTTGCAAATTTGGCAAGACGGCTGTTAATTTCCGGGTGTTTAAAACGAATATATATTGTGTCTGGAATTAGGTTTCCGTCCTTGTCTTTTTCCCCATCGATTTCCATATCTATCTGTTCGTCCATTTTGAAAAGAAGTGTAAGAACATCGGAAGCGGTTTCGATATCGAAATCTGTAAAGACGTTGATGCTCACACCCAGAGCATTAGCAATCTTTAGAAGTTGATCAGGTTTGGGATTACGGCTGCCTAGTTCATATTTACGGATTGTAGTTCCATCTATGCCTGCCAGCTTTCCTAATGTACTTTGTGAGATTCCTCGGATATTTCGAAAAGTTTTTATTTTTTCTCCTATCGTCATAAAGCGACTCCTTTCAGAGTAATTGAAAATAATAGGGACATTTGTATTCTAACATATTCAAATAAAATATGAAAGAGAGAATTATAAAATCTATTGATAAGGCACAAAAGACCCTGTATAATAAAAGTGCAAATGGGGCACAAATGTACCTAATAAAAAAGGAGGACAATGAATGGAGAAAACGAAAAAAATGTATGTAACAGCGGAAGAGGCGGCAGAGATGCTTGGCATATCAACGGGCTATGCCTATAAAATTATCCGGGGCTTAAATGAAGAATTGAAAGAAAAAGGGTATCGGACAATCTGTGGCAAGGTTCCAACGAAGTATTTTGAAGAAAAGTTTTACGGATTGACCGTGACAATGTAGAGAGGAGGGATTTTATGCCGGCGACAAGAGACGGTAAGATGTGGCGAAGTCAGTTTTATTATAAGGACTGGCAGGGAGTGAGCCATAAGAAAAATAAGAGAGGATTCAGGACAAAAGCGGAAGCCGAACAGTGGGAGAGAGCTTTCCTTCAGCAACAGTAGCGCAATCTGGATATCAATTTTGAAAACTTCGTTCAGATTTAATACGAAGATATGGAACACCGGCTGCGGGAAAATACCATGCGGACAAAGAAGTTCATCATTGATCTGAAAATTATTCCTTACTTCAAAAATAAGAAGATGAATGAAATTAAGGCTTCAGATGTACGGGCATGGCAGAATGCTCTTATGAAAAAGGGATATTCGCAGACCTATCTGAAAACGGTAAATAATCAGTTGTCTGCAATATTCAATTATGCAGTGAAATATTATGATCTTCGTGATAATCCATGCAGAAAAGCCGGGAGCATAGGGAAGAGCCATGCAGGAGAAAGACAATTCTGGACGAAGCAGGAATTTAAACAGTTTTTTGCGACCGTAGAAGATAAGCCAGAAGCGAGAATGGCTTTCTTAGTTCTTTACTGAACAGGCATGAGGATTGGAGAGTTGCTTGCGTTGACTTATAACGATATTGATTTAGAAAAACGTACCATTTCAATCAATAAATCATATCAGCGTTTGGATGGAAGAGATATTATCACACCGCCTAAAACTCCGAAGAGTAAACGTATTGTGACGATACCGCTATTTCTTGCGGAAGAATTGCGAGAGTATATGTCTCATTTATACGGGATTATGGCAGATGAGAGAATGTTTCGATTTACGAAATCTTATATGGAACATGAGATTATCAGAGGAATTAAGGTTTCTGGAGTAAAACGGATACGTCTGCACGATTTGAGGCACTCACACGCTTCTCTGCTCGTGGAAATGGGATTCACACCGCTTGCGATTGCAGAACGTCTGGGGCATGAGAAAATTGAAACCACATTGAACACCTATTCGCATTTGTATCCCAACAAACAAGGAGAATTTGCGGATAGGCTGGGAATGGAGAATAACAGGGCGGATGAAGAATGAGCGGAGTTCATAAATATCCGACAATCAGTTTTAGAATTTCACCCAGAGAACGGGAAGAAATCGAAGCGAAGATATTAGCAAGCGGAATGTCAAAAAGAGATTATTTTGTATGCTCCTGCATATATAACCGGGTATGCGTAGTCGGCAGAAAAGAATTGATTTATCAGTTAGTGGAGGAATTGAAAATCATGCAGACGAATATCCGAGATGTGACAGAACAACTTGAACAGGCAGAAGTTGCATTATTGGTAGAGGGATTAGCGGACATGAAAAATGATTGCCTGGATATGCTGAAAGCAATTCTCTGGATGCTGGACGGTGCAAAATATTTATGGCAAGACGAAGAAAAAAGCCCTGACAGCGGCAACTGTTAGGGTTGTGATAACTGGAAAGTCTCTGTTATCAACTATCACAATCCGAGTATAACAGAGGTTTCTTTCATTGACAATTAAATTTTTGAAGAGGGAGGTTAATTTGTAAAATAGAAAAAAGAAACCGGAGCTTCGGTTGATTAACATGGAAAATGTAGCGGTAGAGCAGATTGAGTGGCTGCTCTATCCGTTCATCCCATATGGAAAAGTAACAATTATACAAGGCGATCCCGGTGAGGGAAAAACTACAATGGTGTTGCAGATTATAGCAAAGCTGACAAAAGGTGAATCTGTGTTATCGAATAAGGATGTAGAGGAAAAACAAGAAGAACAGGCAAGAGAGCCAGTTAACGTGATTTACCAGACGGCAGAGGATGGACTGGGTGATACCATAAAACCCCGGCTTCTGGCAGCTGGAGCAGACTGTTCAAAAGTGCTTGTCATTGATGACAGCGAACTGCCGCTGACGATGCTGGATGAACGTCTGGAACAGGCAATCAGAGAGACGCAATCCCGGCTTGTGGTATTAGACCTGATTCAAAGTTTCCTTGGAGCTGAAGTGGATATGCACCGGGCGAATGAAATTCGCCCATTGATGAAGAGAGTGTCTGTACTGGCGGAAAAGTATCATTGTGCGGTTATCTTAATCGGTCATATGAATAAGAACAGCGCCGGGAAATCTTCATACAGAGGGCTGGGTTCTATTGACTTTCAAGCGGCAGCAAGGAGCGTCTTGATTGTAGGGCGGGTAAAGAATGAACCAGAAATCAGAGTGGTATGCCATGTAAAAAGTTCCCTTGCGTCAGAAGGGAAATCTATTGCTTTTCGCTTAGATAAAGAGAGCGGATTTGAATGGATTGGGGAATATGACATCAGTGCAGACGATCTCTTGAGTGGAAATTGCCGTGGACAGAAAACAAAAGGAGCGAAAGAGTTCCTGTTAGAGATGCTGGCAGATGGGACGGTTGAACAGAATGCAATTCTCAAAGAAGCAGAAAGCCGTGGTATTAAGGGAAAACACTCTGGAGTGCAAAGAAATCGCTTGGTGTTCAGTCAAAAAAGACAGGGAATCGCTGGTCATGGATGTTGCCGGAATAAATCAACATGGTAAGATTACCATTTCTTTAGGAACAGGTGATGTTGCTACCTTGAAAGGAGATTGGGATGAAACAAGTACAGATACCACAGGAATTGTTTATGCTGCTGCTCCAATATCATTTGATGGAGGATGATGGTCATGGGGATAAGATAAGGATGGGATTGGAGAGAAAACTGGATTCGATGGTGCTGCGTGAGCTGTATGGAAAGTCTAAGTCTGCACCGACAGAGATAGAACGGAAAAAAGCCCGGAAGGAGTATCTGAACAGGCGGGGAATACCCGACAGCTTTCGCTGGTAACCGTTTCTTTGGTGAGACTAGACAGGAGCGTGGCACGCTCCTGTGGATAACAAACAACGGGAAAGGTGGGATTAAATGATTATTCAGCCGGAACGTGGAACTAGAAATGTCAATTATCTCTTTTATGAAATGGAGACAAGACAGATTGCCATGCTCAATGAAATATTTGGGGATGTGGAACTAACGGAAAAAGAAATGCGGACGTTGGTATGGCTTGCCGGGTGGGAGGAAAGCACTGTGGCAAATGTGATTTCCGCTATACGTAAAGTCATGGCAGCGGAAGAAAAGCGACTGAGACAGCCGCCCCGTCCGTAGGACAGAAGCCCCCGGCAGGGCGCAAAGGCAGCTTTTGATGGACGGAACGGCTGTCAAAAGTGCTTTTGCGTTACTTTCGCCGAAAGTAACAAAGGAGGGGCTTTGCCCCGACACTTCCCGGACTACTAATGTTCGGGAAGGTTCTACAATTATGCGCCGTGTCCGGCGCTGATTATTGCCCGAAGAGGGAGAGAGGAGAGCTATTGAAGAGAACGATTAGCTTTATGACAGGAAAAGGCTCTGTCAATCATAACAGCAGAAAATTCCATGCAAAGAATACGAATCCAGAGAGGAGTTATCTGAATGTGGAATACTACAACGAAAATATCCGAGATGTCTATCACGAATTATTTGATGAAGCGTTGGCCCGTTACAATGAAAAACAGACAAGAAATGACCGCCGAATTGAGGATTATTACGAGAAAATCCGCTCTGGAAAACAGGAGAAGCCATTTCATGAGATCATCCTGCAGATCGGCGACAGGGATACGATGGGAGCAGAAACGGAAGAAGGACGGCTTGCGGCAAAGATACTGGATGAATATATGAAGCATTTTCAGAAAAGAAATCCAACCTTAAGGGTGTTCTCGGCTCATCTCCATATGGATGAAGCAACACCACATTTGCATATAGATTTTATACCGTATACAACTGGAAGTAAGCGTGGACTAGATACGAGGGTATCCTTGAAACAGGCGTTGTCAGCACTCGATTTCAAAGGCGGTACAAGAAGGGAGACAGAATTAAATCAGTGGGTAGTATCTGAAAAGCAACAGCTTGCCTCGATTATGCTGGAACATGGGATTGAGTGGGAGCAGAAAGGCACGCACGAAAAACATCTGTCATTACTAGATTTTGAGAAGCAGGAGAGGGCAAGGGAAGTGGCTACGCTTGAAGCACAGAAAGAGGAACTGGAGGAACATAATGCCACTATGCTGGAAGTCAATGAAAAATGGCTTGACCAGTTGGAGAATATTGAGCAGGATATATTTTCGGCGCAGAAAAACCGGGAAAAGGCTGATAAGCAGGCAGAACGGGCAAAGAAAAAAGCGTCACAATATGAGAAAAAACTGACGGAGATTGCACCTATGGTAAAGGATATGGAACGGTTCGCAGAGAAATATTCTGCGGATCCAGAGGAAGTGTTGCCAGAGGCGGGGACATTAGAAACCGGGAAGTCTTATCGGGAGAAAAAGGCGAAGCCGTTGATTAAGAATATTGTAACAGTGTTGAAGTCGGTCTATCGGGCTTATCTGGAACTTTCCAGAAGATTCAGTGAAATGCAGAAATCCTATGAGAAGGCATGGAGTAAAGTTGATTCCCTTACGGAGCGTGTAGAGGAACTCTGGAATGAGAATAGAAGTTTGAGGGAGTGTTTGGCTGATTTTAACCGAGTAGAACGGGCATTGGGGCAAGAGACAGTTGAAATGATTATTCAGAGGGAGAAAAGTCTGGAAGAAGCACGGAAAATGCAAAACCGAGCGAAGAAAAGGAAGATAGACAGAGGGGAAAGATGAAGAAATATTTAGATTGCTTTTGGGGTTCGGTTCTTGTGGATAATAAGTCAATTATGTGCTAAAATCAAAGAGCAAAGATAAAAACGCAACGTAAGAGGTAACCTCTTACAGAGCCGGTAGGTAGCCCGGCCGCACCGTTTGGTGTAAGTAACCCTCCCTCCTTAGGGTCGTCCGTTCTTTGTTCATTATAATTATTTAAGGAGGAATTGTCATGGACAAAGTATCAGGCAGATTGACAGTATTTTTTGAGGAACCATTCTGGATAGGTGTTTTTGAATGTATATCGGAGGGAAAGCTCTCAGTATGCAAGGTTACGTTTGGGGCGGAACCAAAAGACTATGAGGTATATGATTTTGTCTTGAAAAATTACTATCGGCTGAGATTTAGTCCGGCTGTGGCAACTGATATAAAAGAGACTGGGCGTAACCCGAAACGGATACAGAGAGAAGTGCGAAAATCGGTACAGAATACCGGCATAGGCACAAAATCGCAGCAGGCTTTGAAACTACAACAGGAGCAGTTGAAAACTGAGCGTAAGACTGTGAGCCGGGAACAACGGGAGGCAGAGAAGCAGAGGCAGTTTGATCTGAAACAGCACAAAAGGAAAGAAAAGCATAGAGGCAGATGATGGTTTACTACGGGAAAGTATTATATTGATTTAAAGGATGTTCGGCATAAATGAAAAAATGGTTTGAAAACGATTATTTTATACGTCTATGGTTGAGTAGTGTTTTATTTACAATAATAGGTGGAGGGATGTTTGTACTTGCAGGTGCAATAGAAGATAGTATTTGGATTAATATCTTAAATAGCATGGGAGCTGTTTTAATTGTTTCGGGAGTATATAATGTTGTTTACGAATATATTTTAAAATCAAAACTGATAAGTTTGATAATACAAAAAGTAAAATTAAAAAGCAGTATTAATAAGAGTGGCGTTATAGATGTTATGTTCAGAAGTGATGATGTACCATATAAAGAGTTGATAAAAGAAACAACTTCCACAATAGTAGTAGTTCATGCTTACGGATCAACATGGACAAGGAATTATATTGAAATAATAAAAGAAGTGGGTTTACAAAAAAAATTAAATATTACGATTGCATTATTGTCAGTAAATTCCAAGTTTTGTGACAGCATAGATATACACTATAAGAAGTCAGTAGGCAACATGGTAGATTCCATAAAAAGGACTACAAAGTACTGGGAGAATATGGGAGAGGAATTAAAAGAAAATAGTGTGGTTAAGGTATATTATTTTGATGGAAATCCGGTACACTCATTATATAAATTTGATGATAAAATTGTAGTTGTATCAAATAAAATAAGTAACACATTATCTTTGAATTTGCCCAGTTTTATTTGTGAACAGAATAAAGAAACAAAACAAGGGCTATATCAAATCTATGAAGAAGAAATAGAGGAACTAATTTCTAATGGAGAATTAGTATATTCAAATCAGGAGAAGAAAAATGAACGAGAAAAAGATTTATAGTGAAGAGTATTGTGCTGCGTGCTATTTCAGAACAGTTGCTGAATATCCAAAGAAAAAATGTTTAATACAATTAACAGAAAAATGTAATTTGCGTTGTGAACACTGTTTTGTATCAGCAAACGGAAACGGTCAAGAAATGGACTTTGTAAAAATAAGGGACAATATACTGCTTCAACTTTTAAAAAGTAATGTAAGTAAAGTAACATTAACTGGTGGTGAACCATTTGTATATCCTCAATTATTAAACGTTATAGAATTATTACTTAAAAATAATATTACTGTTAGTATATGTACCAATGCAACTTTGATTACAGAATCATTTTTGGATTGTTTGAAAGGATATAATAATTATCATTTTAATGTGAGCTTAGATGGATTTTCGCCATCTTCGCATGGTAAATTTAGAGGAAATGACAATATAAAATTATATAACACCATCATTAATAATATAAAATTATTAGGGGATAGAAGAGTGCTTAATGGAATATTAGTGACTCCTAATGTTTATTCATCATTACAAGAGTATATACAATTATGTGAATTTGCTAAGATGTGCCATGCAAAATATGTTTTGATGAATCCATTGTCGCAACTTGGCCGAGGAGAAAAATCTTTTAATTTAGCATTTGATAATCATCAGATGAATGAATTAAAACAAGCTACGCAGAAGTTTAATGATGAAAATATGGAAATGGTATATATAAGATTCCCCAACAATAAGAAAAAACCATTGAGCGAGTGTGTTGCTGGTAAGATTATGTATATCTTTACTAATGGAGATATTGCATTTTGCCCTTATATGGTTTTTGCAGCAAAAAACGAGGGGAGTTTATATGATACGAATGAATTCATATTAGGAAACATTTTTGAACAAAATTTTGATTGGGAAAAAAGTTTGAACAATTATACATTTCCTGTCAGATATAATGAGGTATGTATCGGATGCGATAATCAAGAATGTAAAAAGGGATGTTATGCCGCAAAAATGTCACGAAATGCTGGCTTAGCGGAGAGAGATCGGGATATATGCCCTTTGGAATACAGATAAGGAGAATAAAAATGGGATTTTTTATTACCGTTGAAGGACCAAATGGGGTTGGAAAATCAACGTTTATCAAAAAGCTAGAGGAAGTTTTTTCATCCAAATACAAGATTTATGTAACAAGGGAACCTTCTGATACAGAATTTGGCAATTATGTGAAGAAAAATGAAGGAGGGTTGTATGGGGAGGCCTATGCTTATTTGATTGCTGCCGACAGAAGTTATCATCTTAATAATTATGTAGAACCAGCGTTAGATAGAGGGGAAATAGTAATCAGCGATAGGTATATAGAATCGAGTCTTGTATTGCAAGTATACGATGGAGTAATGATGGAAGATGTTTGGCGATTAAATTGTAGTTTTAGAATACCGGACTTAAGTATAATATTGCTAGGTGATGAAAGCACAATTTCAGGTAGATTATGTCAAAGAGATATATTGACTCATTTTGAAAAAAAACTGACCAGAGAAGATGAGATAAAAGGGTACATAAAAGCTGCGAAGTTTTTAAAAGATAAAGGGTTTAATGTCGTGTTATTTAAAAATAATACAGAAACAGATATGATAAACAATATAAACAAAGTGAGGAATATTATTATTCAGCTAGAAGGGAGAATTGTAGATGAATAAAAGTGTAAGTTTTTTGTCTTTAAATGTCGGTAACCCTTCATTAGAACGTGCAAAAAAACAATGTAGATGGTTGGAGAAAAGAGAAGAGGATGTATTTGTTTTAACAGAAACAAAGGTCAGCCAAGGATGCGCATACATAGAGGAGTTTTTTTTGCAGTATGGGTATGATTTATTTTCAATGAATTCTTCATTGAATTTTGATGTGAGCTTCCCTAAATCGCAAACGGGAGATTTGGGAGTGATGATAGTAAGTAAATATCCAATAAAAAAGAGTTCTAACTTTTTTGCAAAAGACAGTATTTTTTATTCTAGGCAATTGGAAACCATTATATCTGTAAATGATAAGATTATAAGTGTTATGGGGTTATATGTACCATCAAGAGATAGGAGTGATAAAAAAATTTTGAGAAAGAAATCTTTTCTTAATAGTATTAAAGAATTTATAAATGATTCAAATAATATATCTAGAGTGCTTATGGGGGATTTAAATATTTTGGAAAGAAATCATATTCCTCATTATTCTTCTTTTTTTGAATGGGAATACGATTTTTATGATGATTTAATTGATAAAGGTTATATTGACACATATAGGCATTGTAATAATGAAAAACAGGAATATAGTTGGGTTGGAAGAACTAATGATGGATATAGATACGATTATGGCTTTGTTTCAGCAGATTTAAAGACCAATATTTTAGATTGTCGATATCTTCATGAAACAAGAAAAAATGGACTTACAGATCATTCGGGTATTGTAATAGAGTTAGAGATTTAAATTTGCAGTTCTCAGATTTCACAGAATTACCTCATGCTAGCACTAGATAGATAAAGTAAAAAAGAGAATTTCCTTGACTCTATTTTGGCTCCAAATATTTGGTCTGGCAAAAATACGAGAAAATTTTTAAAGAATAAGAAGAATAAATTCGATAAAAATCAGGGAAAAATAGCCAGTTGAAGTTATCCGCCGAGGAGTTTGAGTGATGATAGTCAGTGAAAGAATTTTTTTGATGCTTAATCAAAAGCAAATGAGTCAAAAAGAGTTTGCAGAGAGAACGGGGATTTCGCAGAGTACAATCAGTGATTGGAAAAGAAAGAAAACAAATCCCTCAGTTGATAAAATCTTAAAAATATGTGAGGTCCTGCAGGTGACGCCATATGAGTTATTGGCGGAAAATGTTGATGAAAAAGGAAAATGCATGGACTATGATATCGCGTTGAATAAGGATGAGCATCTTTTATTGGAAGGATACAGAAAACTTGAAAAGGGACAGAGGGAAAGGCTGCTTGGATATCTCAGCGCTCTAAAAGACATAAGATAAACCATGAACTTAAACATTAAAATGCATGTGGAATTGACATGCATTTTATTAAGTGATATAATTCGCATATACGTAACGTATAAACGGATACTGAAAGGAGAAGTACATGGGAATATTCATTTATTTAGCAATTTCAAAATCTGTTACTTCGCATGAATGGGAAAAAGTATATGCAGAAACGTTAAAATGTATCGAAGCGTTTCCTCTTGCGGAGATAAAGAATGTGTCAATACAGGGAATTGAAACAATTTGTCTTGTGCGAACAGAGGAAACGAGAAATACAGATGGCAAGGACACAAAATCAAGTTGGTCGGCACATGGGGATTATGTTACCATGCACAGTGCAGAAAAATACTATTTGTCTAATAAGACAATAGGTGATAAATGGGAACCGAACGCAGGTGACGCAATGCTTGGAATACTGCCTGTATATTTTAATTATAATCCAGAAGAGCCGCGGTTTAATCACATATATGACATATGGGGAGCAAAAACACAAGGAGAGCCGTATCATATATACCTGTTGGCAATCGCATGTCTGATAGAAGCAAGACTTGGGGAGAAAGCGTTTATATATGGGGAAATTACGAGAGGACAGTGCAGGAGAGCGGTTGAAATAGTAAATGAACAGCTTGACATCCCTATAGATATGCCTGCTCGCTGCGATATCGAGCGATTCTTCAAAAGGGTTTCTAAACTGCCGCTTAGTGAGGAAGAAAAGCTGCGGGTTTTTACTGAATTGTTTTTGGGCAATCAAGATTCCGATTTCAGAAAAAGAGTTAGGATGTTGTTTTCGGCTGAGGCGTTCAGAAAATATTGGGAAAAATGCTTTCACCAATACAGCGTAGGGAGTTATGGGTTTAACGATGTGTTGCATAAATATCTTTTGTGGGGATTTGATTTGGATACATTATGCGACCTGGTGGATTTTGAGGGAGAAAACAGTGACAGCCAGTATGAAAAATTTGTAAAAAGCATAATGGATACAAAGCTTTATGTTGTAGAAAAGGACTGCACAGATGTACTGGATATTGATATGGAGGAAGAGCAGCCGTATAGTATTGCAACGCTATTTGCCCAGTTTATGTTTGCCGGGGCAAGGAATAAAAATGTGGAGCGCTATATTCCGCTTTCTGAGATTAAGAGCACTCTGCGCAGTAAGCTTGCCGGAAAATGTGATGTGGAGAAAATTATTGATGACTATTTGAATAATGAGAAGCGCTTACATGATATGGCAGAAAATGAAGAAAACTTAACTGAGCAAGAGCGAGATGAAGTTACGATAAACAATGCCTCACATATTTTTAATAGTTATGTCAATGCAGGTACAGAAAAAATGAAGAGGGATTATGAAAATTATGATATATCAGATTATGAAGACCTTATTTTTTACGAGAAGGGTGATACGATTCGGCCCGGGATTGAGGACAATTTGAAAGAGATATTTGATTTTTATCAGGGCCTGCTGGAAGAAGAGCACTACAAAACGCTGCTTGCGGGTGCACCGCATAGAAGATGTGAATGGCTGGTTGAGCAAAACCGTTCTTTATTGCTTAGAGATAAAGATTGGGAGAAGATATTTATAGATATTGAGGAAAATCAAGAATCCTTCGCAAGATATTATCCAATGGTAAGGGTACAGCTGAACAGTGATGGAATTGCTGCAATAATTAAAGGGCTTGTGATAAATGATGATTTATACAGATATTGCGTTGAATCGAGAAAATAGAAAGCAATCATGCAGCTGTAAAAATCTACAAAGGAGAACCCGTGTATCTGACCAAGAATGGTAGAGGGCGTTTTGTAGTTATGGATACTGAAGATTACGAACGTGACTGTGCAGAGAAAAAAATTCTGATAAAGCAGCAGGAAGCTGAAGAAGCTTCTGAAAAGAAATTCGTCACAAACTTTGTAAATACATTACTTTTAATAAAATTTCGAGAAATACGAAATTATTTCCGCTTCCTTTTCTGGTTGTCCGTATTTTTGTACAGGGCAAGTGATAGTATCAAGTCAGAAAGAAACAATCGGACTTAAAATGGGGAAAGGAGTTATCGGTATGAGTCAGAGAAATTTAAAAGTTATCAGTATTGAAAGTGCGGATAAGGTGTATCACAACAAAAACTGTCAGTACGCTTTGAGAATGAGAAAGAAAAATAAGACAATGGTAACAAAGCAGGAGGCAAAGCAGATGGGATACCGCCCCTGTAAGTGCTGTAATTCTATGAGTTATCGGTTTAAAGAAGAGCGAAATATGGCGGAGAATTTCAGCAAGAAGAATCAGATGGAAACATATTTTTTGAACAGTATTTTGTATGTGAAAACGGAGATAGGTCT
The DNA here is from genome assembly GCA_900541505.1 of uncultured Ruminococcus sp. Classification (GTDB taxonomy): domain Bacteria; phylum Bacillota; class Clostridia; order Lachnospirales; family Lachnospiraceae; genus Mediterraneibacter. The sequence goes on from UQKK01000020.1 coordinate 19,058, forward strand.
CTGGAAGATTGTGTATTCGCGGAAAAATCAGAAATGTATACTCTATCACGGGAATTTCCCGTATAAGGAATTGGATATTTGCGATGCGGATACGGCAAAGTATCACATACAGAGAGATAGTAAACATGCGAATACCATCATGCAGCATTTGGAGTATATTTTAAAACATGACAGGTTCCGCAAACAGGTCGAGGAAGCCGGAGGGAATGAAATGGCGGTGAGCATGAACAAGAAATATGCAAAACAGAGAAGGCACCGCATGCAGAGACAGGCATACAGAAGGCTCAATCATATTTTTGCGGTGCTGGAACAGAAGCATGCCGAATATGTAAAGCTGTCATTTTGTTAGAGGACGATTGAGGAAGGAGAAGATGATGATGTCAAAGATGTATTTTACGCTTACAGGAACGAGGCACTATTACGGGTGTTCATTTTTAAAGCCGGGGATGCGGGTTGAGTTAGAGAAAGAACCGGATAATAAATATGATAAAGAGGCGATTGTGGTAAAATTGGCAGGACTGGATAAAATCGGATATGTTGCCAACAGTTTTTATACTGTGCTGGGGGATTCCTTGAGCGCCGGACGCATTTATGATAAGATTGGAAATAAAGCGAAGGCAAAAGTTGTATTTATCACAGAGAACGGAATCCTTTGTAAGGTTTGTAAGAAAAGTATCAAAAACATGCAGACCGGGAAGGAAAATGTTTTGTAAAAGGTAAAATCGAAAGCAATAAGGCGGGGATGAGCGTATGGCTGTGCAATTTCAGAAATTAAAGACATTGTATATAATGAAGATACTTTTGGAAAAGACAGATGAAGACCATCTGTTAAATGCAACGGAATTGTGCAGTATTTTGAAAAATACGTATGGAATAGAGACAGACCGAAAGACGATTTACAATGAGATTGATACCTTGAAGCATTTTGGAATGGATATCATCCAGAAAAAGGGGACTTCGCCGGGATACTATGTGGGAAGTCGGAGCTTTGAACTGCCGGAGCTGAAGCTTTTGGTGGATGCGGTGCAGTCATCCAAATTTATTACAGAAAAGAAATCTCGGGAGCTGATACAGAAACTGGAAGGGCTCTGCAGTAAATATGATGCAGAGAAACTGCAGCGGCAGGTATTTATTTACAATCGGATTAAAACAGAAAACGAGACGATTTATTATAATGTGGACCAGATTCATACGGCGATTTATCAAAACAGGAAAGTTCGCTTTCAGTACTGCGAATGGAGCGCTAAAAAGGAATTGGTATTCCGCAGGAATGGCGCTTTCTATGAAATCAGTCCGTGGGCGCTCAGCTGGGATGATGAGAACTATTATCTGATTGGATTCGATGAAGAAAATGCGCAAATTAAACATTACCGTGTCGATAAAATGCGCCAGCTGACTATTATGGAAGACGAGAGGAAAGGCGAGTCACACTTTGAAAAGTTCAATCTTGCAGCTTTTGCGAAAAAAGTGTTCGGTATGTACGGCGGTTATGACTCGACCGTGACTCTGCGGTGCCACAATTCTCTGGCAGGAGTCATCCTTGACAGGTTTGGGCAGGATGTGAGCCTGATTCCCTGTGATGAGGAATCTTTTCGGGTGAAAGTGACAGTGGCTGTGAGCAGGCAGTTCTTTGGCTGGATTACCGGAATCGGACAGAAGATAGAAATTATCGGTCCTGCAGATGTCAGGGAAGAATATGTTGACTATCTTGCGGAAACAGTAAAGTTATATCGGTAATTTGGAAAATAGCCGGAGACCAGACTGCCTTTGCTCACTAATCTATATTTTACATAGCTAAGCCACACTCAAAAGCAAGAACCATGTATTTTTCTGCATTGGTGAGACCATACAATGCCAAATCGCGAATTTCCCATGTGTCTGAACTGAGGTTATCTGCGCCATACAGAAATTGGATAAAGGGAATTTGTCTGTATTGAGAGACCGCCAGCATGGAAGCACATTCCATTTCTGCTACAAGGCAGCCGTTTTCCCGGCGCTCTTGTATGAGAGGAAGCGTTTCTCTGTAAATCGCATCGGAGGTCCAGGTTTTACCTTTTATATAAGGATAGCCACATTTTGTCAGGACATGTTCCAGTATACGGATAGAATGAGCGTCTGCCCGGATTTCGGGGGAAGGCGCTGCATAGTGGTAGCTGGTGCCCTCATCGCGTACAGCGGACACGGGGACAATGACGTTGTCCTTTACTTTGTCATCATCCAATACGCCGCAGGAGCCGAACAGAACAAATTTTTTCGCTCCCATGGCAATGATTTCTTCAAACCCTACGACACACGCGGGGGCTCCGACTCTGGAGAGATAGAAAGCAATATCCGTATTTTTGTAACGAATCTTGTATACCGGGATGACTCCGTTGGCAGAATATAATTCGGCAATCTTTTCTGTCGTATCCAGAGAAGAAAACTTCTGTATGATATTTTCTGAAAATGTGGAGACACAGATTTCCGGAAAATTTTCAATTTGTTTTGTCGTATCAGACGGACTGAATAAGGCTGGTTCTGATATTTCGGTTTTTTGAAATACGGTAAAGAGTTCTTGGCTGCACTTCATTTTTTATAACCTCCTACTACAAAATATTTTGTTTTATCGACTTTTTTCTTAAGGGCATACCGCCACAGCCGGGGCCGCAATGTTTTATTTGTATTTTAGCATATTGTTTTATGAAAATGATGGAAGAATTGAAAACAATAGAGGGTTCTTGTATAATTTAATTAATAAACAGATTGTCATTATAATCAGCAGAAAGGATTTCTCAGAAGAAAAAATTAGCTGCACAAAAAATGTACTTTAGGGAGGCAAGAATCATGATAGATTTTAACGAACTGATAAAACCGACCTTGGAAATATTGGAGGAGTCGGGCAAAAGTATGTATATCAAAGACATAGATGCAAAACTGGCACAAAAAATGAAGATATCCGGCAAAGACCTCCAGGAGAAACATAAGGACAGCAAGTAAACAGAATTTTCTTACCGTGCGGCGTGGGCAAGGACATATTTGAAAAAATATGGGGTTTTGCATAACCCTGAACGGGGATTCTGGGAAATCAGCGACACTTATGGCGGTGAAGGTATTGACGCGGATAAAGTTGTTTCTGCGGTTAGAAATAATCAAAAGTATACACCGACCGAAAAAGAGACTGATATATACATAAACGAAGAAAACAGTACAAAAGACATTGACAGAGAAAATAAAAAATATATAGCAGAACTGAGAGAAAAATACAGAAACCACAAGGTTTCATTATTCTTAGGAGCGGGTGTTTCCATAGCGGCAAACATGCCATCTTGGGACGAATTGATTACAGAATTTCTCCTGCAGAGACTGGAGGACGAAAATGCATATGGATATGATAGAGATTTAAAACAAGAATTGGAAAAGCTGGCAAAAGTCAATGGTGAAAATTCTCCGCTTATGCAGATACGCTTCATTAAACAAAACATAAAGCCGGAGAAATATCAGGAACTTTTAACCAATGCTCTCTATAATAATTCCTTCTGCAAAGGAGAGAAGGACATCGACAATGCGCTGTTTGAGGCTTTGGTAAATTTAATCCGGCATAAGAATATCATTTACATTCGGGATATCATCACTTTTAATTTTGACAATCTGCTGGAGAAAAAGTTAAAGCAGAGAGGCATTTTCTATAAAAGTTATGATGGAGGATTAGTAGAAAGAGAGGAGAGCAGCGTAAATATTTATCATGTACATGGCTGTCTTAATCAGGACCCTGATTTAGAAAAGTTGGATATGGATAATGTTGTTTTTTCAGAGGAACAATACCACAATATGTATAAAGACATTTATAATTGGTCTAATATTAAGCAAATTGATATTTTACAGGAAAATACGTGCCTGTTTGTCGGCTGTTCACTATCCGACCCCAATACTCGCAGATTGCTGGATATAGCCTATAAAGAAGGGGAGACGAGGCATTATGCGATAATGAAGAAAGAGGAGATTAAACTGCCGGAGGGCATGACAAAAGAGAGCAGTGCTTACAGATTATATCAGAATTTCCACATCAACCATCGAAACGAATACTATAATAGCCTGGGAATCCATGTTATCTGGGTGGACGGGTTTGAAGATATACCGGGAGTTGTGGAACAGATTTTTGCAGAAGACTGTCCTTAAAATTTGTCCTGCCATATAGTAAAATGTTATCAAAAAAGGGGATATATGGCATGGGGGAAAACTCGCTCCCCAATGCGGCATAATAAATCCACGACCGGGACATAATCTTGCGTCGTGGTTTTATTTATGATATAGTTAGTTAAAACTAACAAACAAAGGAGAAAACGACCGCAAAAAGGAAGGGAAAGGAGGTGCCCCATGAGGAAGCGGCAAGGATATATCACAATGACAGAGATTGGTTTTCGGGCATTGAAGGGCGGACTGGAGAAGGATATCGGCATGCGAGTTTATCAGGCCTTTCCGGGAGTTGATGTGTATTACAATGATTATAGGACAAAGCTGCATTTTCAAGGGCAGTATACAGGAGGAAGCTATCATCAGCTGGCATACTGTCATTCTGGAGTGTATGAGAGCAGGGTTGCCGCCCACCGGACGATTCGTCTCTGCGCGCAGGAGCTGATGGTGTTTTCGGACATTGTCTCTTGTCTGGAATCCAGCCTTCCGCTGGGGTATTACCAGGGAATCAACATTATGTTTCACCCGCAGAGGTTTACTGGGGAGACGGTACATATTTTAGAGAGTTTTTCTATTGATATCGGACTGCTGTTTGAGAGGCTGATGAAGCAAAAGCTGTTCTGCAGATTTACGTGCAGCCGGAAACTCACTAGCATATTGGAGGAACTGTATTTGTTCGCGGAAAAAGGCGATATCCGTCGCATGAAAGCCAGTGTAATCCGGCTTTTGGTGGAGATGGAGTGCTGTGACGAGGTGATGGAAAAGGAATATTGGTGCTGTGACAGGAAAAGTATGCAGATTATTGAACAGGTGCGCCGCTATATTGAGGAAAATGAGGGCGGTTCTCTGACGGTGAGAAAACTGGCGGAAGAGACTGGTGTTTCAGAGACTACCTTGAAAAAATATTTCCGCACATACTTTGGCTGCAGCCCTTATGAATTTATGAAGCGGGGGAGGATGAATAGGGCAGCCGAGCTTTTAAAGAAAACAGATATTTCCGTGTCGGAAATCGGTATGCGCGCGGGATACGAAAATCCCAGTAAATTTTCAGCGGCATTCGGAAGCGTCTATCATATGACACCGCGGGAGTTTCGGAAAAAAGCCCGAATGGAGCATTGCGGCGAAATGGAGTAGAAGAAGGCTTTTCTTTTTGGTACGATAGTTAGGTGAAACTAACTAATACTGGAAAGGAGAGTCTTTTTTATGAAGGGAAAATTAAAAACAAGAGATTTGATTTATGCAGGAGCGTTTGGGGCAGTTTATCTGATTCTGATGCTGGTGATTGTGATGGGTTCCGGAATCGTACCGGTACTTTACATTTTAAGTCCGCTGACAGTGGGGATTATATGCGCCACTGTATATATGTTGTATGTCATTAAAATAAAAAAATTCGGCGCCATTCTAATCCTGGCGGTGCTGTTTGGTCTGGTGAGCAGTGTGAATTCTGTTTACGCGCTGGCTTGGACGGTGCTGACCGGAATCGTAGCAGAATTAATAGCAAGGGCTGGGAAATACCAGTCGAAAAAAATGTTTATGGTGTCCTATTGGATTTTTAATTTAAATATGATAGGACCATTTCTTATGCTCATCTATGCAAAGCAGCAGTTTATCGACATGTGCGTGGAGTATTACGGGAAGGACTATGCCGCGGCGGTTGACGCGCTTACCCCGTCCTGGATTATCTTTGCGCTGGCGGGTCTGGCGGTTGTCGGAGCTGTTATCGGGACACTGCTGGCATCCGGATTTATCCGCAAACATTTTGAGAAGGCAGGCGTAGTCTAATGAAAACGCTGTCTGTGGATGTGAGGGTAAAACTGCTTCTGTTTGTCGTCACTTGTATGTTTACCATAAGCTGTACACAGCGGACTTTGAATCTGCTCCTGGGAAGCTTCATTGCGCTGCTTTTGTTTTTTTCCGGCAAATATGGGTTTGCAGTCAAGAGCTGGGTGCTTTTTCTCGCAGGGCTTTACGGGGCGGGTATCGTGGGCGCGCATCTTTACGGCGCCCCGGCAATTCTCTGTTTTGCGGGGTGTGCTCTGCTTCGGATTCTGCTTCCGATTATGATGAGTTTCACCTTGGTGTTTCAGACAACAGCGGTAAGTCAGTTTATCGCGGCATTCCAGAAAATGAAAATACCTGTGAAAATCATCATTCCTTTTGCGGTCATGTTTCGTTTCATTCCTACAGTACAGGAAGAATGGGGTGGAATCCGGCAGGCGATGGCGTTTCGGGGAATTGCGCTGCATGCCGGAGGGATTTTACGCCATCCCATGGAATCAGTGGAACACATACTGATTCCGCTTTTGTTTGGGGCGGTCTCGACGATGGAGGAACTGGCAGCGGCATCCCTGGCGCGGGGACTGGACAGTGACCGGGAGAGGACCTGTCTTGCGGAAGTGAAAATGACATGGACAGATTGGCTTTTTCTTGCTGTGGTGCTGGGATTTGCAGTGATATGTCTCATGAATTACGCGGGGTGACAGAAAATGATTTGCTTCGATAATGTTAGTTTTCGATATCAATCCGGAGGCGACGCCGGGCTGAAAAACCTGAATTTTTCGGCAAAAGACGGGGAGTTTTTGGTGCTCTGCGGGAGAAGCGGATGCGGGAAGACCACGGTCACGCGGATAATAAACGGATTGATTCCTCATTTCTATGAAGGAGAGATGTCCGGGAACGTCACGGTCAATGGGATTTGTATCGGGGAAACGCCCCTGTCAGGGACGGCTGCGGTGATTGGCAGTGTATTTCAGAACCCGCGCAGCCAGTTTTTTAATGTAGATACGACGGGTGAGGTGGCGTTTGGGTGTGAAAACCAGGCAATGGAACGGAAAATGATACGGGAAAGGCTGGAACAGACAGTCAGAGAGTTAGAACTGGAGGCTCTGATGGGGCGCAGTATTTTTGAATTGTCGGGAGGAGAAAAGCAGCAGGTTGCCTGCGGTTCGGTCTATGCGGCATCCCCGGATGTGTATGTGCTGGATGAACCTTCTTCCAATATGGATACCAGAGCAATCCTGCGTCTTAAGAAGATTCTGAAGAAACTCAAAGAACAGGGGAAGACCGTCATCATTTCTGAACATCGTCTGTATTATCTCATGGATTTGGCGGACCGTTTCCTTTATCTGGAGGATGGAAGGCTGAAACACACATTTTCAGCCGCGGAAATGAAAAACCTGCCTGAAATGTTGAGGAAAAAGCTGGGGCTTCGGACGCTCTCGCTGGAATCCGTGACATACATGAGAGATTATACTGGGGAACAATTTGTGAGACAGAAGATAAATCATGCCGGGAAAGATGTTGACATGAGAACGGAAAAGCGTACTGGGGAAGTCTTTAGCACAGGGATAGAGAATCATGCCGGGGCAAAATTTTCTGGGCAAAGGGAAAATAATTCCTGCGAAGGGATTGCTCTGCAGGATATCTGCTGCATCAGAGGCAAAGAGGAGGCGCTTCGTATCCCCTCGCTGTCCATCCCGGCGGGAACTGTCACAGCGGTGGTCGGCGAAAATGGCGCGGGAAAGAGTACATTGGCGGAAGTGCTCTGCGGGCTTATCAAAAGCCGCGGAATGATTTCCTTTCAGGGGCGGGCTGTGTCGCCCAAACAGCGGACAAAGCGCTGCTACATGGTGATGCAGGATGTGACACGGCAGTTATTCTGTGACAGCGTGGAGGCGGAAGTGATGCTGGGAACGCCCAAGGAGAGGGAAAAGCTGGCGGATACGCTGCTGGAACAGATGGCATTGAGCGCTTATCGTGACTGCCACCCGGCTTCGCTGTCCGGCGGGCAGAAACAACGGACTGCCATCTGCGCGGCGGTGTGTGCGGGAAAGGACGTACTCATCTACGACGAGCCCACAAGCGGTCTGGATTATGACGGCATGGACAGGCTTTGCCGGATAATCGGAGAGAGGCGGGAAGAGAACACAGCGACTCTTATCATCACGCACGACTTGGAGTTGGTGATGGGCTGCTGTACCCATGTCCTCCATCTGGAAAATGGCGGCGTAAAGGAGTTTTATCCGCTGGACGAGACGGGAACAGAAAAAGTAAAGCGGTATTTCATCGGAAAAGGAGGTAATAAAGCGATGAAAAAGCAGGAAAAAAAGAAGTCAGGGCTTTCGAGGATGCTGGAGCTGGCGGGGGAGAAGAAACATCTGGTCATCCCCTCATTGATTCTCTCCATATTGGCGTCCATCGTTTCGTTTGTCCCGCATATCTGTATTTATTTTATTATCCTGGAAGTGGTGAAAGGATATCCGGTATTTGACGGAGATATAGGCGCTTCCATCATCCGTTTTGGGCTTCTGGCATTTGCGGGCGTGGCGGCAAACGTTATTCTGTATTTTTGTGCGCTCGTGCTGTCGCATCTGGCGGCGTTTGGGGAGCTGTATGCATTAAAAGTAAATTTTACAAAATATATGGCAAAACTCCCGCTCGGATTTCATCTCCATTACGGGAGCGGGAGGCTGCGCAAAATCACAGACGAAAATATTGAGAAGGTGGAAGGATTTATCGCCCACCAGCTTCCGGATTTGGCGGCGGCGCTGACAGCCCCTGTGGTGATGATTATTCTGCTGCTTGCCGTTGACTGGAGGTATGGGGTTGTATCCTTTGTGGGAGTTGTTATTGCCTTCATTGTGGAAATGGCGGCGTATGGAAAGGACGCCCAGAAAAATATGAATGAATACCAGAGCGCGCTGGAGGAGATGAACAATGCGTCTGTGGAATACATACGGGGCATCACCGTGGTGAAGGCATTTCGCCAGACGGTCTATTCTTTCAACCGCCTGCATGACTCCATCAAGAAATATACCAAATTTGTGCTTCCATATACACTGGGCTGGCGTCCGTTTATGTCCTTGTACACGACGCTGGTGAACAATATCTACCTTTTTATCATACCGGTGGCAATTTTTATCGGCATGAATACAGCACAGGCGGGGTATGCGGACTTTGCCTCCTCCACAATATTTTATCTTATCTTCGTGCCGTCCATCTCCTCCGTGATGATGAAGGTGATGTACAGTTCCACCAACTGTATGCAGATTTCTTCCTGTGTAGAGAGAATGGATGAAGTGCTGCAGACACCGCCTTTAAAGGAAACGGAATCTCCAGAGCACTGTGAGGCGGGGGATGTGGTGTTTGAGAGCGTATCGTTTTCCTATGCGGGGGACAAAGAGGTACAGGCACTGCAAAATGTCAGCTTTCGGGCAAAACAGGGGGAGGTCACTGCTGTGGTGGGACCGTCCGGCGGCGGAAAATCGACAATCGCCAATCTCATCCCGCGGTTTTATGATGTGGACGAAGGATGCATTTCCATAGGAGGCGTGGATATACGAAATATCCGGGTGGAAGAATTGATGAACCTGGTAAGCTTTGTGTTTCAGGATGTCTTTCTCTTCAAACAGAGTATAAAAGAAAATATCCGCATGGGGCGCCCGGATGCCAGTGACGAGGAGGTTATCGCGGCGGCAAAAGCGGCGCAGTGTCATGAGTTTATTATGGCTCTGCCAAAAGGATATGACACAGTTTATGGCAGAGACGGGATTTATTTGTCAGGCGGGGAACAACAGAGAGTTGCGATTGCCCGTGCAATCGTGAAAGATTCGCCGATTCTGGTGTTGGATGAGGCGACCGCATTTGCCGACCCGGAGAACGAGCATTTGATTCAGAAGGCATTAAATGCTCTGATGAAGGATAAAACGGTCATTATGATAGCCCATCGTCTTTCTACCATCCGAAACGCGGACCATATTCTGGTCATGGACAATGGAAAACTTGCCGGGCAGGGGACGCACGAGACTCTGTTGGCGGAGGGCGGAAGGTATCGGCACATGTGGGATACTTATACGAGGACACTCACATGGAAAATGGAGAAGGAGGTGAATGGAAATGTCTAGACTGCAGGAATCCTTACAGTTGAGCGACAAGGGCAGCCGGAATCTGAAAAAGGCAATCGCGGCATGCACATTGACGAATTTCTCCCTGATGCTGCCGTTTTCCATAACGATTGGAATCTTTATGGAGCTTTTGAAACCGCTCACCGGGGGAGAGATAAGCTGGAAAAATATGTGGATGCTGTTTGCGGGCGGAGTCGTGTGCGCAGTCATCGTTTATCTCTGTAACTACAACGATTACAAACAGACATACATCAATTCCTACCTGGAATCAGAAAATATGCGTGTCAGCATTGCAGAGCGGATTCGGCGGCTGCCGATGAGCTTTTTCAATTCCAAAGATTTGTCGGAGCTGACAACGAATTTGATTGGGGACTGCTCCACACTGGAACATGTACTGAGCCATGTTATTCCGCAGATGATTGCCAATGCCGTTTCCTGCACAGTCATCTGCGCTGCGCTCGCATTTTTCGACTGGCGGATGGCGCTCGCTGTTTTCTGTACGATGCCCATATCATTCGCCATTATTTTCGGCAGCAGGAGGGCGCAGGATAGAGTGAGCCGCCGTCAAATCGAGGCGAAATTAAAAGCCTCCGAGCAGGTGCAGGAGTATATCGAGGGGATAAAGGTCATCAAGTCCTGCAATATGGAAGGTGAAAAATCGAAAGAACTGGACAGGGCGCTGCGGGAGATGAAGAAAATGGCAATTCGCATGGAGCTTTTCTCCGGCGTGTTTGTCACCGGTGCGAAGTTGATTTTGCAGGCGGGAGTGGGAATTACCGTCTATGCGGGAGCTAGTCTCCTGACCGGAGGGCAGATAGAGGTCATTCCTCTTTTGATGTTCCTTTTGATTGTGGTGCGCATTTACGGACCGATTCTCACCGAATTGACCCTCCTTCCCGAATTGTTCTATTATATGCAGGCAATACGGCGGATGAAGGCGCTGAATGACGTGAAAGAGCAGAAGGGCAGCGCAGACCGACCCTTTGCGGGAAATGATATCATTTTTGAGAAGGTCCGCTTCGGATACAATGAGGAAGAAGTCCTGCACGATGTGAGCTTTACCATTCCAGAAAACAAAATCACGGCAATCGTCGGACCTTCCGGCAGCGGTAAGAGTACCATCGCAAAGCTGGCGGCAAGATTCTGGGATATCCAGTCGGGAAAAATCACGGTGGGCGGCGCGGACATCTGTACATTGGACCCGGAATACCTCATGGACCGAATGTCCTTTGTATTCCAGGATGTGGTGCTCTTTAACGACACGGTTTACAATAACATCAAGATTGGAAACATGGACGCCAGCGAGGTAGAGGTGATGGTAGCTGCCAGAGCAGCCTGCTGCGATGAGTTTGTGATGAAGATGCCCGATGGGTACCAGACCATGCTCGGAGAAAACGGAAGCACCATTTCCGGCGGGGAGAGACAGCGCATTTCCATCGCCAGGGCACTGCTCAAGAACGCGCCCATCATTTTGCTGGATGAGGCAACCGCCTCCCTGGACCCGGAGAATGAAGAACTGATTCAGCGGGCGATTTCCCGCTTGATTCGCAATAAAACTGTGCTCGTCATCGCTCACCGCCTGCGCACCGTCGCTGGGGCAGATAAGATTATTGTCGTGGACAATGGACATGTGGCGGAGGAAGGAAAGCACGAGGAACTTTTGGAAAAAGACGGACTGTATGCAAGATTGTACGGACTTCAGCAGGAGAGTATGGAGTGGACGGTGTGAGGGGATGAAAACAGTTACCCAGTGAGAGAGAAAAGACCTCGGTTAAAGCCGGGGTCTTTTCTTTTGCCTGCACCCTATTCTTTGGAACCGCCCCAGACACGGTAATCTTTTGGCGAGATATTATATTTCTGCATTTTTCTGTACAGTGTGCTGAGGGGCATATCCAGCAGGGCGGCAGTTGTTTTTGTGTAGCCGTGCGTTTTTTGCAGTGCCTGTATGATTAGGTTATATTCCCGGATTTCCGGTGAAAGAGGTTCATCCCTATCTCCTGTTTCGGCTGCAGCGGATAAGGGGGCTTCATGTGTATCGTCAAAACGGCGTTCATAACGGGAGGTGTAATAATAATGTACAATTTCATCCGGCAGGTCAGACAATTGGATGACAGAGTGGGGTGTTATATTTACAGTGCGTTCTATGATGTTCTCCAATTCTCGTATATTCCCGGGCCAATGATAGGCGAGGAGGGCGCGTATACTTTCCGGATGGAAACCGGAAATCTGTTTCTTCGTTTTTTGACCATAGACTTTGAGAAAATGCATGGCAAGGGGCAAAATGTCTGCGGTATGCCCGCGCAGCGGCGGAAGAGTGACATTGAGCACATTTAAGCGGTAGTACAGGTCATTGCGGAAAGTGTGGTTCTGGACGGCGTGCAGCAGATTGATATTTGTAGCGGCAATAATCCTGACGTCTACAGTACGGGCAATTTTTCCGCCCAGGCGTGTTACTTCGTGGGTCTGCAGTACTCGAAGAAGCGCTGCCTGTGCTTCCAGGGGCATGCTTCCAATTTCATCGAGAAATAAGGTCCCGCCTGCGGCAAGTTCAAATTTTCCCGGATTGCCTCCCGCCATACTGCCGGAAAAAGAACCGCCCTCATAACCGAACAATTCGCTTTCAATTAAATCTTTGGGAAGGGAGCCGCAGTTGATTGCCACAAAAGGACCGTCTCGCCGGCTGCCTCCATTGTGTATGGACTGAGCAAAAAGTTCTTTCCCAGTGCCGCTTTCGCCGAATAGGAGGACATTTGAGGCAGAATCAGCGGCAATATATCCTAAGGTTTTCAGTTTCTGCATTTCCTCGGAATCACCAATAATAGAATCGAAAGTATATTGTGCGCGATATCCTGCAATCCGTGCAGTCAAGCCATGGGCTGACTCCTGGGAATCAAGGATAAGGAGTGAGGCATCCGCGCCGGGCATTTCGCCGGAGGGCGGTTTGACACTGACATTGACATGAATGGGAGCGTTTTGCTCTGTGAGGAGAGTACACTCCATAGAATCAATTTCACGGTCCAGATTCCAGACTGCTTCCGGGACAGACTCCCTGCGAATCACGGATTCCAGAGGGCTGTGCAGAGCGATGTCACGGATATTGAGAATTTTTTTGGCGGCGGCGTTATATTGGATGATTCTATGGTCAGAACCGATAAAGAGGACACCACGGTTAAACATATCCAACATTGTAGTCAGAATATTGTTGGACTGTGTGAGTTTTAATTCTTTTTCAATTCCGTTGACTGCGATGCGCAAAGTATTCATCATGTCCGGTCTATAATTTTCCACGGACCCCATGATACAGATGCAGCCGATTAAATTTCCCGAAGGAGCGTTTATCGGTGAAGCGTAACAGACAAAATTCTGAAACATATATCTGTAATGTTCGGGACCATATACAAGCATAGGGCGTTTTTCTTTCAGGCAGAGGGAGACTCCGTTTGTTCCATTTGTCTCCTCACTGAAGATACAGCCGTCTGTCACCTGGGCTTCTTCAGACATTTCGCATAACTGCTGATTCCCGGTGATACATTTCAGCTGTACACCATTGGCATCTGTCAATAAAATTTGATAATCAGATTTATATAAGAGTCTGTAGAAATCCAACAGATAAGGATAGGCAATCCGTATCAAAAGAGTATTTTCCGCAAGAATTTCTTTTAGCTTCTGACGGGAGAGAATGGTGGATTCCTGCGCAAAAGGGTCAGCACTTCCCTGTGAGCGGCGCCATGAATCAAGAATTTCTGTGCGCACTCCCTCGACCTGTTCAGGGATACTTTCGGCTCCTTTTACGTAGCGTTCCCAGGCGGCTTTAATTTTTTTATTATTCCAAATCATAGAAGCTCCTTCCTTGTATGTCACAACGATTTCTTAAATTATACCATGGAATGATAAGAAAATGAGAAAAATATGAGAAAAATAAAGAAATAATAAGAAAAAATCAGTAATAATGCGGCGGATATTGATAATAAAATATCAATGAGTTACATTAAAAATATGAAAAACCGATTGGGAAAGGAGTAATGGAGAATGAATCAGTATCAAGAATTATTAAAACCAATCAAAGTGGGAAAACAGATGTGGAGAAACAGAATGGTCATGCCGGCTATGGAAACGAGACTGAGCAACCCGGATGGCTCCTCCTCAAAAGAGATGGCGGAGTATTATGGCGAGAGGGCAAAAGGCGGTGTTGCCGCGGTTATCGTGGAAAATACATTTGTGGATGACAAGGAGAGCAGGAGTTCTCTTGTGTCTTCCGGGATGTACAATGACCATATGATAGCTTCTCATTATCTTGTCGCACAGGCAATCAAAGAGCAGGGGGCAGCGGCAATCCTGCAGTTAAGCCATGGCGGGAGGCAGGCAAATGCGGGAGCTACGGGACTGCCTCCGGTAGCTCCAAGTGAAGTGCCGTGCAAATTTGTACAAAGAATGCCCCGCGCATTGTCTGTTGAAGAAATTGTAGAGATAGAAGATAAATTTGCGGCGGCAGCTGTGAGAGCGAAGATGGCGGGTTTTGATGGTGTGGAAATACATGGAGCGCATGGCTATCTGATTGGGTCATTTTTGTCTCCTTATACAAATAAGCGTACAGATGAGTACGGCGGTTCGTTTGAAAACAGAGCCCGCTTTCCTAAAAATATCATTCGCAAGGTCAGAGCTGCGGTTGGAGATGATTTTGTAGTCGGATATCGTATTTCGGGTTCCGAGGGAGTGGAAGGAGGACTGACACCGGAAGATACTGCTCGATTCGGTGCTTCTATTCAGGATGATGTAGACTATATCAATGTGGCTGCAGGCATCTATGAAACAATGGAAAAATATATTATTCCACCGGTATATGAGCCTCACGCCATGGTTGTACCCTTTGCGGAAGTAATAAAAAAACAGGTTACAAAAATTCCGGTGATGGTAGTAAATTCTCTGACCCCGGAGATGGGCGAGAAGGTTTTGGAAGAAGGAAAAGCGGATATCATTGCATTTGGGCGCAGCCTCATTGCAGACCCCTATCTCCCGACAAAGCTGATGGAAGGACGAAGGGAGGATATAAGACCCTGCTGCCGTGGACATGAAGGATGTGTTTCCCTGTTTTTCTCAGGATGCCCTATACGCTGTGAGGTGAATCCGCAGTGCGGAAGAGAGCGGGAGTACGAGTTGAAGCGGACAGATAATCCAAAGAATCTGGTCGTTGTCGGCGGCGGTATGGCAGGAATGGAAGCAGCGCGCTATGCCGCGGAGATTGGACATCATGTTACTCTGTTTGAAGAAAGTGAAGAACTGGGAGGTCATTTTATAGAAGCTACGATTCCTGACTTCAAGGAAGACCACAGGAATGTTCTGGATTGGCTGAAAGGGCAGATTAAGAAGAGTGCCGTAGATGTAAAACTGGGAAAAAAGGCAGAGATAAAAGATATACAGGCATTGCATCCGGATGCAGTCATTGCAGCGGTTGGCTCTAAATACATCCGTCTGCCTCTGCCAGGTATGGAGCATGCGCTTTTACCGGATGAAGTATTGAAAGGAAACGTTCAGACAGGCAGGTCTGTTGTGGTTATCGGCGGCGGTCTGGTAGGAACAGAAACAGCACTGCATCTTGCAAAACAAGGGAAAGAAGTGACAGTGCTTGAAATGTTGCCGGGACTTGCTATGCAGGATGAGCCTTTGAGTCAGCGCTCTATCCTGGGTAAGCTTGAGGAATACAAAGTAACAGGGCTTACCGGGTGCAGAGTCACACAAATTCAGGAGGGTACCGTTACTTATGTAAATGCGAATGGAGAAGAACATACACTGCAGGCGGATTCCGTTGTTGCCGCTACCGGGCTTCAGGCAGATAGTGAAACGGTGGAAGCTCTGCGGGAGAGCGCTCCTAAAGTGGTGTGCATTGGAGACTGTGTAAAAGCCGGCAAGATATTTGAATGTTTCCATCAGGCGTGGTTTGCGGTGAGAAATCTGTAGAGAGTGTCTGCGATTAGATTTGCAGAAAAGCAGAGCCTGTCAGTACGGCTGACGGAATTTGTTGCTGTTTACAGCCACCCGAATTTCTTAAAAATATGTAAATAATGTGAAAGTAATTGACATTTTATATGGTTCTATACTATATTATTAAAAACTTAACTATTTAAGTCTTTAAGATAAAGGATGTGAGAAACCATATGAAATGTCAATTTTGTAAGCAAAACAATGCAGATAGAGTATTTTATGTAAACTGGATGGGCGCGTTGTACCAGATTGCAGTGTGCAATTCCTGCTTAGAGAGGATGTGGCATCAGGCGGCGGCTTCCGGTCAGGAGGAGGCGTTTAAGAGTTACTCCGGGTGGTGGCCCGGCAAACCGGACCCCAGAAGACCGGGAGAGAGACCGTTTCCGGAGGAGGCGGCTGCAGATTTGAAGCAGAAGAGGCGTCTGGCGGTGCTGCGGCTTGAGCTTGCGGCTGCCGCGAACAGCGAGAATTATGAAGAGGCGGCGAAGCTTCGGGATGATATCGCGGCAATAGAAAGGGAGGTGTGCCCGCATGAACATTAATTTAGAGAAATACAGCCAGAGGGCGCTCCAGATTTTCCAGGCTGCACTGCAGTTTGCGGAGTATATGGGACACGGATTTCTGGGGAGTGAGCATCTGCTCTGGGCTTTGTCAAAGGATAAGAGCAGTGTGGGGAAAATTCTCAGAAATTTCGGGATGACAAGTAAGCTGACGGAAGAGTATCTGCGGCGGTATGACAGTGATGCGGCGGCGAGCGGAGGCGCCAGGGCAATCCAGGTTTCGGAGGAAGCGGCGAAGGTGCTGGAGGCTGCTGAGAGACGCGCGGACATGAGAAAGCATGAGAAGACAGAGCCGGAAGATTTGCTCTGGGCGATGACCGGGATGGAGGAGAGCGCGGCATTCCAGCTGCTCGCCTCTCTGGATGTGGAACCGCTGTCTGTCAGGAATGAGCTGGAAAATCATCCTGCAAAGCTGCGGGCAGCAAAGGTGAAAACAGGCGGCAATCTGCCCGTCAGTGAACATCATTTCGGACAGGGAAATGTCGAGGATGAGGAAGAGGATATTTATGGAGATGAGGAGGAAGCCGGGGAACAGACGGCAAGTATGCTGGAGCGCTTTGGCAGAGATATGACTCAGAGAGCGCGGGAAGGCGGATATGACCCGGTGATTGGGAGGGAAGAGCTCGTGGAGCGGATGATTCAGGTGCTCTCCCGGCGTACGAAGAATAATCCGGTGCTGATAGGGGAACCGGGAGTAGGAAAGACCGCGGTGGCGGAAGGTCTCGCTCAGCGGATAGCAGACGGGCTGGTCCCGGAGAATTTAAAGGAGAAGCGTCTGATTTCTCTGGATTTGCCGGGGATGCTGGCGGGAACGAGGTTCCGTGGAGATTTCGAGGAGCGTATGAAGAATTTCCTGGAGGAATCAGAGTCTGCCGGGGATGTGATTTTATTCCTGGATGAACTGCACACAATCATGGGCGCAGGCTCCGGGTCAAATGATACGATGGATGCGGCAAATATTCTAAAACCTGTACTTGCCCGCGGCGGGCTGCAGGTGATTGGCGCCACCACGCGCAAGGAATACTGTCAGCATGTTGAGAAGGATGCGGCATTTGAGCGGCGTTTCCAGCCGTTGTCCGTGGAAGAGCCGGATGTGAAGAGCGCAGTGGAGATTTTGAGAGGACTGAAGAAGCAGTATGAGGAGTTCCACGGACTCACGATTACAGATGAGGCAATCCGCGCTGCAGTGGAACTGTCAGACCGCTATATATCTGACCGTTTTCTGCCGGATAAAGCCATCGACCTGATGGATGAAGCGGCGGCGAAAATCCGCGCGAAACTTCTGACAGCGCCTTCGTTTCTGAAAGAGCTGGAGGAGGAAATTGCAGAGACAGACAAGGAGAAAAAGGCAGCAGCGGATGCCCAGGAGTATGAGAGAGCCGCTGTTTTGAGAGACAGGCAGAAGGCTCTGAAACAAGAGTTAGAAGAAAAGAAGGAAACGTGGAAGTATACACAGGGTACTTGTGTGGAGGCGGAAGACATTGCAAAGGTGGTGTCGGGATGGACAGACATTCCGGTCACTATGCTGACGGAAGATGAGAATAAGAGACTCCGTTCTCTGGAAGAGATTCTGCACAAGCGGGTCATCGGTCAGGAGGAAGCGGTGTCGGCGGTTGCGAAGGCGGTACGGCGGGGACGAACAGATGTGGCGGACCCGGAGCGCCCGGTCGGTTCCTTCCTGTTCTTAGGACCTACGGGGGTAGGAAAGACCGAACTTTGCCGGGCACTGGCGGAAGTGATGTTCCAGGATGAAAAGGCGATTATCCGTCTGGATATGTCAGAGTATATGGAATCGCACACTGTCTCTAAACTGATTGGTTCTCCGCCGGGATATGTGGGCTATGACGAGGGCGGTCAGCTCACCGAGCAGGTGAGGCAGAAGCCCTACAGCATTGTCCTTTTTGACGAGATTGAAAAAGCTCACCCGGATGTGTGGAACTCCCTGCTCCAGATACTGGATGACGGGCGTCTGACCGATGCCCAGGGAAGGACAGTAAGCTTTAAAAATACCATTGTTGTTATGACATCTAATGTAGGTGCGCGGGATATCCTCGGAAAGAAGACGCTGGGATTCACCACAGAGACAGGGGAGGACAGGAGAAGGGAAAGTGATATTCACAGCCGTGTCATGGAAGAATTAAAGCGTACCTTCCGCCCGGAATTTTTAAACCGTTTGGATGAGATTATTGTTTTCCACCAGCTCAGCAAAGCGGAGGTGCGGGAGATTGCAGTCAGTCTGACCGAGAAATTTACAGAGAGGCTTAAGAACAAAGGAATTTACTTGAAGGTGGATGACAGCGCTATCGATGCGCTGGTAGAGAAGGGATATGACCCGGTCTACGGGGCAAGACCGCTGCGACGCGCTATCCAGTCCTCGCTGCAGAACATTGTGGCAGATAAGATACTGGAGGAAGGCTTTGACAGAAACAGCCGGATGACGGCGGAGAGTAAAGACGGAGAAATCAAAATCCGTGTGAGAAAGAGGAGAAAAGTAAAAGAAGAAACAAAAGTGGGCGTTTCGGTATAAGGGGATGACAGCACACGGTTTAGCGCCGCGGGCTGCGCATGAAAGGTGGGGAGGCTGCTTTAGCAGTCCTCCCCGCAAATCATTTCCAGCCTGCACAAGCCGCTTCCTGTAACCTGCAGCCTGCGTTCGCTGGTTTCCAGATAAATTCTCGTGGTAAATACGAGTTCACCGTCATTTACAAAAATTTCCGCTATGGAACTGTCAAGCAGCACCAGCAGCTTTTCTACAGATTTTTCGGTGCGTCCGATTCTATAATCTCTGCCGCCGCCGCAGCGCATAGGGGTTCCCTGACGATTTCTGACGCTATCGCCTCATAGCGTTTTCTTTTTTCCGTATCCATTCTGATACCTCCATATTTTTGTGAATTACAGCATGCTGCACGTCCCCGCGGTATGGACAACTGAAGTTTTTGTTGTCCTTGTAATTACAATTATACTGGAATATACTAGAGATAGTATAGACAAATGTTGCTTTACTATATAGTTTTGTTGGATGTCTTTTAAAACGGAGGAAACGTTATGAAGGATTATATTTTTTCCAATGATTTTTCTAAAAATCTGGACGCCATGATTTATACGTGCGGATATGAGACATGTGCTCCATCTCATAGCTACGGACCTGTAGCTCGCAGCGGATACCTGATACATTACATTTTGAGCGGAAAAGGGATTTACAAGACAGACGGACATATCTACCAGCTCGCCGAAGGAGATGCCTTTTTAATTCGTCCGAATACCCTGATTTATTATGAGGCGGATAAATATCATCCGTGGACTTACACCTGGATAGGATTTCAGGGAGTAAAAATAGAAACGTATCTGCGGCGCACTTCTCTTTTTGAGACACCGTGTTTTCATTACGGAAAGGATGACCGTGTTCGTCTGTGCCACGAAAAAATGTTTGAGGCATACCGCCTGCCGGAAAACCGAGATTTGATGATGAACAGTATTCTTTATGAATATCTGTATCTGCTGGCAAGTAAATTTCCGAGGAATTATATTCCCGCCCACGAAAAGAAAGTATCCTATGTGGAGGAGGCGCTGCGCTATATTGAAAGTAATTACGCGCATACGGTCAATATTCAGCTCATTGCCGACAGCTTGAATATTGAGCGCACGCATCTCTACCGTCTGTTCAAGGATATCACCGGGTCTTCGCCGCAGGAATACCTGCTTGATTACCGTATCCGAAGGGCATGTACGCTTCTCAAAGAGACGAACCTGACGATAAGCGATATAGCCCGCTCGGTAGGGTATGATGATTCGATGTATTTTTCGCGCCTTTTTAAGCAGCGCAAAAAGAAGACACCGACCCAATATCGAAAAGCCGCGGCTGATTCGTCACAGAAAGGAGGGGACGAAGGATGGAATCATCGTATGTCTTTCCGTTAAAATCGCAGCTGTTTTCAGATATGTATCTGTGCTATTGCGGGTATGAAGAGTGTCTGCCGCATCACAGTTTCGGTCCCGCAGTGCGCCCCAATTATATCCTGCATTACATCCTGAAAGGAAAGGGGAGTTTTCATGCTGATGGCACTGTCTATGAGCTCAGCGCCGGTCAGGGATTTCTGATTGAACCTGGGGTGCAGACTTTTTATCAGGCCGATGGCGATGAACCCTGGTCCTATATCTGGATTGGGTTTGGCGGAGAACGTGCAGCCGATTACCTCGCCGCACTTGGACTCGGGGGCAGACGCATCACATACCGCAGCAGACACAGCACACGGCTGTCTGCTGTAATTGAGGAAATACTTAAGCACAATACGTACACAACATCACATCGGTTCATGCGGCAGAGCCTGCTGCATACCTTTTTCAGCATTCTGTCCGAAGACCTGGATGTGATTGCGTCTCCCGGCGGGCAGGATGGAAGCCTCTATGTCCGAAGGGCGGTGGAATTTATTCAGAATAATTATTGCTACCCTATACGTGTCAGTGATATTGCGGAGTATGTGTGTATTAACAGGAGCTACCTGTACACCCTGTTTCACCGGGAATTATCAGTGTCCCCACAGGAATATCTTGCCAGATGCCGCCTGAGTCATGCCGCCGAATTACTCGAAGTGACGGATTTCTCCATAGAGAGCGTGGCGTTCTCCTGCGGTTATGGAAATGCGCCTGTATTTTCCAAGGCATTTAAGGAAAGGTACGGAAATTCTCCGTCACAGTACCGTAAAATAAAAAGCAAAAGTTAACATTTTGACATGTATTTGCAACATCTCCCCATGTCTTTTCTCCGCTGTCACGGTATAATAAATGTAAAATTTTCGGAAGGAGAACATGTGATGAGTATTCTATTTAATGAAGAGAACAAAACATTTCATCTGTATAACGACACGATTAGCTATATTATGATTATTTTGCCAAACGGTACCATGGGGCAGCTTTATTTCGGAAGGCGCGTCCGCCCGTGCGGTGAGTATTCGCATCTGCTGGAGATGCAGCCGCGTGTTATGGCGTCCTATCTCTATGAGGGGGAGCGCACACTCTCCCTGGAACATGTAAAATGTGAGTACGGCACATACGGCTCTTCCGATTATCGGTATCCCGCCGTGGAGGTTCTGCAGGAGAACGGCAGCAGGATTTCCGAGTTCTGCTATACCTCGCACACGATAACTGCGGGAAAGCCGCAGCTTGAAGGGCTGCCGTCCACATATACGGAGGACGACAGCGAAGCGGAGACGCTCACCCTTGTTCTGACGGACAAAGTGTCCGGCGTCCGCCTGGAACTTTTGTACACAATCTTTGCTCACGGGGGAATCCTCGCCCGCAGTGCGCGTTTCTCTAATATTGGCGGTCAAACCCTGCATCTGTTGAAGGCGATGAGTCTTTGCATGGACCTGCCTGACTGCGATTATGATTGGATACAATTTTCCGGAGCATGGTCGAGAGAGCGCCATCTGAAAACGCACCATCTTGAGAGTGGGATTCAGTCGGTTGGCAGCATGAGAGGGCACTCCTCCCATGAGCATAACCCGTTTATCATTCTTAAACGCCCTACAGCCGATGAATTTCAGGGAGAGGTTATGGGGTTCAGTCTCATTTACAGCGGAAATTTCCTTGCGCAGGCGGAAGTAGATGCGCGGGATACCGTGCGTGTGCTCCTTGGCATCCATCCGGAGTGGTTCGACTGGAAGCTGGAACCGGGGGAGACATTTCAGACGCCGGAGGCTGTTGCAGTCTACACGAATCGCGGTATCAATGATATGAGCCAGACCTTTCATAAGCTCTACCAAAGGCGTCTCGCGAGAGGATACTGGAGAGACCGTCCCCGCCCGATTCTTGTCAACAATTGGGAAGCGACGTATTTTGATTTTACAGAGGAGAAGCTGCTTGCCATTGCCAAAACAGCGAAAGAGTGCGGCGTCGAACTTTTTGTGCTGGATGACGGTTGGTTCGGGCAGCGCCGTAGCGACCGCGCGGGGCTCGGAGATTGGAAGATAAACAGAGAATTGCTCCCAGAGGGTATCGTTGAGAAAATCGAAGCTCTGGGTCTGAAATTCGGACTCTGGTTTGAACCGGAGATGGTCAACAAAGACTCTGATTTATACCGCGCACATCCGGATTGGATTCTGGCGGTTCCTGAGCGGATTCAGTCTCACGGCAGATATCAGCATGTGCTGGATTTCTCCAGAAAGGAAGTCGTGGATTACATCTATGACAGCATGGCGGAAGTTCTTAGCAGCGCCAATATCTCCTATGTCAAATGGGATATGAACCGCAGCATCACAGAATGTTGGTCAGCTGCATTGCCTTCTGACCGCCAGGGAGAGGTGTTCCATCGGTATATCCTCGGTGTGTACGATTTGTATGAGAGACTGACTTCTGCATTTCCGGAGATTTTGTTTGAATCCTGTGCAAGCGGCGGCGGTCGTTTTGACCCGGGGATGCTCTGCTATGCACCGCAGGGCTGGACCAGCGATGACACAGACGCCATCGAGAGACTGAAAATACAGTATGGGACTTCCTACTGTTATCCGGTCAGCAGTATGGGCGCTCATGTATCGGTATCCCCCAATCATCAGGTTTACCGCAGCACGCCTCTGCACACCAGGGCAAATGTGGCGTTCTTTGGAACTTTCGGATATGAACTTGATTTAAACCGACTCTCGAAAGAGGAACTTGCACAGGTAAAAGAACAAGTGGCATTTATGAAAAAGTACCGTGCACTGCTGCAGTTCGGAACATTCTACCGGTTAGAGAGTCCCTTTGAGGGAAATGTTACCGCATGGATGAGTGTCAGCGAGGATGCCGGTCAGGCTATCGTAGGGTGGTATCGTACTTTGAATGTGGTGAATGGTCCCTACAGCCGACTGAAACTGCAGGGGCTGAATCCGGATGACCTGTATAAAGTATATAAGGATGGTCTTTTCATTGGGGAGTACTACGGGGATGAACTGATGTACTGTGGTCTGATTACGAGCGATGGAAGCTCGGGAGAAATCGTGGACGGACAGGAGCCGAGCTGTGATTTCGATTCGCGTCTGTATATTTTGGAGGCAGTCAAATAGGAGGGGTGTACAACTCCCTCCTACTCCCTGCGGCTGCTCTTACCTAAGGTGCTGTAGAGCTCGTTCAAATCGGTGAGCAGCTCTATCAGCCGCTGCATATTATTCTCGCCGAAACGATGCAGAAGCTCGTCCCAAATCTCATCATACTTTCTCATAGAGTGCTCCGCCGCGGCTTTCCCTTCCGGGGTGGGGCTGATGGAAATCTTGCGCCTGTCCTTTGCGTCAATCTCCCGTACGATGTAGTTTTTCTTTTCCAATGTGTTGAGAATATAGGACACTGCGGGCTTGGAAATATGGAGCTTTTCCTGTACTTCCGGGACATCCAGATTCGTGCAGGGACAGTCGCAGCAATTTCCGGAAATCTTATGTAGAATCATCATCTCGTTTATCTGCATTTCACATTCTGTAGAAAATGCAGACTCCAGCTTTTTAAAACTCATCATTGTTGAAAAAAACTCTTCCCGTAATTTGCTGTCCATATTGCCCATAAAAACTCCTTAATAAATAAACACTTAACTAAATTATTAATCCAAGTATAACGCAGATTTCGCGAGAATACCAGTCCCATCTGAAAAAAAGCCATCTATTTCGCAATGTCAACGTGTAAGTGAAGCCAGAGGAGCCAGTCAACGGTCGACGGCGGAAACAACAATCCAGGTGGAAAGGTGAAAGAGATATCGTATTTTTTACCTTGACAATAAAATGAATGACTGCTATATTACAAATAGAACAAAGAGAAAAAAGGTTCTGTGGAAATACATGACCCGAAAGGGATATAAAAGCAGAAATGTGGGGTGATGAAATGAGTGCAAAGCGTGACTATTATGATGTCCTGGGAGTGGACAGGAGTGCGGATGAGGGCACGATAAAGAAGGCATACAGGAAACTGGCGAAGAAGTATCACCCGGATACAAATTCCGGGGATACGAAAGCCGAGCAGAAATTTAAAGAAGTCACAGAGGCATACAATGTCCTAAGTGATAAGGAAAAGAAGAAGCTTTATGACCAGTTCGGTCATGCGGCGTTTGATGGCAGCGGGAATGCGCAGGGCGCGGACGGATATCAGCACTATGGAGATTTCAGCGGTTTTTACGGCGGAGGATTCAACGGTGGTGGATTCCATTCGGGCGGATTTACAGGCAATGACGGCAGCTATCATGAATACCATTTTGAGAGTGGGAACATGGATGACATATTTGAGGAAATGTTCGGAAATATTTTCCATGGCAGTGGAGGAAAGCAGTATGGAAGCGGCTTCCAATCCGGAAATTTCCGTCAGCAGGGTGCAAACTTCCGTCAAAAAGGCGCGGATTTGCGCTCCGAGGTATCTGTCACCTTCGACGAGGCAGTGTTTGGGTGTGATAAGATTTTGAAAATACAGGGGGCGGACGGCAATACACAGTCTCTTCAGGTGCACATTCCGGCGGGAATCGATACGGGCAAGACAGTCAGATTGAGAGGAAAAGGAATGCCCGGCACCGGAGGCGGGGAAGCGGGAGATTTGCTGCTGAAGGTAAAGGTGGGCGAAAAGCCCGGATTTAAAAGAGAGGGAATGGATGTGTACACCACGGCGTACGTGCCATTTACGACAGCGGTCCTCGGCGGGGAAGCACCGGTGAAGACTTTGAACGGACAGGTTATCTGTAAGATTCGCTCCGGGACCCAGTCCGGGACGAAGATACGTCTGAAGGGCAAGGGAATCGTCTCTATGAAAGACCCGAATGTGCATGGAGATATGTATGTGACTGTACAGGTGAAAGTTCCGGTCAATTTAAGCCCGGAGGCAAAGCAAAAACTCAAAGAATTTGAGGCGCTGGCTCTAAGGCAGGGCTGCCTGTAAGCCTTTTGAATATTGGGGGGCTGCCGCACGGGAATAACATCCTTCGTGTGATAAAGCTCCACCAATATGCTTTATAGCTGCCCTGTGCCGTCAGACAGGTATCGTCAGACAGCAGTTTAACTTTCTTCCATCAGCATGGCAATCGCCACGGCATCTTCCTCTGCCAGTGTCTGGGCGCAGAGCAGGACATCCTGTACATAAGACTGGGCGAAGTCCAGCTCTCCGGCAATTTCGATAATACTTTTTCCCTTTTTATATAAATTCAGTATATGTTCAATTTCTCTTGTTTTCATGCGAATGGTATCGTTAGTGATGGATGGATTGTTAGAATGTGTCATAGGCTGCCTCCTGCGTAAAAGTATTGATAGCGATATTATAGCATTTTACGGGCGGGATGGAAATAACAGGTTGACATAATTTTCAGTTGTGCATACAATAGTTGTAGACGCAACTAATAAATGAGTGAAATTTTGGTTTAGGAGATAGGGCGTATGCTGAGGCGGATTTTTTCATATACGGGAGAATACAAGAAATACTTGTATCTGGCGGTTCTCTGTATCACGGGAGAATCCTTTTTTGAACTGGCGATTCCGCTGGTCATGGCTAATATCGTGGATGTGGGCGTGGTAAATGGGGATAAAACATACATTTTCCAGCAGGGCGGCATCATGATAATTTGCGCATTGATTGCACTGGCGCTGGGGATTGGCAGCGCACGGTTCTCTGCACACTGCGGGCAGGGGCTTGGCGCGAATTTGAGGGAAGCGGAATATGCGAAGTTTCAGGAGTTTTCCTTTGCAAATGTGGACCATTTTCAGCTTTCCTCACTGGTGACGAGGATGACCAGCGACATCACCAATATTCAGAACACCATTTCCGGCGGTCTGCGCCCGGCGTGCAGGGGACCGGTGATGCTGGTGGCGGCGACGGGAGTGGCATTTTCCATCAATCACGAGCTGGCAATTGTATTTTTCATTGCGCTCCCGGTGTTGGGGACAGCCCTCTACACGATTATCCGGCGTGTCCGTCCGCTCTATGCGAGGATGCAGTCGGCGATTGATTTGGTAAACCGCATTGTGCAGGAAAATCTGACGGCAGTCAGAGTGGTGAAAGCCTATGTCCGGGGCGAATATGAGATAGACAAATTTGAGAAGGTCAACACCAATCTGAAAACCCAGTCAGAGAGGGCGTTTAAGCTCGCTTCCACCAACATGGCGGCGATGCAGTTTGTCATGTACGGAACTATTCTGGCAATCCTGTGGTTCGGCGGCAGGATGATACAGATTGGCGACATGAAAGTGGGAGAATTGACCGGATTTTTGAGCTATGTACTGCAGATTTTAAATTCTCTGATGATGATTTCCAATATTTTTATGATGATGACGCGCTCCCTTGCTTCGGGAAAAAGAATTATGGAAGTCATTGACGAAGAGATTGACATCCGGGAGGACGAGGCGGAGGATATCGCTGTGGAGCGAGGCGAAATCCAGTTTGACCATGTATTTTTTAAATATAAGAAAGAGGCACGGGAATATGTGCTGTCTGATATCAACTTAAAAATTCCGGAAGGAAAGACGGTGGGAATCGTGGGGCAGACCGGCGCGGCGAAGACAACACTGGTGCAGCTCATACCGCGGCTTTACGATGTGTCGCAGGGGCAGATTCTCATTGACGGCAGACCGGTTGAGAAGTATCCGCTTAAGCATCTGCGGGATGCGGTGGCAATGGTCCTGCAGAAGAACACGCTGTTTTCCGGGACACTGCGCGACAACCTGCTCTGGGGAAATCCGGATGCCACGCAGGAGGAACTGGATGAGGCGTGCCGTATCGCGGGGGTGGATGAATTTTTAGACAGGCTGGAAAAGGGCTATGAGACGGAGATGGGGCAGGGCGGTGTCAATGTATCCGGCGGTCAGAAGCAGAGAATCTGTATTGCCAGGGCAATCCTTAAAAAGCCGAAGGTCCTGATATTGGATGATTCCACAAGTGCGGTGGATACAGCAACAGAGGCAAAGATTCGCGGGGAGCTCGCGCAGAAGCTTCCCCATATGACGAAGATTATCATCGCCCAGCGCATTTCTTCTGTAAAACACGCGGACTTTATTGTTGTGCTGGATGACGGAAAGATAGAGGGCATCGGCTGTCATGAGGAGCTCTTGCAGACGAACCGGATTTATCAGGAAATCTATGAATCGCAGAAGGAAGGAGCGGATTTATAATGGCACGTTACACCGGATATAAACGTCCGAAAAATACCAGACGGGCATTGAAGCGGCTGTTGTCTTATATGGGGCTCCACCGCTACATGCTCCTTCTGGTCTGTGTCCTTGTCATTTTCAGTACCGGGGCGAGCGTGATGGGGACTTACCTGTTAAAGCCTGTCATCAACAATCTCATCCTGCCGGGGAACATACGGGGACTGGCGCTGGCTGTGGCGGGTATGGGCGCCATGTATGTGTGCGGCGCCACAGCGACACTTGCCTACAACCGTCTGATGGTGAAGACAGCGCAGAAGATTGTGGGAGACATCCGCCAGGATTTGTTCGCTCATGTGCAGAAACTGCCGCTTTCCTATTTCGATTCTCATACCCATGGAGAGATGATGAGCCGCTTCACCAATGATGTAGATACTGTACAGGAGGCGCTGAACAACAGCTTCACCATGGCGGTGCAGAGCTTTCTGACCGTGACGGGGACAATGGTCATGATTTTTGTGCTGAATGTGGAAATGGCGCTCATCAACTGCGCATTTCTGACAGTGATGTTCGGTTTTATCAAATGGAACAGCAAAAGGAGCAAGGCGTACTATAACCGGCAGCAGGCAGAGCTGGCGGGAATCAACGGTTTTGTGGAGGAAATGGTAGCAGGTCAGAAGGTTGAGAAAATCTTCAATCATGAAGAGGCGGATATGAAAGAATTTCGCAGGAGGAACGAGGCGCTCAGAAAAGCGGCGACCAGCGCGCTGAGCTATTCCGGCATGATGATTCCTTCTGTAGTGTCGCTTTCCTACGCAAATTACGCGGTGTGCGCCTGTGTGGGCGGTCTGTTTGCGCTGAACGGTCTCATGGACTTGGGAAGCCTTGCATCCTATCTGGTTTATGTGCGCCAGAGTGCTATGCCGCTCAACCAGTTTACACAGCAGATAAATTTTATTTTGTCCGCGCTGGCAGGGGCAGAGCGAATCTTTGAGATGATGGAAGAGCCCGTGGAAGTGGATGAAGGCAGGACAACACTTGTGAGAGTCAGGGAAAAGCCGGACGGGAGCCTGGAGGAATGTGAGGAGTACACGGGAATCTTCGCCTGGAAACAGGAGAAGAAGCCGTCTGGGATAAAACTTGTGCGTCTGAAAGGCGATGTCCGCTTTGAGGAAGTCACCTTCGGTTATGTGCCGGAGAAGCCTGTGTTAAATAAAATCAGCCTATACGCAAAGCCGGGGCAGAAGATTGCGTTTGTGGGTTCCACAGGCGCAGGCAAGACAACGATTATCAATCTCATCAACCGCTTTTATGAGATTCAGGGCGGCAGGATTCTGTATGACGGGATTGATATCCGGGATATCCGAAAAGAGGATTTGAGAAAATCTTTGTCCATGGTTATCCAGGATACCCACCTGTTTACAGGAACTATTGCTGAAAACATTCGTTACGGGCGTCTAAACGCTGCGGACGAGGACGTCAGAAACGCCGCCGCGGTCGCGAACGCGGATTCGTTTATCCGCAGGCTTCCCGATGGGTATGATACTATGCTCTACAGTGATGGCAGCAATCTCTCCCAGGGACAGCGGCAGCTTCTGGCAATCGCCAGGGCAGCCGTGGCGCGTCCTCCGGTGCTGATTCTCGATGAGGCGACCAGCTCCATTGACACGAGGACAGAGCGGCTGATTGAGAAGGGCATGGATGCCATTATGGAGGGCAGGACCGTCTTTGTCATCGCTCACCGTTTGTCTACCGTGCGCAATTCTAAGGCAATCATGGTGCTGGAAAAGGGCGAGATTATAGAGCGGGGAAGCCATGGGGAACTGCTTGCGCAGAAGGGGCGGTACTATCAGCTGTACACGGGAATGTACGAGTTGGAGTAAGAAAAATGCTCTGCAAAGCAGGGCGCCCTTAAGGCAAAGCTGCAAAAGGGAAGCCGGAAACCGAAATGAAAAAAGCCGGAAAGTAAGGCGCGCGGCAGGAATCGGAAATGGAAGGAAAGGTTAAAAATGGATAGGGAAGCAATCAGAAAGACATTTTTTCAGATAGAGCAGACAAAACGCAAGGCGGTACAGAATTACCTGCGGGAAATCGGACTCACGCCCGGACAGGGGCAGGCGAGGATTTTGCAGTATTTGGCAGGGCATGAGCCTGTGACGCAGAAAAAACTGGCACAGGAGTGTGACCTGGATGTCACCACCTTGTCCAGGGTACTGGACCGGCTGGAAAAGGAAGGGTATCTGACGAGGATGCCAAACCCTGAGTGCAGACGGTCTTATCTGGTGGCGCTGACACAGGCAGGGTACGAAAAAGCAGACGAAGTGAAAGTAGGGTTTTCCAGGCTGGAGGAAAAGATGTGCGCGGGTCTGACGGAGGAAGAGGGAGAGACGCTGCTCGCACTTTTGAAAAAAGTACAGAAGCAGCGCCTGTAACATAACAGGGGGATTTTCGGGAAAAAGAGAGAAGAGTCTGCCCGCCTTTACGCTGTAGAAACCATGAGTTCTGATAAGAATATACACGCCTCCTGCTTTTGACGCATATGATAGAACAGGCGGAAAAGAGAAGAAAGAAGGAGGAATTTTTATGCAGGTGACGGATTATGTGAAACCGGAATTGCTCGTTGTGGCGGTGGTCCTCTATTTTTTGGACACCGCACTGAAAAAGAGCGCTGTGATAAAAGAGAAATATGTGCTGTTTATTACCGGAGGAGTGGGCATCGCCATCTGCGCGCTGTATGTGTTTGCCACCACAGCGTGCACCTGCCCGAAAGAGGCGGCAATGGCGGCATTTACGGCAATCACGCAGGGAATCCTGCTGGCGGGAGCGAGTACCTATATCAAGGTGATGATAGGACAGATAAAGCAGAAATAGAGAAAATTGTATGACGTAAATCCATGAATGATTTGTTAAGGTCTTTTCAATCAGATTTACAAAATTCATAAATCAGAGGTTTTTCCCTTCCGCTAAGTTTACTTCTGCCCTCAAATTGGATATACTATAAGTGACCTCAAGTTTTCTTTAGATTTCAAGAATAGAAAGGGTGACTTTTATGAATTTGGCGAAAATCTCTGCAAATGGTCAGATTACTGTGCCGGTAGAAATACGGCGGCTGCTCGGCTTAAAATCCGGGGATAAAATTCTGTTTTTCCAGAAGCAGGACGGGGAAGTCGTTATAAGTAATGCTTCTTCCACAGCAATCCGAAAAGCGCAGGCTGCCTTTACTGGGGCTGCCGAAGAGATGGGCGTTTCCAGTGAGGAGGATATTCAGGCACTTGTAGACGAAGTACGCTACGGAAAGGAAAGATAATATGCGGGTATTGGTTGATACAAATATCCTGTTTTCTGCTTTGGTTTTTCCTCGGTCTAAACCGGCGCAGGCGCTGTTGTATGTCGCGGATAATCACGAGATTGTTTTGTGTGACCGCAACATTGTGGAGTTGCGGGACATTTTGAAACGGAAAGCGCCTAAGTTCCTGCCGGATGCGGAAGTGCTGCTTGCTGAAATGTCTTATGAATTGATTCTGGCGGTAGACCATGCGGAAAAGTTAATACGCGACGCAAAAGACCAGCCGATTTTAAATGCGGCAATCGTGGCTGATGTGGATATTATTCTGACGGGAGATAAGGACTTTTTAAGTCTGGAAATGGAACATCCCAAATGTATGACAGTCGCACAATTTTTTGAAAGTGAGGGAGTCGAAGAATAGTCGATTCCTCAGTTTACTATACTAAGCAAAAAATCAGGAAGAAATCTTCGTGTAAAGAGATTTCTTCCTGATTTTTTGCTGCTGGAGCGACTCTACGCGAACCCCTCTGTCGTACTGCGCGGTCTGATTCCTTAATCGCGAATCACTCCGCCATCCAGATTCATAGACTCACCGCTGATATTGCGCGCTGCATCGGAAGCTAAGAAGCATACCAGATTAGCGACGTCATCGGGCTGCTGGAAGCGTTTGAGCGGAATACCGGATTCCATCATTGTGCGGGCTTCTTCTCTGCTCATTCCTGTGTTATTGCTGATATTATCGATAACAGCCTCAATCATCGGCGTAGCCACGGAGCCGGGGCAGATGGCATTTACGGTAATATCGTACTGTCCTAATTCTGCGGCTAACGCTCTCGTAAATCCAATGACCGCCGCTTTGGAGGCGCAGTATGCGCAGGAATTTGCAAAACCGTTTTTGCCTGCGATGGAAGCGATATTGATAATGCTGCCGGGCTTGCCCTCTTTGACTAAGGCTCTTACGACCGCCTGGGTGCACATAAAGGTTCCTTTCGTATTTACGTCGAAGATTTTTTCCCATGTTTCGAGCTGGAAATCAACAAGCGGCGCTTCGATAGCGATTCCGGCGTTGTTTACAAGGGTGTCAATGCATCCGAATTTTGAGATATAACATTCCATGACTTCTTTCACACTTTTCTCGTCAGAGATATCACAGCTCACCGGGAAAAAGGTGTCTGATTTTTCTTTCCATGCAGGCTCTTTTAAGTCCACGGCTATGACGGTCGCTCCGTCATTCAGAAAATGTTCGGCAATCGCTCTGCCGGAGCCTCCGCCTGCACCAGTTACCATGACTACTTTATCTTTAAAATTATACATTATTTTACCTCCGTCCATTTTGAATCTGAATTTGCGCTTGTATAGATTGCTTCACATATTGCGGCGTTGAGATATCCGTCTTTGAATGTCGGATAGGTCGGTTCTTTTGAGGGAACGCCGGCTTCCATGTCTTTATAAACTTCCCGGAAGAAGGAAGAGAAGGTGTTGGGGAAACCTCCGGCAAAGGCATTTGTCTCGCAGAGTGTTCCGCCGAATTTTGTGGCTGTCTTTAATTTGTATGGGTCCTCAGAGTTCCAGCTCACGGTCTGATTTGTGCCTGTGATTTCCATAGAAACATAATTGCTGCGTCCGTGTGTGACTTCCGAGAGAAACAGGTTTCCGATGGCGCCGTTATCAAACCGGAGAGCGGCGATGACTGCATCGTCGGAATCCACATGGATTTTTTCTGCTCCATCCTGGGGGGATTCGTACATCATGCCGTCTTTTATATAGCGGTCCGGCGTGAATTTGCCGTAAGTAGCGCTGACCTCTGTAATCTCATGACCGGTGAGGAAACGCACCAGGTCAATCCAGTGGGAACCGATTTCTGTGGTTGCTCTCATAGGACCGGCGAGGGCTTCCTGATACCGCCACATATAATCTGCCGGGAGTGCATGAAATTCCTGTTCATATGTACCGTGTACGAGACAGAGACGTCCGAATGCATCGGAAGTCACCTTTTTTCTGAACTCTCCGCATGCCTGGTGATATCTTACATTGAAGTTGACCGCCGTCACGACGCCTTTCTCAGAAGCAGTTTCATAGAGATTTTTTGCTTCCGCTGCTGTTAAGCACAAGGGCTTTTCGCAGATGACGTGCTTGCCGGCAAGGATTAATTCTTTTACCATCTCATAGTGGAGAGTGGGCGGCGTGCAGACATGGACGATATCGATGTCGTCTTTGAGCGCACGGCTGAAATCTAAGGAAGATTCTTCTATATTCCATGTCTTTTGGAATTGTTCCATTTCTTCCTGAACTGCGCCTACGACAAGGGAGATTTTCTTTCCCATCCCTGTCAGTTCCTGTGCGTGTGTGTTTGCGATGTTTCCCGAACCTATAATTGCTATTTTCATATAAAACTCCTTTCTTTTGGCTTAGCGTCGGTGTACAAGGGGCAATACGCCTCAAACCGTGTGATTTCGGCATTTTTCAGCGTTATTCTCAATCGGCGTATATCCAGTACACCTCAATCGTCTGTCTTGTACACCGGCGCTACTGCCTTGCTATTTCTAATTCGAGATTATATAATTTTTGAAAAAGTCAAAAAAGGTCAAATGACCTTTTTGCAAAAGGGGAGAGATGCTATGATGAGTCCAATGAAAGAGAAAAATAACTTTAGAGAGCAAAGCGTATTGGAAGAAGGAAATGTTTTTCAGAATATTTCAAAACGTCTGTATCAAAACGCGGTTCCTGTATTTATGAAGAAAGGAGGCATCTTAATCCAAAAGGGTGAAAAAGCAGATTGCGCGTATTATATTGTGAGCGGGAAAGTATATGTACAGTCAGAGTTTTTGGACGGGAATGTGTACCAGTTTTCTTATCTGGGAAAGGGTGCAATTGTGTCAGACATCGAAGTCCTGTCGGGAACTTATATTAATGCAGCAACCCTCATCGTGGCAGAAGACATGTTGGCTTTAAAAATCCCTATTAAATTATTTGCAGAAGAACTTCGTACAAACCTGGACTTTTTGTATCACGTCTCTACGAGCATGGCGAACAAGATGTATAACAGCAGCTATGAACGGGGACAGAATCTATTTAAAAAAGGAATCTTTAAAGTGGTGCTGTATCTGATTCGCTGTTATGAATTGGATGAGTTTGAGGAGGAGACTGTGAAAATAAGAAAAACAAGACCGGTGATTGCAAGTGAGATAGGAATCAGTATCAAAACACTGAACCGGTCGATTGAACAGCTCCATAAGAACAATCAGATTTCCATTGAAAGAGGAAAGATTACTATTAATGAAAAACAATTTCAGCAATTAATCAGTCTGGCAGAGGAAAAGGCTTTGTATTAAAGGAGTTATGGATTCAAAAAAAGAGGAGGAAAACAGATGAAAAAATTTTTGTCATGTATTTTGTGTGGAGCATTGGTGGCGGGGATTTTAGCAGGATGCGGCGGAAAGGATGATACGGCAGCGGGAGGAGACAGCGGTTCCGCACAGCTCGGACTTATCACAGGAACCGGAGGGCTTGGCGATAAAAACATGAACGATGCGTCATATGAAGGTCTGAAGACTTTGGAGGCGGACGGTGTAAAAATCAGTGTGGTAGAGCCGGATGAAAAATCTGATTTTGCGAACCTGGAGACATTATACGCGGAGACAGAGGAGTATGAGGCAATTTTCTGTATTACATATGAGCAGACAGATGCATTGGCGAAGGTTTGCCAGCAGTTCCCGGACCAGAGATTTGTCCTGGTGGATTCTGAGGTTGAGGCGGATAATGTGACAAATGTTCTGTTCCGCCCGGAAGAAACAGGATTCCAGTTGGGCGTGCTGGCAGGACTTTTGGAAAAGGAGAACGCGCTGCCGTTTTTAAATGAGGAACAGAAGGTCGGATTTGTAGGCGGACAGGATAATCCTGTTATTAATCAGTTCGCTGCAGGGTATGAAGCGGGCGTCTTATTGGTGAATCCGGAGGCAGAGGTAGAGATTTCTTATGTGGGAAGTTTTTCTGACCCTTCCAAGGCAACAGAGCTGGCAAACGGTCTCTATGACAACGGATGTGACATTGTCTTTGCCTGTGCAGGCGGTTCCGGCTTAGGTGTATTCTCATCCGCTGAGAAAATGAACGGGTATGCTTTTGGAATCGAAGTAAATCAGAATGACAACGCGCCGGATAATATTATCGCATCAGGTATAAGGTCTTGGGAAACAGTTATGCAGGATGTAGGCAACAAAGCCATCGCCGGAGAACTGGAAGGCGGAACAATGACATACGGACTGGCGGAAGGAACCCTGGAAATTGGATATGAGAACAGCAATGTCGAAGTGAGTGACGCTGTGAAAGCAGAAGTAGATACTTACATGGATAAAGTAATTTCCGGTGAATATCAGCTTCCGAAAACGTTGGATGAAGTGGATAGTTTCTTAAGTGAAAATCAATAAGACTGGGGGTAAGTCTATCGATGGAACATTTGCTGGAAACCAGAAAGCTGACAAAGAAATTTGGAGATTTTGAGGCAAATAAAGAGGTTGATTTCTGGTGCGATGAGGGAAAGGTGACATCGCTGCTGGGAGAAAACGGGGCCGGTAAATCCACACTGATGAATACCATTTACGGATTGTATCAGCCGGATGGAGGGAGCATTTTATATCAGGGAAAACCTGTAAAATTTAAAAGCCCCAGGGATGCTATTGCCTGTGAGATACAGATGGTACATCAGCATTTTATGCTGATTGAAGAGTTGAGCGTCGCGGAAAATGTGGTCATGGGAAATGAGCCGAAAAAGAAGATGCTGTTCAACAGAAAGGAAGCCGAGAGGAGAGTGCGGGAGATTTCAGATACATATAACTTTGGAATCGACCCCTCCCTGTCGGTGGAGGAACTCTCCGTCGGGGAAAAGCAGAAGGTGGAAATCATCAAGGCGCTTTATCACGGGGCAAAGCTGCTGATTCTGGACGAACCGACGGCGGTGCTGACGCCCCAGGAAACGGAAGGGCTCTTTCAAGTGATACGGAAATTAAAGGAGGACAACCGCTCCATTATTATTATCACCCATAAATTGCACGAGACCATGGAAATCGCGGACGAAATCTTTGTGCTGCGGCATGGCGTGATGGGCGGATTTGTCAAGAAGGAGGAGACAGACCTCTATAAATTGACGTGCATGATGGTGGACCATCAGCCGAAGGTATTTGAAAAAGAAAAACCGATTTTGGGCGATATGGCGCTGAAAATTGAAAATGTCAGCTATACGCGCCCGGATGGAATCAAAGTGTTAGATGATGTGAATCTGGAAGTAAAAGGCGGAGAGATATATGGAATCGCGGGAATTGAAGGCAACGGACAGTTGGAATTGCTGGAGGTCATCAGCGGCATCTTGAAACCGTTTACAGGAACACTGGAAGTATTAGGAGAGGACATTAAAGCGAAGCGCACAAAGGAAATCATTGGTATGGGCGTGGCATTTATCCATTCGGACCGTATGGAGAGAGGGCTTTTGCTGGGTCAGAATGTTCCGCTCAATGTCCTGCTGGGAAATCAATACAGCAGTCTGGCGACAACCAAAAAGAAATTGGACTATAAAAAGATGGATGCCATGATAGACCAGATTTTTGAACAGTATCAGGTTTCACCGCCGAATAAAACCCTTTTGCTGAAAAATTTTTCCGGAGGGAATCAGCAGAAGATTATCATTGGAAGGGAATTTTACAGAAAACCCAGGCTGGCAGTTATCGCTCATCCTACAAGGGGTGTGGATATCGGCACCTGTGAGATTATCCATGAAAGTATCCTTCAGTTAAAGCGGGAGGGAGCAGCCATACTCTTGATTACTGCGGATTTTGATGAGTTGTTCCGGCTCAGTGACAGGATTGGTGTCATGTATGAAGGACACATTGTGACAGAAAACGCGGCAGAGACGTTCACTCCGACGAAACTGGGGCTCTATATGGGAGGAGGCAGTGAAGATGAAGAGTAAAATAAAAAGAATATTGGGCAAAACATCGATTCCTGTCCTTTCCATATTGATTGCGGTAATCGTGGGAAGCATCATCACGCTTGCGTGCGGCTATTCCCCTCTTGCGGCATACACCTCTCTTTTAAAAGGCGCCTTTGGCTCTGCTAATTCGGCGCTGGGAACTCTGGAAAAGTGTGTGCCCCTGATATTCTGCGGTCTGGCTGCGATGGTGTCCTTTAAGAGCGGGATGTTTAACATCGGTTTGGAGGGGCAGGCGGTCGTGGGAGCCATCACCTATATTTTGACAGGTCTGCATCTGCAGTTTCTCCCGCTGCCCCTCCACGTACTGGTGTGCGGCGCGTTGGCTATGCTTGCGGGCGGTCTGTGGGCAGGCATTGCCGGAGCTATGAAGGTGTATTTTGGAGCAAACGAAGTCGTATCTACGATTATGCTCAACTACATTGCCCTGTATTTGGAGGAATATCTGTTCTCCGGTCCATTTATGGACGAGGGCACCATACCACAGAGTGAAGCGCTGCATGCGGATAAAATGATTCCCGGCATCGCGGGAAGCACGAAAATTACATGGGCGTTTGTCATAGCCTGTGCAGCAGTCATTCTGATTGCAGTGTTTTATAAATACACCGTTTCCGGATATAACATGATTGCGGCGGGCGATAACTACAGGGCGGCAGAGGCAGGCGGAATCCGTATGAATAAAGTGCGTCTCCTTTCCATGGGGATGTCGGGAGCCATCGCCGGACTCGCCGGCGGCATGTTAGTGGCGGCGACATACGGAAGAGATGTGATAGGAATGTCGTCCGGGTACGGATTTGATGGCATGGCGATTGCGGTTTTAGGACAAAATTCAGCCATAGGAGTCTTTCTCTCCAGTATCCTTTTCGGCGGACTCAGGACGGGCAGTTTATCCATGTCCATGTTTGAGGGAGTTCCCTCGGAGCTTGTCTCCATCCTCCAGGGTCTCATCATATTGACGGTATCTGCGCCGTTGCTGATTAAATCGCTTAAATGGAAGAGGAGGAGTGAGGGATGAATTATATTTTAAATATTATAGCGACATCCATACGTATGTCTATCCCTCTGGGATATGCGGCAATCGGCGGCGCCATCTCCGAATTTTCGGGAATCGTAGCGCTTGGGCTGGAAGGATTTATGACAATCGGGGCATTTACAGGTATCGTGGGCGCCTATTATTCGGGGAGCGCCTGGGTCGGCGTACTCACGGCTATGCTGGCAGGTGTTTTGTTTGCCCTGGTTTTCGGGGTGTTCTGTATCCGGTATCAATCAAACCAGGTTGTAGCAGGTGTGGGAATGAACATCATTGCGGAGGGATTGGTTTCCGTTCTGATGATAAGCATATTCGGCAGCAAGGGGAAATCAGCGATTGTGACAGCCCTTCCGGAAATCCATATCCCTGTTCTCAAAGACATCCCGATTTTGGGGACCATCTTCTCAGGGTACAGCGGACTTGCTTATCTTTTAATCTTAGTGATGGTAGCGGCGTGGATTATTATCTATAAAATGCCGATTGGAATCAGACTGCGCGCCACGGGAATCAATGAGACTGTTGTGGACAGCTTGGGGCTTCGCGCCAACCTCATTAAGTATGTGGCGGTCATGGTATGTGGAGGGCTCTCTGCGCTGGGAGGCGTGTTCCTTTCCCTAAGCCAGTTGAATTTTTACAGCAAAGACATGGTCGCGGGACGTGGATATATCGCACTGGCAATCTTTGTATTTGCCAAGAAAAATCCCATATACTGTATGCTGGTGTCCATCCTGTTCGGACTGACAGAGACGATACAGCTTCGGATGCAGGTACTGCCGATACCGACACAATTTTTGTCTATGATACCGTATCTGTGCACGCTGATTATGCTCTTATGCACGGTCAGAAGTAAGAAGAAAAAGAGGAAAGAATATGTATAAAACAGAAGAGTTCAGAGAATATGTCCAGGATATCATCGATTATCAGCCGCAGATTGGTCTGGTGCTGGGAAGCGGGCTCGGGGAATACGGGGAGAAACTGGAACATCCGCAGTTCATTGAATACAAATCCATCCCCGGATTCCCGGTATCCAAAGTGGAAGGACATAAGAACAGATTTATCTTGGGGACACTGTACGGCAAGAAGATAATCGCCATGCAGGGAAGATTCCACTATTACGAGGGAATTGAACAAAGCATGATGGCGCTGCCTGTTAGAATCATGAAGATGGCTGGAGTGAAAACGATTATCCTGACAAATGCCGCGGGCGGACTCAATCCCTCGTTTAAGCCCGGCGACTTAATGGTGATTTCCGACCACATCAATTTTTCCGGGTCAACACCTCTGCGGGGAGAAAACGACGACAAAATGGGTCCCAGATTCCCGGATATGTCCGAGGTCTACGCAAAAGAATACCGCCGTAAGATACAGAAAATCGGCGAAGAAAAGAACTTACAATTAAAAAGCGGAGTCTACGTGATGTGTTCGGGACCGGCGTATGAAACTCCGGCGGAAGTGCGTATGTTCCAGATGTTAGGCGGAGATGCCGTGGGGATGTCGACCGTGCCGGAAGCCGTTGCCGCCGCACACTGTGGAATGAACGTTATCGGTATCTCGTGCATTACAAACCTGGCAGCAGGGATACTGGACCAGCCGCTATGCCACAGTGAGGTTGTGGAGACGGCCCAGAAAGTAAAGCAGGACTTTGAAATGCTGATAGATACTATTATCAATGAAGTGATTGAGTAAAAGGCGGAGGGCTGAAGCAGTGGACAGAGAACAGGAAGTGCTGATTGAGCAGGTAAAGGACGAGGCGAAGGCGATATTTAAAGGAGATTACAGCGGACACGATATCTCTCACACCATGCGCGTATACAGCCTTGCACTGGAGATTGCCAAATCAGAAAAGGCAGATTTGTTACGTGTTGCGCTGACAGCCCTTCTGCACGATGCAGATGACTATAAAATCACTGGGAAAGATGACGGAAGTCTGGAAAACACAGTCGATATCCTCGGCAAAATCGGTTTGGAAGAAAGCGTAAAGCAAAAGATTTGTGAGGATATTAAAAACCTCTCTTTTCGGGGGAACGGGAAAACCGTTCCGGCGAGTATGGAGGGGAAAATCGTACAGGATGCAGACCGCCTGGATGCTATGGGCGCTGTGGGGATTGCGAGGACCTTTGCCTATGCGGGAAATAAAAATCTGCCCCTCTATGACTATGCAGGGGATGGTGATTTGGATAATCCGGGCAGGGATTCTGCGGTTGGACATTTTTATAGGAAGTTACTGAAATTGAAAGATTTTATGAATACAGAAACAGCGAAGAAGATGGCAGAGGAAAGACATCGTTTTATGCTTGATTTTTTAGATAGATTGAACACAGAGATAGGAGCGGAATAAAATGACAGATTCTTTTGTGATGAGAGGAAACTTCTGTTTTTGTACAAAAGAACGAAGATTGACGACATATACAGAGGCTTACTGTGTCGTGACAGAGGGAATATCCAAGGGGATATTTGAGGAAATTCCCAAAGAATATGAAAATTTGGATGTGATAGATAACCGGGATAAGGTCATTATCCCCGGAATGATAGATTTACACGCGCACGCGCCGCAGTACGCTTTCAGAGGTCTGGGGATGGAGTTGGAGTTACTGCAGTGGCTCTATGAATATACGTTTCCGGAAGAACAGAGGTATGAAGACCTTGAATATGCGGAAAAAGCATACCGGATTTTTACGGAGGATTTGAAAAAATCAGCGACCACCAGAGCCGTCATATTTGGGACCATTCACACAGAGTCCACGCTGCTGCTCATGAAAATGTTGGAAGAAGCAGGATTGTGCTGTTATGTGGGTAAAGTCAACATGGACAGAAATGTCCCGGATTACTACATAGAAAGTACAAAAGAGTCCATTGCGCGGACAAAAGAATTTATCAAAGAAGCAGAGAGGGTGTTTAAAAACGTAAAGCCCATCCTGACACCCAGATTCATTCCCACATGTACGGATGAACTTATGAAAGAACTGGCACTGCTGCAGAAAGAGACCGGACTTCCGGTGCAGTCC
The DNA here is from genome assembly GCA_900541505.1 of uncultured Ruminococcus sp. Taxonomy (GTDB): domain Bacteria; phylum Bacillota; class Clostridia; order Lachnospirales; family Lachnospiraceae; genus Mediterraneibacter. Next base: position 60,040 of record UQKK01000020.1, read on the forward strand.
CATTTGTCAGAGAGCAGGAGTGAAATCCAGTGGGTGAAAGAACTGTGCCCGGAGGCAGAATTTTACGGCGATGCGTATGACAGGTTCGGGCTGTTTGGGAATGGATGCAGGACCATCATGGCGCACTGTGTATCGTCCTCGGAAAAGGAGATGGAACGTCTGAAGTCGAATGGCGTGTATGTGGCACACTGCCCCAACTCAAATATGAATCTCTCATCCGGTATCGCGCCCGTGAGAAGATTCCTCGAAAAGGGAATCCATGTGGGATTGGGAACCGATATCGGGGCAGGACACAGCGTATCCCTTGTTGAAGAAATGGTGAGCGCAGTGCAGGCATCCAAGATGCGCTGGAGATACGTGGAGGAAGAAGACCCTATCACCATGATAGACGCCTTTTACATGGCGACAAGAGGAGGCGGAAGCTTCTTCGGCGATGTGGGGAGCTTTGAAAAAGGATTTGAGTTTGATGCTGTCGTGATAGACGATTCAGGAGCGCGGACAACGATGGATTTGGATGTCGCCGCGAGACTGATGAGAATTTTCTATTTATATAAAGAATGTGAAATGACACAGAAATATGTAAAAGGGAAAGCGATTTAAAAAAAGAAGAAAATCCTCGGAGGTATGACTCCGGGGATTTCTTTTCGCCAAAATGGATTTTTGTTATCTTTTTGCCTGTTCATAAAATAGCATATGAACTCGGCATAGTCAAGTTTACGCATTCCCGCTGAAATTATTCCTATATAAAAAAGAAAACCTGTTCCAAAGTAAAATTGACAATCCATCATATATGAAATATGCTGATAATACAAAGCAAGAAGGAGAAGACATATGAGAAAAGTAGTCGGCATTATGCCGCTTTATGATGATGAAAGAAAAAGTTATTGGATGCTGCCCGGATATATGAAGATGCTGGAGGCGGAAAACGCGGTTCCTATGATGCTCCCGCTTACCGCAAAGTCAGATGAACTGGATTATTTTCTTGAAATTTGCGGCGGATTTTTATTGACAGGAGGGCATGATGTTTCCCCATCTGTTTACCAGTCGGACAGGAAACCGTGGTGCGGCGGGTGTTGTACCATGCGCGATGAGATGGAAGGCTATATACTGAAAAAAGCTGTAAAACAAGATAAATCGGTTTTAGGGATATGCAGAGGTATCCAATTTATGAATGCTTGTTTTGGGGGAACTTTGTATCAGGATTTGGATACAGAATATGAAAGTCATATCAATCATCACATGAAACCGCCATACGACAGGACCGCACACCATATCACGATACAAAAGACAAGTCCGCTTTATGATATTTTAAATCAAGAAGAAATAGGTGTGAACAGTTATCATCATCAGGCAATAAAAGACTTGTCACCTGATTTTGAAGTGATGGCAGTGTCTGAAGACGGTCTGGTTGAAGGAATCTATATGCCCAACCATAAGTACATAGCAGGAGTGCAGTGGCATCCGGAATTTTCCTTTGAGACGGATGAAAACAGCAAAAGAATTATAAAATCATTTGTTGAATCTATTGACTAATCTGTAAAGGGTGGCAGATAAGAATTTAGTGTACTGTCTCATTATACTGAAAGTCAATGAGACAGTACACTAGTTATGAGAAACAGGTGAAAGGAGTCATCCGTACGGACGGTCCAAAACCGTTTACTGATATTCTTCGCTAAGAAAATAGGCGACTTTTTCGATGTATTTTTTCTGTTCTTCTGCAAATAGCTTTTCCAAAAGGTCTGTTTTATTGATTTCCCGATATTCCTTCAGACCATCAATATATCTTATCCGGTTTTGATTCTCAATAACAAAGGGAACCAAGTCAGATTTTAAACATTCCCGGAATAAGATAAGTCTGCCGGTTCTGCCGTTACCGTCCTGGAAGGGATGAATGGACTCATATCTGGCGTGAAATTCTGCGAGAATGGAAAGGTCTCTTATCTTCTGGCTGTGATACCATAATAAAAGCTCCTCCATTTTTAAAGGGACATCTTTAGGAAGTACAGTTTCATACATTCCAATCATATTTGGGCGCGTTTTAAAGTCACCGATGGCATATCCATTTGCACGGTCCTCAAAGACGCCGCTTTTCAGCTCATAATGAAAGACCTTTATGAGGCTGGCAGAAAGAGGCTCTTCCAGCGTATCAACCATTTTATTGAACATCAGAAAGTGTCCGTTCATTTCTTCTACATCTTTGGCGCGGTAATAATCATCGCTCACCGGTAATATTCCCGTATCAAACAATGAGGCGGTCTGTTCTTCTGTTAATGTTGAACCTTCGATTTTATTCGAGTTGTATGCCAAAGCTCGTTGTGTATACGCATAAATACCAGAACGGTCAAACTTTTTCCGCTCTATTTGGAAACGGTGTATCAGCTGTTCGTTTCTCATAGTAATCTCCATTCCGCCGCCTTACAGTTGGCAGCACATATCGCTCCTTACATTTTCAATGAAATCATTTTACCACAATACAACGGCAAGATACAGAGAAGGTTTTGATGTATTTTGTCAAAATTCTTGTTTTTCTTTCGTACACCCCTCTATGGAGTACATTTTAATCTGCGGATTTTACATCGAATCGCGGGGAATAAGGTGAGTTGACGATATGGGATATATGCCATATACTGATGATATAAAGAGAAAAGGATAAAAATTATGTCTAAATTTACTATAGTATTTTATGAAGATATGAATGGCGGTAAGCAGGTTGAGGTTTTTTTGAGGTAGGCTCAGATATAACACGCGTTTATTGAAACGGTTAGCAGAAGGGATGGGAATGGTTTTGAAAATTGAATTTGTGCCTAAGGCAAAATCGAAATAACTTTAAAGATATGACGAACTCGACAAGTTTGTATCTTCAAAGGAGGACCCCATGATTTTTCACTACGCCGGCAACTACAATGGAGATGAAAGTAAGCTCCCACAAAGGGAACATCCTGCAAATTTCCACCCGTTTAAAGAAATGGGGATGAAAGAGCTGGGGATAGCTGCCAATATAGGGTGTCTTCTCACGATGATTGTACTGGCAATCCCATTTATCCTGCTCGGAATAGCGCATTTCGCGGGCAATATGATTTGGCTGGGGGTGGGCAGCATTTGCGCTGTGCTTTCTTTATTTCCCCATGAATTGCTGCACGCACTCTGTTATAAAGAAGATGTGTATTTGTATAATAATCTTAGTCAAGGCTTGTTGTTCGTTGTCGGAACAGAAGATATGAGCAAGGGCAGATTTATTTTTACGTGTTTATGTCCCAACCTTTTCCTGGGAATCATTCCCTTTACTGTCTTTTTGATTTTTCCACATTTGGTGGGAGCAGGAATATTCGGGCTGATAGGAGTGGGCATGGGATTTGGTGATTACATAAACATATATAATACAGTAAGACAAGTGCCGAGAGGGGCACAAACATATTTAAGCGGTGTCCATTCTTATTGGTATTTGAAAGAGTAAGTATAGAGAGTTCTCCGCAAAAAGGTAAATGTCAACAGGCGTTGCTTGCGGCAACGGGAGTATCTTCATACAATAGTGGCAGAAAATGAAAGAAAAGAAGGTGGTCCTAATGTTAAATGAAAACTTAAAAATAATCAGAAAGTCAAAGGGACTCTCGCAGGAAGAACTGGCTGTCAAACTAAACGTGGTGCGGCAGACAATTTCAAAATGGGAGAGAGGGGGTTCACTTAGATAAAGATACCACATCAATCCCACGCTGACTTTTGCTCAA
>UQKK01000021.1 GCA_900541505.1 uncultured Ruminococcus sp.
CCGTTTCTCTGTTGAGAAACTCCAACGTACTCAACAGGGTCTATCCGACCCGCAAATATAATGGAGCGGGTCCCCTTCCTTCTGACCCGCTCCGTTTTGTTGTTTATGTACTCTTATGTGCACTGCACTTTGCTTGGACATGGCAGCCGCCTGAAGGAATCTCAGCCCGGACATATGCTCATTCCCGGTAGGTCACATCCAACATCTCACTTACCACTCTCGCCAGTGTCGTCCTGCACAGAATGACCGGCTTTCCGGTAATCTCCCGCACCTTTTTCTTTGCCTCCTCCGTAAAACCGATACAGTCCATCACAATCAAATCCGCATCGATATCCTTTGCCTCATTCGCGGCATCGATGACTTCCTGGATATCCCCATAGGGATTCGCCGCAAAGGGATGCAGTGTCTTTACGATGCTCCCCCACTGGTCATACGCCTGCTGAATCTGCTCTTTATCCGGCGTAAACAGAATGATATCAGACCTGGGACTCAGCGCCTTTGCCACTCCATTCAAAATGTGGGAAGGGTATATGAGCGGTACCTTCGTCTTAAATACGTCGGGAAATGTCCCGCCGCAGAAAAACATAATCAGTTCTGCCCCCTGCGCCTCCAGCCGTTCGATACATCCCTGCAAACGCTCCAGTATAAAACTTTCCCCAAACTTCGCGTGACTGCCGTCATTTAACCTGGATACAAGGACGTAATCGTCCTCCTTCGGTTTCATCGCGCTGATTTCCTCCTTCGTCAGTCCGTCCAGCGCTCCCGCCTCCAGAAGCTCCACATCCTTCCCAAATATCGGCAGGATATCCGGTGTCACATCCACTCTGGGGGATTGTCCAATGGTTACTGCCCCAATCTTCATCACTTACGCCTCCTTACTTTCTGCTTGATTTTTTCTTTGCAGACCTATCTTTTCATTATCTGGCACGCAAATACAATCGTTCTCCACAGAATTTCTGTCTGCTTATTTCTTTTATTTTATCATATTTTCTTACAATTCCCACATTTTTCTTGAATCAGTTTTCATCGAAAAAGAGCTGCCATAAACGGAAAGGATTCCAAAATAGTTGGAATTGCTTCCGGTATGGCAGCTCTTGTTCCATAAACGAAACTTCTACAGCAGGTAATCGATATAACTAATATGTCCAGCCTGTGCGGTTCATCTCCTCAATGGCATCTGCCACAAGCCCTACCAGAATATCGAGCATCTGATTTCCTTTTTCGATGGAAGCCTTGGTCGGGTCTCCGGTCGCTCCGGTCTTAGTGATTTCCTTGATATCCCAGATGATATCTGTCGTTTTGTTGACATCAATGACCTTCTCCGGCACCTGGCTCTCCGCGTATTCCAGATTTACCAAATCCGGTCTAACCGCCATCATGATAGAGGTTTCACCCTCACCGCCGTGTCCCAGTCCGTTCCATACCTCGAAACGCTCACCCATGATAGGACCTACTTTATTCCACCATGCAGGCATATAGAGGAATTTCGCGTCTTTGTGGCGGTCCTTTACATTGTGTGCCGCAATCTCCAGAGCCGGAATATTTCCATCGTGTCCGTTCAGGATGTAGATATGCTTGATACCGTTATTGATAAGGCTCTCGAAAACATCCTCTGCTATGGCAATCTCCGTCTCATAACGCAGCGTTACGGACATGGGGTACTGGTTATAGTGTATGGAAGTTCCGAAGGGCACTGCCGGAACAACCACTACATTATCCAATTTCTCAGCCACCCGTTTTGCCACCTCTGTGGGAACAAAGAAATCCGGTCCCAGACAGCAGTGCCAGCCGTGGCTCTCACAGGAGCCGAAACAGGTAATCGCCGTCACGTCCTCCGCGTGTTCCAGCATTGCCTTTACTTCAAGCGCGCTCATTTCATTCAAAAATACTTTCTTCATGTCTTCCATCTCCTCCTTCTCGAAATCAATCTCTCTGTCTTATTTTGCCGACAGGTTCCACCACCGTTTTCTATAATTCTTTCATCAAGTCTCCGTCTGCCTTTTTATCCGGCAAAAATCTGTAGATGATTGCATAAATGATAACGGAAACAATCATCGCGAACAGACCTGACGGCAGGTTATATGGCAATGGTGTCACGTACTGGAAATAGTATCCAAGTCCGGCGCCAATCACAAAGGAAATCACGCCCGCCCAGCGCCATCTCGGTTGTTTATGCAGCAGCGCGTGGTCATATTTTTTGCGCCCTACCAGATAGAAATCCGCGAGGATAGGCGCGCACAACGGCGGTGCCATAGCTCCCAATGTATTGATGAAGTTAGCGAAGAAAATCTGGTAAAATCCGATTGCCCCTAAGACCGTACCGAGAATTCCGCATACAGCTACCAGAATCTTCCGATTTACTTTCACGCCTACCGCATCCAGAATCGGTCCGGTATACAAAGAGTTACAGTACAGCTCACTGTTATCCGTTGTCCACAGTGATGTGGTCCACGTAAATACAGCCACCAGAGCCAGAATGACACTGAATCCCATCATCCATGCCACATAGTTATACTGTCCCGCACTGACGCTGCCGATATAGCCCACAATGTTCAAAAGCGGATTTGTGAATACGAAGCATGCCGCCGCGCACCACCATACTGCTTTGACGCTCTTATTGAAACGGAACATGTCAACGCCCATAACCGCTCCGGCAACCCAGCTTCCCACTACTGCTGTGATACCTGTTCCCAGTCCCAAACCGTCAAGCTCACTCGCCTTATTCATAAAAGCGCCAACTCCGCCGCCTTCTGTTATCATGCCGATTCCAGCAATGATTGCCACCAGAAGAATGACCGGGCAGACTACCTTCGCGATTTTTTCAATGGCACTGATTCCGCGGATTGCACTGATAGTAAAAATGACTCCCCAGAAAATAACGGCAATCAAGACCTCCAGCGTAATATCCGGCACTCCTTCATATCCCCAGCTGGCAGGACTTATAACGGTAATCCCGCTGGGATTCCCAATAAATCCGCCCCAGATATCGGCAATCATCCCGACAATACTGGAGAACCACCCCAGCGTCAAAAGCGCCATGACCGCCATGGGAATGATAAAGCCTTTGCTCCCGTATGAATATCTGGATATCAGCGACAGATTCAGTCCTGTCTTCTGTGCCGCGATTCCCAGAAGCGCTGTCATGACGAGGAGTGAGCCTTCGCCTAAAACAATTGCAAGCAGCGCATCTACGAGATTCAACCCCGGAGCGCCTCCATATCCTGCCAGCGTGCCGCCGACAAACAGTCCTGTCGCGCAGTATCCGAATCCTACCCACACCATAATCTGGCTGTATGTAGAACGTCTTTTGTTCACGGGAACTGCTTCCAGCATATACTCTTCATCCACTGTCTCTTCTACTGTTACATTCTTTTCCTGTTCCTGCATAAAATCCCTCCTTCTGCTTTTCTGTCATGCATTTTACGTGTTTTACAAAGTCACCTCCCCGGCATAATTTGTATTGAATATCGTCTTAATCTCCTGCGGGTCTTTCGTCTGTCCCAACGCCCACATCAGCTTTGTGACGATTGCCTCTGTCGTCATATCTCTGCCGGGTATCACTCCACACTCCAATAGTTTCCTTCCTACTTCATACAGGGAAAAATCACTCTTTTCATACAGACACTGACTGCATGCCACGATTGTGATTCCATTTTCCACCAGCTTTTTCAGCTTCGGTATGAGATTGCGACGCTCAAAATGTGTCCCTCCCGCGCCAAACGCTTCAATGACAATTCCCCGGTACTTCATATCAAGCAGACGGTCAAAAATTTCCGGATTCGTACCGGGTATCAGCTTCAAAAGAAACACATCTGTACAGAGATTCTTTTTCAGGCAGAATGTTTTTTTCTCCTCTTTTCTTTTTTCTCTGTCCGCATAAACGTGAATCCCATCCGCATATACCTCTCCCAGATAAGGAGCTGAAATACTCTCAAATGCATTGAATCCCAGGGTCCTCACTTTCACCGCCCGCAGACCGTTTATAATCTTGTCATCAAAGGCAATACTGACCCCTCTGATTCCCGCGTTTACCGCCGCGAAAGCAGTCTGCAGATTGCGCTTTGCATCTGTGAACATCCGCTCAATCGGTATCTGCGCCCCGGTGAGTACAACGGGTTTCTCCACATTCTGCAGCATATATCCAAGCGCCGAAGCCGTATACGCCATGGTATCTGTCCCGTGGGTAATGATAATCCCGTCATACTTTGGCAGCATATCTGTGACAATCTGGGCGATATACTGCCATTCTTCTGGCTGAATATTGGAGCTGTCCAGACTCAAGATATCCCTGCAGTCAATCTTAAAATATCCATTTAGCTCCGGCAGCATATCCAGAATGTCCTGACATTTAATATCCGGGGCAAGCCCCTGCTCACCCTTGCGCGCCGCGATTGTTCCTCCCGTTGTAAGGAGCAATACATTTTTCACCCCGTTTCACCTCCCTCTTGTTTGCCTTTTTCGGACACGCGGCGAAGATTGTTAAAAGTTTTTTCCCTCCCGGAAATATAACCTGTATTCTACGCCTCCCAGTTCTTTTTCTACATACTGTTTTGCCCGTTCCACATCTCTTTTATTAAGCGCTTCCACCAACTCCAGATGTTCTCCCATCAGCTTCTTTGCCTCTGAACTTTTCCAGTCCTTTACGAGCACCCGTCTCAACTTATTCAACATACTCTCCAAAGATGACATCAAATATGGATTTCTCGATAAATAAGCGACTGACATGTGAAACTGCATATTCATCTCACTGTACTCCTGATATGTACTCCCTTCAATTTTCGCAATCTGCTCTTGCGTATAATCTTTAAGAAACCTCAGCTCTTCGTCCGTGGCATACTGAATCGCCATCTCCACAGAAGCTTTTTCCAGAACTCCCCGGAACTGGAACAGGCTCTGAAGTTCTGTGACAGAGACTCCTTTTACCAGATACCCTTTATTTGGAATCTTCTCCAGAAATCCTTCCATGCACAGATAGTTGAGGGCTTCCCTGGATGGTGTCTTACTGACACCGAACTTCTGGGACACTTCCGCTTCTGTAATCATGTCATTCTCCTCATAGTTCCAATTAATGATATCATTCCTGAGCTCCTGGAGGACCTTCTCTGTCATGGACTGCTTTTTTGTCATTTTCTCCTCCTCTCTATAATATATTTTAAAGATTCTTTTAGTATATTAGTGATATATCACTAATGTACTTTTATTCTATATTACTCAAATAAGATTCTTTTGTCAATCCTTTTTATGCAATATAGATAAATATTGTCACTCGATACACCAAAACAAAAAGGATGACCGCAGTCACCCTTTTCCTGATTTTTAGCAGTTTACTCTGCAATGGGAATGGGTTTAAGGTCTTCATCCCGACCACTGTAAACGGATTTTATAATCATTTATGATATATTTTTCCCTTCCAGAAAATACATCCTGTACTCTACTCCGCTCATCTCCTGTTCCACATGATGCTTCGCACTCTCTGTATCTCTCGCAGAAAGCGCTGCCACCAGTTTCAAATGCTGCTCCATCAGACTCTTTGCCCCTGAGCTTCTCCAGTCTTTCACTAAAACGCGCCTCAGCTTGTTCAGCGCTGCCTCCAGAGCTGATATCAGATAAGGATTTCTCGACAGATAGGCTACCGACATATGGAACTGCATGTTCATCTCACTGTATCTTTGATAACTGCTCCCTTCGATACTCGCTATCTGTTCTTTTGCCAGTTCCTCCAGAAGTTTCATCTCTTCATCTGTAGCATACTGAATTGCCATTTCCGCAGAAGCCTTTTCCAGAACCCCTCTGTATTGAAAAAGACTCTGTAATTCAGTCACAGAAATACCTTTTACCAGATAACCTTTATTCGGTATCTTTTCCAGGAAGCCCTCCATGCACAGATAGTTCAACGCTTCCCTGGAAGGCGTTTTACTCACGCCGAATTTCTGCGAGACTTCCGCCTCTGTAATCATCTCATTTTCCTCGTAGTTCCAGTTGATAATATCATTTCTCAACTCTTGGAGAACTCTTTCCGTCATGGACTGCCGTTTTGCCATTCCTTTACTCCTCGCTATATTGTGTCTTTAAAAACTTCTTTTGGTATGCTTGCAATATAACCACACTATTTTTGTTATATCTTACACCTCTTTTCCTATATTTGCCAACACAATTGCGAGAAATTATATGAATTTTTCTTTCTGTCTTTATTGATATCCTAACTTCCATATCTCAACTTGAAGCACCTTATCATTTTTCCATGGGCGGTCTCCCCACCTCGCCATTTATTTGTTCGCCCATTTCGCCGCCCATTCCGGCTGAACCGCACACCAGACTATCCATCGTCATTGTTTTCTCTGCTTCTCCTGTTGTCAGCGTATACGTCTCACCCTGCGCAAGTTCCGGGCAGCTTACAATAACAGAGCTGTACGCTTTCTCTGCCTGCCAGGACAGCAGTTCGCTGCCGTCACTATCTGCCAATGTAATCGTGCTTCCCGCCTCGCCGCCGGAAACATTTACCATCATCACAGCCTGCGTTGAGGATTGACCAAAATTCTGCGCCATCTCGGAGGCCCCTGCTGCCACAAAGATTCCGCCTGTAATCACCGCTTCCCCGGCGTAGTCCAGAGAACTGTTCCCTCCATTTACCGGACCGGAGACATAGGTCTTGCCGCCGCTCACCGTGAGGTCCCCGTTTGAGTCTATTCCGTCGCCGTATGCGTTGATATTCAGCGTACCACCGGAAATGCAGATATATGCTCCTTCCGTAACCGCGAATATATCATCTCCTCTGCCGCCAGTCCCGCTGCTGTCATTTCCTCCGGCTGCATTTAAACCGTCATCGCTGGCTGTCAGCGCAATCTCGCCGCCCTCGATATCGATGCTCAGGCCCTCAATTCCTTCGTAGCTCTGCAAGATTTCCATGTCGCAATCCATGATAACAACCGCATTGTCCGCATGGATTCCGTCATCGCCAGTTTGAATTTCAAAACTGCCGTTGTTCACAGTCAGGTCCCCATTTGAGTGGAGCGCGTCATCCGCACAGTTCAGCACATAAGTGCCTCCATTTAATAACAGTTCCGTGGAGGATTTCATTCCTTTCATGCTTGTACTGTCCTCCGTGGAGGATTCTGTATCTGACTGAGTCCCTTCTGCCATATCCGGCTGCTGTCCGATATCTGACGGCATTTCCCCTGCCGCGCCCGGCTGTACTACGCCACCCTGCAGCATGTCTCCTGCCATTTCCGGCGCAGCCTCGCCGCCCAAAGTCTGCTCTCCCGCGCCTCCGCCTGCTGTTATCGTATAATCTCCGCCATCTGCCTGCAGATATCCGGCAGCGCTCATGCCGTCCCCTTCCGCTGTGATAGCGAAGGTGCCGTCCGCGATATAGACAAAGCCAAGGCTTGCATCGTCCGCATTTTCCGCGTGGATACCGTCCTTCCCACTCTGGATGGTATAGCTTCCCCCGGCAATGCGCACGCTGTCTTTGCCTGAAAGCCCGTGACTGGCTGCTGTAATCTCATATGTCCCGCTGGTGAGGACCAGGTCATCCTTCGACACAATCCCATGCCCGACCGCCGCGCTGACACAGAGGCTTCCCTCCCCGTTTAACGTCAGGTCCGATTTCGAAAAGACTGCCGCATCAATATTGTTGTCATCTATCGCCACATACTCCCCGCTATTGGCGAGCGTATTCTCTGTTCCCACCACTGTTGTGATAAATACCTTGTCCGCAGACAGCACATAGACTGCCGCCGAACTGGAACTGGTAATCTGCGCCCCGTTCAGTACAATCTGAACTTTGTCCGTATCGTCCGCCTCAACTATGAGCATACCATCATCCAAAGCCCCGGAAAGGATATACGTTCCCTCCTCTACGATGGAAACTGTGCTTTCCGCAATCTGTACACTGTCCGACCCGCAGACAGCGCTGTCCCCATTCAGTTCGATAGAGACTGCGTTTTCCTCGTCATATGTAGTCTTCCTATCTCGCTCTGTAAACATATCGGATGTGTCCGCCAGCGACTGTGCGCCTGTTACGTTTCCGCCCGCTGCCCCTGAAGCCGTTTCCCCATCCGACTCCGAAGAGGAGCCGGTCAATGCGGAAATCCCCTGCGACACCGCGCCACACCCTGTCAAAATGCATGTTCCCGTCAAGAGAAACGCTGTCAGAAAAGCCTTTCCCGCCAGAATATTCCTGCCAGCCAAACTCCCCTTCTCTTTCGAGGTGCGCTGTTCTTTAAAAGCTGCCGCAAATCTTCTTTTTTTCTTCATTCCGTCAGCCTCCTTTACAATTCTCCAATCACGGTCTCCTGCCTGGAGATGGTGATTTCCAGATTCCCGTTTCTGCAGCGCAGTTTATCTATCAATTCCTTCTCCCTGTCTGCACTGCGCAGTGTCAAATCATAGGTCAACCGGAACAAGCTCCCCATATTCGTTGTCTTGACCTGCGTAAGCTCCCACTTTGACGCATATTCCTCTAAAATCTCCTGAAACACATCTGTGTAATCCAAGTCCTCCGGGATTGTGATATGTAAGGTCTTATAAAGAGCCTGCTTCTTTCCCGCGCCGAAATCCACATGATTATAGAGCATGCTCATTCCACCCAGCACAAGGGCAAAGAGAAATCCATATCCGATATAGCCCATTCCTACCACAAGACCGGTGCCCATTGCCAGGAAAAGGGCGCCAATCTCTCTGGCAGAGCCGGGCACAGAACGGAAGCGCACCAGACTGAACGCGCCTGCCACCGCTACTCCGGTCCCCACATTGCCATTGACCATCATAATCACCACGCACACGACTGCGGGAAGGAGCGCCAGTGTCCCCACAAAGCTCTTTGTATAGCGTGCATGGTACATGTAAAATCCTGCCAACATAAGCCCAATGACGAGGGCGCAGCCCACACAGAGCAGAAAGTCGGATATCGCTATCACACTGGTCATATCCGTATCAAAAATTCCCCGAAACATCTCATTAAGCATAGCGAACTTCCCCCTGCCCCCTGTATTTTACCATATTGCGGTAAGCCGCCCCATATTTTGAAAACGAGGTTTTGTATATCTGCCGGCTCGAGAGCACATGGCTCATCCATAGCGGAATCCCGCCGGATGTCTTGATTTCCATCAGAGTCTGCCCCTCTCCAAGCAGCGGACTGCCGTATGCTTCCTCTGTGAGAGAAAGGTTATCTTCCCGGTAAAGGATATTTTCATCAAGGGTTACTCTAAAGTCACTGCCGTCCAGCGCATAGTAAGCCTCCCGCTCATATGAGAGAAATACAGTGGGACGCAGTATTCCATAATAATCCCGGAAATACTCAATCTCCTCCTCAATTTGGGAGTGGACGGGAAGCGCACTCCCCTCCCGGAAACTCTTCATCACCTGATATTCTGGGAGAGCCATCCTTCGTTTGTACACCACGGATTTATATTTTTTCTTCAGTTCCACATATGCCATATCCGACGGCTTGATGCGCCGATATGTACGGATGCGCAGTTTTTCCTTGTAAACGGGTTTTTCCAGGGACCGTCTAATAAGACGGAAATTGTCTGTGTCCAGATAAAGATTGCGGATTGTCGTGCGTCCATAGTCGTCCAGTCTCATAAAGGGCTGCATTGCGAACAATATAGCTTCCTTTTCCTGCCCTGTCAGGAGATATTTTAATTCGTAACGCTGAAATGTCGTCTGATATGACATAAAAAACTTCCTCCAATACTCTGTAATGGATTCAGTATACGTTTTCTACCTTAAGCAAACTTAAAAGGGCGCCGCCTGTTCACGAAAAGTTCACACGGACGGCAGCGCCACTGTAATCTTGAGAGATTTCTCATCTTCTGTTGACGCGCTGATTTTTCCTTTATGCGCCTTTACGATTCCCTCCGCGATGGAGAGACCAAGACCGTATCCCCCTGTCTGGGAATTTCTGGACTGGTCTGTACGGTAAAAGCGGGAAAACAGATGAGACAACTGTTCTCTGGAGATAGATTCTGTACGGTTGAATACGGTCAGATAAATCTGCTTTTTCTGCTTTTTCAAAGTCAGGGAAATCTCACTCTCGGTCACCGCATATTTAACGGCATTGTCCAGGAGGATTGTAAGTAATTGCCTGAGCGCTTTCTCATCGCCGTGAACGGACAGCATAGGAGCGATATCGCAGCTTAAGGTCTTGCCCTGTGTCTTTGCCAGAGCCGCAAATGTCTCTACCGTCTCCTCCGCCACGTCGGAGAGCGGGAAATCTATCATCTGATACTGTGCCCGCTCTTCTTCCATGCGGGAGAGGGTGACAAGGCTGTTGGTCAAATCCGCCAAACGTTTTGTCTGATTCTTAATGTCTGAAAGCCACTCATTCTCCCCTATATCCATTTCCAGGATTTCCGCGTCTGCGTCAATGATGGTCAGCGGTGTCTTGAGCTCATGTCCGGCGTCTGTGATGAAGCGCTTCTGCTCTTCATAATTTCTGGAAAACGGCTTTACGATGCGCCCGGACAGAAAGAGGATAAGCAGAAACACTGCCAAAAGCCCCGCTGTGGAGACGCCCAGTGCCGTAAAGACAAAGGTCCGGAATGTATCCAGGCTCCTCCTGCAGTCCAAAAACATCACTGTTGTCCCCGTATCCGTCGTGTAGGCGAAATAACGGTAGGTACTGATAAATCCCTGTGCCTTGCCTTTTTTCTCAATCCTTTTCGCATAGTCTTCCGCTTCAGCACTGTCCACTGCCGCAATCTTTCCCATGTTGGCAGAGAGAGTTTCCCCCTCTTTATCCAATTCCACCCAGAAATAGCGGGACTCGTAGGGAAGTTCCGGAGAAAAAAGGCTGTTCTGCGGTTCTTCTCCGTGAGGTTCTTTTTCTGACTTGGGCGCCTCTCCCCCGAACTCTTCGCGGTTTTCGGGAAAATGACCGTCATTTTCTTTGAGGACGGTCAGGATACTGTCCGAATCTTCCACAATTTTCCGGTAATTCAGGGCTCCAATGATTCCCATGATAAGAAAGAGCACCGCAAACAAGGATAACATGCTCGCCGCGATAAATTTGATACGAATTTTTTTTATCATTTGATTTCCTCTAATGAATACCCTGCATTTCTGGTTACTTTAATCTCAATATCCGCATGGAGAGCCGCCAGCTTTTTCCGCAGATAGGAAATGTAGACCCACACGACATTGATTTCCGCCTCACTGTCATAGCCCCATATTTTTTCCATAAACCGCTCTGATGTAATCAGATTGCCCGGATTGTTCATCAGCAATTCCAGCATCTGATATTCTTTGTTCGCCAGGCGAAAGCTCCCCGAAGGCGTGCTAAGTTCAAATGTCGCCTGATTCAGCGTGACATTTCCCATGCGCAGCCGGGAGTCACTCTGCACGGTCTGTATGCGCGTCATTGCCCGGATTCGTGCCAGAAGTTCCTTCGTGTGGAAGGGCTTTGTCAGATAGTCATTCGCCCCGGAGTCCAAACCTTCCACCTTATCATCGATTTCTGATTTTGCTGTCAGAAGGAGCACCGGAATCCGGTTTCCGCTATTTCTCAGCTCCCGGAGTACAGTGATTCCATCCACCTTCGGCATCATAATGTCAAGAATGACTCCGTCATAGTTGTCCGCCTTAAGATATGCAAGCGCCGCCTCGCCGTCATAGACCGCATCCACGGAATAGTTATTCCGCTCCAGAATCGCAGTCAACGCTTTGGACAGCGCCCTCTCATCCT
Source organism: uncultured Ruminococcus sp. (assembly GCA_900541505.1). Classification (GTDB taxonomy): domain Bacteria; phylum Bacillota; class Clostridia; order Lachnospirales; family Lachnospiraceae; genus Mediterraneibacter. The sequence goes on from UQKK01000021.1 coordinate 11,687, forward strand.
CTGCCAGTAACAGCCGCAATTTTCATCCCTCCATGAATCTTTGTATTATCTGCTATGCGCATTATAACATGTTAATATTACACTATGAACCTTAAGTATTCTTAAAAATGAAGGACCTGCCTGACATTTTCTGCCAGACAGGTCTCTCGATTCACCTCTTATAATTCGGTTGTCTCTTCCAGAACCGGCTCTTCGTCAAATTCTTCTTCCAAATCCAGTTCTTCATCAAAGTCAATCTCTTCCTCTTCTTCCAGCTCTGTGCTGAGCTTTACATCACGGTATTTCTTCATACCTGTTCCGGCAGGAATGTGTTTACCGATGATGACATTTTCCTTCAGACCGATGAGGTGGTCCACCTTGCCCTTGATTGCGGCTTCAGTGAGGACTTTCGTCGTCTCCTGGAAGGACGCCGCTGACAGGAAGGAATCTGTCGCCAGGGAAGCCTTGGTGATACCGAGCATAATCTGCTCGCCTGTCGCAGGCTCTTTGCCCTCCGCTATCAGACGCTCGTTGACTTCATTAAATTCCAGAACGTCTTCCATCATGCCTGGAAGGAATTCACTGTCGCCCTTCTCTTCGATGCGGACTTTCTTCAGCATCTGGCGCACAATGACCTCGATATGCTTATCGTTGATATCAACACCCTGCAGACGGTATACACGCTGTACTTCCTGGAGCATGTAATCCTGTACCGCACGCAGTCCTTTAATCTTCAGGATATCATGCGGATTGACGCTACCTTCTGTGAGCTCGTCACCAGCCTCCAGCACTGCTCCGTCCTGAATCTTAATTCTGGAGCCGTAGGGGATGAGGTATGCCTTGGATTCGCCTGTCTCATCGTTTGTGACAATGACTTCACGTTTCTTCTTGGTGTCGCTGATAGTCGCTTTTCCGGCAAACTCAGTGATGATGGCAAGACCCTTCGGCTTTCTCGCCTCGAAGAGCTCCTCGACACGGGGAAGACCCTGTGTGATATCGTCACCGGCAACACCTCCGGTATGGAAGGTACGCATGGTAAGCTGTGTACCCGGCTCACCGATGGACTGTGCGGCGATAATACCGACAGCCTCTCCGACCTGCACTGCCTCTCCGGTCGCCATGTTGGCGCCGTAGCACTTGGAGCACACGCCGTCTTTGCACTTACAGGTCAGGATGGTACGGATTTTCACTTTCTGCAGCGGTTCGCCGTTCTCATCCACGCCCTTCTTCATCACTCTCTCGGCACGTCTCGGTGTAATCATATGATTTGCCTTCACAAGCACGTTGCCGTCTTTATCCTTGATGTCCTCGCAGGAGAAACGTCCTGTGATACGCTCCTGGAGACTCTCAATCTCTTCATTTCCGTCCACAAATGCACGCACATACATACCCGGAATCTCCTGTCCAGGCTCCACGCAGTCGCTGTCGTGGATGATGAGCTCCTGGGAAACGTCTACCAGACGTCTTGTCAGGTAACCGGAATCGGCTGTACGCAGCGCTGTATCGGACAAACCTTTACGGGCGCCGTGCGCGGACATGAAGTATTCCAGTACGTCCAGACCTTCACGGAAGTTGGACTTGATAGGCAGCTCGATGGTACGTCCTGTCGTATCTGCCATCAGACCACGCATGCCGGCAAGCTGCTTAATCTGCTTATCGGAACCACGGGCTCCGGAGTCCGCCATCATGAAGATGTTGTTGTATTTATCCAGACCGGAAAGCAGCGCCTCTGTCAACTTGTCATCGGTTGCCTTCCATGTCTCTACGACTTCTTTGTAACGCTCTTCCTCGGTGATGAGACCGCGCTTGTAGTTCTTGGTAATCCTGTCTACCGTATTCTGCGCTTCCTCAATCATCTGCGGTTTCTGCGGCGGCACGGTCATATCGGAAATGGATACGGTCATAGCCGCTCTCGTGGAGAACTTGTATCCGATTGCCTTAACATCGTCCAGCACTTCTGCTGTCTGTGTCGCGCCGTGTGTGTTGATGACCTTCTCCAGAATCTGTTTCAGTTGTTTCTTTCCTACATGGAAGTCCACTTCGAGCAACAGTTCGTTGCCTTCCACTTCACGGTCCACAAATCCTAAATCCTGCGGGATGATTTCATTGAACAATAATCGTCCCAGTGTCGCATCGATGGTACCGGATTTCACAGTGCCGTCCGGCATGTCTTTGGACACACGCACCTTAATCTTGGAGTGCAGGGTAATATACTCATTCTCGTATGCAAGGATTGCCTCGCTTACGCTCTTGAAGAACATGCCTTCACCCTTAGCCCCCGGTCTCTCCTGAGTCAGGTAATAGATACCAAGTACCATATCCTGGGAAGGAACCGCAACCGGACCTCCGTCGGAAGGCTTCAGCAGGTTGTTCGGAGAGAGCAGAAGGAAGCGGCACTCTGCCTGCGCTTCCACAGACAACGGCACATGGACCGCCATCTGGTCACCGTCGAAGTCGGCGTTGTAAGCCGTACATACCAGCGGGTGAAGCTTGATTGCCTTACCTTCTACGAGGATTGGCTCGAATGCCTGGATACCCAGTCTGTGCAGGGTGGGGGCACGGTTCAACATAACCGGGTGCTCTTTGATAACTTCCTCGAGCACATCCCACACCTCCGGCTGGAGTCTCTCCACCATCTTCTTCGCGTTTTTGATATTGTGTGCTGTACCGTTTGCCACAAGTTCTTTCATAACGAACGGTTTAAACAGCTCGATTGCCATCTCTTTTGGCAGACCGCACTGATAGATTTTCAGCTCCGGTCCTACGACAATAACGGAACGTCCCGAATAGTCGACACGTTTTCCGAGCAGGTTCTGACGGAAACGTCCGGATTTACCTTTCAGCATATCGGAAAGGGATTTCAGCGCACGGTTTCCGGGTCCTGTGACCGGACGACCGCGGCGTCCGTTGTCAATCAGTGCATCCACAGCCTCCTGGAGCATACGTTTCTCGTTGCGCACGATGATATCCGGCGCGCCCAGCTCCAGCAGTCTCTTCAAACGGTTGTTTCGGTTGATGATTCTTCTGTACAGGTCGTTTAAGTCAGAGGTCGCGAAACGTCCGCCGTCCAGCTGTACCATAGGACGCAAATCCGGCGGGATGACCGGAATGGCGGTCAGAATCATCCATTCCGGCTTATTTCCGGACTCACGGAATGCCTCTACCACTTCCAGGCGCTTCACGATTCTCGCGCGCTTCTGTCCGGTGGCATTTTCCAGCCCTGCCTGAAGTTCTTTATATTCTTTCTCTAAATCAATGGCTTCCAAAAGCTCTTTGATAGCCTCCGCGCCCATGCCGACACGGAAAGAGCCGTAGCCCCATTTCTCCTTCTGCTCCTGGTACTCCGCCTCAGAGAGAATCTGTTTGTACTGTAAATCTGTCTCGCCCTTATCCAGTACGATATAGGATGCGAAATACAGCACTCTCTCCAGTGTTCTCGGAGAAATATCCAGAATCAGCCCCATACGGCTGGGGATTCCCTTGAAGTACCAGATATGGGAAACCGGAGCTGCCAGGGCGATATGCCCCATACGCTCACGGCGCACGCTCGCCTTTGTGACCTCAACGCCACAGCGGTCGCACACAACCCCTTTATAGCGGATTTTCTTATATTTTCCACAGTGACACTCCCAGTCCTTGCTGGGTCCGAAGATACGCTCACAGAAAAGCCCGTCTTTTTCCGGTTTTAATGTCCTGTAGTTGATGGTCTCCGGTTTAGTAACCTCACCTCTTGACCACTCCATGATTTTTTCCGGTGAAGCCAGCCCGATTTTAATCGCGTCAAAGGTTAACGGTTGATATTGTTGTTCATTACTGTTTGGCATATGATTGGCTCCTCCTATTCTTCGTCATCCAGGTATTCGTCAAATTCCAAATCCAGGTCCTCATCATCCGGCTCTTCTTCCTCCGGTTCCACATCCGCAAGCTCTTCTCCGACAAATTCCTGCTCGGTGAACCCGTGCGCTCCGAAGGATTCGTTCTCATCGCGGTACTTCTTATCGCCCTCGATGATATGGCGCAGGTCTGTCTCACCGTAGTCTACAGTTTCCATGATTTCTACTTCTGTATTATCATCACGCAGCACGCGCACATCCAGCGCCAGTGACTGCAGCTCTTTTAACAATACCTTGAAGGACTCCGGCACACCTGGTTCCGGAATGTTCTCGCCCTTGATGATTGCCTCGTAAGTCTTCACACGCCCTACCACATCATCGGACTTCACAGTCAGGATTTCCTGCAGAGTGTAGGAAGCGCCGTACGCCTCCAGAGCCCAAACCTCCATCTCTCCGAAACGCTGACCGCCGAACTGTGCTTTACCGCCCAGAGGCTGCTGCGTAACAAGGGAGTACGGACCGGTAGAACGAGCGTGAATCTTATCGTCTACCAGGTGGTGGAGCTTCAGATAATGCATGTGTCCGATGGTAACCGGGCTGTCGAAGAACTCTCCGGTACGTCCGTCGCGCAGACGGACTTTACCGTCTCTGGACAGCGGTACGCCCTTCCACAGTTTTCTGTGCTCTCTGTTGTCGGAGAGATACTGCAATACCTCCGGAAGCAGCTCCGCTCCGTGTTTCTTCTCAAATTCTTCCCACTCCAGGTTGACATAATCATTTGCCAAATCCAGAGTGTCCATGATGTCTACCTCGTTCGCGCCGTCAAAGACCGGTGTGGAAATGTTGAAGCCAAGCGCTTTCGCTGCCAGACTCAAGTGAATCTCCAATACCTGTCCGATGTTCATACGGGACGGCACGCCCAGCGGGTTCAATACGATATCCAGCGGACGACCGTTCGGCAAAAACGGCATATCTTCCACCGGAAGCACACGGGAAACGACACCCTTGTTACCGTGACGTCCCGCCATCTTATCTCCTACGGAAATCTTTCTCTTCTGCGCAATGTAAATGCGCACTGCCTGGTTCACACCCGGTGAGAGCTCATCTCCGTTTTCTCTTGTAAATACCTTGGCGTCCACAACAATACCATATTCGCCGTGGGGCACCTTCAGGGAGGTATCTCTTACCTCACGCGCTTTCTCACCGAAGATTGCACGCAGCAGGCGCTCCTCCGCTGTCAGTTCCGTCTCTCCCTTCGGAGTCACTTTGCCGACAAGGATATCCCCTGCACGCACTTCCGCGCCGATGCGGATGATTCCTCTCTCATCCAAATCTTTGAGCGCGTCATCGCCGACACCCGGAATATCTCTTGTGATTTCCTCCGGTCCCAGCTTGGTATCTCTGGCTTCCGCTTCATATTCCTCGATGTGTACGGAAGTATAGACGTCATCCTGTACCAGTCTCTCACTCAACAGGACCGCGTCCTCGTAGTTGTAACCTTCCCACGTCATGAAACCGATGAGAGGGTTCTTTCCAAGCGCCATCTCACCGTTGGATGTGGACGGACCGTCAGCGATAACCTGTCCCGCTTCCACGTGCTCGCCCTTCTCCACGATTGGTCTCTGGTTGTAGCAGTTGCTCTGGTTACTTCTCAAAAACTTCGTCAGTTTATAAGTCTTCTTTGTTCCATCTTCGTGACGGATGGTAATATCCGTGGAAGTAGAACGCTCTACCACACCTGCCTGCTCCGCAATCATACACACGCCGGAGTCCACAGCCGCCTTCACTTCCATACCGGTTCCGACTACCGGAGCCTCTGTCGTGAGCAGCGGCACCGCCTGACGCTGCATGTTGGAACCCATCAGCGCACGGTTCGCATCGTCGTTCTCCAGGAAAGGAATCAGCGCCGTCGCCACAGAGAATACCATCTTCGGCGATACATCCATGTAGTCGAATTTGCTTCTCTCATATTCCTGTGTCTCCTCGCGGTAACGACCGGACACATTCTTATGGATGAAATGACCTTCTTCGTCCAGAGGAGTATTCGCCTGCGCAACGTGGTAGTTATCTTCCTCGTCCGCTGTCATATAGACAACTTCATCCGTAACCACCGGATTCTCCGGGTCCGTCTTGTCAATCTTACGGTACGGAGCCTCCACAAATCCATATTCGTTAATCCTTGCGTAAGTCGCAAGAGAGTTAATCAGACCGATATTCGGACCTTCAGGGGTCTCGATGGGGCACATTCTTCCGTAATGGGAGTAATGTACGTCGCGGACCTCGAATCCGGCGCGGTCTCTGGAAAGACCTCCCGGTCCCAGGGCGGACAGACGTCTCTTGTGTGTCAGCTCACCCAGCGGGTTGTTCTGGTCCATGAACTGTGACAGCTGGGAGGAGCCAAAGAACTCTTTCACCGCTGCTGTGACAGGTTTGATGTTGATAAGGGACTGCGGAGAGATGCCGTCCTGGTCCTGTGTGGTCATCCTCTCGCGCACCACTCTCTCCAGTCTGGACAGACCAATCCTGTACTGGTTCTGGAGCAGCTCACCCACCGCACGGATACGGCGGTTTCCTAAATGGTCGATATCATCGTCATTTCCCATGCCGTATTCCAGATGGATATTATAGTTAATGGACGCCAGGATATCGTCCTTTGTAATATGCTTCGGTATCAGGTCGTGAATATCGCGGCGAATCAGACTCTTGAGCTCGTCAATGTCCCCTGCGGACTCCTCTAAGATGCCTGCCAGCACCGGATAGTATACCTGCTCTGTCACGCCCACTTCCTTGGGGTCAATGTCCACAACAGCCTGCAAATCTACCATCATATTGGAGAGAATCTTGATGTTGCGGCTCTCGTCCTCGCCCTCTACCCACAGGTAAGGAACAGCAGAGTTCTGGATTGCATCCGCAATCTCTCTGGTAATCTTCGTGCCTTTCTCGGCAACCACTTCGCCTGTAATGGCGCTCACCACATCCTCGGCGAGGATTCTGCCTCTGATGCGGTTCTTGAGCATGAGCTTCTTATTAAATTTATAACGTCCTACCTTCGCCAGGTCATAGCGTCTGGGGTCAAAGAACATGCTCGTAATCAGGCTCTCCGCGCTGTCTACAGCAAGCGGCTCGCCCGGACGGATTTTTTTGTATAACTCTAACAGACCCTCCTGATAGTTCTCGGCAGTATCTTTGCCGAAACTTGCGAGAATCTTCGGTTCCTCTCCAAACAATTCAGTGATTTCCGCATTGGTGCCGATGCCAAGTGCACGGATGAGCACGGTAATCGGGACCTTTCTTGTTCTGTCTACACGTACATAAAAAACGTCATTGGAGTCTGTCTCATATTCAAGCCACGCACCACGGTTCGGAATCACGGTCGCGGAATACAGTTCTTTTCCCAGTTTGTCATGGGCAATTCCATAATAGATGCCCGGGGAACGCACGAGCTGGCTGACAATTACACGCTCTGCACCGTTGATTACAAAGGTACCCGTCTTTGTCATCAGCGGTAAATCTCCCATAAAGATTTCGTGCTCGTTTATCTCGTCATTCTCTTTGTTGTAAAGCCGCACTCTCACTTTCAAGGGCGCTGCGTATGTCGCGTCACGCTCTTTACATTCTTCGATGGTGTACTTTACGTCGTCTTCGCACAGTGTGAAGTCCACAAATTCCAGGCTTAAATGTCCGCTGTAGTCAGCGATTGGGGAAATATCGTCAAATACCTCTTTTAAACCTTCATCCAGGAACCACTGGTAGGAATCCTTCTGGACTTCAATCAGATTCGGCATCTGCAATACTTCTTTTTGTCTGGAATAGCTCATGCGAAAACTTTTTCCATTTGTGATGGGACGGATTCTGTTTTTCTCCATTGACGTTTCACTCCTCATATATTTTTTGGTAACGATTCAGCTCTGTGACGGCACTTCTGCCACCACATGGCATACCTTTCCATAATAGCGCATTTTTTACTATAACACAAAACGCTTTTTATTGTCAACATTTTTTCTCTGTATATTTCATTTTTCTCTTGACAATTCGCCTTAAATGTGATAGCAAATTTTATTCTATCCCGGCAAAACGCTGTGCCAGCTTCCGATAGACTTTCTCGCACCTTTCAATTTCGGAAATCTCCACATACTCGTCGGGCTTGTGCGCCTGGGCAAGATTTCCCGGTCCGTAGGACATACAGTTCGTATTTCCCGTCATGCCTGCCGTCACTGCCGTATCTGTATACCCCGGAAACGCGGAGACGTTCGGCTCTTCCCCCGTGACTGCCTCCACCGCTTCGCGCAGTTCCTTCATAAGCCGGGAATCGCGATACGTCTCCACCGCAGGGCGGTCCCCGGTGATGCGGTATCTCCCCTTCACTCCCGGCACTTCCCGCTGCGCCTTTTCTATAGCGCTCTTCACGATTTCTTCTGCCTTTCTCGTGGTGAGGGGCGGAACGAGGCGCATGTCCACCGTCACCCGGCAGTGGTCGGATACCACATAGGGACTGTAGCCGCCTTCAATCTGTCCGAATGTCACCGTGGAAACTCCCAGCTCCTCATGGGAGGGCGCCTGCAAAATCTGCCTGCGGATTTCTGTTATCATCACCGCAGCCCCGGCGATGGCATCCGCCCCTTTCTCCGGCATACTGGCATGGGCGGTCACCCCTTCGGATTCCACAACAAACCAAGTCCTGCCCTTGTGTGCCATCTGCACTTCACCGGAGGTGGGCTCTGTATCTAAAATCCAGTCTTCTTGCGTCACCCAATTCAGAGAAACTGCCGCTTCCGCGCCTTTCATATCCCCTTCTTCATCCACGGTGCCGATAAAGACCAGCGAATGTTCCGGCTGTATCCCCTTTTCCCGTATAAGTTCCGCTGTCTTAGCAAACGCGGTGAGCGCCGCCGCCATCCCGGACTTCATATCACAGGCGCCGCGCCCGAAGATTTTCCCATCTCGCACCTCTGCGCCGAAAGGCTCACAGCTCCATCCCTCGCCGACAACTACTGTATCCATATGGCACATAAAAACCAGCGCCGGGTGTTCCACTCTGCCGGGCAGCACCCCTTTTACAATTCTTCGCCCTTCTTCCACACAGTGCTCCGTAACCTGAGCGCCGCAGTCTTCCAGAAACTGACGGATAACTCTCTCTATCTTATCTTCCCCGCTTCCCGGATTGGTACTTTCTATCCCAATGAGCTTTCGGGTCATCTCTTCCGCTCCCTTTAGCATCATCTTATCCACCTTCCTCCCACATAAACATAAAAACCGCAGAAGTGTTTTGTCTTCTGCGGTTTCGATGTTCTCTTCTCTACAGGCAATTATTTCAGGTTAACTTCTGCGCCTTCGCCTTCCAGTTTAGCCTTGATTTCCTCAGCCTCTGCCTTAGAAACAGCCTCTTTCACTACCTTCGGAGCTCCGTCAACAAGCTCTTTTGCTTCTTTGAGTCCAAGTCCTGTAATCTCACGAACAACTTTGATTACTTTAACCTTAGAAGAACCAGCAGATACAAGCTCTACATCGAACTCATCTTTCTCTTCTGCCGCTGCTGCTTCTCCGCCTGCTGCTGCAACTACAACACCTGCTGCTGCAGATACACCGAATTCTTCTTCGCAAGCTTTTACTAATTCATTTAATTCTAATACTGATAACTCTTTGATTGCTTCAATCATTTCAGCTGTTGTCAACTTAGCCATTTTCATTTCCTCCATATCATTTCATTTTTATTTACGCCGCCTGTTCTAAATCAGGCTGATACTTACTCCTGTGCTGGAGCTTCTTCAGCAGCTGCTTCTGCCGGTGCTGCCTCTTCTGCCGGTGCTGCTTCTGCTTCCTCAGCAGGTGCAGCTTCGCAATTTGCAGCTCCACCCTGCTCTGCAATCTGATTGATAACACGGGCGAAGTTTGCGATTGGTGACTGGATACTTCCAAGCAGTTTGGAGAGAAGTTCTTCTCTTGACGGAATCTTGGAAAGCTCTGTCAGTCCTGCTGTGTCATAAACAGTTCCTTCTACGACACCGCCTTTTAACTCCAGTGCATTTGCTGTCTTAGCAAAATTGCAAAGGATTCTTGCCGGTGCAGTCGCGTCATCCTTGGAGATAGCGATTGCACTCGGTCCTTCCAGATGTTCTTCGAGACCTTCACATACTGTTCCCTCGAAAGCTCTCTTCATCATCGTATTCTTATAAACTTTGTAGATTACGCCTGCTTCTCTGAGCTGTTTACGCAGTTCTGTATCCTGCGCTACAGTAAGACCGCGGTAGTTTACAAGAACAACTGACTCTGCATCTTTAATCTCTTCTGCAATTGCGTTTACGATTGGTTGTTTTAATTCAACTTTTGCCACTTTCTGGTACACCTCCTTATTTTATTTGCGTATACTGCCTGATACCCGGAGGGGTTTCTATCTATAACAGAAAACCTCTGCGCCTGAAGACACAGAGGTTTACAAATTCATTGCTAGAATTTCACTCGTCCTCGGCAGGCGTTTTCTCCTTATGCCTTGCGGCACCTGCTGTCTTCGGCAGTTACTAATATAAAATAGCACGGTTTATTTTTCTTGTCAAGAAGTTTTTTTTCGCGGCAGTTCAGCCAAACCGCCGCATAGCCTTTTGTCCGAGTGAATTACGCCAGCTTCAACGGATTGACCTTCACTCCAGGTCCCATTGTAGAAGTCAGTGTAATGCTCTTTAAATACTGACCTTTTACTGCTGCCGGTTTTGCTTTATTAATTGCATCGATAAGCGTCTGGAAGTTGTCCGCTAATTGTTCTTCGGTAAAAGAAGCCTTACCGATTGGCACATGGATGATGTTTGTTTTGTCCAATCTGTACTCAATCTTACCAGCTTTGATATCGTTAATCGCTTTTGTCACGTCCATGGTAACTGTTCCGGCTTTCGGGTTCGGCATAAGACCTTTCGGTCCAAGTACACGTCCCAGACGTCCTACAACGCCCATCATGTCCGGTGTAGCGACAACAACATCGAAGTCCAGCCATCCCTCGTTCTGAATCTTCGGAATCAGCTCATCGCCTCCTACATAGTCTGCTCCGGCTGCTGTCGCTTCATCTGCTTTAGCGTCCTTTGCAAATACAAGGATACGAACCTTTTTACCTGTTCCGTGAGGAAGTACAACTGCACCACGAATCTGCTGGTCAGCGTGACGTCCGTCACATCCTGTTCTGATATGAGCTTCGATTGTCTCGTCAAATTTTGCTACTGCTGCTTTCTTTACTAATGCAACTGCCTCTTCTTTATCGTAAAGATTTCCTCTCTCGATGAGTTTGGCAGCTTCGATATATTTCTTTCCTCGTTTCATTTATATAACCTCCTTGTGGTATTGGCGGGAACGAACCCCTCCCACTGACATTATCAGTCACCTTGAATCTACAGATTTATTCCTCTACAGTCACGCCCATGGAACGGCATGTTCCTTCAATCATGCTCATTGCCGCTTCTATTGTCGCAGCATTTAAATCTGGCATTTTCAGCTCTGCGATTTCCTTAATCTGTGCTTTCGTGATGGTTGCCACTTTTGTCTTGTTCGGCACACCGGAACCGGATTTGATGTTGCATGCCTTCTTGATGAGGACTGCTGCCGGCGGTGTCTTTGTGATGAAGCTGAAGCTTCTGTCATTGTAAACTGTGATGACAACCGGGATGACTAAATCTCCCTGGTCTGCTGTTCTGGCGTTGAACTGCTTTGTAAATTCAACGATGTTGACTCCGTGCTGACCAAGCGCAGGACCAACCGGTGGTGCCGGTGTTGCCTTTCCAGCAGGAATCTGTAACTTGATATAACCTTCTACTTTTTTTGCCATTGTTCATTACCTCCTTGTGGTATTGGCGGGATTTTGTATCCCTCCCACTCATTTTCAATCCATCTTTCTTACTTCTGAAAAACTTAGTTCAACCGGAGTTTCACGGCCAAACAGCTCTACATTGATAGACAGGCTCTGTTTCTGCTCGTTCATACTCTGAATCACGCCGACAGTTCCTTCCCATGCTCCGCTCAATACGGTGACAGTGTCTCCCACGGCGAAGTCCACGACCACGTTCTCCTGTCTGATTCCGAGCCTTGCCATTTCTCCCTCTTCCAGGGGAACCGGTTTGGATCCCGGACCGACAAACCCTGTGACACCTCGTGTATTTCTCACGACATACCAGGTGTCGTCATTCATAATCATGTGAATCATCACATATCCGGGGAACATCTTTTTCTGGCTCGCTTTCTGGACACCGTTCTTCAGTTCTACGACTTCCTGCATGGGAACCCGCACTTCCAGAATCTGGTCTTCCAGATGACGGTTTTCAATGGTCTTGTCAATGTTCGCTTTTACTTTGTTCTCATACCCTGAATAGGTATGGACCACATACCATTTTGCCTCTGACATAAAATCACCTTTCTGCTCTGAGTCCGGCTATTTCACCAAAAAATCAATTCCGTATTTTAAGATTGCATCAATCACTGTGATGATGGCTCCCAAACATACGGTGGTTACGATGACTGCCGCCGTCTTCCTTGCAAGTGTTATCCTGTCTGGCCAAATGACTTTTTTGAACTCTGCTTTAAGTCCTTTGAACCAGCTTTTCTTCTGAGTTTTCTTCTCACTCATACGTCCACTTCCTTCCGGCGACTATTTCGTCTCTTTGTGCAGTGTGTGTGATTTGCAGAACTTACAGTACTTTTTCGTCTCCATGCGTTCCGGATGTGTTTTCTTATCCTTCATCATGTTGTAGTTACGGTTCTTGCACTCCGTACATTCCAATGTGATTCTTGTGCGCACAACTTCCACCTCGCTTTTAACATATTCCCTACGTGTTACTGATGGTTGCGAAGCCATCCATTTTTAGGCATAAAAAAAAGACCTACTTCCATTCGCCAGAAAATTGTATCACAGCGTGTAATGGAAGTCAAGCCTTTTATTGAATCCGCAGGGATGGCGCTGGCTGAACTGCTGCACTTCTAAGTCACGGTTCAGCCAGCAGAAAGGCTGCGAGCCAAACGCTTTATTTTCATTCTGATATGAAGATAAATCTCACTGTTCCGTCCATCTGCCCGGAAATGCCGCTGAAATTTTTATAATTTTCAGCCGCGCCCTGCATATCATTTAATTTTTCCAGCAGTTCTCCTATATTTCCTTCAAACGCGTCCACCAGCTTGGAGATACCTTCTTCATAGAAATCTGTCATGCCGCTGCTCAGTTCGGATGCGCCTTCATCCAGCAGAGTCACTCCGTCCGCGAGGGCAGCGCTGCCGCTCTGTAAAGTGCCAAGCCCCTGAGAGAGCGTGAAGACGCCGCTGTTTATCTCCTGCGCACCCGCCGCTACTTGCCCGGCTCCTTCACTGAGCTGGGAGAGCCCTTCGGAGAGCCCGTTTTCCCCGTTGACTCCCTGTACCAGACTTTCTGTGCCGCTCTTTAACTGGGAAAGCCCTGAGGATACCTGCCCTGTAAGTCCATCCTCCCCGTTGACTGCCGCCTCCAGAGAAGCTATACCGGAGGCAATGCCGGGAATCCCCGTCTGCGCATCCCCCTCATTCAATGCCGCGCTGAGCTGGGAAACGCCATATCCGATTCCGCCCTCTTCGCTCAACGCATAGCTCAGCCCCTGCGCTCCGGCGGCAAGCCCTGCTTCTCCCACAAGCGCCTGATTCATCTGATAAACTCCGTCCTTCACCGCTTCCGCCGCTGCCAGAACCTCAGGGTCCACAGTAATGCCCGCTGTCTGTGCCGCATTTAGGGAATCCCGGATTCCCTGGTCGGCACCCAGGGACGCAATGACCGACTCCAGCGCAGCTGCTGTATCTCCCGTCACTGCTCCGCTGTCAATGAGTCCCTGCAGGCTGCTTATCTCATCCTGGCTGGAAGTCGTATCCGCCGCGGCGCCGGTTGCCCCTGTTGTATAAGGCAGGGCGCAGAGGTAGTCATAGACCGACTGTGCCCCGGCTGACAGCAAACCGGAATTATCCGCCAGAGCTGACACTCCCTGACTCAGCGCCCCCGCTCCTGCCGCCGCGGTATCCAGGCTCTCATCCAGAGTCTTTGCCCCGGCTGCCGCCGCATTGATGCCATTGTACAGTGCATCCACTCCCTGGGAAAGTTCGGGCAGCTTTGCGCCCAACGCTTCTTCCATCTGACCGACTCCTGTATTCAGGCTTTCCACTCCCGGCGCCAGCACAGAAGCCACCTGCCCGCTTGCACTCACCAATCCGTCCGACACCTGCCATGCGCCAGATACCAACGCTCCCGTGCCAGCCGCCAGCGTATCGCCTCCATTTACAAGTGCCTGCACTCCATCCACCAGAGTCCCCGACGAAGCGAGCAGTGTATCTAGCCCGGTTTTCAGTTCTCCGCTGCCGCTCACCAGTTGGGCTGCCGCGCTGTCCAGCGCAGATAAAGAATTGTTTAAATCTTCCACGCTCGTCAGCGCTCCCATATTTTCTTCATAAAAAACATCATTGAGCGCTATCGTGATGACCTCCGGCGACTGGTAATCCGTCACGTCCGCCTCCACCTCAAAATAGTCCGGGATATCGATGGCATCTGTTCCCAGTTCTTCCCCAAGCTCCGGCAGTCCGATTCCCACTGCCATATCCCGCGTCCCATCGGACAGCAGTTTTCCGTTCTGCACGGTCACATTGGCAAACGTCTCTGCGTCAAACGCCATCCCCGTGACCATCAGAAAAGGAACATATTCTCCGGAATCCTGACGGGATGTATTCTTATAAGAATAATGTATGACAAGATGACCGCTCTTTCCCGCCAGTTCCTCCTCGCTGACAGTTTTCCCGTCCAGCTCGTAGGAAACCTCCACGCCTACCGGGAGGCTTTTTTCTGTTGTCCCCTGATATACGATATCTTCCCCGCTGCCATTCCAGGTAATCATCTTTCCATCAGCCGTGAACGTCTCATCCCCTTTTACATTTTCGATATCTGTCAGGTCTGACATGTCTTCAATCTCTGTTTTTCCCGATACATTCCTGAGCTGGTCGGATACGATAACCGATTTCACCGCTCCCTGTCCGTCCACTTTCGCATAGACCGTCTCTTCCTTTACAGGAACCGCCTTTTCCGTTCCCGCATCTTCCTGCGTCTGAGTTGATACCGTCTGTCCGCTGCCTGCGCTGTCGTACTGAATAGCCGCCTCCTTTTCCCCTTCCTTCGCGTACAGAGATGCCGGCGCTAAGCTTCCCGCCATCAATGCCGCCAGAAGCACCCCCGCTATCAGTGTCTGAAATTCTCTGTTTTTCATCGTCATTACCTCCTTCAGGAATTTACCGCCACGGTTTTCTCTTTCTGTTTTCTTGGAAAACCGATGGTTAATCTACAGATTGCTCTGTCAAAAATCATAAACATCGCCGGAAGCACCAGAATAACCACACTCATACTGATGATGGCACCTCTGGCGAGCAGAGTACAAATCGCCCCAATCATATCTACTTCGGAACAGCACGCCACGCCGAAGGTCGCCGCGAAGAAGCTCAACCCGCTGCTGATGATGGAGAGCATGCTCGTTTTATGGGCAATGGAGATTGCCTCCTTTTTCTCCCGACCTCTCAGGCGCTCCTTCTGATAGCGGCTTGTCATCAGGATGGCATAGTCCACCGTCGCTCCTAACTGAATCGTGCCAATCACGATACTCGCCACAAAGGGCAGACTCACTCCCTGATAATAGGAAATTGCCATATTCACAAAAATGGCAAACTCAATGACCGACACCAGGATAACGGGGAGCAGCAGGGAGCGGAACACAATCAGAATAATAAGGAAAATAGCGATAATTGAAATCGCATTTACCACTTTCAAATCCCGGTCCGTCACGTCCTGTAAGTCCTTCATCATCGGCGCTTCGCCAATCACCAACGCATCTTTGTCATAATTTCTGACAACGCGCTCAATGTCCGATATCTGCCGGTTCATCTCCGGCGTTGCCGCCTCATATTCCGAGCAGACAAAAAGTAATTCATGGTCTTCACTCTGCATTATCTCTCTGACATCATCCGGCACCACGGATTTCGGTATAGCAGGACCCGCGATACTGTTGAGACCAAACGTCCATTTAACCCCATCCACCTCATCTATCCCAGAAAGTATCAGGTTCTTTTCCTTTTCCCCCGTGTCCTTATCCAGCAGTATCATGTGCAGATTTTCCATGTCAAAGTCTTCTTTCAGCTTCTCATTCGCCTCATTGGAGGAAAGGTCCTCCGGCAGTGACTGCGCGATATTATAGTAAGTTTCCGTATGATTGTTTCCATAGACAGCCGGAAACAGCAGCACCACGAAGAGCAGAATCCATACCTTATAATGTCTGGTAATGAAAGCAGAAGGTTTATCCAGATTCCGGATGAGCTGCCGGTGTTTCGTCCTTTCGATGGCTCCGTCAAAAATCAACACCAGAGCGGGAAGAAATGTAACACAGCAAATGACACCGATAACAACACCTTTTGCCATGACAATTCCCATGTCTTTTCCGAGAGCGAAAGTCATAAAACACAGCGCGGCAAACCCGGCGACCGTTGTCACAGAACTCCCCACCACGGATTTGAATGTATTGGCAATAGCATGCCCCATCGCCCGCTCCTTTTCACCGGGGAACCTCCTCTTATTTTCCTCGTAGCTGTTCAGCAGAAAAATGGAATAGTCCATAGTGACACCCAATTGCAGTACTGCCGTCAGCGCCTGTGTAATATAGGAAATCTCCCCCAGAAAAACATTGCTCCCCATATTGTACAGGATTGACGCGCCGATGCTCAAAAGCAGGAACACCGGGACCAGGAAGGACGTCCCGGTCAGTTCCAGAATCAAAAATGCCAGCGCTGTGGCAATCAGCACATACACAGGGAGTTCCTGCATACACAAATCCTTTATATCTGTGACGATTCCTGTCATCCCGCCGATGAAACACTGTCTGTCCGCGATATGACGAATCTCTGTCAATGCGTTCATAGCTTCGTCGGACGAAGTCGTATTGTCAAACAGCACCAGCAGCATGGTGGCATCCTCGCTGCTGAAAACCTTCCGAATATCCTGGGGAATCATCTCGACCGGAAGTGAGATATCCACAACGTCATCGTACCAGAGTACATCGCTGACATGAGGCACCTCCTCAAATTCTGTTTTCAGCTTCTGTACATCCTTGGGAGCCATACCCTCCACCATTGCCATGGAGAATGCACCCATACCGTACTCATCCACTAAAATATCCTGCCCTTTTACTGTCTCTAAATCTTCCGGCAGGTAGCTTAGCAGGTCATAATTGACTTTTGTCGCCGCAATCCCAAATACAGAGGGCACTAACAACAGAATCCCGATAATCAGAATGAGTATCCTGTGTCTGGCTATCCATTTTCCTGCCTTTACCAATCCAATCATCTCCTCATTTCACTTTTCTTCACAGTGAATAATAATCAACATTACGTCTTTTATTTCCCCGTCACTGTATCATTATACGCAAAAATGACCAATAGTCAATATTAAAATTGAACTTTGGTCATTTTTGTTGACATTTTCCTGTGCAGAGGTGATAATAATAGAAACATCATATCTTTTTTGTAGTATAACGGGAGGAATGATATTAAATGGGCAAATTAGAAATGAAAAAAACAGAAAAGAAAAATGCGCTCTTTCAGAACGCATTTGAACTGTTCACAGATAAAGGCTTTGCCAAGACAACCATCGCGGACATCGTACAGCGAGCCGGACTTGCCAAAGGCACCTTTTATCTCTATTTTAAAGACAAGTATGACCTGCGGGACAAGCTGATTGCCTACAAAGCAGGCCAGCTTTTTTCCGATGCCCACATCGCCCTGGCTAATTCAGAAACCACCGATTTTGAAGAGCATCTCCTTTTCCTTACAGATTACATCATAGGGCGCCTTCAGGCACAGCCCAGCCTTTTACGGTTTATCGCAAAGAATCTGTCCTGGGGGATTTTCCGCAATGTATTCTCCAGCAACGTGCCACAGGAAACCATACCATTTTATGACTATTATCTGGAATGTATGACAAAAAACGGCATTTTATGCCGGGAACCGGAAATTATGTTCTTCACCATCATTGAATTAATCAGCTCCACCTGCTACAGCTGCATCCTCTACAATCAGCCTGTCCCCATGGAGAAATATCTGCCGTATCTGCACCAGTGCGTTCTGCAGATATTCCACACCTTCACAGGGCAGGCGCCGGATAATGCTCCTGCAGAGATGCCGGGCTGACATAAGACGGGTTTACCGGGCTATACTGTCTGTGCGCGAAACATCCGGGCGCAATGAAACAAATAGGGAATCACTCAAAATGTATCGCCTTTTTCTCCAGCCTTTTGTAGACACTTCTCCTGAAGAGACTGTAGATGACCGACACAATGGGAATAAAAATCAGCATACCGACCACGCCCATGAGGCTGCCGCCGATGCTGACCGCCGCCAGCACCCAGATGGAGGGGAGTCCCACCGAATTTCCCACCACCTTTGGATAAATCAGGTTGCCTTCTATCTGCTGAAGCACGAGGAACATGACGATAAATATCAGCGCTTTCATAGGATTTACCATAAATATCAGGAACGCTCCCACAAAGCATCCGATGAAGGCGCCGAAAATCGGTATCAGCGCGGTAAAGGCAATGAGGATTCCCACCAGCAGCGCGTAAGGCATTTTGATAATTGTCATCACGACAAAGAACATCGTCCCCAGAATCAAAGCCTCCAGACACTGTCCGGCAAGGAAGCTGGAAAAAGTCTTATAGGTGAGCGAGCAGACATCCAGAAGCCACTCCACCCTGTTTTCCGGCAGATAGGCATACATCACCTTGTGAATCTGGACGGTCAGCTTCTCCTTCTGCAAAAGAATATAACAGGCGAAGACAAAGGCGATGAAAAATGTCGCCACACCGCTCACAATGCTGCCCGCCGCAGATGCGGTCGAGTTCACCACACTGCCCGCGCTGTTGCGGAAAAATTCCACAGCACTGTTGATAATCTTATTCCAGTCCATGTTCAGATTTTCCAGCCACACCGCAATCTCTTTATTGTCCACGAAAATTTCTTCTAACCACTTCTGCGCCCTCGGCACAAAGTCGCTGATACTCATGCCAAGAGAGAGGAAGGTCTTTCCCAGCTCCGGTATCACCACCGACATCACCAGCACCACAATTCCCAGCACGCCCACAATGGTGAGCACCAGGCAGAGTGGACGCCGCAGTTTCTTCATATATTTATTTTCCGACCATTTTTTCCCGCCAAATATCTGCTTTTCAAAAAAACTCATGGGGACATTGAGCACAAAGGCGATGGCGCCGCCTAGAAGAAAGGGGAAAATGATTCCGAACACGTACCGGATTCCCGCCAGCACCACCTCGTATTTCCACAGTGCTATTAAAATGACTATGGTAAATACAATCAGTTCCCTCAATTTTTTCATCGTCTTTTTATCCAGGTCCATTCTTCTCTCCTTCACGCTTACTGCTTACAGTGTTGCCTTATTCTACCACAGCATTCATGCAGCCACAAGATGACTTAGCGGGATTTTAGCGAATTTTAACGCCTACGTTATATTAATATTTTAACACTCTGCTGCATCAATATTATTTGCACTCAAGTTTCAAGCTTTAATTTTTCCCGATAAATCATACTGTAAACACACTTTTCGTCCACACACTCCACATATTCCAGGCTTTCCACTGCGTATTTAAAAATTTGGAGAGGGTTTACCCTCTAATGCCTTCCCATCCACTGACCAATTCACCTCAAAGTCTCTCAATTCTGCTCCAGTGTCAAGCTTTACAACCATCTTGATAACATAGACATTTAAGCCCAAACTAAACTCACTTGTAACACAATTGGCAGAGAAAGTGGTAGTGTTTAATAGGCAAATAAAATTGCAGAATCAGATAGCATAGATTGGAGTCACAGTTAGCGTCCGTAATCATGTGGAAGAAATTATTAATACAGATATTGTCTTTATATAATTTCGACATCATCCGAGTAGCTTATTGCTATCCGGCTGATATTAGATATCTTCTTCCGCATCATTTTTTTCTACTTCGTCGCAAACCATTCTCACAACAAAGTTAGCATCATGCTTACCTTTTTCAATGATATATTTTTTAGTCTCATTACTAACTCCATTCATTTTATGAATATTTTTTATAATCAAATTTTTGATATATACACTATCGGAATCAATAAGATTCACTAACTGATTATTAACAATCCCGTAGTTCTCTGGATTACGAAGCATCGTCAGCAGAATACATGTAGCATTCCATCTTATGTTTATATGCTCAGAATGAAGCCATTGCAAAACATTTTGAAGGATAATCCCCTCCACTCTAGTCGGCAGCATCACCGTATCTGTATTCTCCAAATATTCAGCAATCAATTGAGTCACTGCGATAGTTGTCGCGACATCCCCCTGTATATATGGCATTAATTCGAGAATATTCCCGTATACATCTTTTCCCATAGCTGCAAACAACAATTGTAGTCCAATTTTCAGAGAAATGCTATCAATATTAGAAGATATGATAGTATGATTGGACGCTTCAATTATTTCGTGTTGATCCACCAATTTTTGATACACCCCATGATTACGTATATAATCTTCTGGATATTTTACCGTAATACAAATAAGAAGTACTATTGCATCAAGTTTTATAGAGATGCTTTCTTTTGAAACAAGGAGAGTATCTACAACTGCAGATATAAGCGTATCCATCGTTTCAGAATCATATTCAACACCTTCTTCTAACAATATAGCTCTTACAGTTGCAATATCACGTGTACCATGTTCGAAATAAGTACCTCCTTTTCCTTGTGTTTCGTTAGTTTTTTTAATGCGTTCAACATAAGCTTGGACAAACTCAGGCATATCCTGTTTTTTGTTTTCAGTAGTTTCTAATTTATAAGTCCCTTCATAATAGTCAGGGAAATACTCTGATATCTTTTTATCCATATCTTCGGTCAAAGTAATGCTTTGTTTCCTAAGAACAAATAAAAAAGTAGGCGTATATTCAATTTGCTCTCGTTCTTTTTCATTATCCAGTATGTTGTTAATGTGTTCAACTAAAGCTTCTGCGGTTTTATTACTCATTTTTCTTAAATCTATGCAATTAGAGATAAACTTAAACATATCCGTATACCAGCGCCTGTAATGTCTTTCAATAAATCGACAACAAATTTCGCTGAGTGTATCTTGCGACATACGATAAGCTACACCTGTGAGACATTTGAATATATTCTGACCGATAAGCACAACAGAATTATCACAATTCAACCAATCTTTAATTTTATCGACAATAAGTTTCTCTTGAATTACAAATTCCTTGTCATCTAAAAAATATCCTACTGCACCAAATGCTAACAGCTGGCTATTCAGTCGCTTATACGTTATTGGGTGATTTAGACAGAAGTCCATAACCGATGCAGCTTCATCAGATGTTAATTTATTTAGAATCTCAGGATAAGAATCCTGGATACCTTTAATTTCTTTTTCCTTCCCCTCAAAAATTGCAAGTTTGTACAAGTTGAGTCTGGGAGTCCAATCATCATATTCACAGCTTAGATAAAATATAAAATTTTTAATTTTATCATAAATGAGTAAAATATGACTCAGTGAACCATTATACATAGATACAATAAGAGAGCTTGCAATCATTTCGGCATACTGGTCCAAGCTGTCACTTATAGTTACGGAATATGGTGAATCTATTTTCTTTTTATACAAACCTTCTATGTATTTTTCGTTCAATGATTCATGGATACGGTCAAGAATAGGATAATAGAGTGTTTCACTACTTTCCGTCAATTCCTTTTGCGCAGTTGCTTCTGAAAATTCATTTCTTGCAGTACAACGAGTCCAGTGCTGATTGCGCAAATCTACCAAAATATCCTTGATAACCCATGTGGGTTGAGCAATTTCCTTTGCAAGGTCTAATGCCAACTCCAGATACTCCACACATTTTTCAATATCACCAACAAAATATGCTTCAATTGCTTTCCAGCGAATCTGCACAACTTGAAAATAACCATCTTCTTGCTGCGTTTTCAACGCTTCTAAATACATTGTTGTATTGAAATACTTGATAGATTTCCCTTCAAATAATATTGCAAGAAACCGAAGCCCCCAATCGTCGAACTCGTTTTTCTTTTCTATTTCGTCAAGAAATCTACCACGAGAATAGCCAAGAACAAACTTCAAAATATAGTCCCTACATTTATCCACATTTTTTAATGTAGCTTTAGGGATTGTAGGAAGCTGATACTTTTCTGTGCCTGCAATCTCTACTTCTTGTATCTCATCAGGTTCAGTAGACTTTAAAGCAATCCTGCCTTTGCAATAGTAATGATATACAGTAACGATATCATCAATCAACGCCTGAGCGCCATCTTGACTTAATTCAGCAAAACTATGCACCGTTTTACTCTTTGCAAAATGCGCACCTATTAGTCCTTGTTCCAATGCAGTTTTTTCTTTTTGTGTTTCATCACAGAAATAGTATAAAGCCTGAATATTATGTTTCTTGACAGTATCTATTTCAGTTTGTACGCCTGACTTAATTCCGTCTGCATTATCAATTAAAAAGATGCAAATATCACTTTCTTCTAATGCCATAGTGTAGTGAACACCTGCTGGCAACGTAGAAGCACCTTTCCCCTCAAAAGTATATACATCGGCTAAATTTGTAGCTTCTATAGCCTCTTTTAGTTCAGCTCGCACTTTGTCATATTTTTCAACACCGCAGATAGAACTAATAAATACTTTTATTTTTAGCCCTGGAGATATCAACAATGGAGCTGTTTGCTCCCCTGCCTTTGTATATTCCCACGAAATTCCTCCAACAGGCGTGCTTATTCCTGTTAATCTTACACCCATATATTTTCTCCAAATCAAATTACGTTTTCACCAGAATCTCATTTTACTTTTTAGTTGGCAAATAATATACTTTTCTGACTTTCCCTATTAGTAACTGAATATTCTCTGCATACAAACCCGGAGTATCATATTCATGTATGCTACTAACAGACTGGTTTTTAATCACTCTTGCAGTTCTTTCTTCGATAGTTCTAAAGTTCAGTTCATCGTTAAACAGGACCAAAAGAAAGTGTACTCCCCTTTAAAACCAGCACTCTTGCCTCACACTTCAGACGTATCAATACTCAGGCACTCCGTCATAGTCTGACGCCATCTGGTTAAGTGGCTCTGCATTTCAACAATCTGATTTGGGTTGTATAATACCGACCTTCAACCAAGCCACCATTGCAGTACTTCCCACAACAACTGCCTCTTTTCGAGTTTCATCAATCGCCAAATTTGTACGTCCAAAAATACCGTCTGCACTGTGATAACTTTCTTGGCAACACCTTCCACAGTCTTTTAAGCAGTTAATTTTGCTTCAATTAGAATAATTAGCTTATGCTATCCACCATTTGATTAAGCCAATTGGGGTTCTGTTTTTTCTTTGACTTTCTCTGCCCTTCCGATACTACACTAAATGTATTTTCCCTCAATTCAGAACAATAATCTTTCCTGCAGCTAATACCAGCACAATTGTATGTTCCATGTTGACTACGCCCCTTCATTTTTCTCCCATAACAAGTAAGATATTTCTACAAATTATTTTCTTCAATCATACGCTCATATCATTGCAGCTTATTACGAAATTCACCTTTCTCCTGTCCCCCTGTTGTATTGTCTTCTTTTGTTCTGTCTCGCCCTGCAGAAATCAACACCCCGACAACAATACCCGCCAGGGTGGGAATCAGCCAGCCAAAGCCCGCCCCGTAAGCCGGAAGTCCTCGCAGAACTCCTGTCAATACCGGGAGCTGTACTCCCTGGGCATCCAGGACAGAAACCACACTGGCAGTTCCGCACAGCAGAGCGGCTGTCGGGTAAACCGCCGGATATCTCCCCAGCAGATTCTGCGCGCAGGAGAGAAAAATCAGCAGGATTGCCAGCGGATAAATTGTATTTAAGACCGGGACAGAAACCTTCAGTATGGCATCCAATCCCGCATTTGCTATCAGCACGGAGACAAGGGCAAAAATGAGCAGCCATCCGGTGTAGCCCACACGGGGAAATACTTCCTGAAAATATTTCCCGCAGCAACTCAGCAGACTGACACAGGTATTAAAGCAAGCAATCACAAAAATCACCGCCAGTATCAGAGCCCCCGCTTTCCCAAACAGAAAGGAGACTACCCCAGTCAGTGTCTCTGTTCCGTTTGCTGCCGCCCCAAATCTCGCGCCCGCACTGACGCCGATAAATGTCAGCATCGCATATACCAGAAAAAGTACACCTCCGGCTATCCAACCTGCGGACATGGTCTCCCTCACTAAATCTCTGTCGCTTTTTATCCCCTTTTCCCGAAGATTCATCACAACAATCATCCCGAAATTCAGCCCTGCCAAAGTATCCATGGTCTGATATCCATCCAGGAATCCACGGACTGCGGGAAGCTCCCGGTATCCTTCCGTTGCTGCCGCCATCCCGGAAACCGGGTGAAAACAGACTGCCGCAAAAATAATTACGATTAGAACAAGCAGTACCGGAGTCAGCCTTTTTCCTAAATATTCCGTCAGTTTCTCCGGATGCAGAGCCACCACATAAGCTGCCCCAAAGAAAACAACGGTGTATAGAAGTCTGACTATCCACAGAGAATCTCCAAATTCACCAAAAGGCGGGACAGCCATGGAAAAAGAGGTACTCGCCGTCCTGGGGATAGCCAGACACGGTCCAATCGCCAGATATAATATCATTATATAAACTCTGGAAAATGCAGGATGTACCCTCGACGCCAGTTTCTGGAGCCCGTATGCCTTCGTCACGGCAATCACCCCCAGCACCGGCAGGCAGACCGCGCTCAGAGCGAATCCCAGAAATGCCGGTATCGAGGCTTTTCCTGCCATATTTCCCAGAAATGGCGGGAAAATCAGATTTCCCGCCCCAAAAAACATGGAAAATAATGTAATGCCAATCAGTATTTTGTTTTTCCTGTCCAGTTTCACGTCCTTATCCTTCCATGACTTCCTTATAGGAAGCTCCCTTTTCCAGCGCAGCGGTAAGCTTCGCCATGGCGGAGAGGTCACCCAGCAAAATCACGCCGCACAGACGGTTGTTGAGGAAATAGTATTTATGATACTGCCCTTTCCCCATATCCTGAAATTCCACCGTCTTATACAGAAGATTCGGGTTCTTCCCGTTGTCCCCAGCCGCAAAGAGCGCGGTATTCATCCCGTGGAAAGTAAGCGCTGCGGACACCGGTTTGTACTCCGTCTCCTCACCTGCCGCATTCGCCCCGGCTACCCTGCCCTGTTCAGATGCTTCCGGCCAAATAGCATAATTCATACCCTGATACTGCGCGCAGTCTCCGCACGCATAGATGCCCGGCACACTGGTCTCCATCTTTGCATTGACAATGACCGCCCGGTCCGTATCCAGTCCAACCTCATTTGCCAGAGCTGTGTTAGCGCGCACACCTGCAGACACAATGACTAACTCTGCCGGATAAACCGTGCCGTCCTGAAGCCGCACTCCGGTCACATGGTCCTTTCCTTCAATTGCCGCCACAGACACTCCCGTGTGAATCTTCACGCCGTTTTTCTCAGCTATCTTCTTTAAGAGTTCCGCGGAGCCTGCGTCAAGCTGGCGTCCCATCAGCACCGGAGCCACCTCCAGCACTTCCACATCCAGACCGCCTTTTTTCAGTTCCCAGGCTGCCTCCAGTCCCAGAACGCCCCCGCCGATGACAACAGCGTGTTTCGCTTCCTTCATCAGACCTTCTACCTTCTCCACGTCTGTAAGCCTGCGGATTGCCACCACTTCGGGCAGAGTGCTGCCTTCCATCGGCGGCACGAAACACTCGCTTCCCAGAGCATAGATGAGACGGGTGAAATGCACCTTGCTTCCGTCATCCAGGCAAACTTCCTGTTTCTGCGTATCAATCTTTTCCACCTGACGCCCAAGCATCTGGTAAACTTTATTTTCCTCATACCAAGCCTGTCCCTCAATGGCAATCTGCTCTGCCGTTAGCCCTGCAACAATGGATTTCGTCAGCATGGGGCGGTTGTAGGACGGATAAGGCTCGTTGGAAATCATCACCACTGCCCCCGTCTTATCCCGCTCTCTGATTGCTTTCGCCGCGTTAAAGCCAGCCGCGCCGTTTCCAAGGATAACATAATATTCCTCTGTATTGTTCGTAAATCCGCTGTCTGTATCTTCCACGGGGACAAAGTTCTCTTTACCCACGCCGCACACCGGACAGATTTCCAGGGATGAGTCAAAGATTTCCCCGCACACCAGACATTTCACCAGAGACCTTGCGCCCTTTTTCTTAGGAAGAGTAGGCTCCTTGTCCTGTACGACACAGCCGAACTGATAGCCATACTCATACGCGCTCACCAAATCCGCCTCGGACGGTTTGAAGCGCACCCTAAATCCTTCCGACACCTTCATCCGCAGCTGTTTCAGCCTCTCGGTGATGTGAGGCACTCCCTCGCCGCTCCAGCCGTAGCTTCCAAAAGCCGCCGCGTGTTTCCCGCCATGGGTCCCGGCAAACATATTCAAGGTCAAATCCCAGATAGGGCGCAGCGCTTCTCCCACAATGGTCGGAGTACCAAAGAGGATTCCATCTGCGAAAAGGAGCTCCTCGTTTACCTTCGCCGCATCTGCCTCCACCATATCGTAAGCTCTCACATCGATGTCTCCGCTGTCCGAAATCCCTTCCGCTATCTTCTCCGCCAGCATCTTCGTGTACCCATAAGCGCTCACATAAGGGATGATGACCGTCTTCTTCGGGTTCGGGTTCACAACTGTGGACCATGTCCGGTACTGTTCCATGACAGAACGGATACGGTCGCCCACCAGCACTGGTCCATGCCCGGTACAAATCATCGTGATATCCATCCCTTCCACTCTGTCCAGCGCCTTTAACATAAAGGGCTTAAATGGTCCGATGATACAGTCATAATAATATTTCAAAGCCTTCTGATAATCGTCCTCCGCCGTAATCTTATCGGAAACCACCTCCGGCAGGCAGTAGTGAGAACCAAAAGAGTCACAGGTCACGAGAATCTGCTCCTCCTCGATAAACGTGTACATCGTATCCGGCCAGTGGAGGTTCGGCACCAGCATAAAGCTTAGAGTCCTATCGCCAATAGTCATTTTCTCGCCGTCTTTCACCGGGATGCTCACAAAATCCCGGTTCACGATTTCTTTCAAAAATCCGATGGCACATCCGGTGGCGAGAATCTTCATCTGCGGGCTGTAATCCAGAAGTTTCTCCACACTGCCCGCGTGGTCCGGCTCGGTGTGGCTGACTACCAGGTAATCAATCTTCGTCACATCAATAACTTCCTTCAATTTCTCCAGATACTCGTCAAAGAATTTCGCCTTCGCTGTCTCAAACAGCACCGTCTTGTCCCCGGTCTTCATCACATAAGAGTTGTATGTGGTGCCAAACTCTGTGTACATGATGATGTCAAACACCCGAAGTTTGTCGTCAATGATACCTGTCCAGTAAAAACCCTCTCTCAATTTTATCGCTTTCATGGAAACCTCCTTACTACTACTTTTTTCACCTGCTCTTGCAATTATTATGCCATGTCCTTCGGACATACTACGCTCTGCAGGATGCACACGGTTTGCAAAGGATTGCCTCCCTCTGGTCGGCTACAAACCGGCGCAGGTATAATATCTATCGATATTATACCATGTCCTTCGGACATGCTGTGCTCCGCAGGATGCACACGATTTGCTGTGGTAGTTCTCCCTTCGGTCGAACGCAAATCGGCGCAGGTATAATATCTATCGATATTATACCATATATTTACTTCTTGAATACATAAAAAGGGGGTTCCGAAATAATCGTTCTTCCTGTCTCACTGATTATTCCGGAACCCTTCTCCTGCCGGATGGTGCTTCCTGATAAAAATTATTCAGAAATTTTTCTCTTTCCGGCTTTTCTTCTCTTCCGCACTTTTTAATATAACCGTCTTGTTTTCTTCTTTTAATTTTTCCTGCCTAAGTTTACGCGAATCCATAATCGCTCTTAAGAAGTTTAGTTTCCACAGTTCCCGTCTTGCTGCTCCACGAGGTCTCTTTATGGCTTCTTCCATGGAGTGGTCTGCCGAATATATTTGAAATTCCGCTACCACCCAGCAGAGCAGAAGTGCTGTCACTGCCAATAAAATTACACCAACATGCATATCCGACATAATTGTCACTCCTTTCGTCTGTTTATACTATAATTGTAGAACTTTTATTCTTTAAAGTCAATATTTTTCAGAATTTTAGGTGCTACCAATGCTATAGTTCCGCCTACACCATTCGCAAAACCGCACTGCGTGCTTGCACGTAAACCGCCAGTGACAATTTGGAATCAGGTCTGTGAAGCAGTCGCCACTACAGAGACTCTGTAAAAGCGTCCACTCCGTCCGCGATACCCTGCACAATCCGCGCCTGGTAATCGGGCTGGGAAAGTCTGACATCCTCCTCCGGATTCGTCATGTAGCCGACCTCCACGATGGTCACCGGAATCTGGCTCCAGTTATTGCCGCTCATGGTATCTGTTTCCCAGACACCCTGGCTGATACATCCGGTCGTGCTCACCAGACCATTCAACACACAGTCCGATAGATTTCTGGAGGCTTGATAAAGCTGCGGTGCGTAGGGGTTGTCCGGTGTGTTGCAGATTGTCATGGCTCCCTGCACTGAAGTATCCTCAGAGCCGTTGGCATGAATCCGTACACAGGCGGCAGCGCCCGCATTGTTCATAATCTCCGCTCTCTGTACACAGCTTCTTGGTTCGTCGCTGTTCTCACGGGTCATAACGACCGTGTATCCCCGCGCTTCCAGCTCTGCCTTGAGCTGCACAGAGAGGGTAAGGGTCAGTTCATATTCGGGAATCCCTGTGCTGATTCCGCTGGTACCGGAAGTATCCGCGGCTTTGTATTCCTGCGCTCCGGGACCGACCGGCTCCTCGCCTCCTGCCACTACACCGGAGTGTCCGGGGTCTATCACAATCGTGACTCCTTTATCCTTGGCTTCCTCTGCGGCTTTTTCCGCCGCTTCCTTCTCCGCCTGCGCTTTTCTTTCCTGTTCCTCTTCTAACTCTTTTTCTTTCTCTGCCTTCTCCTGCGCTTCTCTTTCCCGCTCTTCCTGCTCTTTTTCTTCCTCTTCCTGCCGCTTAGCCTCTTCCTCTTTTTCCTTCTGCAGTCCCACCAGACCACAGCCTGAAACAGACAGAGCAAGACACAGCGCCAGACACAGAAGTGCTGCTTTTTTCTTCCCTTGTTTGAGTCTGTCCATCCACATCACATTTCCACCCCTTCAAAATTTTCTTTTTTGCCTTCCCTCTTTTGTATCGCCTGCTATTGGTCTAACTGGTAGCCGCTGGAAGCGCGTCCGTACTCCTCCGCTTTCAGCAAATCAATGTTCTTTTTCTCTACTTCGCTCAAAGTGCCTGTATAGTTGGCGTCAAAATCCTCCGGACTGATAGTGCCGTTGTACCAGCTCTTGCTGTCAAAATACTGCTGGAGTTCCTGAGAACTGAATCTTCTCCCGTGGCGCGCGAAAATCTCATTTCTCGCATAGTTCAGTTCCTGGAGTGTCAGCCCGGAAATATCTGACTGGGTCAGAAGTACCGAAGAGCTGTTTGGAAGGATATAGTCTGCCTCAAGGCGGTCTTCCTCGTCTTTCTCTTTATCCTTATCCTTCTCATCTTCCTCTTCTTTTTTCTTCTCGTCCTCTTTCTCCTGTTCTTCCTCGGCTTCCTTCTCTTCCTGCTCCTTCTTCGCCTGCTCTTCTTCCTCAGCCTTTTTCTTTGCCTCTTCCTCTTCTTTGGCTTCCTTCTCCGCTTCCCGTTCTTCCTCGGCCTTCACCTGTTTCTGGTGGAAATAAAAATATCCGCCGCCTGCTGCCCCGCCGATGACAATGACCGCCGCCAGGATACAGATAACGATAACGAGCGCTTTATTGGATTTTTTCGGCGCGCGCGTATCATCCGGATAAATTTCCTCCATCTCGTCTTCTACCTCTGCCAAATCTCTTCCGCACTCCGCGCAGAACCGGTCGTCCCCCTCATTCCACGCGCCGCAGAACGGGCAGAAACTCCCTTTTTCCTGCTTCTTCTGCTCCGGAACCGGCGCCCCGCAATTTTCACAAAACGCAGAACCTTCTATTATTTTACTGCCGCAATTTGGACACTTCATCTTTGTTTCCCTCCGTTTTTCTCTCTTTCTTCTTCCTGCCGCAGTTCCTCCGGTGTCGGAAAGAGACCTGCTGCCGTCTCTATCATATCACATTTTTCCACTTCCGTGTCATCCTTTTTCTCTCCCAAAAAACTGCGGATGCACGCCAGAAATTCGTCCCCGTACTGCTCATACTTTTTCTCACCAATGCCGCCCACTTCCAGCATTTCTTCCTTTGTGTGGGGAAGCCGCTCACACATGCCCTTAAGCGCCTTGTCCGAAGCCACCATGTAGGGCGGTATACCCCGCTTTTTCGCAAGCTTCATGCGGAGCTTGCGCAGGGAATCAAATAACTCCATCCCCAAAGCAGACAATTCCACATCTGAGCCCTTTTTACGCCGCTGCTTCGGCGTGGACGCAGCAGTCTCCTTTTTCTTTCTGGAAATATAGAACTCCGTTTCTTTCTGAAGGAACTCTTCCGACCTGTCGGTTAATTTTAACACTGGGTAGCGGTCCTGCGTCACCCGAAGATACCCTTCCTCTGTCAGTGCCAGCAGCACCTCTTTTAAAAGTTCCTGGGACTTGGGGTGTCTCGCGTAATACCGGCTGTTCTTAAGTCCTCCGGAGCGCAGTCTTGCCGTATCCGCTCCCGCCAGCACGCCCAAAACCACAGTAGAGCCGAAGCGCTCCCTCAAATCTTTGACGCAGCCCACCATATCTGCCGCAATCTCGTAGACTTCCATCTCCTCATAATCTTCCAGGCAATTGGAGCAATTCCCGCATTTTTCTCCTGCTTCCTCCCCGAAATAATTAAGGATATATTTGCGCAGACATTTCTTCGTGGTGCAGTAAGCTGTCATTTTTGCCAGCCGCTTCCTGTCCTGTTCCCAGATAATCCGCTGTTCCTTAGGCGTATAGTCGCCCATATTTTCCTTATTGTCCAGAAGGAACTGATTGACCCGCACATCCTGGGGCGAATAGTAAAGGATACATTCCGCAGGTGCGCCGTCTCTCCCTGCCCTTCCTGCCTCCTGGTAATAATTCTCCATACTCTGCGGCATGTTAAAATGCAGCACGAACCGGACATTGGATTTATCGATTCCCATACCGAAAGCATTGGTGGCAATGATAATCTTCTTCCGGTCATAGATAAAATCCTCCTGGTTTTCTCTGCGGGAATCCGCGCTCATCCCTGCGTGATATCTGCCCACAGGAAATCCTTCCCCATCCAGCAAAAGATAGAGTTCATCCACATTTTTGCGGGTCGCACAGTAGATAATCCCGCTCTCCTCGCGGTGCGCCTTCAGATACTCCCGTATCTTCTTTTTCTTCTCTTTTCCCGTATCCACCTGGAAATACAGATTTTTGCGGTCAAAACCGGTGGTTATCACAAACGGCTCCACAAGCTTCAGGCTGTCCAGAATATCCTCCCGGACACGTTCTGTGGCAGTCGCCGTAAACGCACTGATGACCGGGCGTTTTGCCAGTCTCTGTACAAAAGAAAGGATTTTCTGATAGCTGGGACGGAAATCCTGCCCCCACTGGGAAATACAATGCGCCTCATCCACCGTTACCATGGAAATCTCCGCGTGGCACGCGAAATCCAGAAACCGCGCCGTCTCCAGCCGTTCCGGCGCCACATAGATGATACGGTACACACCTTTCGCCGCATTCTCAAGAGCCTTTGCCGTCTGTGTTTCCGTCAGGGAGCTGTTGATGTAAGCGGCGTGTACGCCCGCCTCGTTGAGCGCTTTCACCTGGTCCGTCATAAGCGAAATGAGCGGAGATACCACGATGGTGATTCCCTCCATCAAAAGCGCAGGAATCTGATAGCAGACCGATTTCCCCGCGCCCGTCGGCATGACCGCCAGCACATCCCTGCCCTTTAAAATCTCCCGGATGACAGCCTCCTGCCCCTCCCGGAAGGTATCGTATCCAAAATATGTTTTTAATACTTCTCTTGCTCTTTCCATATCTGCCTCTTAGTCTGCCAGTCCGAGCCTCTCCTGTGTCTCTCCCAGCCGTCTGTAAAATTCCCGGTAGAAATCCGCTTCTGTGTACGGTGTCTGGTAAAATGTCTTAAGGATATAGAGGGTGAGAATCCGCAGATTTTCTTCATCCAGTGTCTTTGCCGCCTCCTCACAGGCGAGCAGAAACCGATGCCACTTGAGGATATAAGCCTCATACTCCTTCAGGTTCGACTCCTCCAGCCATTTCTTTACTTTTATCTTGCCGCGCGTCTCCTTGCGGCACTCGTGGATTTGCAGAAAATAGCGAAAGCCTTCGTCCTCATAATAACGTCCCAGAGGGAACAATCTGCAGATTCCCGGGCGAAAGGCATGTACCGTGCACCTGCCCTCCTCACTTAAGAAAGAGCAGCCTTCTCTCTTTCCTGTCATTTTCAGATTCGGCAGTATCAGCCCATCCACTACATGTAATTCCACGCCCGCCTGCAAAAGCCCTTCAAAGTCCACATTCAGCCCCCTCATAAGCCGATGTACATCCAGAGGGTCCAGCACAATGGACTCTCCCATCCCCACGCAGCAAGCGAAACACCCTTCGCAGCCGCCGCAGTCCGCCTTGACCATATCGTTGGCACTGTACAATCTGCCATCCGAGATTTCAGATAAATCTACCTGTCGTTTCATCGTTCTCTCCTCATTTACCTTTATCGTAAAGCGGGCAAGCCCGCTTCAGCTCCCCGCCCTCATTCATAAGGAGCTTGCCCACTTTGTGCGCCGAGCGCAGTCGCTTTAGCGAAATGTTTCCTTTTAAATAAAAAACGACATCTGCTCATAGCCTTCGTCCTTTTTTTCCTTCCGGGCACTTTCCCTCAGAATCCATTCCTCCGTCATCCCTTCCAGGAACTGCGATTCCTCCCCGGATGTGGTGAGAATCAACTCTTCCTTTGCCCGCGTCATTCCCACATACAAAAGCCGGCGCTCTTCCTCTGTATCAGCCGGATGTCTCTCACTCTCGTAAGGGATTTTCCCCTTCTCTGCGCCGAAAATAAACACTGCCGGAAATTCCAGCCCTTTGGAGCCGTGCAGGGTCATAAGCTGTACCGCGCCGGCAGTATATTCCTTATCTCCGCAGCGTTTCAAGTCGCTCTCCACACCTAAATCCAATGCCTCAAGAAACTGTGTCATATCCTCGTAAAAGAGAGCCGTCTTCTCCAGCTTTATCATGGCCGGATTCTCCACAAGTCCCATCTCCTCCATCCAGAGACGGACAAACTCTTTCGGCACACATTTTTGATACAGAGGTCTGAACTTCTGCACCGTTTTCTCAAAGATTTCCTCTGAAAGAGCGGAAGCCTCCAGCTTCCACAGCAGCTCCAGACTGCATGTCCTGGCACAGAGATTTTTCTCATCTCCCAGATATTTAAAGAACTGGATGCTACCCTGCACCTTTTCCTCCTCCAGGAAACTCTCTCTTCCCGCCACCACATAGGGAATCCCCTCTTTTTTCAGGCAGACCTCCAGCAAATCCGCCTGCCGATGGGTACGGTAAAGAATGGCAATCTCGTCAAAGCCTCGTATCTTCCTGTCCTGTAAATGCTCGGCGTGGGACTGTGCCTCCAGCATCCCCAGCCCGCCGGTGATGCGGTTGATTTCTTTGGCAATAAAAATCGCCTCTCCCATATCTGTCTTTGCACTTGCCAGCCGCACCGGAGCATTGTGCGGACAGTTCGCGTTCAGTTTTGTCTCTCCCTTTGGATTCTGAGAAATTACCTCCAGCGCGGCGGATAAGATTTCCGGTGAGGAACGGTAATTTTCCTCAAGCCTGATGACTTCCAGATTCTCAGTCTCACCCACAAGGCGCTCAAAACAGCGGGAGTCTGCACCGCGAAAACCGTAAATAGACTGGTTGGCATCCCCGATGACAAACAGCTCCCTTCCTGCCTCTCTCCACGCCTCCATAAGCGAAAACTGCAGCGGGTCCATATCCTGAAACTCATCAATCAAAAGATAAGAAAACCTCTTCTCCCATCCGGGCAAAGCCTTGCCCTCCCGGATTATCTGCACAGTCTTTACCAGCAAATCGTCAAAATCCAGCAGGTGACGCTCTGTAAGCGCTGCCTGGTACGCCTCATACATTTCCATCCACTTTGCCTTCTCCGCAATATCCTGCGCAATACCGGATTTCCTGCGGGAAACCGTCTCCAGAAATTCTCCCGCTTTCATGTTTAGATTCCCCTCGGCAAGTACCTCCCTGGCAATTTCTCTGGCTTCCTTCTTGTCAATGAGCGTAAACTCTTCCCCCTGTTCCTTTAAAAAAGAAAGACAGATGGCATGGAACGTCCCTATCTGCAGACCATTTAAGCGTTTCCTTCGCCCAAGTTCTTCCTGTACCCTCTCAAACATCTGCCCTGCCGCCTGGTTCGTGAAAGTTACGGCAGTAATTTCCGAGGGCTTCACCTTCCGATTCTGAATCAGATAGACAATGCGGAAAACCAGCGTCTTTGTCTTTCCCGTTCCGGGACCCGCGATGACCGCAATATCCCGCGCGGAAGCCTGCACTGCGCGAAGCTGCGCCGGATTTAACGCCTGCGTTTCGCGAAGTTTCGCCGGATTTTCGGCAGATTCTTTTTGAAAGTGTACCGCGTCTGAGGCCTGCTTCTGCACACTTTCTATTGGTTCAACGGTGCTTTCCGGAGGCGCTGCATCAGGTGCGTCTTCAGCCGCCCCTATATCCGCAGGCATGTTTTTGTCCGGCGCCTGCGCCTCCTCGCTCAGGGCAGTTCCTTTCCGGCTGTCCGCAGCAGTGCCTGACGCGCTTTCCCGGATACCCAGCATATCAAAGAAGCTCATCTGTCCATCGGTGTCCTCCAGCTCTCTTGGCGCAAAGAGCTGAATGTTCCCGTACTCTCCGTCAAATCCGGGAATCCGCTTCACCTCTCCTCTTCTGAGCCGTTCAATCCCCTCCGCCACCAATCTGCCGGAAACGGTGCGTATCTCTTCCACAGGAATGGTGCGCAAAATTTCAAATTCCGGTCCCAGACGGCGCAGCATGTTCTGATACTCTTTCTGTACCTTTACACTGGTGCTGGAATGTCCCACCGAAGCCCCGATGACTTCCGGCAGCGGCACCAGACTTTCAAAGGGCTTTGCGTTTTCCCTAACAAATCCCTCTGCCCGGTCGGAGAGCTGCTCCACCCTGTGGGAAACGCCGATGGTAATCTTTTTGCCGCACACCGGGCAGATACCTTTGTAATTCTCAGTTTCCAGAGGCGTCAGACACAAACTGCATTTGCGGTGCCCGTCCATATGATATTTTCCTTCCTCCGGGAAAAACTCTATGGTTCCGTACAGCCCTTTCCCCTTCTGGATAGCCTCAGAGAGCCCCGCATAGGACAGTTCGATATCCAAAAGATTTGCCTCCCGCCCCAGCTTTGCAGGGGAATGAGCATCGGAATTGGAGATAAGCTGGTAGTTATCTAAAGCAGAAACTCTCCAGTTCATGGGCGGGTCAGAGGATAGCCCCGTCTCCATGGCGTGAATATGACCGGAAAGGTCCTCGAAGCACTCTTCCACCGTATCAAACCCGGAAAAGGCTCCGAACAGAGAAAAATGCGGCGTCCAGATGTGCGCCGGAACATAGATTGCCTCCGGGCAGATGTTCAGTATGATTTCCAGCAAATCCCGGCAGTCCAGTCCCAAAATAGGTCTGCCGTCGGAATGGATATTCCCAATCTCCTCTAATTTCTGCGAAATCTTTTCGGCAGCCTCCAGACCGGGAAGCAGAATCAGGCTGTGCACTTTCCTCACACGACCGTTTTTCTTGTAAATGGAACTTATCTCACCTGTAATGACAAAGCGGGGACGAAAATCCGCCCCAGCCGTCTCATCTGCAAGTCGATACTCTTTTTTCAGCACATACAGCCCGTCCTCCGCAGGCTCCAGCTTTTCTCTTAATTCCTCTCTCCAGGCAGGGTGTGTAAAATCCCCGCTCCCTACGATGTGGATTCCCTTTTTTGCCGCCCACAAATCCAGATGTTCCGGTGTACAATCCTTGCTCGTGGCACGGGAATAGCGGGAATGGATATGTAAATCCGCTATGTACATGTTCTTCCCTTCTCTCTTGTACTATGGAATCGCCGTAAAATTTCAAAAGGCATATTCCGGGATACTGCTCGGTCGCCAAGGTTTCCGGCAGACTTACGTCTTGGCTCCCCGCAGTTACAAAAAGGGGACCCCGTGTCCTTTGCGGACTGTCAGGGCGCCCTCCTGTCACATTTCATCGTAAATTCTACAGAAAATTCTTCATCTCCTGCATAAAATCTTCTTCTGTCCGCACCAGTTTCTTCGCCAGCGACACGCTTTCTCTGGATGCCTCTTTGCATTCATGCATCGTCTCTGTGATGGACTGGATTCCCATATTGCAGCCATTCATCATAATCTTTGCCGCCTGCTTGTTGTCATCCCGCGCCATCATCTTTACCTCTGTCGTCATCCAAGAAAACGCGGAGGCAAACATGCCGGGTTCCTTTCCGCTCTCTCCCTCCTGCGCCAAAAGCCTTGAAGATTCCTTTTCCAGCTCTTTATGCTTTGTATTGTAGTCCTGTATAGTCCCTTTCAGCTTTTCGTCTGTCACATAGGGACCCACCTGGTCCATACTCTCAATCGCCATTTTACAGCCGGAATTACATTCTTCCAGCAGCTTTCTGGTATTGTCTTCCATTTCACACGCCTTCTTTCTCTGCCATTTTTAAAGTATTTCTCAACTTCTACTATGCGCAGATTCAGAAGTTTCATACGCCGTTTTAACGCAGATGCCTAAAGTTTTTTGGCTTCTGACGGAGAACTCCTAGATATACGGCACGAGCCGCTCACACGCCGTTTTTGGCGCAAATATCCGCCAGACAGCATTTATCACAGAATGGCTTCGTCCTCGCGGTACAGACATCTCTCCCATGATATACGAGCCGGTGGCAGAAATCGCTTCCTTCCTCCGGGGGTATGATTTTCCACAGTGCCATCTCCACTTTCTTCGGCTCTTTAAAACCGTCCACCAAACCTATACGGTTTACAAGGCGGATACAGTGGGTATCGGTGACAATCGCCGGCTCTCCAAATACGTCTCCCATAATCAGGTTGGCGCTTTTTCTTCCCACACCCGGCAGCTTTAACAAAGCGTCAAAATCGTTAGGCACTTTACCGCCATATTCCTCCACTAAAATTTTCATGCAGGCACTGATATCTCTCGCTTTGCTTTTTCCCAGACCGCAGGGACGCACAATTTTTTCAATGTCATCCACGTCTGCTGCCGCCAATGCCTCAGGAGTGGGATATTTCGCATATAAATCCTGCACCACCACATTGACTCTGGCATCGGTACACTGCGCAGCCAGCCGCACGCTCACCAGCAATTTCCACGCCTCATTATAATCAAGTGTACATCCCGCATCCGGATATTCTTTTTTCAGACGCTCTATAACCTCCAGCGCCAGCTTCTTCTTTGTCATTCGTCTTCCTGCCTTTCCGCTTCTGTAATCACACATCACATCTTATCTGCTGTGATTTTATTTACTGCAATTCCGTTTACCTGAAATTTATGCAAATCCACATGCCCGTCCAGTGCCAGGCATTTCAGGATTTTCTGTTCCATCACTGTATTCTTTAAAGGAACTTGGTACATCGTCCCGCTGCTCTCCAGATACAGGCTGTTCCCGCTTTTCCTTATTATTTCTATTTCAATTTGCTTCTCATCATCCAGACTTGCCGTCACTTTCAGATAGCTGATATCTTTTCCCTCTAATGACCACTCTGTCTCCGTCACAAAGGGATACATTTCCATAAAGGACACCGGTTCTTTTTCGTCCCATTCTTTCATCACTTTAAGAACCGCCTCGCATGTTCTCTGTGAAAATCCTTCCTCCCCTTTGAGGCAGGTATATTGGCGAAACGTCGTCTCCGCACGCATGAGCCGTTCCGTCAATCCCCGGTTTTCCGCAGTTTCTTCCGCCCTTAAAGTTTCTTCTGCTCTTAAAATTTCTTCCTCTCTTAAAATGGAAAGCACCTGCTCTCTGATACCGCGGTTCTCAAACGCTCTTTTCATAGGCAGATTTTCATACTCGATAAAAACAGTCTCTGTCTCGTCCTCTTTTTCGCAGGCGCACTTTCTCCGGTAATCCTCGTCAGTCTTTTCATAGCCATATTTCCGCCGATAATCCTCATCTGCTTTCTCGTACGCCGCTTTCGTGTGCTCATCAAAGCAGACCATCTGCACATCCATATCCGGAAACCCGTAAATGGTCTCCACCGCAATCTGCGCGGCTTCTTCCAGCGGATAGGAGTAAATGCCTGTACTGATAGACGGAAACGCAATATCCTTTATCCCGTTCGCTTTGGCGAGCTCCAGACAATTTCTGTAGCAGGACGCCAAAAGCTTTGCCTCACCGTGTCCGCCGCCTCTTCAGATGGGACCCGGCGTGTGGATGATATATTTCGCCGGAAGGCGGTACCCTTTTGTCATCTTCGCTTCCCCGGTCCGGCAGCCGTTCAGCGCCCTGCACTCTGCCAAAAGCTTAGGACCCGCCGCGCGGTGAATGGCTCCGTCCACGCCACCGCCGCCCAGTAAAGAGCAGTTCGCCGCATTGACAATAGCGGTGGCTTTCACTTTTGTGATATCTCCCAAAACAACACAAAATGGCATCAGACATACTCCTTTTCAATCTCTTTCACTCGTTCATACAGATAACGGTTCGCCGGCACCTGTATGTTGTGCTTCTCTGCCATCTCTATCATACTTCCGGCAAACATGTCCACCTCGCTTGCCTTTTTGTTAATGCGGTCCTGCGCCATGGAAGGCATGCCCTCTGGCGAGAGTGTTTTTAGAAGGTCCACGTAGAAATTCAAATCCTGCTCTGTCACTTTGACACCTTCCAGCTCCGCGACCGCACGAACCTCGCGCATAGCCGCAATCATCATGCGGTTTGCCTCTCCCGGAGCGAGTGATTGTCCGTAATTTATCCCATAAACCATGCAGACCTGGTTGACGCCCACATTCAGCATAAATTTGCCCCACATGGTTCTTAAAATTTCTTTTTCAATTACAGCAGAAATCTTCGCTCTCCCCAAATATTCTGCCACAGCTTCCACTTTCGCTTCCTGCCCCACGCCTGCCTTTCTCACGCCGAGCACCAGTTCCCCGGCTCTCGTATATTGCAAATCTCCGCCAAACTTCATGGCATCCATGCCCTGTGCTACCGTGTAAAGCACATTTTCGTCGCCATATCGCTGTGCAATCTTCTCCTCACTGGTGACGCCGTTCATAACAGATAATATCACCGTGTGCGCTCCAACCACATGTTT
Organism: uncultured Ruminococcus sp.; assembly: GCA_900541505.1. Lineage (GTDB taxonomy): Bacteria > Bacillota > Clostridia > Lachnospirales > Lachnospiraceae > Mediterraneibacter. The sequence continues at coordinate 50,982 of UQKK01000021.1, forward strand.
CATGCAGTCCAAAGCGCTCTCAAGAGCCGGATACTTCACAGCCACGATTGCCAAATCCGCCGGACTTGCCGCTTCAGCCGACACCATTTTAAATCTCCGTTCTCTGCCATTTACCGTAAACACAGCGTCTCTGTATTTCTCCACACGGCGGCTGTCCATCACAAACTCCACCGCGTCTTCCCCGATATTTTCCGCTATCTTGTCCGCATAAAGCATCCCCAGAGCGCCCATGCCGATAATCGCTGTCTTCTGTATCACCTTTCTCGTTCCTTCCTGTTTTCTTTCTTTGCGTTTTGCTCTTTCCCTCTGTCTTTTCCCGCGCACAAATCATAACTTTCTCCAATCATGCGGCAGATATCCTTCTTTGGCACACTGCCGTCCAAAATGATGGAGTTCCAGTGCGTTTTATTCATATGATATGCTGGCTGCACGGAAGCATAAGCATTACGCCAGAAATCCCGCCATTCGGTATCGCATTTTACATTCACCCAGATGTTCCCCTGCCTTTCAAAAATCCAGGCAAAGATACGCCGTGTCCTGCGGATGCGCATGCAGGTCCAGTTCGCGTCTTTAAATGGATAATCCTCGAACACACCCGGGAAGGTCAGGCAATATTGAATCACTTCTTCTCTGGTTTTCATAATCAATGTCCCTGTATGAAAATTTGCTGCTCACCGCCTATAGGCGGGAGCTATCTTCTGTGTGCTATTACTCGTTCTGTACACTTTTATCTGAATCGTTGCATTCCCACCCAGAAATCCTCTATTCCATGCAATGTTTTTATCCGGCGCAGCTTGATGCCGCATATGTCGCAAATCTGCTCCAATCCCGCCTCCACAATGACATTGGAAACTCGTATTTCCTTTGGCGCTCCGGCTTCAAAGATGAAACCTATCAACGCCTCTGCCAAATCTATCATCGGGTCGTCATCCGGTCCTTTTAATTCACATGAAATCGCCAGCCCGGTATTCGCTTCAACCAAAATACTCATTTCAGGATTTACAGGCTTATCATATTTCTCATCCGTCATTGCGACTCCCAGTGACCGCACGTCCGCTTCCAATATATATTCACTTTGCGGCACTTCACCCAATGCTTCCAAAAGCTCTTCGTCTGTAATCGTAAGACTTTGAAAATTATAACAGGTAAACGGCAATGATTCCTCTCCAAAACGCCACGTCTTTTTATCAGGCGAATATATAAAGGAAAACATATTCCCCTCATCAAAATGAACCGGAATTTTTGTCTCTTTATAATAAGTAAAGGCTGTCTCTAAGTCTTCCAGATATTCTGCCATACGCACAACCTCGTCCTGGTCCAGATTATAAGGATAAAATCCGGGTTCATAAGACATAAAATACAGCCATTGGTTCTTGCCGCGGTATTTATAGCCCAACTCCTTGATAATCGCTCTCTGCTTTGCGGATAATTCCTCACGATTTCCCCAGTAGCAAGTCAGATTTTTTTGGTTGAACATGGCATATTCTACAGACAGATTCAGACTCTCCTGCATGGTCAGCATCATAAAGCTGTTAAAAGCGTCATATCCTTCATAGACCGTAATCCCGTAACAGTCTCCGCCTTTTCCCAATATACTGTAAAACACCGTATTTTCCGGTTCTTCACCCACTCGTATTCCGATGATATCTAAATCCCACAGGTCTTCCCATGGTTTTAATTCCCGAATCCGAGTGGCTGCTTCGTACAATCTTTTCCATTCTTCCGTTGTTGCTTCTTTTCTCATATGTGCCTCCCGTTTCGTTCAGGCGCGACCGTTTTACATCAGCAGCTACAGCCGGACTAAATCGCAAACATATTCTCTTGTGCTGCGTTTTTATCTTTGCCTTTTGATTTTAACATATCGGGTAAGGATTAGCTATAGGGAAATGGGAGTGTTCCCACACCCGATGTCTACCATTACTGAAACATAAAAATAATTTTTAAGGCGCTTATTACGACTTTTTTACCTTCCGGAGTAAACACAAAATGTTTCACAAAGTGTCTAAAACGTCATCTAAAGTGCCATTTGAATTTTTGGCACTTTGGGATTTGGCACTTTGGAATTTGACCTTTTGGAACGGCAACGTCAGCATTGTCCGCCAGGAGCCGTCAGCATTCTCTGAAACCCCAAGGATAATGACTCCGCCGTAGCAATTCGCAAACGCGGAATATGTTTCCCACAGGCTTGTCGGAAGGTCGCCTTTGGCTTTCTTTACCTCGCGGCGGTTGTCCTCCCTGTATTCGTCAAATTTTAAGCATATCCATCATATGTTGCAAATTCTTTTGTGTATTTCAAATAATCGGCATTTTCTGTAGGAATATCCACGTAAGCGTACTCAACATCTTTACCGCTAATTTTTCCTACCCAAAAGGACGCACGTCTCCACATGCATACCAAATTAAAACATATCCCCACAAAACCACAGAAATATGGGCAATATTTATACAGTACTAATACTGCACGTGCATCCCCTTTCCCATAAAATATTAGTTCCATAAATTTTGCACCACCCTGATGCAAAATTTCAATTAATCCTTTTTTCAATATCTTCTATCGATGGCAACTTATCCTGTAATTCTTCTGAAATATGGTTAGAAAGTTTATATTCACTTACCCCCATTGGTTTATTTACATCTTTCAAGGCATATTCCGCTACCATTTTATCTTTACCTTTACACAATAACAATCCAATCGTAGGATTATCACTTGGAGATTTCAGTTCTCCATCAACTGCCGATAAATAGAAAGATAGCTTTCCTGCAAACTCCGGCTCAAATTCCACAGTTTTTAGCTCTATTACAAAATAACAGTGCAATTTCACATTATAAAATAATAAGTCGATGAAAAACTCTCTTTTTCCAACCTGAATCGGATATTGCCGCCCCATAAAAGCAAAGCCAGACCCAAATTCCAATAACAGCTTTGTTATTTGTTGAACAAGCGCATCTTCCAGCTCAATTTCTTTAAGTTTTTTCGCATTCGGTATAAAATCGAAAATATATGGGTCTTTAATAATTTCTTCTGCTTGCTCACTGAACGGATTGGATAAATGCTCCTTAAAATTTGTTGTTTTATCTGCTAATGCTTGTCTATAATACAGACCACTTTCTATCTGATGTGACAGTACCGTGCTAGTGTTTCAACAAATTTGTTTCCCCATTGGCTGTATTGAAGAAGCACATTCCCTATATTCCAAAACAAAATATTACGTTCAATATTTGCATTTGTCATTACTTGATACTGAGCCTGTGTGATTTGCTCTTTTATCTTTTCTAACACATCAATATATTCATCCAAAACTATTTCTATATTTTTTGCCATTATGCTTATTGACCCTCCTCTCTGTATGACATATATTATATAGCCTATTTATCCCTTTTGCGTATTCCATATTTCCTGTATTTTTTCTAATTTTTCAGTTAATTTTCTATACTCCATGTCCGTCTGTTCTCTCATTCTTCCACTTATATATAATTTAAACTCACTACTGTCAAAATAATCGTTTTGATAATTGCTCTTATTTGTAGTAATATACCTTCTCCATCCATCCTGATAATAAAAATTAGTAACTTTTATTCCTAATTTTAAAATTTTAAACATATATTGTTCGTATATATTTAAAAGATGTATCTGCTTTTCTATTTGTTCAAGACAGCTTATGTCCCATGCCCCATCTCTTATTACCGTATATGTAGCCATATTCATTTGCTCTTTATCCCTAAATTGTGCAGCAAATTCCTTGTAATACTTAGTTCTCAATAATTTTTCTACAATATCTTTCAATCCCAAAAAATTCTCAAAATAGTCACAATCAATCGGTTCTGTCATAAAATCAAAATTTAATTTTCCATTTACCTCATCATCGGCTAATGCCAAAGATAATGGTTCAAGAATCACAAAAAGAATAATTCCAATTCCTATTGTATACTTTAACGTTTCAACAAACAGCTTTTTATCTTCTTCAATTGAACTCTCCCTCTGCCTTCTTGTAGCATAAAATGTATCGAAACCTTGTTTGTGTATAATTTTATGACATCTATTAATCAACTCTCTATGATGTTTAAAATAATCACAAAGTATTGTTTTTATTTCTTGATATCCCCAAACCATCTCTTCTAATTTCTTTCTGATTTTTGAGTCCATCGGAAATCTTTCTTTTGTTGTCCATTTCTTCAATTCATCCTTATCTTCTGAAAGATATAACATGGCATTAAATACTTCACTTGCCTGACGTACAGAATAAAATGCACAATCAAAATAACCTTCTTCATATAGAAAAATAGAATTAATCAGAAGTTGCGTAGCTTCAGCCAAAAAACAATTACAATACATAATATCAGAACATCCGGTAATCAACTCTACATTACTTCAAAATACTTCAAAGCGTCCTTTATCGCTTCCACTTTCTCCGCTGTCGGATGTTTCCTGGGCTGTTTCAATTCTTCCACCGCATTGGGAGTGTCGTACATCGGCAAGCCTAAATCTCTCTTTACCTCTGCGATATAAGCGGTATGTACTTTGAAGCCGTATTTTGCTTCTATGTACTCCTTTATCATCTTATAGGTCACTCGCTCCTTCGGCTTGTAGGCTTCTGCTTTTTCAGAAATAGCTTTTAGCGGCACTTTGCCCTCTCCCTCGCCAAACTCGACTTTTACATTAATATGACTGTCGGTTTTTTGTAGGAAAGCATTACAACCGTCTCAACGTGTCATCATCAGGATAGGAAATCCCAGTCTCCTCACTCTTTCCTACCCAAAAGGACACACGTCTCAACGGTATTACCAGATTCCCACAAATAATATCATCAACCACCCACTTGACTTATCCAATCACGAATATTTGTTCCAATTCTTTCTATATCTTTTCTCCCCAATTCTCCACTATGCATTATAACATTTCTTGACCGTTCTAGAGTCTGAATAATCTGTCTTGCCCAATCAATTGATACTATGTAAACTTCAAACAATTCAAAGTTTTGTTGCATAATAGAGACCAAGTCTCCAAACTCGATATAGTTTATCATCGAATCTCCTCGTTGTGTATGCCACTTTATTTTTTCCTCTTCTTTTTTTCGAGCTTCTGCAAATTTTTTTATTTTATCTGAAACACATTCATCCCACCAGTTTTCACCTTTATGTTCCAATAATACCTTAACCACAAATTTGCGCACCATATTTTCAAATGCCGCAATAGCAGTATAAACAGTTGCCATTTCTTTTGCACTATTTACGCATTCATCATCTAATAAATCTAATGAAAGACTTTTTATATAATCCTGCACCAACGATTCCGATGAAGAATGTTTACTAACAACACCAGAAGCATTAAGAGTAACTTTTGTCAATTCTCCTCTCATTATAAACGAATATAATTTATCTTCATCCATTTTCTTTATCCTCTTTATAACAAATGTCTTTTTAAACTTTGAAAAATGGCATCATATACTGCCATGTTAGTTGTTTCAGGCAAATGAATTTGTATATTATAATGCAAATTCAGCTTTGAATCATTTAGCTTTTCAGCTTTACTGATATTGCTAATTGGCACTGACGCATTTTCCTCATGATTTATATTTTCCGTAACATTATTTGTATTACCCCTCTGTTCCTCATGAATAGACCAATCCGCATAGCTGCAAAGAGAACGAAAAGTCATTGCCATCTGTTCTATAACTCTATCACTTTTTTGACCTTGAGTAAGCGTTTTAAATTTATTTTTCACATCATCATTAGACATATTCTGCGCATTTCTATTGAGATTAAAAAGATCTTCATATGCCTCTTCTATTCCCATTGCAACAATTCTTTTTGATTGCGACTGATCCAAAAACTCATAATACCTCTGAGTTGGCTGACCTCCTTCATCCAAAAATCCCAATGCTTTTAGCATTCCAATAAAAAGTCTATCCGTGCTACTTTTAAATCCTAAATCCTCTAAAAATTTTGTTGTAAATCGCTCTGGTGCTTTTGCACCTAGGATAGAATTAAATATACTTTCTACATTTTTTACAGATGTTAAATATGACATAGTCAAAGACATAGATTTCCTCCTTGCCGGTATCTAAAGTACCTTTTTATTTTATTATTTATCCATTCCTAATCTCGGTAAATTCTGCAAGCTTACCCTCTCTAATGTATGCAACTGTTGTACTGCCAACTGTCGAAGCATCTCCATTCGTTCCTTTTGATTTCTCCCCTGATTAATGAGAACAGCATTATAACTTTCCAGATTTGCAAGCACTAATAACTGATTCAACGTTGCCATATCTCTCATATTTCCTTTTGCTGTTGGATTTTCATCTTTCCACTGTTTCGCTGTTTTTCCAAACAATACAACGTTCAACATATCTGCTTCATTAGCATAGGTATGCGCCACCTGTGCAGGTGTTAATTCCGGCGGAATCAAATTATCTTTAATTGCATCTGTATGTATCCTGTAATTTAATTTAGAAATTTCCCTATTCAAATTCCAGTTCAGAGATAATCTACTATTCTCATCTGTTTTTAACCGCCTGTAATCTTTCATAATATACAACTGAAATTCAGGAGATATCCATGTTGCAAAAGACATCGCAATATCGCTATGGGCATATGTTCCTCCATAGCGTCCTGCTTTTGAAACAATACCAATAGCATTCATCTGTGTAATCCACTTCGTTGGTGTCATAACAAAACGATTTAATCCTGCCTCGTTTTTAACCGCCTCGAATTGCACACGGTTAAAATCTGGATTATGCAATTCTTCCCAAACACCCAAAAATTCTATTGTGTTTCTATTACGCATCCAGTTCTGAATTACAAATCTCGGGTCATCCTCATTGCGATATTTTGCAATATCTGTCAATGAAATAAATTCATTTTCAAAATTTGTTGTATATATGCCAATGTCAATACCTTTAGCACGAATGGTTTCTTTAACAATTCTTGCCATATGCTTTCTCCTTTTATCACATCACAAACGTAAACTCTGTTCATTTTAAAGATTGTTTACACATTCTTTTTCTTCATCTTCCCACATATTCCTATATGCTTCAATGTAAAATTTAATACAATTTGGATATGTATACAAATATCTCCTGCACACGCTTTTATACAAGACCAATATTTTTTCATCGCATGCAAAATCCAATAACAAATCGAACAAATGTGATAATTCCTTTTCTGATACTTCCCTCCCACATACATCATCGACTAACTTGATTTATCTGTTCTGCAATTTGAAGTATACTTTCTTCCATCAAATCACCTCAAAGTATTTCAGTGCATCTTTTATGGCTTCCACTTTTTCTTTGGGTGGATGTTTTCTCGGCTGTTTCAATTCTTCCACCGCATTCGGAGCATCATAATTTGTCAACCCCAAAGAACGTTTCACTTCTGCAACATACGCAGTATGTACTTTAAATCCATACTCCTGCTCTACATATTCCTGTATCATCTTATACGTAACTTTCGGTTTCGGCTGATATTTCTTCGCCCGTTCTGCAATTGCATTCAACGATATCTTATCATCATCTTCTCCAAATTCCACTTTCACATTAATCTTGCTATCTGGTGATTTGTGGGACAGAAGCACAATACTTTCCACATGTGTTGTCACTAATATTGGAATACACATCCTTCACCTTGTCACTGACATCGGAACACATTTTTTTCGCTTTGTCCCCGACACCAACGGACTTTCCAAAACGCTTCTTTGCATTTCCAATTCCGTTTGTAAATCCTGTTTTATATATGAAAGTGATTTTATAGGGATCTTTTTCTCCATTTTCATCGTAACCGCCAACGATTACCTTTTCAATTATACTCTCAAAGATACCTCTGTCAAATTCCTCCAGCACCTCATTTTGAGACAGTGCTTTCTTAAAATCTGTAATTCTCCTTTGCAGCGAACTTTCTTCATCTGCCTGCTGTTGGAAATACTCCAGCTTAGCTTTTGTATTACTTAAATCTGTTTTGAGACTTACGTCTGTTTCTTCATAAATATCCTGCTCCACAATGCCGCTCAAATAATTATCCAACAGCTTTTTTCTCTTATATGAAAGATTATCAATCTTTTTTTGAAGCTTGTTCAACTGATCCTTTGCAGAATTTTCTCCAAGAGCTTTTTCAGTACGCTTCAAAAATTCTTCCAATACATCCTTATTGTCTCTGCAAAGCATCCGGTATGACTCCACAAAGGCTTCCTCTATTACCTGCTCTGGGATTCCTTTACTATCCGGACAAAAACGCTTACCTTTTTTCGTAGCTTTCACGCACTGCCATATTGTTTTTTTATACTTTGAATTGCTGTGCCAACGTCTGCGTGAAAGATTGGCTCCACAAAATCCACATTCCAGCAAACAGCTAAACGCATACTGACGACTGAATTTTTCTCTTTTTCCAGGTGTAACGCCATACTTGCGGTTTACGTTTCTGCGCCTTCTGATTTCCTGCGCTCTGGCAAACATTTCTTCTGAAATAATCGGTTTGTGATGATCATGTATATAATACCGATCTTCTTCCCCCAAATTTTGCAACCGCCTTTTTGAGATCGGATCAGCCGTAAATGTCTTTCCCTGTAAAATGTCGCCCTTATACTTTTCGTTATTTATAATTCCCATGACACTAGATGGCACCCAAAGATTTCCTTTAATCGTCATTATCCCTTGTTCATTTAGTTCTCTGGCAATCATAGTGCTTCCGGCTCCCGCTACATACCGCTCAAATATATAACGAACAACTTCTGCCCCTTCTTCGTTAATAGAAATTGATTTTGTTGCCACATCATAATCATATCCAGTACAACCCTGAAAACCAACAAGTTCCCCACGTTTCATTTTCATCTTTAATCCTTTTTTCACATAGGCCGAAGTATTTTCAACCTCCTGCTGCGCCACAGAACTTAAGATTGTCATAAGAAATTCGCCGTCTTTTATGGTATTGATTTTTTCTACTTCAAAATAAATTGCGATATTTCTCTCTTTCAGCATGCGAACATATTTTAAAGTATCCAGCGTATTTCTGGCAAAACGTGGGATACTTTTTGCGATGATTAGATCAATCTTCCCGTCCATACAATCCTGGATCAGCCTTTGAAATTCGTTTCTCTTATCCGTTTTAGTTCCTGTAATAGCTTTATCAGCATAAATGCCTGCAAAAACCCACTCATTGTTATTTTGAATGAGATCCGTATAATATCTCACCATAGAATTATAACTTTTAGTTTGATCCTCATCGTCCGTACTCACACGACAATAAGCGGCAACTCTCAATCGCTCAACACGTTTTCCGGCAGAACCTTTGGAAAAGTCATTTGCCTTAATCAATTCTATTTCCATTTTCCGCTCCCTAATTTGTATTCCTATCATAGTGTTAATTTTATTATATGTTGGCACAAATGATTCGTCAAGCGGTAATATTGGAAACGATACCATAATCTTTCATCAATCTTTTCTGTATCAAAGAATACTCATTTTCATCAATCAATTTCTTTGTTAAAAGCTGTTTTAACATAGCCAACTGCATTGTATATCGCAGTAACTTTTTTGTATCCATTTCATTCTCCCCTTTCATCACTGCAAAAGAATCCTGCAGGTGGCTGTCGGGGGAACAGCCTCATTGGTATCTCACCATCTTTTCAGACCGGAGCAGCCTCTCCGGAAGTATCCTCGCCACAAAGTTCCCACACTCTGCCCGCAGCATGATATTTCTTCGCTCCTATCCATCTTCAAATTCCCTATTTGTATATAAACCTAAACTTTACGTCACGATGTCGCAAAGTGAAAATTGATGCTGAATCATCCTGGCGTATCTGCCGCCCGGCTCCACTGTTTCCTTACGTCCTGCAGGATAAAATATTCAGTTTTCAAGGTACAGTACGTTCAGGATCAGAAATAGAAAGGGAATATTCCTGTCCTTAGCTTATAGCCGGATCTTAAAATCCAGAATTTTTGTAATCAGCTTTGTCTCCATCCGCCTTTTCATATATTCATCCGTCACATAGTGAACTCTCCCAAAATCATCCTTGTATTCTCTCTTACACTCACTCTTGATAAATGGCTGAAAATAGGAAAGCACCTGATTGATTGCTTCGGCGTCACCTTCGATAGCCGCCTGGATGGTTTCAAACTCCGGCGGTTCTCTATGCTTCTTAGATTTCATATGTAGATTCACTCCATCAATTTTCTCATAAGTCTTAAAGAATCATCTTTGTGATAATGCACGGTACTCTGCACCAATTTCAGGCAGGCAGCGATTTCTTTCTCCGTCATATCCAGGAAATAAAGCATCAGAATAATTTCCCGTTTTTTTATGGGAAGTTTTTTCAGTGCTTTGTATATCCATTCATTACGGACTGGAACCTGCCTGCCCATAACGGTGAAATAATCTGCTATATCATAATCATCACAGCAATACAGAGCGTCTAGGTCTTTCTGCAGAAGTTCTGAAAAATTCACTTCCCGTTTTCTCTGCCGCTCCAATTCATCAAGATAATTCAGTGCCTCACCATGCAGAACTTTAATGCAGTAAGCACAAAATTTTCTCCGCACGATTTCTTTTTCCTGACGGTTCAATTTCAAAAGGGATCACCTCCCTTCTGCTTAAAGCCGTAGTAAAAGACGCCTGATCCTCCCTTTCGCAGCGAGGACAGGAGGGAAACTGACAAAAAATCGAAAAAGCGGAAAATTTTTTTAAAAAACTTTTCTCCAACTTCTCCAAAACCTTTCATCAGAATCTTCCTCTGATGATCGGTGGCCCTCGATTTCGAGGTTTGTGGAGAAAGTTCCACAAAATTCGACAAAAAATAACGCCAGGGAGTTTTTTGAGCTTCCTGACGCTGCTTTTTAGCTTTATGCCATATGGAATTTTATACCAGTGAAATAGGTATGATAATACTCTTTGAAGAGTGTACGGTAGCCCATCTGCAGATAAAATTTTTTTAACTGATCACCTAGGCCAACCCTTTTTCTTTTCTTCAAAACAAAACCATCCATGTTTCTCCTGACGGCAGAACACAGATGGGAAACGCAAATAAGCCCTGCTGTGAAAAGCCGTTTTTTTTAATTGGCTTTTCACCAAGGCTATAAATTCATTTATATATCGGCATAATATTGCCTATCAAATATGCACGATAAGGTTATGCAAAAACCTTAATCGGCAAGATAGAATATATGTGAGGTGAATAATTATGCCTAAAGACAGGTTACTATATCTGGGCAACTGCCTACGGAATGCCAGAATTTCTTGCGGTCTGACGCAACAGGAACTGGCCGATCAATCCAATGTGGCCATCAAAACAGTCCAGATGATTGAAAAAGGACAAATGAACCCTTCCTATGAAATTCTGTATCCACTCATCAAACGTCTGGGAATCTCCGCCAATACTCTGTTCGAGCCGGAAATTTCTGATACAGACGAGAAGATTCAGCGCTTCATCGGAAAGTTCCAGTCCTGCAGTCCTCAGAGCCGCCAGATTCTTTTAAACACACTGAACTATCTGGCTGAGCAGCTCCTGGCTCTCCAGAGCAATCCAAAAAACAAAGATTCTGAATAAAACCAGTAGGGTTAATAAGTTTTTATGCCCTGCTGGTTTTACTCATTTTATATTATTCTATCCTTAAAAAGAAACGGCGGCTAAATTTGTCATTCGTTCAAATGGACTGCAAAGCTGCCGTTCAATCAGAACGGGTTCCTACTTATGGAATCTAAGGAAATTATATCGTTGTCAAATCATGGGGAAGTTTGTCTGCGATAGGAGCGCAGTCAGAATAGTCGTCAAATCTCGACAGAATAAGTCGAGCGGGAAGAAAAAGGAGCCCGGCAGCCGGTGAAGGTCAGCGGGTTCCCGTGTTTTATTCCTTTGGTACGACAAACTTATATCCGGTATGAATCACGGTCTGAATATAAACCGGCTGCGCCGGATCAGGCTCTATCTTCTTGCGGAGCTGGTGAATGATACTGACAACAGAATGTTGACATGTTTCACTGTCCTCATTCCAGACAGCTTCAAAAATCTGCTGCTGGCTGAACACCCGTCCGGGCTGCTGCGCCAGATAAAGAAGGACGCTAAATTCCAGATGGGTCAGTGGTATTTCCGTTTCTCCCCGGAACACCTGACGCTGATAAGGGTGGATTGTGAGGCCGGGGAAGGTGAACACTGGAGCAGTATCATGTTGAACAGTCATAAACTTTGGTTCACCAGATAACAAGGTCAATACTTTATTCAAAACCTGATCCTCGTCATCCTTGAAAGTTAAAATCATTACTTTCCCATGTAAACACCTCCCTTTCAATTTGTGGTATGCTGATTGCATTTAAAATAAGAGCATATTTTGAATCTTTTAATTATCCCCAATATTCTATTTTTAGGATTATTTGCTTTTATTTTGGATAATCAAAATTAGCAATGATAGAAATAGTGTGGACAATAACACAATACCCGCAATTTCTGGCCGGAAGTCGGTTGTTGTACTTCCTGTATCTCCTGAATATTGAATAATCGACAATCCTGCGCTTATAGGGTAATAATCCTGAAATCCGT
>UQKK01000022.1 GCA_900541505.1 uncultured Ruminococcus sp.
CTTCAAAGAAATTTTCAAGGATTGTTGTCTATTGTTCAGTTATCAAGGTTCTGTTGTTTTCTGCTCTCACGAGTCAGCCTAAATATAATATCATTTGTTACCGTTTTTTGTCAAGCCATTTTTTAACTTTTTTCAAACTTTTTTGTAACTCATGTTTTACATACTATATTTAGTGTTTTTATGACATCATCCACACAACTCAGTTGTTGACATACAAAAACTACTGGGTTCAGCCAGTAGTTTCTGGATAATATCAAACGGAGAAAGAGGGATTTGAACCCTCGCGCCGGTTTCCCGACCTACACCCTTAGCAGGGGCGCCTCTTCAGCCTCTTGAGTATTTCTCCTGATTCTGAAAATCACCTGCAGGTCTCTTCTTTTTACGGAAATTGCCTGCAGCAATTATTCAATTCTGCGATAACGCAAGAATTATTATACTAAAGTGATTTTGCAATGTCAACGGTAAAATGAAAGTTTTCCGCAAAAAATGTCTTCAAAAGATATGCAGCTCTCCGGTCGGTTTCCTGATTTTAGATTTTTCGTTCTGCCATTTTATTTCTATCATTTTAATTGTAGATATAGAGCTTCCTGCTATCAAACAGTCATTTCACTGTGCCGCCTGAATATTTTCATCTATCGTCTTCTGTATTTCATCATGTACCTGGGCTGCTATCTCTGTTGTTTTCATATCTTTATATTTTTCATAGGTAATCGGAGTCAGAAAATGAACCTGTACTGTCACCTGTGCAGTCGTATTGGTATCAAACGGCTTAAAGGAATCAATCAATGCCACCGGGACAATCGGACATTTTGCTTTTGTTGCCGCCTTAAAACTTCCGCCTTTGAATTCGCCTATGAGATTACCTCTTTTTGACCTCGTCCCTTCTGCAAAAATCAGATAATTCCGCCCATTCTTTACTTCTTTTGACACATCTATGATAATCTGCATAGCCTGCCGCACATCTTCTCTGTCAAGCATGTATGCCTTCATGCATGCAAATACCTGTTTCAGGAACTGGATATTAGCTATCTCTTTTTTCGCCACAACAGAAAACGGAACAGGACATGCCTCAAGGATTGCCAGCACATCGTAGAGTCCCTGGTGATTCGGGTAAAACATAAATCCATTTTCTTTGGGAAGATTCTCTGCCCCATGTACATCAATATGCACGTTTCCGCCCTTATTTGCATGGACCACAATCCATTTCAAAAAGTCGTACTGATTTTCCTCTGTATATTTTTCTGTATGCGACGCCCGGTAGCAAAGCCGAATCCACATATACGGCACTAATATAATATTGCGAAACACCATCAGCAAAATACGTTTCATTTTCAAGCCCTTCCTGCCATCTTTCTTCTGTTTATTCCTCGATACGATATTCCTCTATCGCAGTCTCATAAAGGTTATTGCCCTGCGAGTCTATGACAACGATTACAGGCAGGTTTTCAACTTCCAGCCTCCGAATCGCCTCTGTACCCAAATCTTCATACGCTATCACTTCTGATTTTTTGATACATTTGGACAAGAGTGCCCCCGCCCCGCCGACTGCTGCAAAATACACGGAACCATTTCTCATAATTGCATTTATCACTGCCGGGCTGCGTTTTCCTTTGCCTACCATAGCTCCAAGCCCCAAATCCAACAGCCGTGGCGCATATTTATCCATTCGGCTGGCTGTGGTCGGACCGGCGGACCCGATAGGGCGGCCTTCCCGCGCCGGCGAAGGTCCCATATAATAGATAATCTGCCCGTTTAAATCGACCGGCAGTTCCCCGCCTTCGTTCAACGTCTCATCCATCCTTTTATGCGCAGCGTCCCTTGCAGTATAGATTGTACCCGTAATATAGACATAGTCTCCTGCCCGCAGCGTTTTTGCTTCTTCTTTTTCGATAGGTGCTTTTATATGCCTGTCCATAATGCCCTCCTTTTAACCTTTTCCTCTATAAAATATTTCTTTTTTACTTTTTCCATATCATTCCCGGCTCAGAAAATATCCTTCCAGATATACATCAATGATATCCCCGTCTTCGCCTTCATAATCAATCTGGATAGTAGTCAAAATCAATGTTCCTCTTCCTTCCATCACAATTTCATGATGTTCTGACAAGTACTCATCAAGGATAATAACGTAATCTTCCGACTTTTCCTGCTCTCTGGCATAGGTCATGTATTGCGTAATGATTTCTTCCAAATCCACTGTTTCTATTATCTCTTCAGTGTCCATCTGCTGAAGCTTCACACTGCGAAAGGCATTTTCATCTCCATTGGGCTCTATCCAGGCACTGACATGATACAGATGGGAATACCCCTCTATATTCAATTCATTCAGTCTCACCTCACCTGCGGCATACCTAAGCTTCCCCTGAGCATATCCATCAGAATCATAAGAACCGGAGGCAAACTCCTCTATCTCTGCGCACTCCTTTTCTGTATAATTCTGTTCAATATATTTCATCCCGGATGCAGTATTCGACAAATATTCGTATGCTCCGTACATTTTTCTCTGCTCATTTTCTGTATAAGATACCCCTTCATGATACCGGGATAAAATTGCCTCCTGGCTGTAAACAGATACACTGTACATATTTATAAAAGGGAAAAGAAGTGATACAATGAGCACCCCCGCTCCCACAAGCAGCATATTTCCGACAGACTTTCTTCTTATTCCATATATGAGGAAATAGATTCCTTCCATAACAATCCAGAAAGCGCCCAAATACCTCTGCGGTGTCACCCCGTACTCCCAGATTCGGATTCCTACCGAATACACCTGAAGAAGAAGGAGCGGCAGGAACGTCCATGGGATAATCTCAGCCGCTTTCTGCCAAACGCGCCCCTGCTCTTCTTTCATCGCCTGCACCATCGTCCAGGCCGCTGCGCCTGATAAAAAGATATAAGTCAAAATCGAATAAATCTGATTTGACGGTATATCCCGCAGTGCCAAAATCTTTACTACATAAATATAAACAATCAAAAGCTGTATCCCTGTAAGAGGAAACAGAATGTATTTTACTAAAACCTTAATAAACCGCTCCGCTCTCATAGCAGTATGGTTCAGCGAAATCAACCAGGACGGAATATAAAAAAATCCTGTAATAAACACCAGCACCCGCATGATAAGTGCGGAATAGGTATAATCATCTATGAGCAAAATGCATATGATAGCGGTGACAATCAGCGAACTGACAGTAAGAATACTATACGCAATATGCATTTTTATCAGATTAGAAAATACCTTCAGCATATACTGCGGCAGCGACAGCTTTGACTGCCGCCAGCACATGTAAACTCCACAGATTAAAAGGACAGCTATATACACGGTTCTTATGCGGACAGACAACGCATCTCCCGAAAGGCTTTCGCTTTCTGCCGTATATTTTCCATATGCAAGCAGCAGGGATACCGCCGTCGATATAGCTATTTTTACAGCTTTTTCCCATCGCCTTTTAAAATACAGCGTTTCACTGAAAAAGAATCCGATTCCTGCATAGACGAAAAAAGGGAGGAGCAAATGCTTGATTTCCATCTGCTCCGATTCCAGGAAAATAATCTCAAGAATTGTCCACATTCCCACAGCTGCTACAGTAAACGGATATTTCTGCAGCATGCCCCGAATTTCATATGCCGAACGGTTCCATACATCTCTCAGCTTTCCCATAATCACTCTTCTCCATGTGCAGGTATCTGGTTACTACAGCTCCCGAACTACATGGCGGTTTACATGACAGCAGATATTGACCCCAACAGGAAGTCCTGCTATATGAGTCGGATAGGTGTTGACATGCACTGCCAGCGCAGTGACTGTACCGCCCAGGCCTCCCGGTCCGATACCGAGATGGTTTATCTTCATCAGAAGTTCCTCTTCTAATTCTTTTACCCAGGGAATCTCTGAGTGAGCGCCGGTCTCACGGGTCAACGCTTCTTTTGCCATGAGTGCGCACTTCTCAAATGTTCCGCCTATTCCCACACCTATCACCATAGGCGGACAGGCATTGGGGCCTGCATCCTTTACCGCAGTGAGCACCGCCTGTCTGACTCCCTCTATCCCCTCAGCGGGCTTCAGCATAAAGACCCTGCTCATATTTTCACTGCCAAATCCTTTGGGGGCAACTTTTATCTTTACTTTGTCTCCGCTTACGATTTTCGTATGGATAACTGCCGGTGTATTATCTTTTGTATTTTCCCGCACAATCGGGTCGCCCACCACAGATTTCCTCAGATATCCTTCTGTGTATCCCCGGCGAACGCCTTCATTCACTGCCTCTTCGAGACTGCCGCCCTCCAGATGTACGTCCTGTCCGATTTCAAGAAACACAACTGCCATCCCCGTATCCTGGCAAATAGGAATCATATCTTCTGCCGCAATCTGGAGATTTTCCTGAAGCTGTCCTAAAATCTGTTTTCCCAGCGGTGCTTTTTCCTCCTCATGTGCGCGCTTCATCGCAGCGTCCATATCCGCAGAAAGATAATGGTTCGCCTCTATGCACATCTCTTTGATATTTTCTGTTATCTGCTTTACATCAACTGTCCGAATCATTTTTAAACCTTCTTTTCTTCATAATCCACTGCTTTTTCATGAAATACTTTCTTCTGACTTTCATATGTTGCCGTTCAGCCTGCGCCATGCGTAAAACAGCACTGCGTTAATTGACGACTATCATATCAAAGCCGAATTTTAACTTCTCTGTCTGTACGCAGATATTTCCGGTAGTGAACCCCGGAAGCATCCATCATCCTCTTAGAAGCAATCACACTTGGAGTATCGGCATATTTATCACAGTCGTAAATGACCTCTTTGATACCTGACTGGATGATTGCCTTGGCACATTCATTGCATGGGAACAGCGATACATACAGCTTCGCCCCTTCCAGGCTCCCTCCGTTATAGTTCAGAATAGCATTCAGTTCACTGTGCGTGGAATATACATACTTTGTAGAAAGAGGGTCCTCCCCCTCCCGCGCCCAGGGAAATTCGTCATCTGAGCAGCCGATGGGAAAGCCATTGTACCCCATAGAAAGGATTTTATTGTCTTTGCTAACGATACAACAGCCGACCTGTGTATTCGGGTCTTTGGACCGCATCCCGGCGAGCAGCGCTACTCCCATAAAATATTCATCCCAGGATAAATAATCTTTTCTCTTATCAGACATCCGAATCTCCTCCTTTTACTTCTTGTCTCTATTTCGTTCCGAATATACGGTCCCCCGCATCCCCCAGACCCGGAACAATATAGGCGTGTTCATTTAATTTTTCATCTAAAGCTCCAATATATAAATCCACATCCGGATGCTCTTCCTGCATTTTCTTCACACCCTCCGGCGCTGCGATGATACAAAGGAAACGGATATGTTTAATCCCCTTTTCTTTCAACATGTGTATGGCTGCTGTACTCGAACCGCCTGTTGCCAGCATAGGGTCTACCACAAAAACCTCTCTCTCCTGGCAGTCAGCAGGAAGTTTGCAATAATACTCGACAGGCTTTAAAGTCTCCGGGTCGCGGTACAATCCGATATGTCCCACCTTCGCCGCAGGAATTAAGGAAAGGATGCCGTCCACCATCCCAAGACCCGCCCTGAGTATCGGGATTACTGCCAGTTTCTTTCCTGTCAGTTCTTTCCCCCATGTTTCTGCGATTGGTGTTTTAATCTTCACGTCTTTTAATTTTAAATCCCTCGTTGCCTCATAACACATCAGCCCCGCAATCTCGCTTATCACTTCCCGAAACTCTTTTGTGCCTACATCCTCTCTCCTGATGTAACTAATCTTGTGCTGAATCAGCGGATGCTCCATCACATGAATCTTTGACATTATTCTCCTCCTTTTGTATATGAATTCAATTTCTTTGTCAACTTATTAATTAATTCAGATATAATTTCATAACATTCCCCATACGCTGTCAAAGGTTGTCCGTAAGGATTGGGTATCTCCATGGATACCCCTGTAAATTCGCTGAGAGTATAGACTTCAGCAATATTTTGATATTCCGACAATATCTTTTTCTTATGGCTTTCCTCGATAGTTAAAATCAACGTATCTTCTTGTAAATCTTCTTGTTTTAATTGACAAGAAAAATGTTTCTCCAAACTCATCTGAGCGCTTTTCATGATTGCCTCTGTTTTCTGATTGAGCGGTTCCTGAAATAAAACAATCAACCCTCTTGAATCAATCACATATTCCTGCTCCAAATCCTGCGTGCGCAGCAATTCAGCCGCCATGGGACCCCTGCTCGTGTCCGTACTGCTGACAAAAATAATTCTGCGGTATTTCTGCTCTTTTACAATCGCCGATGCCGCAAGGCGCAGATGTCCCGCTGCTTTCTCCAAACGATTCATGATAGCTTTTCCTATCCCTTGCATGGCAAATGACTCACTGTATATGACATCTACCTTTTCCTCATCGAACTCCCGCAGAATACGATATAGGTTTTTAGCAATCGTTTTCTCATTTTCCCGCGTCCCAATATTTTTTACAATTCCGTACCGGTAAAACGGCGTCGTCTCACTGGTCGCGATAATGCCTACAGACTCTCCCTTGCGGTGTCCCTCATATGCAAGCTGGCGTATGGCAAGAACCTCTTCCCTTAAGTCGCCTTCTACAATGATTAATTTTGCATTGGGAGCATAATGCCGGTACTTCATCCCCGGTGCTTTCGGAGGCTGGCTGCTCTCACTGCCCAGAAGAGTCTCATCTACGCTGACTGTACCGATGGCTTCTTCAAACATATCTGCCGTGATTGCTCCGGGTCTCAGAATCATCGGCGGACTTACCGTCATATCCAGAATCGTAGATTCCAGACCAATGTCCACGCTTCCTCCGTCCAGAATCATATCTATCTTCCCTGCCAGGTCCTCCTCCACATGCTCCGCTGTCGTAGGACTGGGGCGTCCGGAGGTATTGGCGCTGGGCGCAGATACAAATCCGCCTGCTGCCGCAATGAGACTCATCGCGATGGGGTCGCTCGGCATACGCACTGCAACCGTATCGAGTCCGCCCGTCGTTCCGTACGGCACGATGCTGCTCTTTTCAAAAATCATAGTCAGCGGCCCCGGCCAGAAACGGCTCATCAGCGTCTCTGTCTCCGGCGGAATATTAACCGCAATCTTCTTGAGGTCTTCCTTGTCCGCAATATGCACAATCAGCGGATTGTCTGACGGACGACCTTTCGCCGCATATGTTTTTTTCGCTGCCTCCTCATCCAGTGCATTGGCTCCCAGACCATAGACTGTCTCTGTGGGAAACGCGACAAGTCCGCCGCTTTTTAAGATTTCTCCCGCTTCCTGTATCACGGATTCCTCTATTTTATTTTTATCGATTTTTCTGATTTTTGTCTCCATACGTCTCATTATACCATTATCTGTATTAAAAAAAAACTCCTTTATCCGCCACGAAAAACAATCCGCTTTTATCGGCTGTTACTATTCACTGCCAATTTGGAGTCGGCTGTGAATAACAACTATCTGCTTTCAAGATACTTGACGACACCTTCTGCAATTGCCTCTGCCACCGCCTGCTGATATTCCTCTGTTGCCAGTTTCTCCGCCTCTTCATAATTACTCAAAAAACCGCACTCCATTATGACAACAGGAACTTCCGTCTTTTTCAGCAGATAATATGTATCATTCGCCTTAGCCTCCCGCGTCCCCTGTTCGTCCACGGATTCCATAGCCTTTTGTATCATCCCAGCAGCCGATTTCGCCTCCGCGGAATGTGTAAAATAGAATGCCTGCGAACCGTGGACCGAAGCTTCGTGATAGCTGTTTTGATGAATGCTCACCGTAAGGTCCGGCGCGGAATCATTGATAATGCTTACGCGCTCTTTCAAATCCTCCGTCTGCGTATCTCCAAGCCTTTCATCATCCTCTCTTGTCATCACCACCTCGATATCCCGCTTCTCCAATTCATTTTTCAATGCAGCGGCAATCTTCAGATTGATATCCTTTTCCAGCACCTCATTTGTTCCCACCTTCCCCGAATCTTTTCCCCCGTGTCCTGCGTCTACAATAACCAAAGGTGCATTTCTGCTCTTAGCATTTCCTGCTGTTGCTTCCCCTCTCTCCATATGGTCATATAACGCCTCTCCACCGAAGGCACAGCCAATGATGAGACAAAAAAGAAACATAATCGCTCCAATTATCTTTATTTTTTCCCGCAAAAAACATCCTCCTTTCCATATATATGTAATATATGCGAAAGAAGGATGTCTCTTTCACTTACTTCTTTTAGTTCACATACTGAAGAATCAAATCCCAGACACTGGAATTTTCCCAGCCGAGCCTCCACTCTGCTACACCAGCCAGTTTATTCTGCTTGATGAGTTTTAACTTCTCCTCAAGCGAGGTGCTGTCTTCCAGCCAGATTTTATAAGTTCCGCCGTCAGCTTCCCACTGAGCATAATTCTGCTTTGTATTGTCATCCCACTCTGCCTGCACTCCGGCATTCTGCAATGTCTCTACTGCTTCATCCATACCCATAGCGGTACTGCTCACTTTATTCGGATAACCTGCCGCTTCAGTACCTTCCTGTTCCGCCAATTCTGCTTCCGTCTTCGGCGTCTCCAGCCACAGCCGGGTATAGAAGGGAAGTCCGACAACTAATTTTGTATTCGGCACTTTCTCCAAAGCATTCTCAATTCCGGACTGCACATAATCGTAAGAGGACACGGAGCCTGCTTCATATGACCCTTCCGTATGCTCATCGTATGCCATAATCACCACATAGTCTGCCACAATCCCCTGTTCTTCTAAATCATAATGTTCATTATAGGGCTGCGGCACATAGTTATCTACAGAGAAAACAAGGTCGTTCTGCCGGCACTTCACGGACAGCTCTCTTACAAACTGGATATAATGTTCACCGCACTCTGCCGAAATCAGCTCAAAGTCCAGGTTGATTCCATCTACACCCGACTGCAGCGCCGCTGCGATGACCTGATTGATGACCTTTGTCCTCTTGGACGTGTAGCTTAAGACCTGATATGTTTCATCATAGGAGCTAATGCCTCCATGGAAGTCCCTTAATACCGCCCACACTTCCAGTCTGGACTGATGAGCATAATTCACATAATCCGCGTTTGCAATAGAAGAAATATTTCCCTCTGTGTCTGACAGATTAAACCAGGTAGGAGCAATAGTCGTAAGTCCTTTCGTCCCGGCTATGGTCTCTAAAACATAGCCATTCGCATCATCATTTTCCACATTGTGCCATGCCATATTGATGGTCTGCTCTTCCACTATGTTCGTATATACCGGTTCTTCAAACGCATTAGAAATGGTCTCTGTTTTTTCTTTTCTCAGAGAACTGGTTTTCACATATCCGATAAACCCATCACTGGTCGCAACCTTTTTCCAGTCGCTCTCATCTTCTAACAGAGTCACCTTATCCGACTTTTTCACCTCAGTCAGGATTGGGCTCTTCACACCGCCCTGATAACGGACCTGTGTGTCTCTTTTGAGCTCTGCTGTCTGAATATCGCCCCACTCGCTTGTAATCACCGCTCTGTCCGGATTCTCATGGACAGAATACGTCATATTCGTATATTGCTGAATAAAGGGTAACGCGATATATGCGGTCTTGCCCTCCGTTTTAAGGATGACATAGTCTTCACTCTTTGTCTCATTAATTTCCGTGTATTCTTTACTTCCCACTTCAACAGAAACATTTCCATTGGGAAGTGTATAGAGAAGAATATTCTCATTAGAATCCCAGTAAATCCTCTTATTAATCTGGTCTCTCACCACCGAGTACTCTACATATGGGGTCCCGTCAAACATCTTGCCCGGCGGTACCGCCTCCGCATCATCTGCCGCACGGATTACCTGATTATTTACCACAACGGCCATATCGTCTTCATTAACCAACCCGTAATATTGATTCAAATCAGCTTTCTCATTCGATGAACCGTATCTTCTCCAAAATAAAAATCCACCAACCGCTGCAATAATAACTATAATAAAGAGAACCATCCTTATGAAAAGATTTCTCCTTCTCCGCCTTGCTCTGCTGCTTCTGCGTCTCGGTCTCTGGGCTGTAGGATTCACTCTCGTTCTGCTCTGCTGCGGGCGCTGTCCTTCCGCCCTGCGGGTACTGGTACTGCTGCCTGGGCGCCTTCTCTGTGTTCCCTGCTGCCTTGTCCTGCGGGCATCCGCAGTTCTTCTTTCTCTTTCGTCCATGCCGCACCTCCTAGTCAGGCTAATTGCACTTTTCCGCCTCAAATTGCACTTGTGCAATTATTATACCATATTTTTTTCATCCGTCATCTATATTTTACTATTTTTTGCGACATTTACGCTGTTTTTCAGAATACACTTTTCTATTTTGTCCGGCGTGTAAAGGGGTATTCCACACCTATTTCTTTTCACTGATATTGACAAACGCTAAAGATTCTATGTTCCCTTCCGGATTCATCACATAATCCCGCATATAACTCCCTTCCTCTTTCAGCATACATGCTGTCACAACCTGCAGGGGGCTTGCCTTACATCCTTCCATCCAGATGGCAACCCCGTTTTTTTCATAGTTTTCCAGTTCTGTGAATAAGTCCCTGTATTCCGATTCGTCCCTACTCATTGTCTCCTCCTCTCCCTGACGATTCTGGTAAATATGTAAATCTGTCTTCAGACCATACAAGAGATTTTCGTGACATACTGCCGGTTCTTTTAGACAGAAAGGAAGATAGTATGAATCACAGCAGATAACTTCGTTCTTTGCTGAATTTGTCCTGACACAGGACATTTGATTTTCTGAATCCAATCTCCTCACCGGAAACCAGATAAAACTGTACCGAGAAATTTAGAAAAATAAATGTATTCCTCCTTCCGTATAAACTCATATTTACCAAGGAATACTATCTTCTGTATCTGCAATTATAGGATAGTTGAATCTGTGATTGCAATGTGTTTTTTGTTCATAAGTCCCTGTATTTTGTTGATAACCTGAAAGATGCATTGATTTCGCTTTACATATTTTTATTTTTTGTTTATACTAACAGTGAGAAGATATACTATTTGATATATCAATTCAGAAGGATGTGATTTATATGAAAATCGAAAAACTGAATGAGAATCAAATTCGTTGTACTTTGACACATGCCGATTTAGCGGCCCGCCATTTGAAGCTGAGCGAGCTTGCTTACGGCACTGAGAAAGCAAAATCTTTATTCCGCGATATGATGCAGCAGGCATCTTTTGACTTTGGCTTTGAAGCGGAAGATATCCCGTTGATGATTGAGGCTATTCCTGCTTCTTCCGATTCCATCGTACTGATTATCACCAAGGTGGAGGACCCGGAAGAATTAGATACAAGATTTTCCAAATTTACATCATCCGGCGATACGGAATCTTTACATTCCGAGACACTGGAAAAACTGGAGGGAGCGGAAGAATTTTTGAATCTGCTCAATAAGGTAAAGGAAGCTGCGGCAGGGACGGATACCGTCTCCAAAGAGGAGCCCGACTCCGCTCATCCTTTCAGCGTACGCTTATTCTCTTTTGAGACCATCGACTCCGTGATTCAAGCCGCGCGCCTGGTCGGATGTATCTACCACGGTTCCAGTACCTTATACCGGGATAGAGAAAACGGCATGTATATACTGGCATTGGCACAATCAGAACACACGGGCAATGAGTTTAATAAGATTTGCAATATGCTTTCTGAGTACGGTTCCCCGGAAAAGGGCTCTCCGGCAATCCTCGCATTTCTGGAAGAGCACTGTGAAATTTTTATATCAGCGGATGCCGTACAGAAGTTGTCTACATTATAGCGTTGATTCAACCAAAGTGCCCAAGCCTTTCCATTTTGAGAGGCTTGGGCACTTTGTGCGCCGCCGCAAAGCCGTAAAATACCGCCCTGCGCGATACTGTATTCCACAAAGGGTATCCGGTTATCGCGGGGGCGGTATCTCTATGTCTTACTTCTCTCTTACTACGCCTCTGCCTGCATAGCTGCATTAATCTTCTCTACCAGCAGATTACAGTCAATTCCATGTACCATGGCAGCCTCTTCCAGAGATTCCATCTGAGCGGAAGGGCATCCCAGGCAGTGCATCCCAATCTCCATGAGGATTGGTGCAGCATTCGGATAAACATTCAGTAATTCACCAATTGTTGTATTTTTAGAAATCTGTGCCATTTCTATTTCCTCCTTTTTATTTTCAGTGCTTTTAATTATAATCCCTAATTTTAAAATTATCAACCGTCAGAAAAATAAATTAATTTTTTCACTTTTTTAGACTACTTAAAAGTCAAGATTTTTTCCACTTTTTTTCGACAAATTCCTAATTTCATGATAACTCACCAAAACACTCGTTCTTTTTTCACGGTGAGTAATTCACCAAAAACACATGTTTTTATGTGGATAATGTGGATAACTTTTTAAAAATCTAATGTTTTCCACGTTTTTTGGGATTTTGAATGTGGATAAGTTGAAAACTTCTTTTTTACTGTCTTCGACTCTTTTTTACAAATTCAAACAAATTTGTGCATTTTGCATATCAAGACTGTCGAAACTAAATTTTACGGCTTTTTCATTTTTCTTCTATTTCCTCTGTTGCGCGACAGCATAATTCTCACCTATTCTGACAATTATCGAAAGTGCCAAAAGATACCCCTGCGTATGGTAAGCTGCCGGCAAGGTCGCGGAAAATCCCTGACTTTAGCTCATGGTATCCGCAAAAAACGACTGCCGCAAAATACTGTATTCCAACAAGATTATATATACACATCTCTTTCTTGCAGAAAATTTCTTTTGCGGCAGTCTTTTTATCTAATTGTATAATTTACAAAACTCTTCTTATTGTAATGATATTTGTGTAGGTCGCACTGCAGATTCCGATTCCGTCTACCTCATTCATGGCATTGACGATATTTCCATCACCCATATACAGACCTACATGTCCATCATATAATACCAAATCTCCCGGAAGCGCCTCTTCATAGCTCACCGCGTATCCTACATTTTCCATATCCCATGTAGTCCTCGGCAGGCTAATTCCGAAATGAGCATATACAGACTGTACAAATCCGGAACAGTCCGCGCCATCCGTCAGACTGGTGCCTCCCCATACATAAGGATTCCCGATGAACTGGCAGGCATAATCTATGACAGCCTGTCCGGTCGATGACGAAGCCTGAACGACCGCTGCTTCCTGTGCTGCATTCTCTTCTGCAGCCTGTTGCTGCTGGGTCTGACGCTCTTCCTCGGCAATGCGGGCTTCCTCTTCCTCTCTGCTTTCACCATAAGAATAGCTTGTCTCTACTGTAATATAATTTCCGGAAACCCAGCCGGAGATGTCTCCTACTTCCACCGGATACCAGCCGTCTACCGGTTCACCCGTAACCGTATATTCTTCATCCATGGTGACTTGTGTCAGTATATTTGCCTGTGTTCCCTGCCCATCCCGGACATTCAGCACATAAGCATCTACTGTCATCTTCTCTTTCTCAAATTCTTCGGCGTGTGCCTCCGCCTCTTCTCCTGTGTATAGTGATGCCGCCGGAACGTATCCTTCCACACCGCCGGATCTTATCTTCGCCCAGTCGTCCTGGTACTCCAGCACTTCTGCCGCAGAGTCACTATATAATTTGCCAACCCAGTCACTGGTCTCATCTGGGGCACTTCTAATGTAGGAAAAATCACCTACATTAGAAAATGCCATATTTGAATACTCACCCTCTGTTGTTGGTACTAAATACAGATTAAGATTATCTTTCACCTCTGTTTCGTAACATTCTGTCAGTACCGATTCGATTCCTGCGACCGGCAGGACTGATTTCTCTTCTGTCTTCTGTTCCGCTGCCCTTGCCGTAATCGCACTCCCCGGAATCATAACTACCCCTGCCAGAGCAGAAATAATTATCTTTTGCCTCATGTGTGTCATCTTCATATAAAACCTCCTTGATTTTCAGTCTTTATCTTTTGTAGGAAGTTCTAAATGTTACACATTTGTTAAATTTGTTACGTTGCCATTATAGCAACCCCTACATAGACTGTCAACCAATTTTATAGTATTTTAATATACATAACTCGACATTTTCATCCAGAAAATCTATATAAAAAAACAATTTATGAAATTATTTGTTAATTATTTTGTAACATTTTGTCCGTATTATTCCTTTCTATATATAATGGATTAATAAATCATCTGATATACATGCAATGCTGTTTTGCAGGCAGAACAATCCGTTACATATATTCTTTTAAATTTTTTCATTTTTACTATTGACTTTTCATAAATTCTGTATTATATTTTAATTACAGTAATTATTACTGTTATCGTTTTTTAAGTATGAAAGGGGGATTCCATTGGCAACTTTGAAATACAGTCGGCAACGAGAATCCATCAAAAACTACCTTACAGCAACGAAAGAGCATCCAACTGCCGATACCGTTTATCTACATGTGAAGAAAGAATTTCCGAATATCAGTCTTGGCACTGTTTACCGGAATCTTAATCTTCTGACGGACATCGGGGAAGCAACGAAGATATCTACCCCTGATGGAGGCGACAGATTTGATGGAAGGCTCGAGCCACACAACCATTTTCTTTGCACAGAGTGTGGACGGCTGCTGGATTTGGACTTAGATATGAAGAATATCGATGAAGTAAATCAAATGGCCGGTGAAAATTTTGACGGCATCATCCAATCCAGTTCCATACTTTTTTACGGTAAATGCGGTGACTGCATCAAAAAGTCATAAAAATATATCTATTTCAAGAAAAGGAGAGAAAACTATGAAAAAATTCGTATGTACTGTATGTGGTTATGTTCACGAGGGAGAGGCTGCACCGGCTGAATGTCCAGTTTGTCACGCACCGGCTGAGAAGTTCAAAGAGCAGACAGGAGACAGAGAGTGGGCTGCTGAGCATGTTGTAGGTGTTGCCAAAGGCGTAAGCGAAGACATTCTCGCTGATTTAAGAGCAAACTTCGAGGGAGAGTGCTCTGAAGTAGGTATGTATCTGGCAATGGCAAGAGTTGCTCACAGAGAAGGATATCCGGAAATCGGTCTTTACTGGGAGAAAGCTGCTTATGAAGAGGCAGAGCACGCTGCAAAATTCGCTGAGTTGTTAGGTGAAGTTGTAACTGACAGCACAAAGAAGAACCTTGAAATGAGAGTTGACGCTGAGAACGGCGCTACAGCTGGTAAATTTGACCTTGCTAAACGTGCAAAAGCTGCTAATCTGGACGCAATCCATGACACCGTTCATGAGATGGCAAGAGACGAAGCTCGTCACGGAAAAGCATTCGAAGGACTTCTGAAGAGATATTTCGGTTAATCAGAATATCTGATTTAAAATTTTATAGGGATAGTTCTTTCGGACTATCCCTTTCTCTCTGTATATGATATAGTTAGGTTAGTATGCAGCCAATTTCTGTAAATAATGGCTGAAAATACCAATATAATTAAAAGGAGGAGTTTTAACATGTCAAAGTACGCAGGAACAAAAACAGAAAAAAATCTTATGGATGCATTTTCCGGTGAATCACAGGCACGCAACAAATATACTTACTATGCTTCCGCAGCAAGAAAAGCCGGATATGTACAGATGGCTAACATTTTTGAGGAGACTGCAGGACAGGAAAAAGAACACGCAAAAATGTGGTTCAAAGAATTTCATGGAATCGGCAGCGTAGAGGAAAATCTCGCAGATGCGGCGGCAGGTGAGAACTACGAGTGGACAGATATGTATAAGCGCATGGCTGAAGAGGCTGAAGAAGAAGGTTTCCCGGAACTGGCAGCTAAATTCCGCGGCGTAGCTAAAGTTGAGGCTTCCCATGAGGCACGCTACCAGAGACTGCTGGACCACTTCCGCGCAGGCGAAACATTCAAAGGTGAAGCTCCTCTTGGATGGAAATGCGGCAACTGTGGATTTATCTATGAGGGTGAGGAAGCTCCGGAAGTATGTCCGGTATGTGCACATCCGAAGGCTTATTTCGAGAGAAAAGCTGAAAACTACTAAAATTAAAAAGCATTTCCTATATAAAGTGAAGGGGAATCCCAAAAGTCACAAGACTTGGGAGTTCCCCTTTTTCATATCACCGCTTTCCCCCTGTGACATCAGCTCCTCTTTCTGACTGCGTCCCAGCTTTTTGATAGCACATTCTCTTTTCATCGCTTCCTCTTTTGTCTGAAACTCTTCATAATAGGCAAGGACGACCGGACGGCGCGACTTCGTGTATTTGGCGCCTTTCCCGGCATTATGGTCTTTGATACGCTTTTCCAGATTATTGGTCCAGCCCGTATACAGCGTTCCGTCTTTACATCTTACGATATATGTATAATTCATTTCATTCCCCTTCGTATCTGCACAGTATCCACATCACAAGAGGGCACCACGCGGAAAGCCAGCGTGTGCGCCCTCTTCTATCTTATCATATTTTATTCACAGATTCAGCTTAATGTTCTACATAAAATCCAGAGGATTGACCGGTTCTCCGTCCTTTGTAACTGCAAAATACAGGTTCGGTCCCTCTACAGAATAATATTTTGTCGGTTCATTCAAATACCCGACGGTTTCTCCGGTTCCTACATAATCACCGATGGAAAGCGGTACATCCTTTAACTGCCCGTAAACAGCAGTATAGCCGTTGCCCATGTCCAATGTCACTGTTGTACCGGTCTGCGCTGTCTCCTCGATATTGGAAACAATACCTGCAGCGGAAGCGGGAATCATCTCTCCTACTTCTCCTCCTATGATTAGCGCCGGATTATATTTGTACTGCTCCAATGTGGAGAAAAATACCGTCTGGTCCATGCTGTAGTTTATCAGCACCGCGCCGCTCGCAGGCCATTCCAGCACACTCTCCTCAGAAAACCAGACACCGGATGTATCGGATGTGGTCTCTATATCTGAAGCCGATTCTTCCTCCTGCTGTTCCTTCTCTTCCGTCTGCCGCACTTCATCTTCCTCTTCTGTCAGAGATGTATTGCCGTCTGCCTCCGGAAGGACAATGTCATTTGCTGTTGTCTCTTCACTCTTTTCATTTGTAAGTTTTTCTGCCTGTTCTTCAGCCTTTGCCACCTGCTCGTCAATCTGCTTTTCATAATTGTTAAATGTAAATGCCCCAACCATTGCGATGACTGCGACAAAACAGATGACAACGCCCACAGCGGCTCCCTTGCTCCTGAAGAAAGAAGGCTTTTCATTTTTATTCATAATCATCACCTCTGGCATTATTTTTGCCAGAAAAGTGAAGGCTTATTCCAGTTTTGAAAATATTTCTCCCCCATCTGTAAGGTTTGTTCCCTCAAAAAAATAGGAGAGGATTTCTTCGTACGTCTTTCCCTCTTTTGCCATCTCATTTGCCGTCCACTGGCTCATCCCCAGACCATGTCCTTTTCCTGTTGTAGTAATCTTCAATTTTCCATCGCTGTCCTTTAAAGAAAACGCGCTGGAGGGAAGTGAGAGCGCATCCCGGAACTGGTCCCCTGTACAGATGGTGCTGCCTATCCTGAGCGTCTGCACATATCCTGCCGAATCATATGCCTGTATCTCAAAATCAGAAAATTCATAGCCTTTCTGTGCTGTCTCTTTTTCCTCCGCCACAAGAAAATCCCTGCATTTTTCCTGAATCTCCTGATAGGTAAAGGTATGTACCTGCATCTCGTCCTCCGCTTCTTTATCCAGGGGACATTCCTTCTGCACCAGATACGAATAATCGCCGCTGCCCAACACTTCCTGCGCATTCCTCACAGAGCCGTTGCTGGACTTATGAAACGGTGTAAACGCATAGGTGTCATTGTAGAATAGCACCTGATTTCCTGTTTCTGTCACCGCTTTGGCATATTTCTCGTAATATTTCGTATAGTCATCCGCGTCCCACTTCTTCTTCAATTCCTCCCCCGTGAGCCATTCCTCTGACAGCACAGGCTCTTCCCCGCTCTCCAGTGTCTGATAGAGTTTTGTTCTCACAAGGACCGCCTGCGCCTTCAAAGCCTCCTCCTCATAGGTTTCCGGCATTTCTTTTGCCAGTACGCCCAGGAAATATTCACTCCAGGGGACATCTTTGACTGTTTGCTCCTCCCCTGTGTGAATCTTCACCCGCACATAAGTGCCTTCCATTTCTGTCCCTGCTTTGATATCCGCGCCGTTCACAAATACAGAAACCACATATGGCAGAAGTACGAGAATCAAAAGAAACGCTCCCAATGCCTTTAACTTCTGCCTAACATACCTTTGTCCCATAAAAAAGCCCTCCATATTCTAATATATGAAGGGCTTTTGACATTTATTCTTCTTTATTTTCCGGTGCCTCCGGTGGTTCCGTCGGGACCGGCGGCACCTGCGATGTCGGGGGCACTGGCGGCACAGGGGGAACCGGCGTAATTGGCGGTGGTCCCTGTTTTGGCTCCATACCCGGATTATAATCTTTATTCCTCATGATAAACAGGCAGATTGGCTCATACATCGGCA
This sequence comes from uncultured Ruminococcus sp., assembly GCA_900541505.1. Lineage (GTDB taxonomy): Bacteria > Bacillota > Clostridia > Lachnospirales > Lachnospiraceae > Mediterraneibacter. Next base: position 18,411 of record UQKK01000022.1, read on the forward strand.
CTGTGGCACAGAGTACGGAATGCGCGATGGACATATTTCTTGTCGTAAAACGCTTCAGTATCTGATAATTGATAAGGGTTGCCAGCACTTTATATATTGCCTCATAAATAACTGTCACTATCACAAACAGCAGCAGGCACACGATGAGCCCGATAATAGAACCGACTCCGATACTCGCGGCGCTCGTGCCGTTTCCTGAAGAAACATTGGCGACTGCCATAAATGTACTGACGCCCACGACTCCGATAAAAATGATATAAAATACCGTTATCACCGCACTAAATATGAACGGCAGCGCCAAATACCAGATTCCCGGATTTTTCACCGTCTTTTTCTTAAGTGTGATGGAGCCGGCGAGTTCTCCCTGGAGGTACGTCCTCGCGAACGGAACAAACGCAAGCCACGGATAGTCCATTCCCTGCCTTTTTGCCATCGTATAGACTCCAACTGCCTTTAAAATATAGCTCACAAGATAAAATACAAGGCAAACTAAAAGGATAATCAGATAGATGGAAAGTATTCCCATCACCACCGCATCCGTGGGCTCCGATGAAATATTATACGAATATTCATAAGTGTAATCCATTGCCATACCTCCTTATATATTTATGTTTACTCCGGCTGCCCTGAGGGAACCTGCACTTTTTTGAGTTTCCAGATATCCTCCACATATTCCTCAATAGTCCGGTCAGAGCTGAACTTTCCGCTGCATGCTGTATTGAGTATCGCCATCTTAGACCATCTCTGGTCATCGCGGTACGCCTCTTCCACTCTCTTCTGCGCCTCCGCATAGGAGCGGAAATCCTTGAGGATGAAATACATATCCGGGCGCGGTGTGCACTGCGTATTCAGCAGCGAGTTATACAAGTTCTTGTACATATTGTGGTCGCCGTGCGCGTACGTACCATCCATGAGCTGGTCAACCACACGCTTTAACTCCCAGTCATTGAAATAGATATCCAGCGGATTGTAGCCGCCGTGATTTTCGTAGTTGATGACTTCCTGGGAGCTGAGTCCGAAGATAAACGCGTTCTCCTCTCCTACCTCCTGCACAATCTCCACATTCGCGCCGTCCATTGTCCCCAGTGTGGGGGCGCCGTTCAGCATGAATTTCATATTACTTGTTCCGGAAGCCTCCTTGGAAGCTGTGGAAATCTGCTCGCTCACATCTGCTGCCGCGAAAATCATTTCGGCGTTGGACACGCGGTAGTCCTCAATAAATACCACTTTCAGCTTACCATTGATACTGCGGTCGTTGTTTACCACATCCGCGACAGAATTGATAAGCTTAATCGTCTCTTTCGCGCGCTGATATCCTGCTGCCGCTTTCGCCCCGAAAATGAAGGTCCTCGGATAGAAGGACATCTCCGGATGCTCCTTAATCTGATTATACAGATACATAATATGCAGGATATTCAAAAACTGACGCTTATATTCATGGAGACGTTTTACCTGCACATCGAAAATAGAGCGCGGGTCCACCTCAATCCCATTATGCTTTTTGATATATTCTGCCAGACGTACTTTGTTCTTATACTTAATCTGCATGAACTCCCGTCTCGCCTGCTCGTCATTGACAAGAGGCTTTAAGTTTCCAATCTTAGACAGGTCGGTAATCCATCCGTCCCCAATGCGGCTGGTAATCCAGTCTGCCAGCAGCGGATTGCCGTGAGCGAGGAAACGTCTCTGTGTGATACCGTTTGTCTTGTTGTTGAATTTCTCCGGCATCATCTCGTAGAAATCTTTCAGCTCCTGGTTTTTCAGAATATCGGTATGGAGTTTTGCCACTCCGTTCACTGAGAACCCGGAAATGATAGCCATGTTTGCCATCCTTACCTGACCGTCTCTTAAGATTGCCATCTTTTTAATTTTTTCCTCATTGCCCGGATATTTCTCCCTCACTTTGATGAGGAAGCGGCGGTCAATCTCCTGCACAATCTGGTAAATACGGGGCAGCAGCCGTGAGAATAAATCGATGGGCCACTTCTCCAGTGCTTCCGCCATGATGGTGTGATTGGTGTAAGCACAGGTCTTGGACATCACATCCCAGGCTTCCTCCCAGGTCAGTCCCTCCACGTCAATCAGAAGACGCATAAGCTCCGGCACCGCAACCGTCGGGTGGGTATCATTCATCTGAATGATGACTTTTTCATGCAGTTTGCGGATATCGCTGTGTTTCTTTTTGTATTTCGCAATCAATGCCTGCAGACTCGCGGAAATGAAGAAATACTGCTGTTTTAAACGCAGTTCCTTACCGGAGTAATGATTGTCGTTCGGATAGAGCACATCGACGATAAGCTTCGCCAGGTTTTCCTGCTCTACTGCCTTGTGATAATTTCCTCTGTCAAACTCATCCAGCTGGAAATCTGTGATTGCCTTGGCATCCCACACACGCAGTGTATTTACCACATGGTTTCCATACCCCACAATTGGCATATCATAGGGTATCGCCAAAACCGATTCGTAATTCTCTTGGATAAAGATATCCTTCCCGGTCTCCGGGTCTTTTTCAAAGCGGATATTTCCCCCGAAGCGGACTTCTTTCGCGTATTCTTCCCTGCGCAGCTCAAAAGGATTTCCTTCCTTGAGCCAGTTATCCGGCACTTCCACCTGGTATCCGTCTTTAATTTTCTGCTTGAACATACCATAACGGTAACGGATGCCACATCCGTAAGCCGGATAATTTAAGGTGGACAGGGAATCCAAAAAACATGCCGCCAGACGACCCAGACCCCCGTTTCCAAGCGCCGGGTCCGGTTCCTCATCCTCAATCACATTTAAGTCAATATTCAGTTCCTCCAGCGCTTCCTTTACTTCCTTGTACGCTGTCATGTTGATGAGGTTATTTCCAAGAGCGCGCCCCATCAGAAACTCCATGGACATGTAGTAGACCGTTTTGGCATCCGCCTCATCATAAGCTTTCTGTGTGGCAAGCCAGTCATCGATGATGACCTCCTTTACCGCGTAGGAGACCGCCTGAAAAATCTGCTGCGGAGTTGCCTCGTCTATTGTCTTGCGATAGAGAGTCTTAATATTGTCCTTTATCTCTTTTTTAAAAGTTTCCTTTTCAAATCTTTTACTGTACATCTTTTATTACATACCTTCTTTCTTAACGCCCATCGTGACCGCTTCGCCGTTAATCTTCCATTCCTTCACATAACCCGCAGGCTCTGCCTTCAAAACGGTGTCCGCCAGTACTTCCTTACCGATGGAATCGCCATATTTTGCAAATACCGCTTCTGCTTTTCCGCTTCCCTCATAGGTCAGACAGATTCTGTCCATCACCTCGAAGTCCGCTTCTTTACGCATCGTCTGAACTTTACTGATGATTTCTCTTACAAACCCTTCTTCCAAAAGTTCCTCTGTCAGATTTGTGTCCAGTACAACTGTGATTCCGTTGTCATTTTCTGACACATACCCTGAAATCTGCGCCGTATCAATGAGCAGGTCCTCTCTGAACAGCGTCACTTCCTGCCCGTTCGCCTCAATCTTCAGTGCACCGTTTTCATTGAGCTCATCCATCGCCGCATTTCCGTCCAGTGCATCCAGAGCGGATTTGATTCCACCTAACAGTTTACCATATTTCGGTCCGACTGTCTTTAATTGTGGTTTAAAAGTATATGAAGTAAAATCTCTTACATCATCTGTGAACTTGATATTCTTTACGTTCAGCTCATCAGCAACGATATCCTGGTAAAAATCGGAAAGTTCAAAACCTGCCTTAACAAACATCTGTCCAATCGGCTGACGGTTCTTGATGTTGGAGGTATTTCTGCATGCGCGTCCCATAACTACCAGTTTCAGGACATTTTCCATATTGGCTTCCAGGTCCTTATCAATATATGCTTCCTCAGCCACCGGGAAGTCGCACAGATGGATGCTTTCCGGAGCATTTTTGTCGATGCTGCGCACCAGGTTCTGGTAAATCTCTTCCGTCATGAACGGAATCATCGGCGCTGCTACCTTGGATACCGTCACAAGTGCGGTATATAATGTCATATATGCGTTAATCTTGTCCTGTTCCATCCCTTTCGCCCAGAAACGCTCACGGCTTCTTCTGACATACCAGTTACTCATGTCATCTACAAATTCCTGCAATGCCCTTGCGGACTCCGGAATCCGGTAATTTGCCAGGTTGTCATCCACTGTGTTGATGAGCGTATTTAACTTGGACAAAAGCCATTTGTCCATGACAGACAGCTTCTCATATTCCAGTGTATATTTTGTGGCGTCAAAATCATCGATATTCGCATACAGTACAAAGAACGCGTAGGTATTCCACAGTGTTCCCATAAATTTGCGCTGTCCCTCTGTCACCGCTTTGCCGTGGAAACGGTTGGGAAGCCACGGTGCGCTGTTGACATAGAAGTACCAGCGGATTGCGTCTGCCCCGTAAGTCTCCAGTGCATCGAAGGGGTCTACCGCGTTTCCTTTGGATTTGCTCATCTTCTGACCGTTCTCATCCTGCACATGCCCCAGAACGATGACATTTTTATAAGGCGCCTTGTTAAACAGCAGCGTGGAAATCGCCAGCAGGGAGTAGAACCATCCTCTCGTCTGGTCCACCGCCTCGGAAATGAAGTCCGCCGGGAACTGCTGTTTGAATAAATCTTCATTTTCAAAAGGATAATGATGCTGCGCAAACGGCATGGAACCACTGTCAAACCAGCAGTCGATTACCTCCGGCACACGGTGCATCTGCTTGCCGCAGTGCGGGCATTTAATTGTCACTTCGTCGATGTATGGACGATGCAGCTCGATATCGTCCGGGCAGTTGTCGGACATTTCTTTTAACTCCGCGATGCTTCCCACAGAATGCATATGACCGCACTCGCACTCCCAGATATTTAACGGAGTACCCCAGTAACGGTTTCTGCTGATGCCCCAGTCCTGTACATTCTCCAGCCAGTCGCCGAATCTGCCTTTTCCGATGCTCTCCGGAATCCAGTTAATGGTATTATTATTGGCAATCAAATCGTCCTTCACTGCTGTCATTTTGATGAACCAAGACTCACGCGCATAGTAGATGAGCGGTGTGTCACATCTCCAGCAGTGCGGATAGCTGTGCTCGAATTTCGGCGCATCCAGAAGCAGCCCTCTCTCATCCAGGTCTTTTAATACCATGGGGTCCGCTTTTTTAACGAAGACACCGGCAAACGGCGTGGACTGTGCCATATTTCCCTTTTCATCTACAAGCTGTACAAAAGGCAGCTCGTACTTTCTTCCTACATTGGCATCGTCTTCACCAAACGCAGGCGCAATGTGAACGATTCCGGTACCGTCTGTCATGGTAACATAGGTATCGCACACAACATAAAATGCTTTTTTATTCTGCTTTGCCGCACTGTCCGCCGCGCACTGATAGAGGGGCTCGTATTCCTTGTACTCTAAATCGGTTCCCACATAAGTTTCCAGTACTTCGTATGCTTTGCCGCCGTCTTCCGCCAGCTTTCCAAGCACTTTATCCGCCAGTGCCTCGGAAATATAGTACGTATTTCCATCCACTGCTTTGACCTTCAGGTAGGTCTCTGTGGGGTGTACACAGAGCGCCAGGTTAGAGGGCAGTGTCCACGGTGTTGTCGTCCAGGCAAGGATATAGGCATCCTCATCTTTCACCTTGAAGCGCACAACCGCGGAACGCTCTTTTACATCCTTGTATCCCTGCGCCACTTCCTGCGCGGACAGCGGCGTACCGCAGCGCGGGCAGTAGGGTACAATCTTAAAGCCTTTGTAGAGAAGCTTTTTATTCCAGATTTCCTTTAACGCCCACCACTCAGACTCAATAAAGTTATTGTCGTATGTGACATAAGGATGTTCCATATCCGCCCAGAAGCCGACAGTATTGGAGAAATCCTCCCACATCCCTTTATATTTCCATACGCTTTCCTTACACTTGTCGATGAACGGCTCCAGACCATACTCTTCAATCTGGTCTTTTCCGTCCAGTCCGAGAAGCTTCTCCACTTCCAGTTCCACCGGAAGCCCGTGGGTATCCCATCCTGCCTTTCTCGGCACCATATAGCCCTTCATGGTGCGGTATCTGGGAATCATATCCTTGATGACACGGGTCAGCACATGCCCGATATGGGGCTTTCCGTTTGCTGTCGGAGGTCCGTCATAAAAGGTATATTCCGGGCAGCCTTCCCTTTCATCCATGCTCTTCTGGAAAATCTCACTGTCTTCCCAGAATTTCTCGACTTCTTTTTCTCTCTCAACGAAATTCATATCCGTGGAAACTTTTTTGTACATCTTTCTCTTTCCTTTCTTTACATATTTCTGAGAACAAAGTGGGCAAGCCCACTTTAACTCCCCTTCCCTTCCATCATGAGGGGTTTGAGCACTTTGTGCGCCGAGCGCAGTCGCTTTAGCGACATGTTACCTCATGCGTTCGTGCGTATTCCACCCGAAGGGTTTTTTATTCTATTAGGAAATTCTTTCTTATTTCCTATAGAATAAAAAAACTTCCGTCCTGTAATAGGACGAAAGCTTACAACTTACGTTTCACCACCTGTTACGGCACCGACATACTTAGGTCGTATACAACCTGTATATGTGTCCCCGGTAACGCCGGGACCTGCGTCAGTCTCTACTCCATTCTCTGTTTCGAAAGCTGCGGCTCAAAAGTGATGTTCGTAAAATATCCTACTGGTACCGGGCTTTCACCATCCCCGGCTCGCTTTGACGTTCAGATATAGCCTACTGTCTTCGTCATAGCCTTTCCTGTTTAAATCTATACAGAGTTATTATAAGTAGAACGGACGAAATAGTCAAGAATTTCTTGAGATATCTATAAATGCTGAAAAATGGTACCAAATAGTATACTCTGAAGGGCACACCGTAATACATTCCCTTCGGGATGGTGGGCTTCGCTCAATAATGTATAAAAATAGAATTCCTCTGTGTCTTAATATGAATATATGCCAGAAATGGCTGTGATTCAGTGACAAATATGATAATTATGACTAAGGGAAAGCTGCAAAAAACAGCTTTCCGCTCAGCAGAATATCAGACTATAACTACATTGCATAAACAGAAGAGAACTTGCTGGTTCCGTCATTTAAATGGAAATCTTTTTCCGGAACTCTTCCATGCTCTCAGCTTTTGCCGCTATTTTAAACCAGGAGTCTAAAATGTCAAAATCCTGCGTGCTGCTGATTTTCTCCCGCAGTTCTCCGGGAACCGAATCGAACTTTACTTCCAGCAAAGACAACAGGCTTTTTGCTATGCCTCTCTTTTCTCCTTCGCTTAAACCTTGCCGGCGTCCTTCCCGACGCTCATCTTTCAGCATCTGTTCCAGTATCATGTACCGTTCCTCCATTTCCCGTTCGCTCTTAATCTGCCGGATAGTATCCTGAAGCCTTTGGATGTAATCGTCCCCAAAGTCCTCTGTGCTCTCCTTAAGATTCGCTTTTACGAACTTCAAAAATCTCAAAAGAGGCTCTGAAATCTCCTCCGCATTTTCTCCGCAGGTACTTAAAAATATGGTATGTCTCCCCTCCTCGGAAGGAATGGTACCATCCTCCCTGCACACAGAATCAAAAGTATAACAATACTTCTTCTTATGGAAAGGGTCAAAGTTGCAGATAAAAATGACATACGTGTCCGGCAATTCCTCATAGTCCATTCCACTTAGAAGCAGCTCCATATCAATCTGACTGTGATAATATCTGCTGCGCTTTCCAAGCGCCGGGTGCTTTACCATCTGCATCTCAACGTTGTAATGTGTGTTATTGTCATCCTGGGCATAAACATCCAGGCGGATACCCTTATATTCCGGGTGATAGACCATGCTTTTTTCTTTGCTGACCGTAACCCGGGAAATGGAAAATCCAAGCGCCCTTTCCAAAAATAACCGGCAGTTCTCCGGGTCAGTCATAACTGCCCCGAACATAAAGTTGTCTTTTATTGTGAGGTCTTTTAATTTCTTTTGTTCCATAATTTTCCTCCGATTGCACAGAGGAATTCTATGAGAAAAGTATAGCATATAGAGGAAGCGATTGCTATATAAAATCTACTGAAGTGAATTCTCCTCAGAATCAATCCCTTCAAAATTCAGTCTCATCAATAAGCGGGCGATTTTATTTAACGGGGCGTTACTGTTTTTGCCCAGCCATTCATATAAAATACCATGTGTTCCCTGTATCAAATATATGACTGCCATTTATCGCTGTCTGCGTCCCCTATGATGACTCCCCCTTCTCTTCCTTCTCCGTTTTTGCCTTTGCTTTGTCAAAAATACAATCACTGCAATTACAAGGACGGCTGCCATTCCTACAATAATCAACAATTTTACAGGAGAGAATATCCAGGATTTTTCTTTCTCTTTTTCCTGTGATGTTCCTTTCTCCTGTCCATCAATCTTCCCCTTCTGTTCTTCCTCCAGGGAAGTCATATATTCTTCCGTCAGTGTCACAGAAACTGTTCCCACATTTTGTCCCTCATAAAAATAAGCAGCTTCTCCTGTCCCGGACGTCTCATCTGTCACCGTTATCTCCTTCTCCAGGTCTGCCAGAGTGACGCCATTTGGTACGGTGACATAAGAATTTTCCGCAAAGGACTGAATCTCTCCTTCAGAAACGGCTGTTGTATCGGCGTTTAAATCGATGCGGTTGAAATTCTGGAACGTATAGTCCAGCATCGCCTTCGTATCCTCATAGGCAGAGACACCGTAGTCGTACAGCACGACTGCTGCCAGGCGCATCTTTCCATTGTCCGCCATAGTCACCAGCGTAGTCTTCGACTGGTCGGTGTACCCGGTCTTTCCCCCGGTACAATACGTATAATAGTAGTAATTTTCCGGCCAGAGCATTTTGTGATTCTGGTAGACCACCCGCTCCTCGTCCATCAGATTTGTCTTGGGGATGGTGTAGGACAATGATTTCATGATTGTCTGAAATTCTTCTCTTTTCCAGACCTCCGAAGCAATCAGCGCCATATCGTGGGCTGTGGTATAATGTTCCTCATCGTGGAGCCCGTTGGCATTGACCCAGTGAGACCCCGTACAGCCAAACTCTGCTGCCCGGTCATTCATCTCCTGGATAAAGGCGGAATAATCTCCGCCCATCTTTTTTCCCACATTTTCTGCTACAGCGTAGGACACCTCGTTGGCGGATGCCAGAAGTACTCCATAGAGCGCATCGTTTAAAGTGAGCACTTCTCCCGGCGTCATCCCGATACTGGCATCTCCGTATTCCAAAAAGGAAATGCTGTCCTCTGAAAATGTAATACTGTCAGTGAGCTGTGCGTTTTCCAGTGCCACCAATGTCGTCAGAAGCTTTGTGATACTGGCAGGATAATGTCTCTCATTAGCCCTCTTTCCGTAGAGGATTGCCTTGCTGTCCATATCCATGACAATTGCCGATGCTCCGTATACATTGGGTCCCTTGGGCCAGTCTTCCAGCACGTTTGTATCCGGGGTTACTGCGTAGGACTCCTGCTTTTCCTTCTCTTCCTCTGCTGCCTTTTTCTCTTCCTCGGTAAGTTCTTCCTGCGCTCCAGAATCCTCTATCGTACCTTCCTGTGCCGTATTATCCGGCAGCGCCTCCTCTTCTGCTCTGACCTTCCATGCCGGCTGCAGGATAAAAGTTGCCGCCAGTATAAACATCAAAAACTTCCTTGCCGATTTTTTCATCATAAAACCTCTACAGACGCCTTCCTTTCTCATTAAACATTCTGTAGATATTGTATCACAAGCTCCCAACTAAACCAATTATAAGTTTTTTTTACTGTTTTTTACATTTTTCGTCATCTCACGGCACAAATACGTCACAGGGTTTGCATATGTGCTTCCCTGTGATATTTCCTCCTTTTTTCAGCTGTTTCAGATGAAAGATGCCGCTGTAGCTGGTTGTTTCAAAAGAGAAACGCTGCTGCGCTTGTCTGCTTCAGAGGAGAAGCGCCGCTGCAGTTAAGGCAAAGAGAAACAGGATATTCCAAAATGTAAACTCTTTCAGAAATTGTCCTTTTTGGTCCGGGTATTCCCTTGCAAAAAATTTAAACGATATGAGGCTTGCAAGAGATGCGATTAACGTCCCCAGACCGCCCAGATTTACCCCTGTCAGCAGTGCACAGACATCGCCGGCAAAACCGGACAAAAGAATTGCCGCCGGAACATTACTGATAACCTGGCTGGCAAGGATACCTGTCAGCATCTCCCTTCCCTGTACTACCGAGACAAGAAATTCATCTATCAGCGGGATACGTTTTATATTTCCGATAAATATGAAGAAAAAGAAAAAAGTCAAAAGCAGAAAATAATCCACGGACCAGTAGAGCTTTCTCTTGAGAATCAATGCCGCCGCTATCACAAAAACTAGGACAGGCTGATAGGGAAGGACCCGAAAGACCACCAAAAGACACAGTACCAGCATGAGCAAATAAGGCACAACAGCCGGAAACAGTGAATTTTTCTCTTTACCTTTTTTCTTTCTGCCGTTTTCCTCAATCCCTTTCTCCTTTTTCCTATTCTCTGCTTCTTCCCCCATCATAATCTCCAACAGCGGCTCATCTCTTGCTGCCAGCAGGACAATCACCAGCAGAAGGAGCGCCAGCCCGGCATATGGAAGCGTAGCCCGCGCGAAATCAGCCGCGCTGAGATTGGATATCGAATACAGATACAAATTCTGTGGATTCCCGATTGGCGTAGCCATGCTTCCCAGATTAGCGGCAATCGTTTCCAGCACAATAAGGCGCAATATGCGATTGCCCTGACCTCCCATGCGGAAAATAAAAATTGTGAAAGGTACAAACGTAATCAGCGCCACATCATTTGTTATGACCATGCTGCCAAAAAAACAGAGCAGGACCATAACAAAAGAAAGGCTGCGTACACCATGCGCCCGTTTCAGGAGGAACTCTCCCAACATATAGAAAACCTTCAGAGACTGCAGACCGGCTATGACAATCATAAGACAGAACAACAGCGCAATCGTCCGGTAATCCGGATAAGCCAGATATCCCGCGTCAGGATGAACAAAAAACGCTGATACCAGGGCGAGCAGAAAAGATACGCAAAAAACCGTTTCATTTTTTACCAGATATTTTAATAATTTCATAAAGAACTCCTACCCTCTCTTTATTGACTGTGTATATCCTTATAAATAGAGGATAGCGTCAGTGTACAAGGGGCAATACGGTCGATGAAGGACAAATTTAAGCCCCTTGTACACTGACGCTACCCATCGAACATGTAAAATCAGATGACGGAAAGTCCCCGGCTCTTGGTATCAGTCTGCCCGACTGCTCTTTTTACGCATGAGGGATATCGGTAAACTCGCTGATTTCCCTGTTTATGGTACACAAGTCTTCCACAGACAAGTCATGCAGGTTTTCATGTCCTGTAATTCTGGCAAACATCTTCAATTCTTCCAATGATACATTTAAGAAATTTGCCACCCGCGCTGCCGCCGCATCCTCATGGATACGTTCTCTGAGTTCCTCATCCTGCGTCGCTATCCCCATCGGGCACATCCCTGTACCGCAAATCTTATACTGCTGGCATGCCATGGCAATCAGCGCAGCAGAAGCAATCGCCACCGCATCCGCTCCCATGGCGATTGCTTTCGCAAAGTCCGAGGAAACTCTCAGACCGCCTGTGATGATAAGACTAATGTCGGACTGAATACTATCCAGATATTTCCTTGCCCGATGCAGCGCATAAATGGTCGGCACACTGGAGGAATCTCTCAAAAGCTTCGGCGAAGAACCTGTTGCGCCGCCGCGCCCGTCTATGGTGATAAAGTCCGGCTCAGCATAAACGCAGAACGCCAGGTCCTTCTCTATCCTGCCCGCCGCAATCTTTACCCCTACTGGTCTTCCGTCAGAAGCATATTTCAGCTGCCGGATTAAACTCTTTAAATCCTCTTTTGTCTCAATGCCCGGAAATCTGGAAGGCGCGATGACGTCTTTTCCCATGGGTTTATTGCGCACGCGGCTGATTTCTTCTGTTACCTTTTCTCCCGGCAAATGTCCGCCCATGCCCGGCTTTGTGCCCTGTCCTATCTTAATCTCTATGGCATCCGCATTTCGCAGATTTTCCGGAGTCACACTGTACAGATTTCCCACATATTCAAATATGTATTTGTCCGCCGCAGCCATCTCCTCCGGGAGGATTCCGCCTTCCCCAGAACACATGGCACTGTGCGCCATCGCGGAGCCCTTTGCCAGAGAAATCTTAGCCTCCCTTGAAAGAGCGCCGAAAGACATATGGGATACATACACGGGATTTTCCAGTATCAGCGGCTTTTTCGCATTCTTCCCAATCACCGTCTTCGTCTCCACCCTGGCATGTTCATCCAGGGGCATGGGGTCGAGCTGGGCACCTAGTATCAGGATATCATCCCAACTGGGCATGGGAAGTTCCGTCCCCATCGCCGCGGAGATACTCTTTCCCGTCACTGCCATCTCATGGATTTCTTTCATGTACCTGCATGTTTCATCCTGACGTACAAACTCTTTGGGATAATCCAGCTTCAGTTCCCTTTTCTCCGGAGCCGGCTCTGCCTTTTCTTCCTCATAAGGCATGAATTTTTCGGTCGGCTGATGACAGACCGGACACTCTTTTAACTCCGAAAACGGTCTTCCCTCCCGCTCCTCGTCATAAATGTAACCACAAATACTGCACCTGTATTTTGCCATATACTTCCTCCTTTGCCAGTTTTCCGACATATTTTAGTTTCATTCTAGCATACCGCGTCCTCTTTTACCATCATATTGATTGGCAAAAAATTACAGAAGAAAACCGGACAGCGAATCGCAGTCCGGCTTTCTTCTGTAATAGACTTGATATTCCAGGTCAATCATAGCAGTGTACCGTATATAATCAAAGGTTTATCCGGTGTCATCCGACTCTACTCTGCTTTCGGAACCGGTTTTGTAATATACTCCCTGTCCAGATAAATCTGACAGGAACCGCCGTAACATCCCTCTGTATATTTCACCGGCTCAATGGCATGGGGAAGCCCCGCCGGAATATAGACGCAGCAGGGCGACTCCAGAAGATACACATCGTCTCCCAAGGTAATTCTGTATTCCACCGCCCCTTTATCACCTAGAATGAGATACATCTCATCTCCTTCGTGTATATGTGGGTTCGCCTTAGGCGCTTTTCCGCTGGCTACAATCTCTGACTGCCTTTTTGTAATCTGGAACATCGTGGGGCAAACCCATGCATTTGCCTCTTTTACGAGGTCGCCGTTCATCAAAACCGGAAATCCTTTTCCTCCTATAGAGCCTTCATGGTCAGGCAGGCTTTCCACCCACTGAATATCATCGACAATTAAATGTTCATATTTCCTTTTCATTTTTCAATCCTCACTATATATTTCTTGTAATCTCATAAGCGTTCCAAATCGCGTACATAATATTATGTACCTGTGCGGAATCACCGATATTGTAGATTGGCTTATTCATGTCCTTGATGCTTTCGTACAGCCTGTTTTTGGATTTATATCCCACGGCGGAGATGACGGTGTCTGCCTCAAGAACCGTATTTTCCCCATTCTGCTCTACAGTAACGTTCTTTCCGTCGATGGATTTTACACTGGCGTTCGTCATCACGTTCATACGATGGAACTTCATCAAATCTGTCAGCATGCTCCAGTTCATAAACGGCATCCCATGAGGTCCGCCAAGAATCTGTCCGAGCATTTCCACAACGGTGACCTCTTTTCCCTGTTTCGCAAGCCAGAGCCCGGTCTCACATCCTACAAGCCCGCCGCCGATAATCACAACCTTATCTCCCGCTTCTTTTCTTCCCATCAGGACATCGTCTGCCGTCACAGCCTCCTTCAGACTGTCCTGCTTTAAGATAATGGGGGAAGAGCCGGTGGCCGTGATGATGACATCCGCGCTGCTGTTTCTGATTTCATCACCACTTACCTCGCTGTTTAAATGAACGTCCACGTCCAGAAGCTCAAGCTGGCGCTCATACCATTTTATCAATTCGTGGTCATAGTGTTTGAAACTGGGGACGCCTCCGGGGATTAAATTTCCACCCAGACGTCCGCCTTTTTCATAAAGGTGAACTTCATGTCCCCGTTCTGCCAGTACACGGGCGCTTTCGCAGCCTGCCACACCGCCTCCTACAATGAGGATATTCTTTTTCTTCGCGGCAGGTGTCAGTCCGTAGATACTTTCCCGACCGCATGCCGGATTGACCGCGCAGGAAACGGGAGCTTTGGAAATACGACCCAGACATCCCTCGTGGCACCCTAGGCAGGGACGGACCTCATCCAGACGCTCCGTGCGCAGCTTTTCCGGATAGTCGGCATCTGCCAGAAGCTGGCGTCCGTATTCCACGATATCGCAGGATTTTCCAAGCGCATCCACCGCGATATCCGGGTTCTCCATTCTTCCTGCCAGAATAATCGGCACATCTATTTCCTTTTTCAGAATCTCTCCGAAGGGACGATACATTCCCTCCTCCTCGAAATACATCGGCGGATGATTCCAGTACCAGGAATCATAGGTTCCGGCGTCTACATTGAGTGCGTCATAACCGGCTGCCGCAAGAATCTTCGCCGCCGCGATTCCTTCTTCGATATCACGCCCCGCTTCCTCATATTCTTCTCCCGGAAGCGCGCCCTGGCGCAGCCCTTTCATACAGCTTTTCAGGCTGAAACGAAGAGATACCGGAAAATCTTCTCCGCATGCATGTTTGATTCCTTTTACAATATCCGTAGCGAAGCGCAGCCTGTTTTCCAGACTTCCGCCATACTCATCTGTGCGGTGGTTGTAGATGGCGATGGCAAACTGGTCCAACAAATATCCTTCATGCACCGCATGAATCTCCACGCCGTCAAATCCTGCCCGTTTGGCTACCATAGCGCCTTTTACAAAATCGCGGGTGTACTGGGCAATCTCTTCCTTCGTCATTTCGCGGTGCTGTACAGATGGGTCAAAACGGTTTCCCTGGGGCGACGGGGCAATATTGTTCTTTGTCATACCCGGCATTGTGCTGCGTCCTGCGTTTGCCGTCATTTGAAGAAAAATCTTCGCGCCGTAGGCGTGGATGCGCTCATTCATCTGATTCCCATTGTGGACAAAAGCTTTCGGGTTCTTGGTCACACACGGGATTCCCGGGGAGCCGATTCCTTCTACGTCCACGTTGACGGTAGTCACACCTGTAATAATCAGTCCGATGCCGCCTTTCGCCCGCTCCACATAATAGTCCTGTAGACGCTGGTTGTAGGCAAAGTGCGGGTCCGCATATCCGATGGGACCCATCGGCGCCATAGCCATTCTGTTTTTCAACTTAAGTTTTCCGATGTAAGTTGGTTCAAACAAAGCGGAATACTTCTGGTTCATATCTTGTCCTCCTTTTGCATAACATTGTTCGCCGAACATTGTTCTGTAAAGTATAGTAGCACTGTGTTATATAATTGTCAATCCAGACAGGCATGGGAAATTTATATGAATTTTACACTTCTTTTTTGTGCATAATTGCTATGCCGCAGCGAATCCTCTTTTTTCCGCCAAAATGCTTTCTATCGTCATTCAAATCATGTTATAATAGTTTCATTCGTATTTCGGAAAGGATATAAGCCTATGTCAAAAAGAGCAGAACAGGCGCTCTCAACGCGGCGAAAGTTACTCTATACAGCCTATCAGATTATCCGGGAAGATGGATATCCCGCCCTTACCATCCGCAAACTCTGCCAGAGAAGCGGTGTATCGACAGGCGCATTCTATCATCATTACAGTTCCAAGGAGGATTTGATTTCCCAAGGATTTATGACATTTGATACAAAGCTGGAGGAAGAACTCAAAGATGCAGCGGACAATCATCCATTGGAAATGATTCTGCACATTGTTTTAAGCCTGACACAATATGTCTTTGATAATGGCTCCGGATTTGCAAAAGAGTTGTATATCTCCCAGTTGTCAATCAGCGACAACTTCATCACACGGAAAGACAGAGTTTACTATCAGTCGGTTCTGCATTACGTCAAAGTGGCCCAGGACCGGAAGCTGCTGGTCTCTTCCGCCGACCCGGAGGAGGTCACGAATCTTCTGCTTCGGATTGGACGCGGCACGATTCTGGACTGGTGTCTCCATGACTACGGGTATGACCTTATGGCACAGTCGGAAAAAGATTTAAAGCTGGCGCTGGAGCATTTTCTTCCAAAGAAGCAGAAAAGCGAAAAATAAGCAAGATACGGGCAATTGATGCAAAAAATCCGGACAGAATCTTTCCTTTTGTGGATTCTGTCCGGATTTTTTAGTGAAGTTTATTGAAATGATAACCCCCTGTACAGCCAAAGTTTATATCATCGTATCTGCTTATTCTTATAACTCAGATTCATCAATCACGATATCGTCCAGATTAATTTCTCCGCCGAGAGCATCTGCTTCAGCAAGTATCTTCTCCGCAGAAGCACAGCCGATGCCAAATCTCGTAGCGCCGAGTTTATACATCTTAAGCAGTGTATCCAGGTCTCTCACCCCGCCTGCGACTTTAATCTGCGCTCTGTCTCCAATAGTATCTTTGATGACTTTTACATGGTGCAGGGTCGTTGGTTTTCCGATAGAGAATCCGGAACCTGTCTTTACATAGTCCGCGCCTGCCTCAACTGCCAATTCGCTCGCTCTTCTGATTTCTTCATCCGTCAAAAGCATTGGCTCAATGATAACTTTCAGCGGTACGCCCGGTGTCGCCTCACGCACTGCTTTGATATCCTGTAATACTAAATCATCAAATCCTTCCTTCACCCAGCCTACATTAATCTGCATATCATTGGTGGCGGGCTCCAAAGCCATAAACTGATGCGCGAGAAATACTTTTGTCTCCGTTGCTTCCTGCCCTGTCGGGAATCCCAGCGATGTACCGAATTTTGTCACCGGCGCGTCCTCAAGAAGTTCTACCAATTGCGGATAGTAACATGGCCAGCAGAAGCAGGTTCCGCATCCATATTTCTTGCATACTTCCACCATGTGCTTTACATCGCTTAATGTTGTATCCAGCTTCAGTACGCTGGGGTCCATCATGTACGCGATATCATCCTTTGTCAATACATTCTTTCTCGGTCTTTCTGTCAATATTCCTTTCATTTCTTTTCACCTTTCCTTTTCCATCTTTTCCGTCCTGCTTGCCCCCGCAGAGCTTTTTGTTGTATAGGAAATTCAAAGGAATTTTCTATACAACAAAAGCAGCTTTTAGGTATGGAGAGCGTTCAGTTTGCCGAATTTCTTTCTGCACTCTACAAAACGGTCTGTGTAAGGCTTATTGTATGTCACGCACCCTACAGGCTGCTGCCGAATCATCAATTCTTCACAGTTCATACACATCGTACAGTAGTGAATCTCATCCTCTCTTCCTTCCTGGAGTTTTATCGGTGTAAACGGGTCCGCGAAAGATTGTCTTCCGAGTCCTACCATATCCATCATGCCGTCTTCGATACATCTTGCGCCCATCGGGAAAATCCCTGATTTTTCGGGGTCCACAGACAACAGCTTATTCTTCTTTCCCCGGAAAGGAGTGAAATGAGAACCGATAACCACCGTTTCCGGTTTCAGCGCTTTCTTCATCAAATCTGCGAAATAAATGTGCATATAAGACAGCTCCGACCCGTCTTTCAGACATTCCATGTAATTCATCGCGCAGTGCACATTGCCTAAAGACTCTACAAAATAACTCGCCCCACGCTCTTCCAGACCTTTAATCAAATCAATCGGTTCTGTCATATCCATCAGCGGAGAATCCGGTCCCGCGGAGCCGAAACCTCCCGGATATCCCTCCCACATCGACATCTTGGAGCCAATGAGGAAGTCTTTGCTTACATTTTTCTTTATCTTTTCCATCAAATCATAGGCAAATCTGGAGCGGTTCTCCCAGGAGCCGCCGTATTTCCAGTCACGGTCGTTGTATGGACGAATAATCTGGGAACCCAGATAACCGTGGCACAGTTTCATATCAATACCGTCCGCTCCCACACTTTCCGCAATCTTGGAAGCCAGCACGAACTGGTCCATGATGTGGTCTACTTCTTCCTCACTCAATAAATCGCCGCCCAATCCATAGGTCGGTTTTACGCACACCCTTCTGGAAAAGTCCGGTTCGCTGATTTCACCGGAGTGGGTAAGCTGGAATACAATCAATGTATCCGGGCTTACTTCTTTTAATCGTTTGATGAAATTTGCCAGCGGTTTTTCATTTCTCGGCATAATCTCAAGCTGCGTCTTCCTCGCGCGGGATTCGTTTGTGACCGTGATTGCCTCAAGGTCCACAAGACCAAAACCGCCTTTATAGAGGTTCTCATATCTCTGATATGTTAAATCTGTCGGATTTCCCTCCGCATCCGAATCCACACATTCCATGGGCTGCGCGAAAAAACGGTTCTTACATGTTTTGCTTCCGATTTGAATTGGTTTTAAAAGTGTCTCCTTATATCCCATTTACTTTCCTCCTTTTGACATTTCTTAGCTGGACTCTTAACCGTCCTCTCTTTTTCAGGCTAATTTTTCTCCGCTCGCCAGCTTCATCACATTTTCTTCAGAAAATTCACCGACTTGCAGTTCTCCGGTTATATCTCCTTCGTGCATCACAAGGATTCTGTCCGCTACCCCCATAAGCTCCGGCATCTCTGAAGAAATCATAATGATGCTCACGCCTTCCTGCACAAGTCGGTCCATCAGCAGATATATTTCATATTTCGCTCCCACGTCAATGCCTCTCGTCGGCTCATCCAAAAATAAGATTTTACACTCTGACGCAAGCCATTTTGCCAATACTACTTTCTGCTGATTGCCGCCGGACAAAAATTTGCATATTTTATTCATATCCGGCGCTACGACCTTCAAGTCCTCAAAATATTTACCGACCATTGTCTTTTCTTTCCGGGAATCCATAAAGCCAGCCTTCGATACTTTGTCAAGTGCCGCTGCCGCTATATTTTCCCGTATACTCTGGTTTAAGAACAGACCCTGTGTTTTCCTGTCCTCCGTGGCGAATCCGATGCCGTACTTTAAAGCTCTGCTCGGATGATGAATCTCTGCCTCTTTTCCGAATATCTTCACCGTGCCTTTGCTTTTCTTGTCCGCGCCGAATATTGCCCTTAGTACTTCTGTTCTTCCTGCTCCGACTAAACCGCCGATTCCGAGTATCTCTCCTTTTTTTAATTTAAAAGAGATATTCCGGAATTTTTCTCCTGTCAGCCCGTCCACTTCCAATGCCGTCTCTTCACTGAAAATCCGGTGCCTCGGAGGATACGTATCTTTTAAATCTCTGCCAATCATCTTGCTGATTAGCCAGTCTTTATCTATATCCTTAATATCTGCATCCGCGATATATTTTCCGTCTCTGAGCACAGTAACTCTGTCACAGAGAGCAAACAGCTCTTCCAGTCTGTGTGAAATGTAGATGACGGTAATCCCGTCTTCTTTCAGCTTTCTCACAATCTCAAATAACGTCTCAATCTCCGTGTTTGTCAGACTGTCTGTGGGTTCGTCCATAACAATGATTCTGGAATCATAGGACAGCGCTTTGGCGATATCTATCATCTGCTGCTGCGCCACACTCAATTTTTTCACCGGCACCTTATAGCTCTTCAAGGCGCCCCTGCTTACATAATCCAGATATTTTCCGGCAAATTCGTTTTCAGCTTTGCCGTTGATGATACTGAATCTGTTTTTTTCCTGACCGAGCATAACGTTTTTCACCGCATCCAGTTCCGGAACAAGACTCAGTTCCTGATAGATGATTGCCACACCTTTCTCAATCGCATCCTTTGGATTTCTAACCGCAACAACTTCGCCATCTATTTTGACTGTTCCCGCATCCGGTTTATATACGCCGGACAGAACTTTCATCAATGTGGATTTTCCGGCTCCGTTCTCTCCAATCAGTGCATGGATTTCTCCCTTTTTCACACGAAGATTCACATTATCCAGCGCCGTAACTTTGGAAAATGTTTTAGTGATGCCTGTCATTTCCAATGCATATTCACTCATAAGAGTCTCCTTCCCCGCATGAACGATTATTTATCCTGTTTCTGGAATACAACTGCAACAAGGATAATCAAACCTTTAATCAAACTCTGCAGATTCGGGTCTGCGCCTACCAGATTCAGTATGTTATTTACAATTGCCATAATGATGACACCGGCAAGTGTACCTGCCAGACCACCTTTTCCGCCGCTCATTGCCGTACCGCCGATAACCGCGGCCGCAAGCGCATCCATGTCATATCCTGTACTTCCGTTTGGCTCTCCAACTCTGACACGCGCCATCAGCATGACACCGGCGAGAGCTGCCGTGAAACCGCAGAGTACATATGCCATAATTTTGTTGAATTTTACCTTGATTCCCGTCAGGCGCGCCGCCTCGGCATTACTTCCTATGGCATAAATATGACGCCCGTATATGGTCTTGTGCAGTACAATCATAAAAATGACCATCATAGCCAGATAAAGAAGCACGGCACAGGGAATCCCGAATGCAAAACCGGAACCGAAATTCTCCCAGAATTCGGTTACTTCTCCGCCCGGAGCACCCTTGGTATATACCATAACGATACCTTTTACAATCATATTCATCGCCAACGTAACGATAAAAGCCTCCAATTTTCTTGTAACGATGATAATACCATTGATAAGACCAATAAAACTTCCGAGCAGCAGCACCAGTATCACCGGTCCGATTGTTATACCTTTCTCACCGTTATTGACTGCCGCCTCAAGCATATCTGCTAAAAGACAGGCTGTAATTGCCATAATACTCGTCACGGAAAGGTCGATTCCTCCCACAAGAAGTACAACCGTCATTCCGATGCTGACAACGCCGACGATAGATGCCTGTCTCAATATATTCATGATATTAGAATATGTAGGAAAAATATCCGGCGACGCAATCGTGGAAATAATAAATACGATGATTAGCGCAATATAGGGAACACTTACCGGATTTCCAAGTATTTTTTTTATGATGTTTGTTTTCTCTTTCTCCGCACTCATTGCTCACTTCTCCTGCTTACTTTGAAAAGCGCGGGCTGCATGCCGTTCTTTCGGCCGGCAGCCCACCGAATTTATTTTTCAAGACTCGTCCGCGAGTCTTGGCGCGGGATTCGGGTCAGCTCTGCTGACATCATTCTTTTCCGAATCCCTGCGCATCCTCGCGGAGCGTATATCAGAGGGGGATTGACACTCGCCACTGATACGGATTCGTCACTCATCGCCTATAGAGGCGTGAGTCATCTCCCTCTGATATAATACAGTTCGTTCTGTTGCCTGCGGACTAACAAGCACTTTAATCAACTTTGGATTTTTCTTTATCTCGTGAAGCGTCTCCTCCAGCTCTTCCAGAGGAACAATCATGGAGATAAGCGGCATCGGGTCTACTCTGTTATACTGCATCAGAGTCAATGCATCCGCCCAGTCGTATCCGATTCCTGCACAGCTTCCGCTGATTTTCTTCTCGCTGGTCACAAATTCAATCGGCGCGAGACTTGCGTAATCGTCATCGGCACACATACCGAATGCCTCAAGCTTTCCGCCCTTTCTCAGCATCTTAAACGCCTGTTCATATGTACTGTGATGTCCTACTGCCTCCAGTACATAGTCCGCTCCGATTCCTTTGGTCAGTTTCATAACCTCTTCCACCGGGTCGCACTTGGAAGCGTCAATCACATAATCTGCCACTACTTCTTTTGCCATTTTCAGACGTTCCGCATTTGTATCTACCACGATAATCGGGGCAGCTCCGCGCGCTCTTGCCAGCTGCGCATGCATCACTCCCAGTCCTGCGCCTATAATGACGACACTGCGCCCTATCTCACAGTTCATTTTGTGAGAAGCATTCAGACATGCGGTCAGCGGTTCAACAAATGCAGCCTTCTCATCTGACACTTCATCCGGTACTTTATAGATATTCTTCCAGGGCACCTTCACGTACTCCGCGAAACCTCCGTCGGTGTGAATCCCAATCTGTTTAAAATCAGAGCAAAGAAGGGATTCCCCAATTCGGCACTGATAACATGTACCGCACGGGATTACGATATCATAAGTAACGCGGTCCCCCACTGCCAGTCCCTGAGCATTTGCGCCGACCTCTGCAATGGTTCCGTATACTTCATGTCCTGTAGTAAGCGGGATACATTCCACCTCATCTGCGTACTTTCCCTGATAAGAACCCCAGTCTGACCCGCAGATGCCACAGTATTTTACTTTTACAAGCACTTCATCATCGTTAATTTGCGGAATCGGCACTTCCTTTAATTCAAAGCGTCCCACTTCCACAAGAACCTGTGCTCTCATTGTTCCTTCCATACTGTTCTTCCTCCTATCTCCGTTCTATTTTGTAAACAGTTTGTCATTACGCCCTTCATACGGAGCGTCAATCATCAATGGTCTTAAGAAATCTATTGTTTTCTTTACTCCATCCGCACGGCTCATGATGACGTCTTCATGCTCGTAGTTGAATACCCCGTTGTAACCTGTAAGGAACAATTCGCTGATGAGACGTTTCCAGTCCACATCTCCCCAGCCCGGGATACGGAATCGGAAGGAACGGTCAAGCCTGCCCCAGCCATCCTGCATATACATATTCAGACCGCCTCTTGCGAGATTATGCTTCACAATCTCACAGTCCTTCGCATGTACTGTTACGATGCGCCCCTTCATATCATCTACGAACTGGTTTACATCCACGCCCGAAAAATAGATATTGGCAGGGTCCAAATTGATACAGAAACTTTCATGGTGGTCCACAACATCAAGCAGTCTGAGTGTAGACTGTGTATCGTAGACAATATTGTTCGGATGCGGTTCAAATGCTACTTTTACACCGTATTCCTTATACTTGTCAAATACATAGCCCCACTTTTCCGCAAACTGTTCTTCCTCGTATTTCCAACCGTTGGGTTCGGGCCAGTCGTTGATATGTCCGTAATTTTCCATGCCGGAAAACGCCACCACTGACTCTACACCAAGTTCCGCTGCCAACTGCGCAGAACGAATCATACTTTCCTGACCGAATTTAATTTTTTCTTCTTTTGTTCCCGGGCAAATGGAATCCATGCCGGCACTGTACGGTCCCATAATCAGAGGCGAATCTGCATGATTACTCAGAGCAGAGATAAACAGTCCGTGGGATTCAACCATTTTTTTGAGTTCTTTTGCTTTTCCGCCTTTTAAGAGTTCCTCGACATCTACCTGTCCATTATCCGTATACGCAGGGAGCTCTACGGCATCGTAGCCGTTATCGGCTGCTATCCTGCACACTTCCTCCACCGGAAGTTCTGAATAATTTACCACACAAAAACCTATCTTCACCTTTGTTCCTCCTCGCTTTTGATATTCATCTGCTCATCAGATATACCGAATCTGAAACTGACAGACATTTTAATATGTCCAGTCGAAATCATCGCCTTCCATGTCCACATACTCATCTACATTTTCTGCCGTCACGATAATCGGGTCTTTTACAACAATTTTATCTTCAGGGTCATTTCCTTCCAATGTATCGATGGCAAGTTTCAATGCCTCTACAGAAGCTGCGCACGGGAACTGTGTTGCCCCATATGCTTTTCCCTCTTTGATGAGCTTACATACGCCATTGATTCCATCAGCATTTACCACAATGATGCCTTCGTCATCTCTGCCTGCTTCCACAATTGCATCCCAGGCTGCCAGCGTAACACCGCCATCCTGTGATATCACTGCATCAATCTCGCCTTCTCCATATTTATTAAGAAAGTCTTCCATTGCGGATTTTCCTTTAGAAGCTTCAAAGTCTGTATACTGTCTGCCGATAATCTCGATATCGGGATACTGACTGAACACGCTCTCCTGTCCTTCTTTCTGTCCATTGTCTGTTCCTGAACCTGCAATACTGTCCAGTGCAATAACCTTTCCTTTCGGCTCTCCATATTTCTCTGTCAAAGCATCTACAACCATCTGCGCACAGGCTGCTCCGTTATTCTTATCTGTCCAGCCTACAAAATGGGTGTAATCCTCGGTCGTAGCAGTACGGTCAAACAGAATGACCGGAATACCTGACTCATACGCCGCTTCAATCCCCGGGTTTACAGCATCTTCTACACAGGGAGTAATTAAGATTGCATCCAAATCCTGCTGAAGCATCGCTTCAATATTACTGTTCTGCGTATTTGCATCATCATGTGCATCTGTCTCTACAATCTCAACTCCCTGTTTTTCCGCTTCTTCCATCAGCATATCACGCATCTTTACACGCCAGCTGTTAGATACAGAAGCATTTGCGAAACCAATTCTGTATTTTGCATCTCCTCCGCTCTTCCCGGAATCGCCTTCCTGCGATTTTGAGGAATTGGAGCATCCGCTGAGAATCATAGTTCCTGCTAAAACACCTGCCAATAATACTGAAAGCACTCTTTTCTTCATAATTTTTCCCTTTCTTTTCTTGCTTTTGTTTTTAACCTTTCTGCACGAGCTCGCCTAACTTGCTAATAATATATCACATTTATTTTTGTTTGTCATCATATTTTTTCATTTTTTTATTTTTTGTTTTTATTATCTTTCGTTTTTATGTAATTTTCCTTTTTAAATTTATGTATTTTGTATATATTTTATATGTTTTTTGTACATTTAGTTGTGATATTTTATTTTTTATTTTATTTTCTTTTTTTCTTTTTCATTGCTAATTCTATTTCTTTATGCTATAATCAGACTCAGAAGTAACTTACTTATCACTGAATACCCGATTTTGTTTACTGCTTCTGTATAGCGTCGATGTAGAAGAGAGCGCGATATCTCTTGTATAACGACGCTAAGATAAATTTTATAGTAGGTATAATAGATATGCTTAAAATTGAAAGAATCAAACGAATCAAAGATATTTTAAAAGACAGTAATCAGGTAGAAGTTTCTACTTTGAGCAATCTTCTTAACGTATCTGACGCTACAATCCGCAATGATTTGGAGGAATTGGAACAGGAAGGATTTCTCACCCGTTTTTATGGCGGCGCAACGATTAATGTAGCCCCCACAGAAGAAGTGACTGACACTGCCCTTCATCCCAACCAGGTTGAATACAACCAGGATTTAGAAGAACTGGGAATCATAGCTGCCCGGATGATAAGAGACAGAGAGTGGGTTTTTCTGGGTCCGGGACGTACCAATTATTATATTGCTAAGGCACTTTACTCTCGCAGCAATATCAATATCCTAACCAATAATTTCCTGGTAGCTAACCTTTTGTACCACGCCACCGGAATCCGCCTTTTATTCCTCGGCGGTCAGGTTGACCATTTTGGCTGCTACACGCTTCCTGATGATTTGGAGCATGAATTTGACAATATTTATCTGGATAAAGCTTTTTTTTCCGTGGACGGAGTAGATTTAGAAAGCGGCTACACACTTTCCGACAGGTCTGTCCTGGAGCTGATTCAAACAGTCAGCCTGTATTCCCGGGAGACTGTCATGGTGGTTGACCGCTCAAAGTTCAACAAGCGGACTTTTCGGAAGGTCGGCAGTTTGGATATGCCATTAACCGTTGTCACAAGCCCGGATATCCCGGATGCCTATAAACGATATTATCTCGAGCACGGAATCCGCACTTACACGGCACACAATCTCTAAGAAGCCGCTGCAAAAGCAGAATGTTCATCTACTTTTGCAGCAGAGTACGGATTTACTGCTTATTTTGATGTGCCGCTGAATTACATTTTTTCAGAACAGCCTATATAATTCTTCTAACTTCCTTTCTGCCAATGCTCTGTCTGACCCAGATAGAGTAAAGGAGAAGAACAAATTATGATAAAGGATAAACTTATCGCTTATGACCTTGGAACCGGAGGCATCAAAGCCTCTCTCTTTGATGTGGAAGGAAATTCACTTGCAGAGGTATTTCGCCAGTATGAAACTTATTTTCCCTCAGAAAAATTTGTAGAACAGCGCCCAATGGACTGGTGGGACGGAGTATGCCGCGCGACAAAGCTCCTCCTTGAAAAAAGCGGCTGTACGCCCGATGAAATTGCCTGCACAGCGCTGTCCGGTCACAGCCTTGTCGCTGTGCCGCTCGACAACAGCGGCAATCTTCTTATGGAACAGGTGCCAATCTGGTGCGATATGCGCGCATCCGACCAGATTGAACATTTCTTTCGCAGTCTTTCTTATGAGGAATGGTACCGCACCACAGGAAACGGAGACCCGGAGGAATGTTATACCATCTTAAAACTGATGTGGATGCGCGAGCATCAGCCTGATATTTTTAACAATATCAGGAAAATCCTCGGCTCAAAAGACTTTGTCAATTATAAATTTACCGGAACCATCTGCACAGACCCTTCCTATGCCTCCGGTTTCGGCGTATTCAATTTGGAAAAATGGGATTATGAAGACCGCTTCTTCCAGGCGGCAGGGATTTCCAGAGATATTTTTCCCGATATCCGCCCCTCTGATTCCATTATCGGATATGTGACGGAGGAAGCCTCGGCAGAGTGTGGGCTTCTTCCGGGAACCCCGGTTGCCTGCGGCGCAGTGGATAATACCTGTATGGCGCTTGGCGCCCGGGGGCTGGAGGAAGGCACTGCCTATACTTCCCTCGGTTCTTCCAGTTGGATTGCCGTCACTTCACAGAAGCCTGTCATAGACCTGAAGACCCGCCCCTTTGTCTTTGCTCATGTCAAAAAAGGCTATTACACTTCCGCGGTATCTATCTTTTCCGCGGGAAACTCTTTTCGATGGGTACGGGACCAGCTTCTGAAGGATTATCCTTCGGATACAAATACCTATGACATTATGAATCAAATGGCGGAATCCGCGCCTCCCGGAAGCCATGGTGTACTTTTCAATCCCAGTCTGGCAGGCGGGAGCGCCCAGGAACCCAGCCCCAACCTGCACGGCAGTTTTATGGGACTTTCCCTGAGTACAACGCGGGAAGACCTTGTGCGCGCCGCAATGGAAGGAGTCGCTATGGCGCTGAGAAAAACATTGGATATTTTGCTCAGTCAGGTGGAAATCAAAGGTGAGATGCTCCTGTGCGGAGGATGCAGCAAGAGTGCCGTATGGCGCAGAATATTTGCTGATATTTATAATATGCCGGTTATTAAGACAAACATCGACCAGGATACCGCTTCCTTAGGCGCCGCAGCCCTGGCGGCAAATGCCTGCGGTCTGTGGACGGATTATGATATCATATCCCGGATTCACAAATTAGAGGATTCACTTTTGCCGGATTCTAAAACAAACGCGTACTATGAAAAACTTCTGAAGGTTTATGGGAAGTGGACCGAATCTCTGGCAGAACTCGCCGATTGTCTGCAGGATATTTCTTCTGTTTGCTAAAAGAGTTAAAGCTTGTCCTGCGTTATCACAGTCAGGCTATATTAGGTTTTATGAAGCATTGGAGCGACGAAGACACCAGGAATCTTGATATGATTGTGCATCAGCTTTATCTGCTCATATCGGGGAAAATTTCTCCCTTCTCATAAAGAAAAGTATTTTACAAAACAGCCGAAGTGTAAGAATTTTTTACACTTCGGCTGTTTTGTCTATACACGAATAAAATACTGACAGTGGTATACCTTAGTTCCTTTCGATAGAATAAACGCATAGAGAGGAGGTATGCAGATGGCTTACGAAATTTTTTCAATCAAATTATATGAGCTGGATGAGAAAATACGGCGACTGCACAGCCGAATCCAGATGAGTGAATCTGCGCAGCACAGCAAAATAACAGATGAGATACAGACACTCCGAAAAGAATGTGAAGAAACGGAATTGATGCTGGCAAGAGAATTAAAATATTCTCAGGGCAGAGTTGTCTCAAAACTGTCAAAGGCATATACGGAAATCGAACAGATTATAAAGAAGACAAAAGCCGAGATGTACGGCTGCTGCCCGGAGCAGAAAAACGGAGACTCTATGGCGGAAGAAAAAATCCTTCTCGCGGAATATGCACTGGATTTTGCCGTTCAGGCAGCGAGCCGCGCGCTTCTATTGTCCATGGAAGCTATCGATGCACAGATGACACAGCAAGAACAAGAAAGTGAGGGAAATCTCGTATGAAAGAAGTAAAGTCGCCAAAAAAACCTTTGATTTATTACTATGGAATTGTCTTAATCGTCATTATTCTATTTAATATGCTCGTAACACCACTGCTCTCCAATTCAAGAGTATCCGAAGTAGACTATGGTACTTTTATGGAAATGGTGGAAGATAAAAATATAGGCAAGGTAGAAGTGGAAGACAGCGAAATCATTTTCACAGATAAGGAAAATACAGCGGTTTATAAGACCGGCGCAATGGACGACCCGACGCTGACCGAACGTCTCTATGATTCGGGCGCCGAGTTCACCCGGAATATTGAGGAGACAACCTCTCCCCTTTTAAGTCTGTTTCTGACCTTTATCCTGCCTATGCTGATTTTCATCGGTCTGGGACAGTATATGAGCAAAAAACTGATGGAGCAGGCGGGAGGCAAGAACTCCATGGCATTCGGCATGGGAAAGAGCAATGCCAAAGTATATGTGCAATCCACCGAAGGGATTCATTTTGACGATGTAGCCGGCGAAGATGAGGCAAAAGAAAATCTTGCGGAGATTGTAGATTATCTTCACAATCCGGAAAAATACACCCAGGTGGGCGCTTCGATGCCAAAAGGCTTACTTTTAGTAGGACCTCCCGGAACCGGAAAGACCATGCTTGCAAAGGCTGTCGCAGGTGAGGCAAATGTTCCCTTCTTCTCCATTTCCGGCTCTGAATTTGTGGAAATGTTTGTAGGTATGGGTGCTTCAAAAGTAAGGGATTTATTTAAGCAGGCAAAGGAAAAAGCCCCCTGTATCGTCTTCATCGACGAAATCGATGCGATTGGGAAAAAACGTGACGGACAGATAGGCGGAAACGATGAGAGAGAGCAGACCTTAAACCAGCTTCTCACAGAGATGGATGGCTTTGAAGGAAATAACGGGGTCATCATCCTGGCTGCCACAAACCGCCCGGAATCCTTAGACCCTGCTTTGACCCGACCGGGACGTTTCGACCGCCGCGTTCCCGTGGAACTTCCTGACCTTGCGGGACGTGAGGCAATCTTAAAAGTACACGCAAAAAAGATTAAAGTCACAGATGATGTGGATTTCCACACGATTGCGCGCATGGCATCCGGCGCTTCCGGCGCGGAGCTCGCCAATATCATAAACGAAGCTGCCCTGCGGACAGTGAGAAATGGGCGCACCGTTGTACAACAGGCAGATTTGGAAGAAAGCATCGAAGTGGTCATTGCCGGATACCAGAAGAAAAATTCTGTTTTATCGGATACGGAAAAGAAGGTCGTAGCTTATCATGAAATCGGTCACGCGCTTGTCGCCGCCATGCAGACACACTCCGCTCCGGTGCAAAAGATTACTATCATTCCCAGGACTTCCGGCGCTCTCGGCTATACGATGCAGGTGGAGCAGGGCGATAAATATCTAATGACTAAAAAAGAGATTGAAAACAAAATTGCCACTTTCACAGGCGGACGCGCGGCAGAGGAAATTGTTTTCCACGAAATCACCACAGGGGCATCCAACGACATCGAACAGGCGACAAAACTTGCCCGCGCTATGATTTCCCGCTATGGTATGAGCGAGGAATTTGACATGGTGGCAATGGAGACCGTAAACAACCAGTATCTGGGCGGTGATACTTCCCTTACCTGCTCCATGGACACACAGAAAGAGATTGATAAAAAAGTGGTTGAACTGGTAAAGACACAGCACGAAAAAGCGAAAAAAATCCTCACCGACAATCGCGCAAAGCTGGATGAACTGGCACAGTTCCTTTATGAAAAAGAAACCATTACCGGAGAAGAATTTATGCAGATTTTAAACAGGAAGGAAGGTGCGGCATAATGAGAAACCGTACAAGATTCGGCAAAATGGAATTACTGGTAGGGATTTTACTAGTCCTGCTCGGTATTTTCAGTTTCATACGCCCCCAGAGCGCTGTAACCGGAATCGGAATCATTTACGGTATCGTAGCAGTCATCACAGGGAGCGCTGATATTATATTTTACGTAAGAGTAGAACACCATATCGGTTTCGGTCCCACAGTGGCATTAGTGACAGGGATTTTAAGCGTCATGTCAGGCATCATGCTGCTTGTCTACCCCGGAGCGGGAAAATGGATTTTATCTCTGCTTTTTCCTGTATGGTTCATCGCCCACTGTATTTCCAGGCTGACACACCTCACTGTCATCCGCCTGACAGCCGGTGATTTTACGTATTACTTTACTCTGATTGTAAATATCATCGGTCTTGTACTTGGAATCATGATGATATTCCATCCGATGATTTCCATTATTTCCGCCGGATATATTATCGGTTTTTACTTATTGCTGCTGGGGATAGACAGCATTGTTATGGCGATTGGGAAATTAGGGTCGGGATGGTAAGAGGAAATATGCATTGAAAGGAAATCTAAAACACCGCCGAAAATCTGAATACTCAAGACTTTCGGCGGAGTTTTAACGTCATTTTTATAGCGTAGGTGTAGACTTTTGTCTGCAATTCAATCCTTTTTGTCAGCCTGTAATTTTACTTTGCTGCAAAGCACGACATTTCATCTTCCAGCCATTTTATCCATTCCCTGAAACCTTCCCCAGTCTTAGCAGAAATAAAGAAAATCTTTGCCTTTGGATTTCTGGAGAGGATGCGCTCCTTTACTTTTTCGTCATCAAACGCAAAGTAATCCCTTGTATCTGTTTTATTGATAAGGATACACTGGCATACCTCAAACATCAGGGGATATTTTAATGGCTTATCATCCCCTTCCGGAATGGATAAAATTTCTACATTCACAGAAGCCCCCACATCCTGTTCTGCCGTACATACCAGATTTCCCACATTTTCCAGGAATAAAAGGTCATATTGGCTTCCTTCCAATTCATCCAGTGCCCTCTTTGTCATAGAGGCATCCATAGCACATTCCCCACCGGTATGAACCTGAATCGTGCCAACACCCGCCTGTTCCATTTTTCTGGCATCCACTTCTGCTTCGATATCGGCTTCCATGACGCCGATTTTATATTTTTCTTTCAGCATTTCTATAGTGCGCAGAAGCGTCGTCGTCTTTCCTGCCCCCGGACTTGCCATCAGATTGACCAGAAAGGTTCCTTTCTTTTTATTTGCCTTACGAATTTCGTCGGCAATTTTTATATTCTCTTCGTAAATACCGACATTTACATCAATTACCTTCATTTTACTCATATTATTTTTCCATTTAATTATTCATTCGTTTTTATCTTTTACCGTTCATACAGAGCTTCACATCTTGTCTCAGCCAATCACACCATGCTTCTATCCCTTCTCCTGTTTTGGCAGAGACCGGAAAAATGCAGGCAAGAGGATTCTGTCTCTTTACATTATCTTTAAATTTCCGCATGTCAAAGTCAAAAACTTCCATGGCGTCAATTTTATTTACAAGGACCACATCCGCCTTTTGAAACATAAGAGGATATTTCAGCGGCTTATCATCTCCCTCCGGGATTGATAAAATCACAACATTTTTTGCTGCCCCTGTGTCAAATTCTGCCGGACAGACGAGGTTTCCCACATTTTCCAGAAAGACCAGTTCTAAATCCTCTGCCCCCAGTTCCCGCAGTCCCTGTCTGCTCATCTGCGCATCCAGATGACACATTCCTCCCGTGTGAATCTGTATGGCGGGAATCCCAGTATCAGCTATTGTTTTCGCGTCCACATCACTGTCTATGTCCGCCTCCATAACACCAATTTTCAGTTCCTTTCTCAAATGAGCGATGGTCCTTAACAATATGCTCGTTTTACCGGAGCCCGGCGAGGACATGACATTTACATAATATGTACCGGTACGCAGATTTTCGCTGCGGAGTTTTTCCGCATCCGCATCATTGTCCTCTAAAATGGACTTTTTGACATTGATTATTTTGACGTCCATCATCTCAAATCCATCTCCTTTTCTCCTGCTTTAATATCCTCTTTTTCATTTCTGCCTTATTTTCTTTTCTTCTGCTCAGTTTTCACTCATACCCAATTTCCTTTATCATCAGTTCACTGCCGCGGATGATTTCATAATCCTCTTCTTCACACTCCGGACATTTCTCACTTTTTTCTGTCGGCTCAAATGTTGTACCGCAATTTCTGCAAAAACATTCCGCAGAAATCTCCTCCACCTCAAGCTCTGAACCTGCAAGCAAAGTATTTTCCACCACATCAGGATAATACATTTTCAGATATTTCGGAAGAACACCTGTCATAGTGCCTACCTGCACCACAACTTTTTTTATATTTCCTATCTTATTTTTTTGCACAAAATCTTCCGCTGTCTGGACAATATTTTCAACAACACTCAACTCATGCATTTAGCGTTCTCCCTTTTTTGCTATATTTGAAATTCCTGTAGCTGCGATACGGATGCCTCGTTTTACAGTACTTTTGGCAATTCTGCCATACCAGCGCGACATATTCAGTGCAAACTGTGTATCGTCCACACGCACCAGGTGGATGGCATCAAATTCACATCTGTGGGTACAAACGCCGCAGCCGATACATTTATCGCTGTCCACAATAGATTTGCCGCATTGCAGACACCTCCCCGTCTCACATTTAATCTGTTCTTCTGTCAGCCCTTCCCGCAAATCCCTGAAGGTCCGGACAGCCTGCTCATGATTTACTTTCGGTGCGCTCTGCCGCGGTGTCAAATCCAGATTCCGGATGTTCATATTGAGGTCAATGTTAGCTGTATCAATTTCCTGATATTCTGCATGTCTTCCATCCGTCAGATGTCTGCCGCGCAGCAGCCTGGATATGGAGATTGCTCCCTGACGCCCCTGCGCAATCGCATCAATGGCAAATTTAGGGCCTGTGACCACATCTCCTCCTGCAAAGATATCTTTTTCCTCTGTCTGATAGGAAATATTCTGCACGAGCACTCGGTTTCCCCGTCCTGTCTTTACCTTCGTATCTTTGAGAAGTCCGCCTAAATCAATTTTCTGTCCAATTGCAAGAATAATTGTATCTGCCTGTACATCTACTGTCTGTGCCTCGTCATACTGCGGCGCAAACTGCCCTTTCGCATCGCGGACAGAGACACACTTTTTAAATTTGATTCCCGTTGCCAGACCGTTTTTCTTTTGTATTGTCATGGGCCCCCATCCATTGTGGATGACGATGCCTTCCTCCCGCGCCTCTAATTGCTCATCCACTGCCGCCGGCATCTCTTCCTCGGATTCAAGGCAATACATTGCGACCGACTCCGCGCCTTCCCGTACAGCGGCGCGAGCGACGTCAATGGCAACATTTCCGCCTCCTACTACAATCACATTCCCTTTTGTATTTGTCTTCTCTTTGCTGTTCACACGCCCTAAGTAGGTTACGCCATTCATGATATTCGGAAGGTCCTCATTTTCTATGCCGAGCATCGCTCCCTGCTGCGCGCCGATTGCAAGATAAAACGCCTGATATCCCTGCTCTCGAAGCTGGGGTATCGTCACATCTTCCCCTACATTCACGCCGCATCTAAACTCCACGCCCAATTCCCGAATTACCTCAATTTCAGAATCAATGACTTCCTTTTCAAGGCGAAATTTCGGAATTCCATACTCCAGCATCCCTCCCGGTTTCTTTGATTTTTCAAATACAGTCACCTGAAATCCTTCTTCTGCCAGATAATACGCGCAGGTCAATCCTGCCGGACCTGCACCGATAATCGCGACTTTCTCCTCATAACTGCCTTTCTTCTGAGGAATGTATCTGGTGCTTCCGTCACGTTCCTTATCCGCGATAAACATTTTGATAGCATCAATCGCCAGTGACTGGTCCAATGTATTCCTCGTACAGTGTGCCTCACAAGGATGCGGACAGATACGCCCGCAAACTGCCGGGAGAGGATTGGTTTTCTTAATTACTTCCAAAGCTTCAAGATACTTGCCTTCCGAAGCCTTCTCAATATATCCCTGTACGGAAATATGCGCCGGACATGACACTTTACACGGAGCCGTACCTAATTTTGACACCAGCTTTCTTTCATTGATGAAATCATCATGAAGGTCTTTTTTGTTCATAACATGGTTTTTTGCCATTTTGTAATCCGGCTTCTGACAGACACTCTTCTCTGCAAAATTTGTCCCCAGAGTAACGGCATTGACCGGACAGATTTCCACACACTCCCCACATGCCACACATTTAACGTCATCAATCTTTGCCCGGAAATTGGAATGTGACATCGGATTGGCATCCAGCCGGTTAATCTGCCGCAAACCCGCGCAGGAACATCCGCAGCAATTACAGATAAATGTTGTCCTGTCTTTTCCTTCCACCTGAAATGCACAGTGAGCCAGACCGGCTTTTTCTGTCATCTCCAAAGTCTGAATCGCTTCTTCCTTTGTCAGGTAATGACCTCTTCCTGTCCTGACATAATAATCCGCCGTCTCATCAAACTGCATACAAGTGTCATGGATTGGGTGCTCGCAGCCCTTTCCCACTAATTTTGCAGCAGTCCGGCAGGCACAATCCGCAACAGAATACCGGGAACTGTTATTGATAAAAGTCAGCACATCTTCAAACGAATATACTTTCTGCTGCGCATGTATCTCCTTCATAACCGGGGTCACTTTCATTAAACCTCCGCCCTGCACATCCGCAAACCGAAGTAACGGTCCAAGCTCCTCATCAAGTGCTGCCCGGAAAAGTTTTCCCACTTCCGGATTATGAATCGTCTCCGGGTCTGTCATCACATATTCATAAAATCCGGGGATAAATGGAGGAACATTGTAGTAGGATATCCCCCGCTTTGTAACACGCTCAAACAGCAAACCTTTCTGTGCCATATGCTGCAGCATCGGTTCCGCTTTCTCAAGCGGCATCTTTGCCCTCTCTGCAATTTTTTTCGCTGTTTCCGGCTTATTTGTAGCACTCAGCCCCAACAATGCTTCTTTCTCCGGCACAAGAAGTTTAAACATTTTAGTAAAATTACTTTTTTCGCTGATAGGACCTAAAAACAGTCCTCCAACTTTTGACATATGAGTCGCATATCTCGCCCATCCGCTCTTTGCCATGATTTCTCCTCCTTTGTTGTACAAAATCGTAACCACATTTTACGTCACTATCTTTGGAAATTATAAATGAGCAACGTTCATTTAATAGTTTTATTATAAATTGAACATTGCTCATTTGTCAATTATTTAATCGTTACAGTTCGCCCCTCACAGTGTGCGTTTTTACGAATATCGTAGGCTGAACGGATAGGATTCTGTTTGAAAAAAATTGTGGGATATTATAAAATAGATTCAAGACTCGCTCGCAAGTCTTGCACGCACAATTCGTGTTGTGTACAGCACGACTAATTTCTTTACGAATTGCCGCGTATCTTCGCGGAGCGTATATCAGGCAGGAGAATACTATGAGAAAAGCATTTTCACCGGAAGAATATCAAAAACGCGAAAAACTGATTACAGATACAGCTCTCTCATTGCTGGAAGAAAAGAATTTTTCCAATATTACCATGCGGGAACTCGCCCGTGCGTGTGGGGTTGCTATCGGCACTCTTTTTAATTACTACCCCACAAAAGAATTATTATTTAGAAAACTTCTCTATGATTATTATAATAACTATTTTACAGAAGAGATATCCGAAATAGAAAAGCAGACATTTCATAAGTTTGAAGATTATAAAAATTTTCAGCTTCAGAGAGTCTCTGTCCTGATTGAACAGCATACTCTGATTGCACTGCTTTCTGTGCATCACAATGTTTACACTGTATCAGAGGGCACGGAAGCCCTCAATGAAGAACGGCTCTTATGGGCAAACAAACTGATTGACATTGGCAGACTCACACATGAGAAGCTGCCCCGGATACCGGCCGAGTCTGCCACGAGATTCTATTATTTTCTTCATGCTCTGTTGGTTGGTTACAGCAATCTGTTTCAAGTGCCGGGGATGTCACAGCCTCCGCTGTTTATCGATAACTTGAGAGAAGAGACATTATTGTCTGTTGAATATTATCTCGATGGAATGCAGAATTTTCTATGATATTAAATTGAGTAGAAAAAATTTCCTCCATTGAGGAAATTTCGGCATCTTGCCGATTCTGCATATCCATGCAGTATTTTACTTTTAACTCGATTTTAACTCAACTCTAATTCAATTAAAACGAGTTAAAATTATATTACTCTATCTAATCCCCGTATTTAGATTGTCACAGACACATTCTCATTTCTCTTGGATAGCAAATTCAATGTCGCCACATCTACATATCCGTCTATCAGCGTAATTTCCTTTTCTGCCTTTTGTATCAAGCTGACAATCAAACTGAACGCATCGTAAATCTGCCCGTCAAAGAATACCTTTTGACTAGCTTCTTCATGCTCGGATATGTACTCGAATATCTGCTCCAGTTTCTCATCTGTCTGCTTCTGATATTCCAACTGCTTCAGCTCTACATTGCTGATACGCTCAAAAAGCAGAGCATTATTGGCGATAAAACGCCGCATCTCTACGAAAGTCCTCATTATACGAATACTGGTATTTATAGCAATTTCGCTTCTCAGGACACTCGCCAACATAGAAATTCCTTGTTCTGTATATACATAGGGCATATACCTTCGTCCGCCGTATCCACTACCATCTAAGCTTGAGCTTCCAGATTGGATTTTCAAGTTTTCAAATTCTTCTCCGGTTAATTGGAAACAAAAGTCCTCTGGAAATCTTTTTTGATTTCTTTTCATGGCTTTATTCAAATTTCCTGTCTCCACCTGATATAGCATCGCCAAATCGCTGTCCACCATTACCTGTTGATTACGGACTACATATATTAAGTTTTTTATATCGAATTGAGCCAACTCTACAGTCGTAACCTGTGTTTGTTCCTCCACTTGCACTAAAACGGTCTGTTCTGTTTTTGCCATACTCTCAACCCTTTCAAAACTTGAGCTTCCAATTTAGAATCTCAAATCGGTATTTTCCCATATATGCTTCAACTTGAGATTCCAGTTTGGAATCTCAAGTTCTATGTACCATCTGCTTGCTTTAAGGTAATAACCTGTGACCTCAAACGCTTTTTCTCAACAAGTCCATTATACCATGCAGCAGGGGCTTTACCACATAAATCTACAAAGAAGAAGAGTAATCTTTTTTGACTGCCCCTCTCGGTCGTAAATAGCATTTTAAAGCAAATTATCAGGAAAGCCATTTTGATTAGCAAAATGCCCGAAAATTCTGCTAATCATTAGCAGGCTAATTTATGCCGTATATCACAAGTTCGATTATTTTCTGGCTTTGACTGATTAGCAAAAATGGCTCTTGCTAATCGCATATTGGATTTTTCTCGGACGCCGACAGTGCCGGTGTCGCGTGCGTCGCCAAATGGAAATGCAAGCATTTCCGCTTAGCTCGTGCCTCGCACAAATAAAAAACGCCGAAAATCTTGATACTCAAGACTTTCGGCGGAGTTTTTGGCGTCGCTAAGAGGATTCGAACCTCCGACCTACCGCTTAGGAGAATCGAACATGCGTTCTCATCTCCGTTAATATGTGTTAATCCAAGTCAAACAAAATCAAGGATTAAAAGCACTTTCGAATCAATTTCGGTCAATCAAAATATCATCTCTGTCAGCCTTAGACAACCCGTGAATATTAGTAAAATGTTTGCAACTGCTAACAATAGGGTTGAAGGTCATTGTCAATGGCCCGGCATAAGATCGGCTATCATGCCCGACATACGGGAATGATAAACAATATTCGATTGATCAGATATACTACTTATAATATACTGTGAAATAGTCAGTTTGTCTACGAAAATTTGACTACACAATGCAATTCATAACTATGCTGATTGATCAGCTTTTCAACTGTCGCAAATTTTGCGACAACTGAATTGTCTGATCTATTATTTAATTGTTTTTGCAAGAGACGCCAGTAATGTAGCCATCTCCGGATTAGAGAGTACCTTTGCCAGTAACTCCGCATCCACACCATCTGGAACCTTTAAAGTATTTTCCGGCTTCTTTCTGTGCATCTGCGGATCTGTTTCTTTCTTACCATAAAATGCATCTTCAAACAATTCTGCATTCTTCTTACGGTCATCATCCAGAATATGTGAATAAACATCCGTTA
>UQKK01000023.1 GCA_900541505.1 uncultured Ruminococcus sp.
TGGACAAAGCTTCCGTCCGGCATGTCAAACTCTTCCCCCAGAGCGATACGGACGGAAGGTGAGGTACTGAATATCACGATTTTTCCTGCGTCCTCTACAACCCTTTTCACATCCGGATACTCATATTTCTCGGTAATACTGGATACCGGACAGACATTCGCACACTGTCCGCAGTTGATACAGACAGCGCGGTTCCCCGTATCCTCAAGACGGTATGTATCATGTACCCCGATATAGTCCCGACAGACATCGCGACACTGTCCGCACTTGATACAAAGGTCCTCATTTCTCATAATTGACGGATTGTCCTGCTCGATAGGCACACGCACACTCATTGGTAGATGATTCATAGATTTCCTCCTTGATAGCAACTTATAATAATAGTAACTATTATTATAATACTCCGCCTATCCATCACCTGTCAACTGTATATTTCTTAATTTTTTTATTCCCTATTCTTACTGAAAGAAACACATCTCAAGTTATACCTTATCGGGCGAAGCCCGCCGTCCCGAAGGGAATGCATTACGGTGTGCCCTTTAGGGTATACCTTGTCGGGCAAAACCCGCCGTCCCGAAGGGAATGCATTACGGTGTGCCCTTTAGGGTATACTTTGCCGGGCAAAGCCCGCCATCCCGAAGGAGATAATAAAGAAAAAGCCCTTAAATACCAGCATTCCGGTACTTAAAGGCTTTTGCCCATTTTCTCATATTAACTAAATCAATTAGTCCTGAACGTAAGGCATAAGGGAGATGTGTCTTGCTCTCTTGATTGCCACTGTCAAAGCTCTCTGATGTTTTGCGCAGTTTCCTGTGATTCTTCTCGGAAGAATCTTTCCACGCTCAGAGACATACTTCTTTAACTTTGCTACATCTTTATAATCGATTTCGTTATTCTCTTTACCACAGAATACGCACACTTTTTTTCTTCTGCGTGCCGGGCCTCTTCTCTTGAAGCCGCCTTCTGGTTTGCTTCCTTTTTCGTAAGCCATCTTAAGCTCTCCTTTCACGATACTCTAATTAAACGGCAATTCTTCGTCAATTCCGTCCGGAATATTCATAAATCCGTCCCCTGCGTCAACGCTCGGTGACGGGCTTGGAGCTGACTGCTGGTAAGCGCCTCTGTTAGCCTCACTCTCGGCTCTGCTCTCCGCAAATTCCTGTTCCTCTACGATAACTTCCGTAGTGTAGACTCTCACACCGTCTTTGTTGGTATAGCTTCCTGTCTGAATCCTGCCGGAAATAGAAACTCTCATTCCCTGGCGGAAATACTTCTCCGCAAACTCCGCGGAACGTCCGAAGACAACACACGGGATAAAATCTGCGGTCGGTTCATTATCTCTCTTAAATCTGCGGTCCACAGCCACTGTATATCTGCCGACTGCTGTTCCATTCTCGCCCTGGGAGTAACGAATCTCAGGGTCTCTGGTCAGCCTTCCTACTAAAATCGCCTTATTCATATATACCTCTTTCTTTATGCTTCCTGTTTCACGCACAAATATCTGAGCACATTGTCCATGATGCGGATACGCTGCTCCACTTCACCCGGAACAGTTGCGTCAGACTCGAAGTGTACAAAGTAGTAATATCCTTCTTTCATCTTCTGAATCTCGTAAGCGAATCTTCTCTTACCCCACTCATCGACGTCTGTCACATTGCCTCCGAAACGTGTAACTAATGCTTTCACTTTTTCGATGACATCTGCTCTTGCCTCATCTTCGAGCTTTGCGCTGACAACAACAGCTAATTCGTACTTGTTCATGTGTTTCGCACCTCCTTATGGTCTCTGGCCCCCGAATCATTCAGGAGCAAGGATAATCTTTTCTGTCGGATTTCCGACAGTATGTCACGGTTAATTATCATACCATAAGGGGCAGCCTGTTTCAAGCTTTTTTCGTAATTTCTTTTGTATTTTTTTCTACCAGCCTGCGCGGTACCATAATCTGATGCCCGCATCCCGCACATTTCAGACGGAAATCAGCCCCCACACGCAGGATTTCCCATTCATGGCTCCCGCACGGATGCGGTTTTTTCATGCGAATGGTATCCCCTACTTCATATTTGTCCGACATCTACTCTCCTCCTGCTTCTTCCACCAGCACGCCCTGCACCAGGAAACGCTCCGCGTCATTGACATTGGTACAGGTTGAAAGGCTGACAATTTTTGACTGTGCGTTCAGCTCTACATCCACAGCATAATTGGAAGTTTCTCGGCACAGTTCTAAATATGCTTCATAATCCGCTTCTGTGGGATAGGTGATATTATAGTTTTCCCCGGTCGCGCTCACCACTGCGGCGGAGAAGACCTGGTAAGTCCTCACCTTTCCATCCGGCGTATAGATATAGAAATAAGGATGCTCTTTGCAGAAGCTTTCATCGGCGTATTCATCCAGCTGGGAGAACATCTCACCGCCGCTGTTTAAATGGTGCCCGTAGATAAAAGTATTTCTGTCTGTAAAGCCGGAATTGCAGTTCATATCCATAAAGATTGCTCCCAGCTTATTATCATTTGCGGTAAACGTCTTTGTCAGATACTCCTCATTGTCCTTGCTCTTCACCACCGGATAGCTGATAACAGAAGGCTCCTCAAAGCGAATCCACGCCACGGTATCCGGATTTTCTTTTAAGAGTGCGTCAAAATCGACAGAAAATCCTTCCCCGTTCTCATCCGCGGTGATTGCCAAATCCCGTATCTCGTCATACTCCTTTCCGCCCACATAGTAGGGCACCAGTGTCATAACGAGTTTATATGCTGAAAATACAAAGATGCAGACAGCAGCGAGGAGGATAATGGTTGATACGATATCAAAGGTTTTATTTTTCCTGCATCCTTTGCTCCCTGCTCCGGCTGTTCTCTGCTGCCCTGCGCGATTCTTTCTGTTCTGCCCTCCACTGCTGTGTCCGGTCTTGTTTTCTTTATGTCTGCTCTGCGTTCTACTGCTGTGTCCGGCTCTGTGTTCCACATTTCTGCTCTGTCTTTTCCTGCTCATCTTCTGCAGCCTGCTCCTTAAATCCTTTTCTGAAAGCTCTGGCTCTGAAAGCTTTGCCTTCTAACACCTTGCTCTTTAAATTCTGTCCTTCGAGTTTTCTCCTGTAAACTTCCCGGCGGAAATCCAGGTCAGAAGCCCAGGTTTTCTTCTACCAGAATCACTTTTATTCTCTTCGGCACTCTGGAAAAGCGTGTCACAAGAATCTGGCAGCAAATGCACTGCTCGCTCTTGCAGTCAAAGCAGCTCCCGTTTTTCACGCAGGGCGTATCAATCCCGAAACGCTGAGCGTTAATGGGCGCCGCCTCGTTCCTCGCCCGGCTCATGGCGTCTTCCTCAGTCTTCACGATTTTGTTCATCCCCACGATGAGGAGCAGATTTTTCGGTCCGAAGCAATATGCCGCCACACGGTTCGCGTTTCCATCGATATTGATGAATACGCCGTCCTCGCTCATGGCGTTCACGCTTCCCAGGTAGTAATCGCAGGTAAATGCCTTCATAGCAATTTCCTGCTTCTCTTCCGGCGTCGCTGCCTTGTCACGGTCGCAGAAAATATAGTCGTCCGTGGAGATGGCTTCTGCCAGCCCGCACTCTCTGACAGAGGCGGAACCGCCCATATTAATCGTACTTCCCTTGGGAATCAGCTCCAGCGCCTTACAGACCGCCTCTTCTTTTGTCTTCACATAATACGCTTCCATATTGCGGGATTCCAGCGCCTTTACAACCCGTTTTCCCAGCGCGTCATTTCTCATTTCTCTGACATTCATAGCACATCCTCCTTTATGAAATTCCATCCTGTTTCATTTCTATGACTTCACTTAACTTTGTCCAGGCCGCCTCGCGGCTTTTTACACTCTTTGTCTATTTTAACACATCTTTCCTGTAAAATCTATTTCAGAGCTACATTTAAAAGCCCTTCCGTCTCGTCCATCTGCCGCATGATATCCTGCTGCCTGTCGTCAAATAAAAGCCCCTTATTATAGCGATAGTACTGGTCGCATCCGTTTTCATTGATAAACCACACACTGTAATAGTTGGCATTCAGTTCTGTGATAAAAGCAACCATCTCCTGGCTCTCGCCAAACGCAGCCTCCATAAAGTCAAAGGCGTGGGTGAGGGTCTCCGATGTTTTCTCAATCAAGGTCTCCCTCTCCGCCGTCTCGTGTGCGAACATCGAGCGCACTTCGTCAAATGCCGCGTCTCCGATGAAGAGCTCGCCTTTCAGTTCCAACGCGTACCGCCCCAGTGTATCGATGACTTTCTGGAATGTCTCTTCCTCCCGGCGTGTCAGAATCTCTGCCTTTCTCTGCGCCTGCAAATCCTCCTCTGCCAGCTTTCTGACGTCCTCCAGCATCATCGCCGCCTCATTGTCCCGATAGTAAATCAGATATTCGTAGAGCTTGGAGACGAAGGTGTCCATCCTGTGGCACTCCGAAAACATGCTGCAAAGCTTCCCAATCAGCAGGCTGACGATGCTTAGGTGCTCGTCAAAAGGCGCTGCCTTGATTTTCTGGAGCGTGGCGGGCGTCCATTTTCCCTGCAG
Source organism: uncultured Ruminococcus sp. (assembly GCA_900541505.1). Classification (GTDB taxonomy): domain Bacteria; phylum Bacillota; class Clostridia; order Lachnospirales; family Lachnospiraceae; genus Mediterraneibacter. Next base: position 4,530 of record UQKK01000023.1, read on the forward strand.
AATATCTTCCACTCCATAGTCTTTTTTATATTTATAATAGAGCTCCAGATAATTAGCAAAATCCTTGGCAATCATCGGATGCTGGATATACTGGAATACCACGTCCCTGTCCGCCTTTTTCCCCAGACTTTCGTAGACACGTATCAGCTCGGACAAATCCTCCCATCCCCTAGCTGTGGCGAAACGTTTCCCGTCCACCGTATTTTCTATACGGTAGAAATTCTCCCTGCGCAGCTCCAGATAGGAAATGACTGCCGGATGAATTTCCTGGCGGTAGGCATACTCTTTCCACACCGGGAAATCCGCTTCCACATCGATTTTCTTCAATCGGTCCAGAGTCACCACGTCGAACTCCCGCACAGATTTGTTGTACTCCGGCGGGTTGCCTGCTGCCACAATCATCCATCCCTGCGGCACCGCCTGGTTGCCGAATGTCTTTCCCTGTAAGAACTGCAGCATCATGGGCGCCAGCGTCTCTGACACACAGTTGATTTCATCGATAAACAGGATACCTTCTTTCATCCCGGTCTTTTCCATCTTCTCGTACACAGAAGCGATAATCTCGCTCATGGTATATTCTGTCACGGAAAATGTCTGTCCCTGGAACTCTTTTTCCCGGATAAAGGGCAGCCCCACCGCGCTCTGGCGGGTGTGGTGGGTAATCGTATAAGACACCAGACCGATTTTCAGTTCTCTGGCTATCTGCGCCATAATCTGGGTCTTCCCGATTCCCGGCGGTCCCATCAAAAGTACCGGGCGCTGGCGCTCCGGCGCGATTTCATAGGCGCCGAACGCATCCTTTTTCAAATATGCTTCCATGGAATCTTTGATTTCCTGTTTTGCGCGTTTTATATCCATCTGTATCTCCTCCTGCTGTCACTCTAAAGAATCTTTCTCTAAAATCAGTTTCATCGCCCACGGGGGCACATCCACATCACGGTAGTCCTCCTCCAGAAACACGAACGCTGTCTGGAAGGGCGGCATTTTGTTGGGATAGATTCCGTATCCGTCCGTAAAGTAAATCAGTCCCTTCAGATTTTCAAACTCCCCCTGTTCCTTAAGTCTCATGCAGTAATCAAATGCCGGGCGAAAATCCGTACCACCTTCCCCGAAGAGCCGGAAATGCTCCATGTAATGCTTCAGTTCTTCGGCGGAGGTGATTTTCATGTCAGACTGTACTTCCTCGTCGCACTGAATGATATGGATATTGACCTTCCGAAAGAAACCGTCCTGCTCCGTCAGTACACTGTAGGTCTGTTCCAGAAACTTTTTCACCAGCTCCCCGGAACAGGACATGGATGTGTCCACCACGACCACGAACTCCCGCACTTTCCTGACCTCTTTTGTCTCCTGGGGTTCTATGAGCGGCATGTTTCCGTAGAGGGAAAGCCCGTAGCTGTAGAAGTTGTAGTCAAAGGTATCCGGGTCCACAGCAAGTTCTTCCCGAAATACAGAAAATTTCCGCAGAAATTCCTTGTAATCGTACCGTTCTTTATTTTCCACCTTGAGTTCCTCAAGAAATCCGCCGCTTTTCTCCGCTGCCTCTTTGGAAAATGTCTCCAAATCCGTCTCCATCTTCTCATCAATCTCCTGCCATTTCCGGTTGAGGCTCTCGTCCGGCTTCTTCTGCGGCTGCTGATTCTCCCAGTATCTGTGGTCATCCACGTAGAACTCTTTTTCCAGCTTAGCCAGTTGTTCCTCTGACAGCTCCCACTGCCTTAACACCTTGTAAATCCGCTCCGCGTGGAGAGTCCGCTTCTGTTCCTCCAACTTCCGGTAGGTCTCCCGGCGCAGAAGACTCCGTGAAAAGCGCACAGAGCGGTGGTCACATCCGTCCACGATGTGTTCCGCCGCGATGTCACAGCTCAAATCCCAGTATCTTAAGTCCATTCCCCTTTTTATCATATGCCGGAAAATACAGTGCAGCACCATGTGCAGATATCCGCGATTTACGAGGATACGGTTTTCCCGGTACAGCCCGCCCAACTGGGAAGGGTGGAAATAGATGGTATTACCGTCCGTACCAAAGGGCGATACCTCCCCTGCCATGCAATAGGCAAAGCTGCTGAGCGCCACATCCATGAAGCGCATGCCCAGGTAGAGTTCGTCTCTGGAGGCGCGCAGAATCTGGCAGCCAATCGCTTCTAACCGCTGTGCCGCTTCTCTTTGCGTCGCTTCATCAAGCCCCATAAAAGGCGCCTCCTTTCCTGAGTGATTCACCGCCTAAAGGCGGGAGTTATTTTCTGTCTTTGTCATTTCTACAATATAAATTTCTTTTTCTCCCCGGCAAAATTTTTATGTTTTTCATTCATCAGGAAGCTCAACACCTCCGCCCTCTGTCCTTTTGCCGCTGCTTCTATCCCGGCTTCTATTCCCTGTCTGGTCCACAGCTTTCGCTCCGCCATTGTCTCCAAGGCTTCCAACTTCTCTGTTTTTACCAGAAACGCAAGGATTTCCTCCTGCTTTTCTCTCACGAAATCCTCGTAGGCAAGCCGCGCTTTCTCTGTAAGTTCCACAGGAGAACATAGTCTGGCGAAAATTAAATCCGAGAGGACTTCTATATCATCATGGGCTCTGGCAACAGCAAACAATTCATCGTATTTACGGCAGTCCAACTCCTTATTGTAGAAGCACTGCCGGTAATTATTGCCCGACCCGTGATGCTGGGTAAAGAGAATCCGCGCAGGGGTATTTTCCACCGCCTCCTCATAGTGTTCCGGGAAGACAAAACGGGCGGTATGCCCGTCTGCATAGGAAAAGGCAACGTCTATCCGCTGCCATAAATCCCCCAGTATCTCTTTCACACAAGTCTTTTCCCCATCCAGCATGCTCACGTGCAGGCTGGCAAGACCGCTGCAGCCCGTAAATGCCCCGCTGCCAATCTGCATCAGGCGGTTGGAAAACTCCAGCCTGCGCAGATTCTTACAGCCATAGAAAATGTAATTCCCGATTTGTTCCAAAGTATCCGGGAATTTCACACTCTGCACCGCAAGCCCCGCCAGGAGGACTTCATCCCCGTGAAAAAACGTCTCTTCTGTCACAAAGGTATGCACATCCCCGTCTTCTTTTTCCTTTCTGGCAGAAAATGCATAGGGAGCGACTTTTCTTACCGGAAGCCCTTCTATCTGTCCCGGCAGGCTGATTTCCCCGTCCGTGCCGAAGCACCGCACCACTTCGATTCCGTCCTCCCGCACTCTGTACTGTATCCTCATGTCCAACCTCACTTACTCTCTGTCACGCTCTGCGCATCCTGCGCACAATATTGCCCGCTGCTGCGCGCAGTCTATACCATATCATCCTATCTAACGATGGGCAAAGCTATATCGCACCCTCGTCATTTCCGCTGACATAAAACTCTTCCCCGGTCTCCAGACACAGGCAGGCGAGCCGCCCGCCATACTCCGTGAACACGGCGCCACAGTCTATATCAATGATGCGCCCATTGGGGCTGCGCCAGATATACGCTTCCTCCTGGGGATACCCTCTTAAAATGAAGGTCGGGACATGTCCCACAATGGAAATGAATCCCGGAATCCCCCTCTGCCTTTCCACAAAGCTTCCGTCCCAGATACAGGTGTCCTTGCGGTTGCGCATGGTCAGCATGCCTTCCGCCGAAGCGTGGACCAGCACATAACACTGCCCCTTTACTGTTACCTTTTTATACCAGGGCAGCCCCTTCATCCACTCCGCATACTCTCCAATCTTGTTCCGGGTCAGGAGATTGGCATTTAAAATGTCATAGGTGTTGTAAAAATACCCGTAAATGCCGCCGTTTCGTATGCTGTCATACCAGCTCGCAAAGGCATCCTCGTGGTTTCCCAAAAGAGCGGTGATATTCCCGTGCGCCCGGACAGTATCGATGACGCCCGCCGGGTCCGGTCCCCGGTCAATCATGTCGCCCAATATATACAGAGTGTCTCTGTCAGAGAACTGTATCTTGTCAAGCATTTTCCAAAATAGCTCTGCCATAGCATGTATGTCCGACATCACATAGGTATATCCCATCCTTCTCACCTGCCTTTACGAGTCTTTGCTGTCTCATATTTTAACACAAAGACCCCGAAGTCCACAAGGCACCCTTCACACTATGCTCTTTAAGGGGATGCCTTGTCGGGTGAAGCCCGCCATCCCAGAGGGAATGCGCTGCGGTGTGCCCTTTATAGGTATACCTTGTCGGGCAAAGCCCGCCATCCCGGAGGGAATGCGTTGCGGTGTGCCCTTTAGGGTATATTTTATCGGGCAGAGGGCTGCTCCTCCCTAAGCCAGGCAATCTTCCATCTGCACTCCTCCGGATAGTAATAGAGCTTAAATAAAATCTCTCTCCCTTCATCCTCTGTCTCTTCTTCCTGTATGGAGCTGCACAGATACTCTATCACCAAAATCCCGCAGTAAAACTTCTTCTCTCTGGTGAGCACGCGGATATTGTGGATACAGTGAATCTCTTCCTCCCTGTCCTTATACTTGATAAGCTGGGGCATAGCAGTTCCGCTGCTGGTAAACCACACTCCGCAGGCAACCTTATCCTGCCCGCCCTTCATCTCTCCCGCATCGGGCTTTTGGGTATTGGTTCCGATTCCCATCTTCATTGTTTTCCCTCCTGCTTCTATTTATATTTCCTTTGGTGCAGGGCATTATTCTACCTTGATTTTTTCATAATCTACGCTTCGTTTTTCCCGGCTTATGCCACCGGACATATGGTCTATTCTTCCCTCTTTTCCCGCAAATGCCGCCCGCTTCACGGCATCGTTGCCGTATCTTCCGCGGATGCGGTCTATGGTCGCATCCAGTCTGCGCAGTTTGGGATAGTCCTCCGTATCAAACAGGCTCCTCTGCCGGATGTCGCTCTCCTCCTGAATCCGCCCCGCATGGATTCCCAGGTGGCGGACAGGCATTCCGTTCCACGACTCCTCAAACAGCCTGCGCGCATAGCGGTAGATTTCTTTTGTGATGTCCGTGGGAGCGGGAAGCCGCATCTGGTGGCTTACATAGGTAAAATCCTGATTCTTGATTCCCACAGCCAGCACTTCCGTCTGCACCTTATCTGCCCTTAGTCTCGCCGCCACGGTCTCTGACAGGGCAAGCAGCACCAGCTTTGCCTCATCAAGGCGGGTCACGTCAAAGGCAATGGTGGTGGAATTGCCGTACCCTTTGTTAGGCGGCGCTTTTGGTTCCACCACGGACACATCAATTCCATTGGCAAACGCCCGGATAACTTCTCCATGCTTTTTCAGATGATACTTTAAAATATCCGCATCCGCAGCTGCCAGTTCCCCGATAGTATGGATTCCCAGTGTATGCAGTTTTCTCGCCGTCGCTCTGCCTACGAAAAACAAATCCGTCACCGGGAGCCCCCACATTTTCTCCTTTATCTCACTTTTCCAGAGGGTGTGCACCTTGTCCGGCTTCTGAAAGTCTCCCGCCATCTTTGCCAGCAGCTTATTTTCGGATATACCGATATTCACCGTAAATCCCAACTCCCGCTTTATTTGTCTGCGCATCCTGTGCGCCGCTTCCAGCGGCGGCCCCCAGAGAGTTTCGGTTCCTGTCATATCCGCGAATGCCTCATCAATGGAATACTGCTCCACCTCCGGCGTATAGCTGCGCAGGATTTCCATAAATGCCGCAGAACAGCGCTCATACAGGTTGTAGTTGGGCGGAACCAGAATAAGGGAAGGACATTTCTGCTTTGCCTCCACGATGGTCTCCCCGGTCTTAATCCGGAGGCGCGCCGCGGGGATGGATTTCGCCAGGATAATCCCATGCCGCATGGCGATATCTCCTCCCACCGCCGCGATTTCCTTTCGCAAATCCCGTTTCCCTCCCTGATGCTTGAGGCGGTAGACTGCCTCCCAGGATAAAAATGCTGAATTGACATCAATATGGAAAATCACCTTTTTCAAGGCACTGCCTCCTTTCCTGTCTTGATATGGTTTTATTTTATAGAACATATGTTCTTATTTCAAGGCACAATATTTTCCATATACTGTTCAATACTATCAATAAAGCGCGGCTCTCCGCAAAGGGAGCTGCCGCGCTCTGCGCAAAGAGCTGTTTCCTCGGATACGGCTCTTTGTCTCTCTATTCTGTCCGAAGGGCTGTCACCGGGTCGCTCTTCGCTGCCTTTCTGGAAGGAATCAGCCCGCCTAAAAGGGTCAGCACGACACTTAACAGCACAAGGATAACTGCGGGAACGACAGGAAGCACTGCATTGATATCATTGGTATCTGCCAGATGATGAATCAGCGCGTTGCCCGGAATCAGAAGCAGCAAGGTGATACCAATCCCGATAAGTCCCGCAAAAAGCCCGATGATAAAGGTCTCCGCGTTGAATACCTGGGAGATGTTGCCTTTGGAGGCTCCGATTGCCCGGAGGATTCCAATCTCTTTCTTTCGCTCCAGCACACTGATGTAGGTGATGACCCCAATCATGATGGAGGAGACCACCAGAGAGATTGCCACGAATGCAATGAGTACGTAGCTTATGATATCTACAATGTCCGTCACTGACGACATCAGCGCGCCCACCATGTCTGTGTAGGTGATGATCTGCTCTTCTTTTCCTTCTTTCTCCATACGGCTGTTATAGTCATCCAGTATTTTTACGACCTCTTCCTTGCTCTCGAAATCGGTGGGATAAATGTCAATCCCGCTGGGGCTGTCAAAGTCCACATATCCCAGTTTCTGGAGATTTCCGTCATAGGAGGCATCCTCTGCGGAAGCAAAGGACATCATCAGTTCGGTCAGTTCCTCCTCGCTCATGTTCATCTCAAAGGCAGAGGCAAACGCATCGGTGTCAATGCTGAGCGCATTCCCCATGTTCTCCTGGAGCTGTGCGCCTACCTGACTCATCGCCTGCTGCATAGCGCTCTGCAGATTCCCGGCAATCTGGCTGACCGCCTGGTCCATGGCAGACGAAACCTGCCCCGCGATTGCCTCGGAAAGAGCCGCTGTATATGTCCCCATCGCCTGCTGCATATAGGTGCCGATGGCGCCGGATATCTGAGATTCCAGCCCTTCCATATCCAACATCCCCATGACGCCGGCTGTGAGCCTCATACTTCCGTCCGGGGTACTTAAATATGCCATGAAATTCGCATCCACCATGGACGGGTCCGGGTATCCGTTCGCCTGGGCGTAAGCCTGGTATCCGTCCGCCAGCTCATTTGACAGGGTTTGAAGCTGGTCCTCTGTAATAGTGATATTCCCGCTTATCTGGAAAATACTGGAGGCATACTGCGAGAGAATCGCCTGTGCACCGCCGGTCTGCATATACTCTGCCAAATATGTTCCGAATTGGTCTGGGTCTGTATAATTGTTTGCTTCCGCATACGCCTGGTATCCGACGAGAAGTTCTGTCGCCATCGACTGTACCTGCTCCGTTGATACAGTAACTCCGCCGTTTGCCTGTATGATTTCCATAATATTCTCGCTCAGCACCTGCTTTCCGCCGCCTGATTTCAGATATTCCAGGAAAAACTCATTGAGCCGGGTGTAATCCGCCTCCGGATTCTGTGCCGCGTAAGCTGCATATCCCTCCAGCAGACTTGCCGAGAGATTTCCCATCCCTTCGGGCGAAACCGGAACTTCCACTCCTCCCATCATGTCGCCCAGACTTAAGGAGGGCATATCCGGCAGGTTTAACTGTACTTCGTCTAAATCTATCATGCCGGACATATCCAACATTCCGCCATCCAGAGTAAAGGCATCCGAGATATTCAGATTTCCCATCCCCTGCGACAAAGCGCTCTCGTCGAATTGGAAAGCCTTTTCTAACGCCGCCTCATCCACGGTAAAGAGGGAGTCCATCTCAAAACTGTCCTCATCGCTCTCGCTGCCAAACGCTTCGCCTGTAAATACATCCACATCCGGGTTGGCGAGCTGCTGTTTTACAATCTCGCTTTCCTCCGCCTGCTTCGCCACATGCTCTGTCAGGGATGCCGGGTAGCCGATTCCCACAGAAAGAGCGGTGGCATTGGCGTCCTCGGAGGGCTGCACCACGCCGACAATGGAGATATCCTCCCCGCCGGAAACGAGCTGTTTCATATAGTCTTTATTGTCCGTCTTATCTTTCCATATATGATACTGGCTGTCATACTCATAATAATCGGCACTGTCCACCAGCTTAAACGTGATACCCAGCAAATCCTCATAGGAATAGGGACCCATGTCCTCCGGCGCCGCGACATCTTCTTCATCGATAAACTGCTGAATCATCTCGTCCAGCTCCTCTATATCCCGCAGTCCCAGCGTATACAGCATAAAATCACTGATTCCCCCGTTTGAGGTGAGCACGACCACACATTCGTTATAATTTTCAGGCCAGCGTCCCGCCTTCACATCGTACTGTCCTTCATACAGACTGGCATTTTCCGGCATTTCATAGAAAACATCGGTGCTCATCATAGTCGACATGAGACTGTTCGCCCCCGATGAAGAGCCGAACCCCAGGGCAGAAAAGGTCTGGTCCGGGTTCACCTGCCGGATGTCCTCCCCATCCTGGCTGTAAATCTGCGGTGTGACGTTATAGGAATATTCCACTGCGTTGGTGTATTTCTCAATCCCGCTCTCCCCGCTGTCCAGATACGCTTTTAAGGATTCCAGGTCGTTGGAATCCAATGTGGAAAACATATCCGTCACCATCTGGATGACGTTCACTTCCCCGCGCTCCTTTTCCGGTCCTGTCCCCGCCATCCCGGTCATCATGGAAGTCATGTCAAATCCGGTGCTCTGAATCTGCAGAGGATACTGGGAGAGAGTCTCCTCCTCCACCGACTGGATGTAGTTATTCACTCCCGTAGAGAGGGACAGTATCAGCGCGATGCCGATGATTCCGATGGAGCCCGCAAACGCGGTGAGAAGCGTTCTCGCCTTTTTGGTCTTTAAATTGTTAAAGCTCAGAGCCAACGCGGTGAGAAAAGACATGGAGGATTTCCCCATGTTTTTATGCTCCGGCTCCTGCATATCCATCCCCTGCACCTCGAAGGCATCGGAATCCTCTCGAATCTTTCCGTCCCGAAGCTTCACGATACGAGTGGCGTAAGCATCCGCCAGTTCGGGATTGTGCGTCACCATGACGACGAGCCGGTCCTTTGCCACCTCCCGCAGCAGTTCCATAACCTGCACGCTGGTGTCGCTGTCCAGCGCTCCCGTAGGCTCATCCGCCAGCACGATATCCGGGTCATTGACCAGGGCTCTGGCGATTGCCACACGCTGCATCTGCCCGCCGGAGAGCTGATTTGGCTTCTTGTGCACCTGGTCCCCCAGACCCACCTGTTCCAGTGCTCTCCGGGCACGCTCTCTGCGCTCTGTCTTGCCGATGCCGGAAATCGTCAGGGCGAGTTCCACATTTGCCAGGATGGTCTGGTGCGGTATCAGGTTATAACTCTGAAAAACAAAACCAATCGTGTGGTTCCGGTAAGAATCCCAGTCTCTGTCCTTATACTTTTTTGTAGAAATCCCGTTGATAATAAGGTCACCGCTGTCATAGCGGTCCAGCCCTCCTATGATGTTGAGCAGTGTGGTCTTCCCGGAGCCGCTGGGTCCTAAGATTGCCACAAACTCATTGTCCCTCAAGTTTAGACTGACGTCATCCAGCGCCTTTTGTACCAGCTTTCCCGTCCTGTATTCTTTGCAGATGTGCTGAATCTGAAGCATCGCTCTCTCCTTTTCTGTCCTCATTTATATTTGCAATCAGCGCGCAAATCATGTGGTAATACCGCCGGTCTCCCGCACTGCGGCTGCCGCCTGGCGGATGTTGTCCATCTCTGTTTCCGACACCTTATCTACCCGGAATTTCGCGAGCTGCTTCTGCAGAGAACTCAATTCCTTTTTCAGCTGCTTCTTCCGCTGCTTTTCCATGATTTTCCCCTGTTCTCTAAGAAGACGTTCCGCCTGCCCCGCTACTTCCTGCGCTTCTCCCACCAGTTCCAGGGCATCTCTTCTCTGTTCATCCTGCCCTGCGTACTCCTGGGCATCGTGGATTGCCTGTTCAATCTCCATGTCAGACATACGGTCGTTCGCCGTAATCGTGATGGACTGCTCTTTTCCCGTATCCAAATCCCTCGCGGAAACCTTCAGAATACCGTTGGCATCAATGTCAAAGGTGACCTCTATCTTCGGAACTCCCGCCGGCGCTTTCTTGATTCCCTTTAGCTTAAATTTCCCGATGGTCTTATTGTCCCTCGCCAACGGGCGCTCTCCCTGCAGAACGTGAATTTCCACGCTCGTCTGGAAGGGCGCGGCAGTGCTGAATATCTGGGAATAGCGCGTGGGAAGCGTTGTATTTCTCTTAATCAGGCTGGTCGCCACTCCGCCCACTGTCTCAATGGAAAGGGTCAGGGGCGTCACATCCAAAAGCAGCAAATCCTGCTGGGTTCCTGCCGCCTGCAGACCAAATCCCTGCAGAGTACTTCCCAGAATCGCGGCTCCCTTTGCCACACATTCATCGGGGTTGATATTTCTGGAAGGCTCTTTTCCTGTCAGAGAGCGCACCTTATCCTGCACCGCCGGGACACGGGTGGAGCCTCCCACAAGGAGCACCTTTCCCAACTGTGCCGATGTTATCTTCGCATCCTGAAGCGCGCTGCGCACAGGAGCCTCGGTGCGGTCCAGCAAATCCTTCACCAGGTCATTGAAAACGCTTCTGGTCAGGGTAAGCTCCAAATGCACAGGCTCCCCTTTTACCTGTGTCAAATAGGGCAGCACGATATTCGATGAAGAAGAGGTGGACAGCTCTTTCTTCACCTGTTCCGCCGCTTCTGTCACCCGCTGCATGGCGGCTGTATCTTTATGCAAATCCGCGCGGTATTTCTCCTGAAATTTCCCGGCAATCCATTCCGCCACCCGCACGTCAAAATCATCCCCGCCGAGATGATTGTCCCCGGCTGTCGCCAGGACCTCAATCACGCCTTCTCCAATCTCTATGATGGAGACGTCGAAGGTTCCGCCGCCCAAATCGTACACCATGACCTTCTGCGCTTCCCCGTGGTCCAGACCATAGGAGAGCGCCGCGCTGGTGGGCTCATTGATGATGCGCTTCACATTAAGCCCCGCAATCCGCCCCGCGTCCTTGGTTGCCTGTCTCTGTATATCATTAAAATAAGCGGGAACGGTGATGACTGCCTCAGTCACCGGTTCACCCAGAAATTCTTCCGCATCTTTTTTCAACTGCATAAGGAGCATGGCGCTGATGGTCTGGGGCTGGTAAATCTTCCCATCGATTTTTACTGTCCAGTCCGTACCCATGTGCCGCTTTACCGAAATGACTGTCCTGTCCGCGTTCACCACTGCCTGGCGCTTCGCCGCCGCGCCAATCAGACGCTCTCCTTTTTTCGTAAATGCCACCACACTGGGCGTTGTCTGCCCGCCCGTGCTGCACGGAATGATAACAGGCTTTTCATTTTCTACAACACTCACGCAACTGTTTGTTGTCCCTAAATCGATTCCAATCACTTTTCCCATCTCGGCTTTGTCTCCTTCTGTAAATAATTTCCGCTTATATATTGACACTGACACCAATGTACACTGACGCTATGCTTTGCATTATAATATGCGGCAAAATTCAGGTCAATAGAACAGAATTAATCATTTTGATAGTTAAACGATATTTTATTCAAATTTGTCTATTTACTGTATTGAGTTGAGAAAAAATTTATTTTTTTCATCAAAATTTCACCTTCGCCTTTGCCTCGTGATTTCCCTGCCGCTCTGTACAAGGACACACACATTGCAGACAAGGTCCGCACATCCTTTCCACATATCGGGAACAGCTATATTTCCCGCCCGATTCTAAAAGTTTTTTAGGTGTCTAAAAATTTGAAAGATTCTCATTGAATTTCTATATTTATTGTAGTATTCTTTTCATATATACAGAACCTCACAGACTGTTTTATGTCTTTTCAAGCAACAGACAGAAAAATTCAAGGAGGAGGCGGAAATTATGAAGAAACTCATTAAAAACGGCATGATTGCCACGGATTCCCAGGTATTTCAGGGCGACATCCTCATCGAGGGCGAAACCATACAGGCAATCGGCACAAATCTTCCGGAGGAGGATGCGGAAGTCATTGATGCCTCCGGGAAATACGTCCTTCCGGGCGCGGTGGACGTCCATACGCACATGGACCTGCAGGCGGGAAAGTACCGCGCTGTGGACGATTTCTATAACGGCACTGTGGCGGCTGCCTGCGGGGGCACTACCACGATTGTCGACCACATGGCATTCGGTCCGAAGGGATGCAGTCTCTGGCATCAGGTGGAGGAATACCATCGGCTGGCAGATGGCAAATCCGTCATTGATTACGGGTTCCACGGCGTCATCCAGCACGTCAATCCCGATGTGCTCAGAGAGATGAAGGAAATCGCTGACAACGAGGGAATCACCAGTTTCAAGATTTATATGACCTATGATTTCATGCTCAAAGACGATGAAATCTATCAGGTATTAAAGCAGGCAAAGGAGGACGGGCTCGTCATCGCCGTACACTGCGAGAACGACGGCGTTATCAACTATCTCCGCAGCCATTACAAAGAACAGGGATGCACACAGCCCAAGTATCATCCTCTAAGCCGCCCGGCGCGCTGTGAGGCGGAAGCCATAGACCGTATGCTGCATTTAGCAGCCATGGCGGGGGACGCGCCTTTGTATATTGTACATCTTTCCAGCAAAGAAGGTCTCATGGAAGTGCTGAAGGCGAAGAAAGCGGGACAGGAGCATTTTGCCGTGGAGACCTGCACCCAGTATCTGACTATGACCGATGCGCTCTATGAGGATGACAGTGAAGGACTCAAGGCAATCATGTCCCCGCCCCTTCGGAAAGCAGAGGACAATGAGGCACTGTGGCAGGCACTTGCCGACGATATGCTGGATGTCGTTGCCACCGACCACTGCCCCTTCCTGTTCGCAAAGGAGAAACAGGCGGGCGCAAAAGATTTCACAGCCTGCCCCAACGGAGCGCCCGGCGTGGAGGAGCGCCTGCGGGTGATGTTCTCCGAGGGAGTGGCAAAGGGAAAAATCACTCTGCCGCAGTTGGTAAAATATCTGTGCACCAACCCCAGCCGTATGTACGGACTCTACCCACGAAAAGGGACTATCCTTCCCGGCTCCGATGCGGACCTTGTCATTCTGGACCCGGAAAAGGAACGAATCCTCACCAGCGAAGACATGCACGGGGCTTCCGATTATACCTGTTATGAAGGCTGGAAGGTAAAAGGAGAGATAGAACTAGTCATGCAGAGAGGAAACATCCTTGTGAAAGATAATCATTTCCTTGGAAAAAAAGGAGACGGACAATATCTCAAACGTGGAGCGAGCGCCCTGATATAGGCGCTCGTTTTTCTCTGTACTATCCCAAAAATGATATCAAAAATAGAATTCCTCTGTGACTTAAAATGAATAATGCGCCGGAATCGGCTGTGATTCAGTAACAAATATGATAAGTATGACTGAGAGAAAGCTGTACAAGGCAGCCTCACTCCCAGCAGAATATCAGACTATAACCTCTGTTTACAAAAGCATATGCGGTCGATAAAGAGAAGTACCTTCTTTTCATAAATAGCAGAAAACCCTCAGGCTTCACCTTTCAAAGCGTAGATATCTTCTCCTGGAACTCCTCCATGGTCTCGGCTTTTGCCGCTATTTTGACCCACGAATTTAACGTATCAAAATCCTGCATGCTGTCGATTTTCTCCCGCAGTTCCTCAGGGATTGTATCGAACTTTACTTCCAGCAAAGATAACAGCCCCTCTGCTATACCATTATTTTTGCCTTCCTTCCGACCTTCCCGGCGCTCGTCTTTGAGCATCTGTTCCAGTATCATATAACGCTCCTCCATTTCCCGCTCGCTCTTAATCTGCCGGATAGTATCCTGAAGCCGTTGAATGTAATCGTCCCCAAAGTCCTCTGTGCTCTCCTTGAGATTCGCTTTTACAAACTTCAGAAATTTCAAAAGCGGCTCTGAGATGTCCTCCTTATTTTCCCCGCAGGTGCTCAAAAAAACCGTATGCCTCCCTTCTTCAGAGGAGATGGTGCTATCCTCCCTGCACACAGAATCAAAGGTGTAGCAATACTTCTTTTTGTGGAAAGGGTCAAAGTTGCAGATAAAAAATAACATAGGTATCTGGCAGCTCTTCATAATCCATCCCACTAAGCAGCAGTTCCATATCAATCTGGCTATGGTAGTACCTGCTGCGCTTTCCGAGTGCCGAATGTTTCAACATCTGCATCTCCACGTTGTAATGGGTGTTGTGGTCATCTTGAGCGTAGACATCTAAACGAATCCCCTTATATTCCGGGTGATAGACTATGCTTTTTTCTTTGCTGACCGTCACCCTTGAAATAGGGAATCCGAGTGCCCTTTCCAGAAATAACCGGCAGTTTTCCGGGTCAGTCATGACTGCCCCGAACATAAAATTGTCTTTGATTGTAAGGTCCTGTAATTTTTTCTGTCTCATTGTAATCCTCCGTCTGCACAGAGGAATTCTATACGGAAAGTATAGCATGAAGCTAACGGGATTGCCAGACAGAAATTAGTTGAAATATGAACGCATAAAAACAAAATTGTATAAACCCAGAAATTATGGTATACTTTTTGCATATCAGGTTAGTTTATTCTAACCTTCGTACCAATAAATAAATTTTCAAAAGATAGAAAGGGGAAAATATGGGCGGATTTTTTGCAAATACCAGAAAACCGGAAGGTCTGGGTGGAAAATTAATGGTATCCATGATGAACAGCGGACACAGTGCGGTAGGCAAGTGGGGTATCTCCCATCTTCATATCGCAAAAAACGCTAAAATCTTAGATATCGGCTGCGGCGGTGGGGGCAACATCCGCACTATGCTGAAATGCTTCCCCGGCAGCTCTGTCACCGGAATCGACTATTCTCCCGTCAGTGTACAGAAATCCCGGAAACTCAATCACAGAGAAATCCAATCCCGCCGCTGCCGGATACTGCTGGGAGATGCAGCCGCCCTCCCCTTTGCCGTTCATTCCTTTGACCTGGTCACTGCTTTCGAGACTGTCTATTTCTGGCAGGATATCACGCATGCCTTCCAGGAAGTCCTGCGCATCTTAAAACCCGGCGGGCAGTTTCTCATCTGTAATGAATCCGACGGGCTAGTCCCCGCCCAGAAAAAATGGTGTAACATCATCGGCGGCATGAAAATCTACCGGCAAGAAGAACTGGCAAGCTTGCTGGCTTCTGCGGGATTTGTTAATGTCCACGCCTATGAGAATCCTCAGAAGCACTGGCTATGTGTTACTGCTAATGCTCCGGAATGACCGACCAGCACGCCCTATTCATCCGCTTTACTGAGCACGAAAATCTAAGATACTATCCGGCAGATTAGGAGTGAAGGGGAAAACAGAGGGGTCTGAGACCATGAGGGAATTTCAAGAGAAGAGCTCTACGCTTTGAATGGTGAAATCCGCGTTTTTTGAGACCAAAAAATCACCCGGAAAACAAAAGTCTTCCGGGCTTGATAAGAGGCGCAGACCGGATTTGAACCGGTGAATCAGGGTGTTGCAGACCCACGCCTTACCACTTGGCTACTGCGCCTTGATATGAGCACTTAGCGTCCGTCCTGTGGGCGCTTACGTGCGATTCATGTCGTCGCCGTTAGTGAGGTTCTCACGAACTTACCAGACGACTTGATATGAGCATACTCAACTACTCACTACTGCATATCTTATTCATGCAGCTTTTAAATTATACCGCATAATTTATGTTTCGTCAAATAAATTTATAAAATTTCCGGCAGATTTCCAACGATTTTTTGTGAAGTTTTCCATTTTTCCGCTGTAGATTCCCTACGAAATCATTTCGCGCCTTTTTCATATATCTTTTTAATCTCCTACAGTGCTCTCTACATTTCTTTACTGTCCACGCTGCCGTCCCCCTCGGATATTCGCTCCCATATATACTGATATATTTCCCGCGCTTTTTGGCTGCTCAGTATTTCCTTCTCAAGCTGAACGGCAATCGCCCTGACAATCATCTCCCTGCTTTTCGCCTCTCTTTTCCACACGATTTCCTTTTGCTGCAGGATAACCGTCCCCAACCATACGTATACAGGTTCCTCTTTCATCTTCTCATTCCTTTCACTATCATATCTCATACCGTTACGCTCATCTTCCCTTATTGCCCCTTTTATACTATAAGTAGCTCTTCGCTCCCATATAGTTTGAGTTTTATTAAATTTTTTCCTAAGATTTTATTGTATAGGGAACGCAGTTTCCTATACAATAATAAACAGAGGGTATGGACTCCTCTTAATGGAAAACCTAAACCCTCTGTAAATTATCTGAGTGACTTATATCAGAAACTCTCCTGCTGCTTCCTATCGCTCATTATGCTGTATAAAACCTATCGTAAATTTATTCTCTTTCTGCTATCTTCTTTCCTCACTCCACTCTAAAATCGTCCCGGTGTTGGCATCAATCTCGAACTCGTACTCCCGCTGCTCGTGGATAATGTCGCCCTCATATTTATATTGTCCGTCATCGTAGTCCAATTCAATCCTCACATCCGCCGCCGTTGCCCCGGCTACTCTGTCCAGCGCAATCTGTACCGCCTCATCCTGGCTGATTGCTACATTTGCGGAGCCATTTCCTGAATGTCCGCTGCCGTTATGGGAGCTGCTCTGGGTATTGTCCTGTGTATTATTGCTGTTTGTTTCATTTCCGGTACTGCTCTGCGTATCTCCCTGTGCATCGTTCCCCTGATTACTGCTGTTCCGGGTATCATCCTGTGCCACTGCAGAATTTTTAATTTGCTCTGTATCCGCGCTGAGAATCTCTCCGTCCGCTGCCGCAATCTCATATTCATATTCCGTTCCGTCCGCATCAAACTGTACCTCGTAAATGGTCATCCCGTCATCTCTGTCCTTGGAAACCCGGAGTCTTGTTGTATCTTCCTCTTTCACTCCCGCGTCATCTAATGCCACCTCAAGCGCCGCATCTCTGCCTATGTCCTTATTCCCTAATCTTCCACACCCTGTAAATGCTCCTGCTGCCAGCACTGCTGCCGCTGTAATTGCGATATATTTTTTCATCATTTTATCCATCTCCTTTTCTTTTTCTTGCTTTTTGTTTATCTTGATGTCAGTATAACCAGGAAAAATTAAAGAAAGATTAAAATAAAAAATATTTATTGACTTTTTGTCTTTTGATTACAGCAATTCTGAATTTGAAAAATAGGAAATAACCGTTCACATCTCTGGCAAAATTGAACGGCTATTCCTGTAACTTATTAAATTGAAACGCCGGAACGGGTAGTGTGCACCTACCCGTCATATGATTTCCTCAATAATTATACAGCGGGCTGTAGTCTGTTGCCTCATAACCGCCATTTATCTCTCCCACCGATTCAAAATAACTCTCATCATCAAAATTTTCAATTACCTCGCCTGTGACAAACGTTTTATTTTCCAGATATACTACATTGCCCGTGCCTGTCATTCCCAGTCTGGCAGAAACGATAACTCCGGGAGAATCTATCACCGGATAACAGCCTCCTCTCGGCGAGTAAACACTGCCCGCATAATATGCAGATTGTGTCTGTATATCATAGGAGTAAAAATAAAATGCCTTATGGTCCCCGGAATATCCCTTGTGAATGATAAGCTCTGGTATCCCATTATTATCCATATCGTACAGATAATAGCCCCAAAACGTAAATCCATCTTCGACACCCATACCGCCTGTACTCTCTGTCTGCAGAATACTGATATATGCATCCTGGAAATTAACGACCGTCTCCTCCGGCGTGTTCTCCTGTGTCTCTGTCCCGGTATCCTCTACTGGTTCCGGGGCAGTCTCTTCGCCAGTTTCCTCGACTGTCTCTTCCTCTTTTTCTTTCTCCTTTGCAGCGGCTTGTTCCTCCGCCTTTTTTGCCGACTCTTCTTCCAGCCTTTTATTCTCCGCTTCCAGTGCTTCTATCTTCTTTGCCGTCTGCACCGAACTATACCAGAAGTATCCGCCAACTCCTGCTGCCGCTGCGCCCAGGATACAGAGGGCAACGATTGCAGCCTTCACGCCACCTGACATAGCAGCTCTTCCGGCAGCTTCTCCAGCAGCCTTACCGGCGGTCTTACCTGCAGCTTTGGCTGCTGACCTTCCTGTATACTCCGGGACCTTCGCCGCTGTCTGTCCCGATTCCGCTGAAAATTTTTCCGAATGTTTCGCAGCTCTTTCCACTGTTCCTCGTGTATGTTCCGAATCCTGCGCAAAGTTTCGCAGCTCTTTTAACACGCTTTTTATTGGTTGAATCCCTAAACGCGTACACGTGTCCGCATACACGCACTGCGATGCCTGTACTGTGAGTGATTTATCCGAACTCAGCACACCAATCGCCGCAAGCACTGCCGGAAGGCAGATAGAGTACAGTTTGTATCCCTGCTTTTTCTCCACTTCCGTGAGAGAAGCTCTCAAGTGTTTGCGCGCCAGATAGAGCCTGCTTTTTACCGTTCCCTCACTGACATCCAGGATATCCGCGATTTCTTCTATCCTGCGTTCCTCATAATAATACGCCAGTACTACAGCCCTCTGTTCTTCGGATAGTTTGCTGATACACTCTCTTATCGCGTCTATTTCCCCTTCCTTTTCCAAACGGTCCTCCACCGCCAGTTCCCTGTCCGGGATTTCCTCAAATATATCTGCTTCCGACTCCGACATAAGAACATTTCTTTTATTTTTGCGGAACAGTTTCGAGCTCTGACGCAGCGTGATAGCGCCCAGCCATGCATAGATACTGTTGATATTCTTCAGACTCCCGATATTTTTATACGCCGCCAGATATACCTCCTGCATGAGGTCCAGCGCTTCCTGCTCCTCACCGGTGAGAAATTTCGCCTTACTGTATACGTACCGGTATGTCCGGGAATATAACGTGCCAAACCCGCTTTCCTCCCCGTTTCTCATCTGCTCTACAGCTGTCTTTAATTTTTTGTCTATTGTGGCTGTCCTATCTCTTTCCATATGCTTTGTCCTTCTCATTTTTTCACCTGCGTTTTTTTCTATCATACCATTTTACACCTCTCAATACTACTTCCCTCTTATTATTCTTGTTATATTAAGTAGTACCCGTTCCTCTTCATATGGTTTAACTTTTGCAGAAAATTCGGAAAGATTTCCGAAAAAAAAGAGTCAAGGTTCTTCATGTTGAGGAACCTTAACCCTCTGTATACTGTCAAATGAGCAAGATAATGCATGTTCTTCTATCTCTGGGATGCTAATCCACTTGTTATTTTTTGTATAAATGACTCTTCCTTCCTGTATTCCAGCGCTGCAAGAAGCGCCGCGCCCTGCACCGGAGAGTAAATAGGGGTACACAAATGGATACCGCTTGCCGTCAGTTGCTCCCGCAATGGATTTAATATCATTTCTTTGGCATGAAAGAGCCCTCCTGAATAAGAAACAGATATTTCTCCATGAAACTTTAGCTTCCGATAGACTGCTTTGATAATAGCAGCCAGTTCTTTCGCCGCATAAGAATACAGCTTTCTGGCTTCCTCATCTCCCTCCACTGCCGCTTTATACAGCTGTTCCTGCAGCCCTGCGATTCTGGTCCGGTTATTTTTATAGCTTTTTTCAAAAATGTCTATAATATCAAAATCATCCTGCAGCTGAAAATATGCCCGAAAAATCTCCAGCAATTTCCCCGGCTCCGCCCTTCCGTCGCTTTCCTTGGTAAAAAGTTCCATTGCCTTCACTCCCAGCCAGTAGCAGGAGCCCTCATCCGAAAACTGTTCTCCCCATCCGCCTGCCCGGGCCTCATCCCCGTTGTGATTTCTGCCATATGCGATAGAACCGGTTCCCGCCACCAGATTAATGCCTTCCTGCAACCCAAGAGAACCCGCCCAGCCTGCCGCACTGTCATTTACTACTTTAATAGGATAGGGACTTACTTCATGCAGACGTTTGGAAAACAAGACATCATTTTCTGTAGACTCTCCCCAGTTAGGGAAAGCAAGGCATATATATGTTTTTCCTCCTATTCCCTCTAAAATTTCTTTAATATTTTTTTTAAGTACAAGAACTGTATTATTCATTCCTATATGTTTATAGGAAATCGTTCCGATTCTCTTTCGGTTTACAGCACTTCCTTCTTCATTCAAAACAAGAAAATCTGTTTTTGTCCCGCCTCCATCAATTCCTAAAAAATACACTACACCGCCTCCAGTTCTGAAAAGATATCCCACACAACCACTAATGCACGGACAAGGTGAAATGCACATTTCCAGGGAGTTCCTTTGTCACTGTTTTTAATCTGCCCATTATATTCCAAACGCTCAAACCATTCTTTATATTTTTTGTCAAACAGCTTCTCTTTACAATATCGGTGCTGTATCAGAAATTCCTGCAAATACGCATCATCTCTCGAGCAATAATAGGCGGAGGCATACGCGGCGAGCGCTTCTGCATTCGGCCACCATACCTTTTCATTCCAAAGTGAATTTGTCTCTTTAAACCAGTCTATCGGTTTCGGCTCTTCTCCCAGTGCATCCGCGTAAGATATAATTCCACCGTATTTTTTGTCTTTTCCAATCACATTCGCCCATTTTGCCAGCTCTACTCCACGCCTAGTAATAGCATCATCTTTCAGTATTTCTCCTGCTTTCATGCAGAACCACGCCGATTCATGCATATGTCCCGGATTAATGAATCTGCCTGTTCCGGTATCCAGACATACTTTATTTTCTCTTGTCACTGCCTCAAATATCACCTTGTACTTGTCACGTGCAAACCAGTTTTCAATTTTGTCCACACATTCCCGCATCAATTTTTCAGTTCTTTTTATTCCAAGTATCTCCGAACAGGTTTCTACTGTAGACAGGCAGGTTAAATACATATCATGCCAGATAAAAACCGGGCTCCATGTATTTTCATAAATCTCCTTGAAGTCTGGATTGAACATGTTCTCTTCCATCACGCTGTAACACTCTTCCAGAAGATTCTTATCACGAAAGGAACATATTTCTTCTGTTTTCATATACTCTGCTATTCCCTGAAGAACATGGAAATCTGAAAATATAGAAATCGTTCCTTCCAGAACTTTTCCCTTTCTGTCCAAAATATAATTCCATCTGCCATTGCCTGCATATCCGTATTTCAGCAGAAATTCAAAACCATGTTTTGCGTTTTCAAGCCATTGCGTTTTTTGCATTATTTTATTATACAGCAAAGAATAGATGTACAACTGGCGTCCCTGAAACCAAATATACTTTCTGTCATCCGTCAGCTTTCCTTTCCTGTCAAAGCAAGTGAGATATCCGCCATAAATTTCATCAATGCAGCGCTTATCCCAAAACGGCATGACATCTTCCAATATATGTTTCTTATAGTAAGCCGCTAATTCTCTTTTTTGCAGTCGCTCCACATAAGCCTCCACATTACTATGATTTCCAGAGCATAACAATCTGCTCCTCCGCATAATCCAAAGCTACTTTAACGCCGCCGACAATAGAAGCATCTCCTCCTAATTTAGAAGTAACGACCTCTGGTACAAAAGGACAGATTTTTTCTAATATTTCTCTGATTACCGATAAGTTCTTATCAGTAAATATCTCCGACACTCCGCCTAATATTACCATCTCTGAATTCAACATCAGCACCGTGTTCGCAATCACAACAGCAATTTTCCGAATAATCTTTTCAGCAATAGCTTCTGCCTCTTCGTTTCCCTGACCGATATATGCCAGAAGCCCGGCAGGGCTGTCTGCTTCTCCATATTTCGCAAAAATATCTTTGCATATTTCCTGCTCAAAACGTCCGGGACATACAAATCCGCCTGTAAGCTGTTCCAAAGATTCCAGATAGTATCCCAGTTCTCCTGCCGCCATATTATTTCCTTTCAGCAGATATCCATCTACAATTGCTCTTGCTGCAAAACCCTCACCATATTTTATATAAATAAGATTCGCCTGCTTCTTACCAACGCCGCGTTCTCTTTCTCCAATCAGCGCCAACTCAACATCGTTGACTATAATCGCCTTTATTTTATATCTCTGAAAAATATGTTCTTTTAAATCGATATTTTTCCAGTCCGTAAGATATGTAGAAAACAAATCGTTCAAGTCATTCTGCCCCGTCAGCGCAGGCACACCTATAGCAATCGCGATAACTTCGATATCTTTTTCTCTTTTTTCCAACAAACAATCTATCACTGTATTTAGCTGTAAGAGAACCTCTTTTACGCCATTTTCTATTGAGATTGTCCTCTCTTCCCAAAACTTAATGTTTCCGTACAAATCTGCCATACCTGCACGGACCTTCTTAGGCATCAGCTCTACAGAAATCACATAGTAAAGGTCTCCCTTATAACTAAGCTGCTTCGGCTTTCTTCCCAGACTGGTATCATCGCAGCCATTTTCATAGATAATTCCATTTTCAATCAGAGCTGATACGTTATTGCTTACAGCCGGGGCGCTCAAGTGTAATCTCCTGGAGATTTCCTGTCTTGAAATTCCATCGTGATTTTTTATTAAACGCAAAATGGAAAGTTTATTTCTGTCCCCTATGTCAGTTGGATTATAGATTTTCAAAGCATATCCTCCTTTGCACATTGTTCTTTTACAAAGCCTTTCGGTTATCTTCTGCCAAATATCGGTGTGCAAATTATATCAATATAGTTGGAAACAATTCCCTATATATAATATAACAGAGATGCATGTATTTAGACAAAGTTATTTTGCGTCTTCTCCCATTACTTCCTCAAAATTCTCTGCCGTCACCATCACTGCGCTAAATGGATATACGCCAAAATCTTTATCATCTTTATATTCTTCAAAAATCGGCACGTCATTTACAATATTCTCATACAATGCCTTAACGGATTCCTGACCGACTACAGAAGCCTGGATATAAGCAGAAGCCTTAAAGCAAGAGTAGTCTTTCCTGAATTCATCTTTTGCGTGATATCCGCCTAAGCCTACCACAACCGCCTCTTTATCAAGTCCGGCCTGCTCTAATGCACGTGTCGCCCCCTGCGCCCCTTCATCATTTGCCGCCATCACTATCCATTTTTCAATCTCCGGATGCGCTGTAATTGTAGAAGCTGTTGCATTATATCCTTCATCTGTACTACCTGAACCGTAATCTGTACGAATCAGATTTTCTTCCGGCAATTCCGGAAATTCCTTTGTGATTACCTCATACTGCCCATCCGTTCTGGGTACACAGCTCGTTACTTTCTCCATAGCTAAAAGTAAAACTCCTGTTGTCTCCGGCGTTTCCATCATATTATTTTCATTAATATACCCCACAGCCCATTCTCCCATGGTTTGTCCGCAGAGAAATGCATCTAACTCGATTGCCGGAGCGAGATAATTATTATTTTCATCAATTAGCGGAACATCTACTGCAATCACAGGAATACCTGCTTCTTTACATTTATCAACCGTCATCTGACTAAGCTGCTGGTCGCATATATTTACAATCAATCCCTGAATATCCTGTGAAATAACATTATTGAGTACTTCTATATATACTGATGGGTCTTCTTCCGAATCTCCTACTATCAACGGCTCCATTCCTAATTCTTCCGCCTGTTCGGTAGCTGCAGCCGCCTCTTGTATAAACCAGGACTGCGTCATGTCACGATAAATTGCCGCTATTTTTACTTTTTCTTTTTTCCCGCTCTGTTCTTTCCCTGCCGTATCAGATTCGGAACATCCGGCTAATAACAATAAGGTCATGGCTAAAATCATAATTATGGATACGCTTCTCTTTTTCATCTTGTTTCTCCCTTCTGTTTATTTTCTGTTTTATCATTTTTCCCGGTTTTTCTTTCTGAAATAGTCAAAAGTCAGTGCGAAAATCATTAACAATCCCCTTGCCACATCCTGCCAGAACGCGGATACATTTAATAAAAGCAAGCCATTGTTAAACCCCTGTAAGATTAGAACGCCTAAAAATGTTCCTGTCAGGCTTCCGGTTCCGCCCGTCATCGCAATTCCACCCAGGACCGAAGCTGTAATTGCGTCAAAGTCAACACTTTGTCCTGCCGAGGGCTGACCCGTATTCATTCTGGAAGCCAGAATAATTCCCCCAAGCGAGGCAAGACAAGCTGATATTACAAATAATTTAAGCTTTATTTTATTTATGTTTATTCCTGCCAGCCGCGCTGCCGTAGCATTTCCTCCGGTTGCATATACGTTTCTGCCAAATCTCGTTTTCGTCAGAAAAATGCCTGACACTATGAATGCCACCAGTAAAACAACCACAGGAAACGGTATCCCAAGGATTCGCATCACGCCTACTTTTATATAAGCCTCATTTCTAATAAAAACTGGTTTTCCCGAACAAATTATGTAAGCTAATCCGCGTGCTATTGACATTACTGCTAAAGAAGCGATAAACGGCTGAATATTCAACTTTGTTACCTGAAAAGCATTT
This sequence comes from uncultured Ruminococcus sp., assembly GCA_900541505.1. Taxonomy (GTDB): domain Bacteria; phylum Bacillota; class Clostridia; order Lachnospirales; family Lachnospiraceae; genus Mediterraneibacter. Next base: position 28,925 of record UQKK01000023.1, read on the forward strand.
ATAACTCCAAAGCAGGCTGCCACTGCAATTGTAATAATAAGCGCTATTGCAAAGGGAACGCCTCTCTCTACTAAAATAGCGGAGAGCACACCTGAAAAAGCAGCTACTGCCCCCGGAGACAAATCAATCTGCCCCGCTATAATTAAATAAGACTCTCCTATTGCAATTAAGCCGCACAGGGAACCTGCTGTCAAAATATTTATCAAATTTTTTATACTTATATATCCAGGTTTTAATATCGTGAAAGCGGCACTCATCAATATAATGACAACAATCAGCCCTAATATGCTCGATGATAAAACTTTATTTTTGATATTTCCTTTCATCCTAATTCCCCCCTTTCTCCAACATGGCATATTGCAGAATTATCTCTTCATTTGCATCTTTTTTACTTATCTCCCCTGCTATTTTCTCGTTTCTCATAACAATTATCCGGTCGCTAAGCCCGATTACTTCCGGCAGTTCAGAAGACACTACAATCACCGAAATTCCCTGATTTGCTATATCATATATCATCCTGTAAATCTCAATTTTAGCCCCCACATCAATTCCTTTTGTCGGTTCGTCTAAAATCAATACTTTCGGATTCATAGCCATCCATCTTGCAAGCAGGACTTTCTGCTGATTTCCCCCGCTAAGCTGATATATTCTTTTTTGGATTGAGCTTGTCTTGATATTAAATTTATTTATATTTTCTACCGCGAACCGCTCTTCCTTTTTTCTCCGGATAAATCCCCGGCGGCATAATTTTTTTAAAATAACCAGGCTTATGTTATCCTTTACCGAACTAAGCGGTATAATCCCTTGGTTTTTCCTGTCTTCTGAACAATATGCAATCCCCAGTGAAATGGCTGTTTCTGTAGAATCTATCTTTTGTGTTTTTCCCTGCCACTTTATTTTTCCGGAATCTATGGAATCTGCTCCGAAAATCGCCCTCATCACCTCCGTTCTACCCGCTCCTACCAATCCAAAAAAGCCCAGTATCTCTCCTTGTTTCAGTTCAAAACTGATATCCCGGAATTTTTTACCGCTAATTCCTTCTACCGAAAGGATAGTCTCTTTCCCTGCCGGTTCTCTCTCTGCCTGTCCGAACATGCTCTCCACTGTTCTTCCTACCATCTGATTTACCAAACTCACTTCATTTGTCTTCTGTGTATCGTGACATGCTATAAATTTTCCGTCTTTTAAAACGACAATCTTATTCGACAGTCTGAACACTTCATTCATCCTGTGCGAAACATATATCACAATCAGCCCCTGCTGCCGCAATTTTTCAATCAACTCAAATAACACTTCTGCTTCTTTATCTGACAGGCACGCGGTCGGTTCATCAAACGCAATCACCTTAGGTCCGCGGGAATATACTTTCATAATTTCTACCATTTGCTGCATAGCTACTGACAAATTTTTTACTTTTTCTGAAGGAGATAATGGCAAATTAAATTCTTCAATCAAATTCTTTGCCTGCTCTTCCAGCTTTACAAAATCTATCAGTCCGCGCCGCAGGGGTAATCTTCCGACAAATATATTCTCTGCAACACTTAATTCATCAAACATCTGTCTTTCCTGGTAGATAAGCCCTATTCCAGCTTCAATTGCCTCGAATGGAGTTAAAAACCGTTCTTCTTTCCCATCTAATATATAGTGTCCCGATGACGGCTGATAATCCCCATTCAAAATCTTCAGCAACGTAGATTTCCCCGCCCCATTCTCTCCTACCAGCGCCAAAACCTCTCCGCCTTCTGCGGAAAAGCTGATATCACTTAGCGCCGGAACTCCGGAAAAATTTTTACATATATTTCTAAATTCCAACTGATGTATCATTTCTCACACCTCCTCTAAAAAAGCGGAAAGATTTCTCTCATCTGCCTGCAAAATATTCCAGGATGCAATCCTTCCATCCACGCCTGCTTTTTTCGCAGTTTTCACCCCCTCTTCTATCTGTTCCGGTTTTATTGCAGGTAAGGAATCTAATGTATGTATTTCTATCCCTGCCAGTACTTTACAGTCGGAAAGTTGATTCGCCGTCTCCAATTCTCTTCTCATAAAATCAGCACTGTTATTCCTGTTGTACCCGATAATTTTTCTATATTGGTCTGCACACTTCTCAAATGCTCCGTCTAATGAAATATTTTTTGCCGCTTCATCTAATTCATAATCTATTCCTGCCGGTGTATATGTGCAGCGGTACACCATAGGCTTAACAAAATCAGCATACCGGGAAACTTCTCTATAGTCCTGACCCACCAGCGGCGCTAAAAAAGGTGTAAATAAATCTAATCCCACCTCCAGCCCCTGCTGTTTAAAATAAGTAGCCGCTCTTTTTACTATCTCGGTAATCAGTCCCATTCTGATTTCCAAATATTCCGCTATATCCACATTCTCAAATTCATATCTGCCCTTCATATATTTTATTATTCCTAACGGAAGCCCTTTTCCTCCGCCGCGTTCTACGGAATATTTTGTATTTATGATTCTGTCTTTCGTCCACCCCCTGGTTTCATATGCCTTCATACATTCACTGCAGCAACATGTAAACAAAGCCTCTTTTCCTATGGTAAAAGACGGAAAGCGGATTCTGTCCAGAAATATTCCGTCAAACTCAATTTTACGGAAATTCATGTCATAAATATGTTTTATATTTTCAAAAGTCGACGCAGCCGATGGACAATAAAAAGAATGTTTTCATCCCCGTCAAAATTCTTACTTTGAATCAACGTATCTTCTATACTTTTTATTCCCTTAAAGCTCCTGATACTGTTAAATTCGGCTAAAACAGGAAACCAAAAATATGATTTTACATTTCTCTTTTTCGTATACTCGCTTAGCCATCTATATATTTCAGGTTCCAGCGTCCACCCCATAATAATTCCATCAATGTCGTCTATATATCTCTCTATTTTCTTTTGAATATGCTGCGCTGTTATTCCCCGTCCTTTAGCGCCGCCTAAATAGATTTGAACATATTTCTTCATTCTTCATCCCCTTCGATATATTTTTTTGCTTATTTTTTAATATTATTTATTAATTTAGTTAAATAATATCACAAAGTATCTTTTTGTCAATAAAATTGCCTGATTATTTTTATATACATATATTATTTTTATATTTTTACTCGTTTTTTATATATTTGGCGATAAAACTCCCGATATTCATCAATATCCCAAGAAAATATTTGATGAATACCGGGAGTTTGCAATATAGATTTCCCGCTCGCCTCCAATAGAGGCAGAAGTCCTCTCTTATCTGATATAAAATTGTTTTTTACTTTGGAATCCGAAATGTAAACCGGCTCCCCTCTCCCAGTCTGCTCTGTACTTCCACATTTCCTCCATGCGCCTCAGCTATCCATTTCACCATGGAGAGCCCAAGCCCCGAATGGGTACTGTCTGTCCTGGATGTGTCCGCCCGGTAGAAGCGCTCCCAGATATGGGGCAAATCCTCCTCGGAAATGCCAATCCCATCGTCCTCCACAACACCGATGATTTCTTTTTCTTCCTGCTTTAAGGTCACCTTTACTGTTCCGTTCTCTTTGCTGTACGATACGGCGTTGGAAATCAGATTGACCAACAGGCGGATATAGAAGCTCTCATCCACTTCCCCATAGATATCCGGTGAAATGTCCGCAAAGACCTTCACACCTCTTCCTTTTTCCTTTGTCAGCATCTGCTGTTCTTCCACCGTCATCTCGGTGAGTTCGCTTATGTTCAGTCTCTCCTTATTCAGCTTCTGCCTGCCCTCATCCGCGCGGGACAAAAGCAGCAGATTGGAAATCATAGACGCCATCTCCCGCGCCTTTTTTTCAATCAGTCTTATCTGCTCTCTATTTTTCTCAGACATATTTTTATCTGCAAGACATTCCTCGCACTGCGCCAGTATCACACTGACCGGAGTGCGCAGTTCGTGGGAAACATCGGAGGTGAACTGTTTCTCCCTCTTGAAAACGTCTTCCAACTGTCCCAACATTCCATCGAAGGTGTGCGCCAGATAATAGATTTCATCCCTGGTATTCTCCTGTGCCTTTGTCAGTTCGACCCGCCGGGACAAATCCGCATCCGCGCGGATATCCTGGACCGTCGCTGTTATCTTTTTCACGGGGAGCAGCGTCCTTCTCGTGAAACGGTATCCGATGAATGCCATCACCGCTGTGAGAAGCGGCAGGATAACAGCAGCAAAACGCAGTGTGATATGAAAACTCTCCTCCGCATCCGTGACAGAGGTCACGCCCCGGATAAAGATATTTGTCCCCGCTTCCGGGCGATAAGAAATATCATACACATACCATTCCTGCCTGCCCTCCCGGATTTTTCTTAAGTTTCCGTCCGAAAATTCCGGCTGTTCATCGAATCCATAGGGCACCTTCCCGTAGAGAAAATATCCGCTTTCATCGTATACCGCCAGATAGATACTGTTTTCTATAGAATAGAAATCTGTATCCACGTCTATTTCCCCATGGTCCGACTCAATCTCCTCCACACTCTCCTGCACCCGCGTCTCCAGTCTGTTCTGGGTGGAGGTCAGAACCTCCCGGCTGCTCAAAGAGAACAGGATTCCCAGCGCCGCACAGATGACCAATATCATGAAAAACGTATATACAATTGTAAGTTTAGCTTTTAATGACAATCTTTTCATCCACGCTACCCTTCCTTTAAAACATACCCGGCGCCCCGCACCGTATGGATGAGTTTCTTCTCGTATCCCTCGTCAATCTTCCGGCGCAGATAACGGATATAGACGTCAATCACATTGGAGCCTCCCGCATAATCATAATTCCATAAATGCTGTTCCAGTTTCTCCCTGGACAGCACGATTCCCTGATTCTGTATCATGTAGCGCAAAAGCGAAAATTCTTTGCCGGAGAGGGAAATCTCTCTACCGTCACGCACTACCCGGTGGGTGTCCACATGGACTTCCAGCCCGCCCACTCTGTAGCAGGAGTCCTCGGATTTCTCCGGCTTGCGCAGCAGCACCCGGATTCGCGCCAGAAGTTCCTCAAAAGCAAACGGCTTTACCAGATAGTCGTTCGCTCCGGCATCCAGCCCTCTCACCCGGTCTTCGATGCTGTCCTTTGCCGTGAGCAGCAGTACCGGGGTGTTGTTCCCGCGCCGCCGCATGGTCTTTAACACAGTCAAACCATCTTTCTTCGGCATCATGATATCCAGTATCACCGCGTCATACTCTGCCCCTTCTATATAGTCCAACGCTTCCTCCCCGTTGTGGCAGGAGTCCACACTGTAATGCTCTTCTGTGAGTCTGGAAGAGAGAATCTTATTTAAACTTTTTTCATCCTCCGCAATCAAAATACGCATATTATCACCTCGTATTCTAGAGTCGTAGTTTTATTTCTAAGTATACCTCTGTCGCTCCCCGTGTTGCAAGGGATTACTGACTTTACGGACGGATTTCTTTTACAATACACTGCTTAAATTAATGAAAAATTAAAACTGTGCATCCCTGGCTTTTATATACCCTTCCCTGCTCTTTTTTGTTATAATAGCTTTATCAACAAATTCACACATACTGAAAAGAAAGGATACACGTGAAGTACAGAACGCAGCGTAAGGCATATAGATGAATCTGTATCTTACGGGACTGACTCCGATGAAGAGAAAAACTACCGTACTGTCCGTTCGGCGTCCATATCGCGAACAGAATGAAAAAGGCGGCGGAATTATTCGGGTAGAGAGGATAGAACTATAAAATGCATTAGCTAACTGCAAAGTATTGTATGGAGGGAACAAAATGACATTAAACGGACAAGAAATTTTTTCTATAGGAGAGACCAGTAATATATGTAAAATTTCAGTCTCTTCAATACGTTATTATGATGAAAAGGGACTTATCATTCCAGCATATATTAACCCTAGTACAGGATATCGCTATTATGACTGGGATTCCATAGTACAGCTATCACTTCTGAGAACATACAAACATTATGGCTTCACCTTACAGCAATGCAAAAAAATATTATATAGTATAAACAATCATTCCCAGCTTGATAAAATAGAAGCCATTTTTCATGAAAAACTGAGTGAACTTGATAATCATGTTTTTCAGTTGAAAGTTAATTATACAAGTTTAAAAAACTGGTATGAACTCATCCATCTAGCTAATACTATATGGCAGATGGATGAAGTTCCTATAGAAATGACATATTTTCCCAAAATTAGTACTTTTAAAACAAAGCCGCAGTCATATCAAAAACATTCTCTGAAAAGTTTAGTTGTGAATGCAGATTTCACCAATCAGTATTTTACTGATGATAAACAGAATACAAATAAAGAGCTTTTTATAAATATCTGGGATGCACTATACATAGATTTTTCTGACTTAGATGCGCGAATAAATAATGATTTTTCTGACTGTACACTTTATATTCAACGTAATCCTCTCTGTAAAAATGATGATAATTTAGTTGACTTTGGAGGATTTCCTTCTATTGTAACTTACCACAGAGGTAATCCTAATAATATTAATGAAACTTATAACAAAATATATGAATGGGCTGATAAGCACTGCTTCGTTCTCGGTACTCATGCTATTGAGCAATATATTCTTGATTGGTGGACCATAATGCAAACCAATCTTTTTGTCATTAAAATTATTTTTCCAATTGTATAAATATATCTTGCTGAGAAGAAGCAGCGCAGGCAATACCAATTTCTTTAACTTTCGTATGCCTTATTCAATAGGTAGAGATAATCTGCTTTTGTCAATATCCTGGGATTTGACGGTGTTGACAAATATTCTGTACAGCGTTCCGCCAGCATTTCAAAGTCTTTACGTTCTACTTGTTCAAAGCTGCGTAAGTTTGGTATATCTACATCTTTTACAAGCCTTCTTATCTCTTGAGAAGCAGACAAGGCTATTTCTCTATTTGAATTCATGACTGTATTAACCCCTACTGCCCGTGCTATATCTACATACTTATTCAAGTTAGCAGGCGCACTGTATTCGCAGACATCCGCCAAAAATATTGCATTTGCAATGCCATGCGGTATGTCATAAAAACCGCCTACCGTTTCTGCAAGTGCATGAACTGCCGCAACATCAGAATATCCAAATGATAGTCCCGCAATCATACTCCCTACGATAAATGCCTTGCAAGTGTCTATATTCCTGTTAAAAATAAATGTTCGAAAATTATTATATAATAATTTCAGCGCATACAGCCCCAACGATTCCGTTAACGGATTCGTACAACGACAGACATAGCCTTCTATCGCATGTGTCATTGCATCAACTCCGCAAGCGGCTGCAATATTTGTGGGTAGTGCCATCAAAACTTCCGGGTCAAGAACAGCAGCTGTCGGAGCACACTTCGTATCAAAGCAATACTCTTTTTTATGAGTTTTTTCATCTGTAATAACCCCACATGTAGTCACTTCACTTCCAGTTCCTGCAGTTGTGGGAATCGCAATCAATGGATATGGGTCGCGAGTGTATGGTTTAGGATATTTTATTTGATTAAAATCCGTAGTTTCATGCCCCAACATACCTGCAATTGCTTTTGCCGTATCGATGCTGCTTCCACCGCCTACTGCGACTACCGCATCAACCATATGTTCCATGCCCATCTGTGCGCCAGCTTCACAATCTGATATTCTGGGATTTGGTACAATTTTGTCAAAGTCCACTATAGCAATAGCGCTTTCCCTCAACGATTTTTTCACACAATCCACGAGTCCAGTACTTCTAATTCCCTTATCTGCGACAAGCAATACCTTATTTCCGCCGTATTTTTTAACTATAGCGCCTGCATCGCGAATAATTCCCTCTCCAAAATGTATATCTGTTTTCATAGAAAACGTAAAATTCCCGAACAATTTAAGTTCCTCCTTCACTTTCAATGTATCTGTATCATTCTGTTATAACAACCTCAATATCCTTCCGCAATTTTTTATGCAGCAACTCTGAAATATCTGCCAGACGTATTTTCGAAGGAGCACTTCCATCTGTCAATTCATATTGTCTGTGTAACTGTCTGTACTTTGGTATTCCCAGCTTGTGATAACACAGAAATTCAATCTTTGAAATTGCAGGCAGTTCCGATATAAATTCTGCTGTAGCGGTAATATTCTCGTCAGTATCATTAATTCCGCTGATTAGAGGAACACGAATTGTAATATTTTTCATTTGTTCAATTCTCCGCTCTGCAGACAGTCTTTTTAAATTATCCAAAATCAGCTTATTGTCAACGCCTGTAAATCGCTTATGGATATCCCCATCCATATGCTTCAAATCATAGAAAATCACATCAAGATATTCAACTGCTTTATGAATATTTTCATACGGAGTAAAGCCGCAAGTCTCGATAGCAGTGCTAATATTAATCGCTTTTAATCGTTTCATTAGTTCAAGTAAGGGTTCACTTTGTACAAACGGTTCACCGCCGGAAAACGTAACACCGCCTCCAGAGCGTTTATAAAAATGAATATCCTGTGTAACCTCTTTTACCATTTCATTCACAGAATACGACTGTCCTGTAATTTTCCTTGCACGAGGTATGCATACCTCCAGGCAGCTCCCACATCCGTTACATGCAACTTGAATCTGGTTTATGTCCAAACAGACCTGGGATTTCGGTCTGTTTGGACATACCATGGTACATTTATTACAATGAAGGCACATATTTTCGAACCATAAAACCTGCGGACCTTTCTTCTGCGATTCAGGATTTGCACACCACTTACAGCTCAGCGGACAGCCTTTAAAAAAAATCACCGTCCTAATCCCCGGTCCGTCATGAATGGATAACCGCTGTATGTCATAAACCACCATAGTATTCATATCTTTCTCCATTTTTATGCCATAGCCCTGTTCAAAGTTCGGTTGATAATATCATTTTGTGAATCCCGGTTTAAGTGTACAAATTTTGCACTGTATCCTGCCACTCTGACAATCAACCACCCAAAGTCTTCCGGCTTTTCCTGTGCTTCCAGCAGGACCTCGGTACTTACAACATTAAACTGAATCTGCGCATCATTAGAATCTAAAAATGCATCCAGTAAGGACATAAAACGCAGCAGTCCTTCTTCGCCTGCTACAATTGACGGGTCAAGTTTTACATTAAGCAGCGTACCGCCATCAATATCCTCCTGGTTAATGGCACTAACTGAATTTAAAACAGATGTTAGCCCTTTTATATCCGCGCCATTGCACGGGGAAATCCCAGAAGAGAGTGCTGTAGTCGCTTTACGCCCGGACGGGAGCGCTCCTGCCGACAGTCCTTGTGGAACATTCGCTGATGCTGAATATGTCGCACCGAACATGACTCCGCCACGGTATGTTTTATGCTCCTCGCATTTCTTAATATGATAATCAACCAATTCACCCGCAAAACGGTCTACTTCTTCTATTCCGTTACCGTATTTTGGCACATCATTTATCAGCATTGACCTGATTTCTTCATATCCCTCAAAATCATGTTCTAATGCAGCTCTTAAAATTTCTGGTGCGATTTTCTTTTCGTCATAGACTAATTTCTTTACTGCTGCTAAGGAATCAACTGCATCTGCCAGCCCAATCGCCATTACCCCGCTCCCTGAAGGGTATTGAGCTCCACCTTCCAAAACATCTTTTCCTTTTTCCATACAGCCATGATAAAACAGTGAAAGTGTTGGGAACGGATATTGCTCAGCATGGATAACTTCCAGAATATTGTCTGCAATAGCGGCCTGGTCGAGGATATATGCCATTTGCTGCTTTACTGCATCATAAAAATCATCAAATGTTTCAAAATCGCTGAAATCACCGGTTTTAAGCCCATAATCTCCTCCAAGAACTGTACTCCTTCCATTGTGAATGGCAAATTCAACTGCATTAGCAAATGCGTACTGTGCTACTTCATTCCATTGAAATGTTTTTCCTGCCACATAAGGTTCCACGCACCCTGTACTGGTCCAGTCACGTGCCTCTTCCATCGTCACTCCTTTCTTCAACACGCTTTTGATTTCCACCTCGTCATTATGTATCCCTGGAAATCCCATGCCAAGCCTTGCGACTTCGCATATTTTCCTGCTGAACTCCGGAGGATTCTTTTTATTCAGACGCACACTAAGAGAAGGCTGATGTGTTCTGACATCCATGCATGCCTGCAGAACTATATAAGAGAGCTCGTTGACAGCATCCTTTCCTTCTTTCGTAATTCCACCAACACAGATGTTCTGATATGGCATATAGCCAGCGCTGTACTGTGCCCAAGATGCATTTAACAGCCAGTTATTATCAGCTATTTTCAGCCAAAAACAATCCATCAGTTCTTGCACTGCTTCTTTTGTCAATATTCCCTCTTCTATATCCTTCACATAGAAAGGATATAAGTACTGGTCTATTCGTCCCAATGATATGGCAGAACCATTACTGTCAAAATATAATGCATTCTGAATAAAAACAACTAATTGGATTGCTTGTCGAAATGTAACCGGTGCATGCTCTGCCAGCCAGAAACAATCGTTTGCAATTTGCTCAAGTTCCTGCCTGCGCAGATTATTTTTCTCAGTTTCTGCTAATTTTAAGGCAGCCTGAGCATTCCGCCTTATATATGTTTCTATACCCTCGCAGCATATAATTTCAGCTTTGTAAAAATCTGCTTTCTTAATATTCTGCACATCGAGGTAATCCAGTGTTTCAAGCGCCTTTTCCGCTGCCTTTTTTCTTCCTGTTATCCCATATTTCAGAGCTAATCCACCATAATCTGGACATGTCTCTCCGCTTGTATCTATGATGCGAATCTCAAAATCCAACAATCCCGTCTGATATCCAAGATGCCAGGTTTCTTCAGGGAAACGTGCCTTGCAGAAATCCAGACAAGTCTTTCCCTTCCAATAAGGGTAAATCTCTTCCACAAAAACCCTTTTTTCCTCATCTGGAAATACATATGGGTCCTGTTCTCTCGCTTCGATGGTGTCTTTTTCTTCAAATAACCAGTCATTTCCCATTTCAGGGAAAAAATTTGCTCCTCTTGGAAATTCAGATGCTCCCCCTATAATCAGTTCGTCCTCTTGTATATATATGTTCTTTTCTTCGCAATAGCGTTTTACCGTCTTTGCTCTTCTGATAACTGCCGCTTCCCCTTCTGTCTCCTTATATACCGAGGTAACAGCTTTGGCGCGCCCCATAGATATTGTCGGTTTTTGATTTTCATACAAATTTTTTAACTTTTTAATTCTAGGTGGCATATCATATTCTTTTCCCTGAAATGTCTTTATACAACTACTCATTTCGTCCTCCTTATATAATAATTATTTAGGAATATACTTTAAAGCATCCTTTCCACTTGCTGATAATTTATAAGTTTCGGTAATACCGCCGTCTTCTCCGGGCAAAACATCCTGAACTTCCACAAATCCAACTGCTTTTAGAGTGCCAATGAGATATTCCAAATTTTTCATATTCACTTGTTTTTCTTTCTTATAATCAACTTTTGAACGGATATAAATATCTTGTATCGTAGAGCCCGGATGTAAATTAATTATCTGGAGTATATTCATTTTTAAAGGTATAGAAGACATTATCACACCTCAATTCTAATTCAGCTTTCTAAGCTGTATTAATTCTTTTGGATTTGCAACTACAAGTACGATTCCTACGACCATTAAAACAGCACCTGCTATTAAAAATGGAGTAATCAAAAATTGTGTTACTCCGCATATACTCAATACTGCGCTAAAAATAATAGACCATAAACCATATGTAGAATTGCAGGTCATCGCTCTCGAAACTCCTGTCATTCCAAAAGCTTTATACCAATAAGCTGTTGATAGTCCGGAAAATAGCGCTACAAAAAAGATGGCAGCTACTGTTGTAGCATGGCGTGTAAGGCATTCTCCCAATAATTGTATACCGTTCGGCAAAAATAAAAGTAGAAATAGTGCTGTAGTTCCTGCTGCTGTTACCCTTAATCCTACTCCCACATCAGAATCTACTGTATCTGTCCCAAATCCAGCTAATACCCCTTCAATTCCCCATGCAAAACACGCAAGTACTGCAAAAAAGATTCCCAAGTAAAAGTTATCAGTGGCAACTCCTTCCGGAGGGGTAAATCCTATCACTACACCGCCAATAATACAGCAGATAAATCCGCTCCAAAATCGAATGTTGGTTTTTTCTTTTAAGAAAATTACTGAGCATAAAGCTCCCACTACCGGATACAGCGCTGTAATAGACAGTGCATATGCGGGACCGCAGTATAAAATTGCTGCCATAGAACCACTGATTCCCATTACACCTCCGAGAATGCCCCCAATGCAAATAATTTTGCCCGGTCTGGTTCTGATTGTTCTGCCATATTCTTTTATTTTTCCGTTTTTTACATTACGGATAAACAATATAATGCTGGCTGAATACTCCTCGATGACACAAGCCACCAATGGGATGACTAATACATTGTATCCAGTAGAATTTAATGGCGCCAAACCATATGCGAGGTCCATAAGTACTCCATAAACTCCCCAAAGCATTGCCGCAAAAACCGCAACTATTAATCCTTTTTTCGCGAAGGAAACTGTTTTTTCAATACTCTTTGCCTGCAGTATTTGTTTATCTGCACTATACTCTTTCTCCATCCTGTACCTCTCCACTTATGCAACTTTCAATGGTTTTGCGGAAAAGATTTAACGTAGTTCATTCCCGCTTCAGTAATTTTATACTGTTCACAGACTTCATTTTGTTCAGAAACAATAATTCCACAGCGCTCTATTAATCCTACGGCCTTTAACGCATGAAGTAAATGTGAAAAATTCTTTTCATTGAACTGCTTTTCATTTCCATAATCATCTTTTAAGATATCCATGATAGTATTAAGGGTAACATTGCTATTTGCACTAATTGTGACAAGTACTGCCATTTTTAGTGGTAATAATCCCATATTTACCGCCTCCCTTTTTAGTTGTCTCTTAGCTTCAGAAGTTCTTTAGGATTTCCAACAACCAAAACCAGACCTACTAGGGAGACAATACCTCCAATAATCAGGTTCGGACTGAAATGGAAAGTCACAATTCCTAAGGCTCCTAATATTGCATTAAATATAATTCCCCATAGCCCATATGTTCCATTGCATGCCACTGCTCTCGATACTCCTGTCATTCCAAATGCTTTATACCAATATATCACTGATAAGGCAGCTAAAAGTGCCACGGCTGCAATAGCAATTATAGATATCGGATTTTCTCCTGCAGCTTTTGCAAGAACATTTATTCCTCCTACAAATGGAAGCATAACAGCATAAACAATTGCCGAGGCCATAAACCGTAAACCGGTTCCTATATCTGAATCAATAGTGTCTGTCCCATAGCCGCTAATTACACCCTCCGCACCCCAGCCAACACATGCTATAACCGCAAAGAGAATGCCCAGATAAAACATTTTTGAATCTACCCCCTGAGGCGGTGTAAAGCCAAGTACGATTCCACCTCCTACACATAAAATCACGCCTAACCACAATCGAAGGTTTGTCTTTTCTTTTAAAAATAGTGCTGAAAAGATTGTTCCAAGGACTGGATACATAGCTGTAATACACAATGCATAACTTGGTCCGCACAGAAGAATTGCCGCCATAGACCCAGTAAGGGCAAAAGGTCCCCCTAAGATTCCACCCAAACAGATAAGTTTGCCGGATTTTGTTTTTATAGCCCTTCCATATTCTTTGATTTTCCCTTTTTTCAAATTAATAAGAAATAAGAAAAAACTACATGCAACCTCCTCTATAAACCCGGATGCAGCCGGGATTGCCAACAACGCAAATGCTGTGGAATCAAACGGGGACAAACCCAATGCCGAATCCATCAGAGAACCATAAATTCCCCATAAAATCGCCGCTATTAATGCAGTAAAAAGACCGCGAACGGCAAATCCCATGTCTCTGTCAGAAACAATTTGTTCTAGTGATTTCCCATTAAAGCTAAGTCTGGTATCTGTTTTCTCCATTTTCTTTTTCTCCTCTGTCAGTTCACTATATACATTTCTTTGATATTTTCAGAAAAAGTGAGTTCGGCCTCTGTTTTATCTTGAAGTTCTTTTTCTGTTATATCTGGATTAATAGCCATCACTGTCATTTTTTTGTTGTGAAATTCAATCACTGCAAGCTCTGTTACGATAACATCTACACATTCTATTGCTGTAAGCGGCATCGTACATTTTTTCAGAATTTTGGGATTTCCTGATTTTGCACAATGTTCCATGGCAACAATCACTTTTTTCGCTCCGCTTACTAAATCCATTGCTCCACCCATTCCGTTTATTCGTCCTCCGGGTACTATCCAGTTTGCCAGGTTGCCCGCCTCATCGACCTGAAGCCCTCCTAACACTGTCATGTCCAAATGACCGCCTCTGGCCATCGCGAACGAAACGGAACTATCAAAACATGAGGCGCCTGGCTGCAGCACTACCAAAGAATTACTGGCATCACAGAGGTCCCTGTGTCCTGTTTCCCAATTGCAGCCTTTATCATCTCCCAACTCCTTTAACCCTTCTTCTACTGCTTTTAAGTCATAAAAATTATCTCCCCACGGAAATGGTATTGTTTTTCCAGCTCCTGCAAACCCATCTTCTGCATGTAAGATATATTCTGTTCCGTCAGGGACATAATTAGCTGAAAGAGTCGGAATACCTACACCAAGATTCACAAAAGAACCATTTTCAAAAAATGTCGCCACATTTTTTGCTATCGTATGACGGACATTCACTAAAATCTCACCTCCTCGCAATGAACTACATAATCGACAAAAACACCGGGAACCTTTACTCTATCTGGTTCTATACTGCCGGGCTCCACAAGTTTCTCACATTCAAGTATTACCAGGTCCGCTGCCATAGCCATAAGCGGATTGAAATTTTCAGCTGTATACCTGAAAACACCATTGCCTGCCGTATCTGCTGTATTGCATTTAATCAATGCCACATTTGCATGTAATGGAAGCTCCAATAAATATTTTTTTCCATTAATTATTTTCGTTTCTTTTCCTTCTTCCACTATAGTTCCCACGCCAGTAGGTGTATAAAATCCTCCTATACCTGCGCCGGCTGCTCTAATTCTTTCCGCAAGTGTTCCCTGTGGGATAAGCGTTAATTTCACTTGTCCGTTGTTTACTGCCTCATTTGCTTCTGCATGTCCAAAAAATGAAACTACTATTTCATCAATCTGCCCGTTCGCTAAGAGTCTTCCAGGTCCTTGCATATACGGAAGCCCACCCCAACCGAAATCTTCTGATATAGTTGTCAGATGCCTTATTTCTTTATGTTTTGCAAGCTCATAAATCAGATTTAAAGGACACCCAGTATTTGTGAAACCGCCTACCATAACCTTATCGCCAGTTTTCACTTTTTCTATCGCCTTTGTAATATCAGTAACTTTATTCATCAAATATCTCTCCAGATTTTACAGTAAATAATTTCCTCCATCTCCCATTGCAAAACGCCTCATTCTCGTAAAAGTCTTTGGGTCTGTAATCCCCTCTCCCGTAGGTGTCGCAATTGTCGCTGAGTCTCGTCCTGTACCACCGGCTCCAAACGCAGCGCTGGTAGAGCCATTCTGCACGAATACAGTCGTATCAATCACTCTTCCAAATTCTGTTACTCTGTAGATATCGTTAGACCATATCCCCGCTGAATGCTTGCAATCATGCTCTGCTTCAACTGCCCATTCTACCGCCTGTGCAAAATTTCTGCATCTGACGATTGGAATCACTGGCTGAAGCTGCTCTGTGTGAACATAGGGGTGACTTTGCTCCGCCACAAAAAAGGCAACGCCCGGCTCCCCATTCACATCAATACCGGCCATTTTTAATATCTCACTTGCGCTTTTGCCCACACATTTTTTATTTGTAATGTAACCTTCCTCTGTTTTTATCAGTCCTGTCGCTGTAACTTTTTCTACTTCCTCTTTTGACATTTCATATGCGCCACATTGTATAAATTTTTCAATAAATTTATCAAAAATTTCATCAACAACATATATTTCTTTTTCTGTTATGCACATAGTATTATTTTCATAAGATACAGAGTCATAAATTCCCTTTGCCGCTTTTGCAATATTGGCAGTTTCATCTACAATGCATGGCGGATTCCCGGCGCCTGCTGCAATGACACGTTTACCAGATTTCATAAGTGTAGCGACCATTCCCGGACCGCCTGTACCAACAAGCAACTTTACATCCGGCGATTTCATAATTACTTCCAGTGTATCCATCGTTGGTTCTTTTACGGTGCAAACAAGATTTTCCGGTCCTCCTGCCTTTACTACAGCCTCATTAAATATATCCACCGCCCACGCTGTACTTTTTTTTGCTCCCGGATGCCCATTAAATACCACAGCGTTACCTGCTACCATACAGCATCCGCCATTTCCCATTATTGTAATACTCGGATTTGTACTTGGCGTAACAGCCCCTACTACTCCAAACGGCGCATGAAATTCAATTGTTATCCCTTTTTCAGAAGCAAGCACATTATGTTTTATACTTTCGGTACCTGGCAACGTATTAACTGTACCCATATTTTTATCAATTTTATCTGTCAGCCGACCAAACCCTGTTTCCTCTAATTCAAGTTTAGACAGCTCCTCTACATTCTCTTTATATACTTTCTGGATGCTGGCTATAAATCGGTCTCTGTCTTCAAGGGAGTATTTTGTTACCAACTCTTTTTGTGCTTTCTTTGCAGCTGAAATGCATTCCTCCATTGTTTCAAACACTCCACGATAGTCGCTTCTGCTCATTTAGTTTCCTCCTTTACTACTGCAATATTTATTTACGGCTATTATAAAGTCTAAAGTAAACTTTAGAGTCAATAGATTCTTGTCATTTTGTTCTTTTTAGCCTAATATCCAAATATTTTTTATGCAAATCGCACAAAAATCAACTATGCTATTTAACAGCGCTTTCCGTATATCTGCTTTTCTACTGTAATTTATTTATATTTCTAATTAAGCATTTACGAGCTGGTTCTATCAGTGAATGTACACCCCAGAACATTGAGAAAATATATTTTTGACAATAACAAATAATTTCATCCCTAGCCTCCTTCCGGCTTGACACTTTTGTCACCCTCATTATAAGATAAACTCATATTTGTAAATAAACTAAGTTCACGGCAGAAATACGAATATACCTATGATTGGAGGCATGAACATGTATCGGAAGACAACAGAAGAATTATTGGAATTTCTGGAGAAGAGCCCTACCCCTTTTCACGCGGTCCAGCTGATGGAAGACCTTCTTAGGGCAAACGGCTATGAGGCATGCCCGGAGCACAGCAGATGGACACTTCAAAAAGGCGGCAGATATTATGTGACAAGAAACGGCTCCGCCCTGATTGCCTTTGCCATTCCCGAAAATGATATAGACGGCTATCGTATTCTGGCAAGCCACAGCGATTCTCCGACCTTTAAAATAAAAGAGAACCCGGAAATAACGGTGGACGACAGATATGTGAAATTAAATGTGGAGCGGTACGGCGGTATGCTCTGCGCTCCATGGTTTGACCGACCGCTCTCCGTAGCCGGAAGGGTCATCGTAAAGGAGAAGGATTCTTTTGTTTCCCGTCTCATCGATGTGGACCGGAACCTTGTCATGATTCCGAATCTTGCCATCCATATGAACCGGGAAGCCAATGACGGCTATAAATACAACGCCCAGAAAGACCTGCTGCCCCTCTACGGCGATATCACGGCAAAGGATACCTTCCTTAAGACCATCGCGGAAGCGGCAGGCGTAAAGTCGGAAGATATTTTAGGACACGACCTCTTTCTGTACAATCGTCAGAAGGGCAGCATCTGGGGCGCGCACGAAGAGTTTGTATCCTGCGGGCGCCTGGACGATTTACAGTGCGCTTTCGCCTCTTTGAAAGGATTTCTGGCGGGTGAAAAAACACAGTCTCTGGCTGTTCACTGCGTGCTGGACAATGAGGAGGTGGGAAGCGGCACCAAGCAGGGCGCTGCCTCCACCTTCCTGCGCGATACCTTAAGCCGCATCAGCGCCGCCCTCGGATTTACGGAGGAGGAACGTCTCATCCAGCTTGCCCGAAGCTTTATGATATCCGCGGACAACGCCCATGCCGTGCATCCGAACTACACCGATAAGGCGGACCCTACGAACCGTCCTTACCTCAATGGCGGCATTGTCATGAAATTCAACGCCAACCAGAAATACTGCACAGACGGCATCTCCGCCGCCATGTTCCGAGCCCTCTGCCAGGAGGCAGAAGTGCCCGTGCAGACATTTACCAACCGCTCCGACATGGCAGGCGGTTCCACACTGGGAAATATCTCCAACACGCAGGTTGCCCTTCACACGGTAGATATCGGGCTTCCCCAGCTCGCCATGCACTCCCCCTACGAGACAGCGGGCGTCAAGGACACACAGTACCTCATCCAGGCAGCGGAGAAATTCTTCCGCTAGGAAATGCGGCAGCGGCGGCAGAGATATTCTTCCGGCAGACAATTACAGCAAGGACGGCAGAGTATTCTCCCGGCAAAACAGCGCAACAAAAGCGACAGGTAAAATCTCCCATCAGGGAAATTTCTCCTGCCGCTTTTTATTCCTCTTTTGGTTCCTTATAGTTTAATATCTCCCAGTCTGCCTTCTCCCCGCAGATATTTTTTATATACAATAAAAAATACAATGGTCGATACAATGGCAGCGCCCGCATCCGCCGCCGGCTCTGCATAGAAGGCTGCCTTTGCCGTGAACAATGCAGGCAGAATACAGGTTGCCGCGAAGTATGAGGATTTCCGCAACATGGAAAGCATCAATGACAGCTTTGTCATGCCCAACGCAGTCAGGGCATCCACGAAGACATATTGGAAGCTTAACGGCACAATCATCAGGGTAAACACCTGAATCCCCCATACAGCCAACTGCTGATACTCTTTCTCCGAGGTAAATATCTGCACAAAATACTGCGGCAGCACTCTGGAAATCACAAACATCAGGGTTGTGAAGCAGACGCAGAGCACAAGCACACAGGCAATCGTCCTGCGTATCCTCTGCGGTTTATTGGCTCCGTAATTAAAGCTAATCAACGGCTGTGAACCTCCTGTCACCCCTATCATGGGAGAGGTAATCAGCAGCATATAGCTCTGGACAATGGTCGCCGCTGTTATCAATGTGTCGCCGTATCCTTCCCCTCCGTAATGCTGCAGGACCGCATTCAGAGCAATGATAATAACACTGTCTGTCGCCAAAATAACAAATGGCGAAAATCCGATTTTTAATATCCGTTTTCCAATTTCCTTTTCTGGTCTTACAATTCCCAGAGGAATTGTCATTTTCCTGCTGCGCAGAGTCAGAAGCACAAAGATACAGGAGGACATCTGCGCGATGACCGTTGCCACCGCCGCCCCCGCGATATCCATGTCAAGCACAAAGATAAACACCGGGTCCAGGGCAATATTAACCACCGCTCCAATCAGCGTTGTCGCCATTCCCAGAAGCGGAAATCCCTGAGCAGTAATAAAGTAATTCATTCCCATGGATAAAAGTGCAAAAAAAGTGCCCAGCGTGTAAATCGTCAGATAGGTATTTGCATAAGAATATGTCGTCTCACTCGCACCAAACCAGTTCAAAAGATAGGTTTTCGTAAAAAGGAATACAACGGTCAGCACTGCTGAAAAAATGAGCAGCATGGAAAAACTGTTTCCCAATATCCGCTGTGCCGCCTTGTGGTTACCCTCACCCAGCCGCACGGAAAACAGCACCGAACCCCCGATTCCAATCAAAGTGCCAAAGGATGACAGCAGAGTGATAATCGGAGCACAAACGCCGGCGCCCGCCAACGAATCTGCCCCGATTACCGGGATATTTCCTATATAGATACGGTCCACGATACTGTAAAGCACATTTACAAACTGCGCAAACATAAACGGAATCGATATCTTAAGTACTAGCAGAGGAATCGGGTCCCTCCCGAAATCATTGGTCTTTTTCATCTGACTGTTCCCTCCATATATTAACTCTCATCACTTCTTTCATTATAGGAAACAGTATAAGAAAAAACAATACTTTACCCTCAGCTATTTTCCCTTCTTTACAAAATTTACTTGTCCGGATTATACAGCGGCATTTTACTTATCTTTGAAAACAATTTCGTATTCATTCAAATCATATACGCTCCCAAAGAAGCTTGTAAGAATTGTCTCCGCATTTGTTCTGGCATTCTCAAACAAACCGCTTTCGATTGCCTCATTTTCTGCCTGTTCTTTTAATTTGACAAGCGCCTCATTATTCTCTGTTAAAGTAATCTGATTAAAAACACTTTCATCTTCATGATATACTTTAAAGGAATCCTGATTAATTTCAGAACTTAATATCTTTATCTCCGGCAGCTTAATCTCGATGGTCTTTCCCTTCTCTTCCCAATCTATCTCGTTAAAATCATACCCCGCTTTGATTGTAACCCCGTAACTGTATATGTATTTACTATTCGTAAACGGAATACTGGCACCAAAAAGTTTTTTAGAAGAATCCGTGACATTCACCTGCGTACAGTAAGAAGACTGCGTTGCCAACTCACCAATATTCTCAAATCCTATCTTCGTGGTCTGACTTTCTGAAAATACGCCCTTTCTCATTCCTATGACTACAGCTGCAATCACTCCCAGAATCACTACTCCCGCCAATATTTTTCCTAAAAGACTTACCTTTACCAGATAAGCAATACCCCCGCTGTTCTTTTTCTTTTCCTTGTTCCCGTCCATTAAACCTACGCCCTCCTCTTCCTTTAGTTCCTATTTACTTTTGACAGTCTGTCAATCATTTGATTCGCCTTTTCAATCAAATCTTCCATTTCTGTCTTTTCTTTTCGCAATTTCTGTACTTGTTGTTCGAGAGCCGCTTTTAGCACATCGCTTGGAGCATCAATAATGGCTGTAATTTCCTTAATCGAAAAACCCAACTGCTGATAGAACTTTATTTGTGCAATTCTCAGTCTGGCAGTTTCATCATAAAGCAAATGCCCATACTTATTTCGACTTGTTGCAGACACCAGTCCCGCTTTCTCATACCCTTGAACAGCCCTTCTGGATACCTCAAGTGTTTCACAGATTTCCCGCAGTTTCATAATATTCCTACCTTCTCTTTCCAGCCTATAACTGCACGCAGCGTACAGTCAAAGACTTTTATTCGTAAGAACTGTGCAGATTTTTCAGTTCTTCATAGAAGGAATTGTTTTTTTCGCGAGAATTTTGGAGTAACACCTTCAAAAAGTGTATAATGATGCCTGTACCTATCCTGTGCGCGCTGTTTCTCAAAGAAACCATTTTCGTGACCTCACGAAAATGCACAAATATTCTTACAGGACTTTCATTTTAAGGATTGCCCTGTAGCAAAGAATCTGCTATAATGGGGAATCGTAAAAGAAAACGAAGAGCAGAGTAGAAATATGTGCGTTAAGTGCCGGCTGGACGGGGAGTTGCCAGCGGGACGAAAAGCAATCGCTTGCGGTACATGTTTCGCATCCCGCTGCTGCACATGGTCAGATATAGGATTGCCGTCTTTAGGCGGCATACAGATACCTCCTATGCGTAGCTTAAGGATTACTGCAAAGGAGGTATTTTTATGTCATATTTAATTCAGCAACTTACAGACTCATGGCGTGAGATGAAGCGCCTGAAAGTGCTCGCCGTCACTGCCATGCTCATCGCGCTGGGTGTCATCCTGGGATTCTTCTTTTCCATCCAGCTCACAGACTACATCCGGATTGGGTTCTCTTCCATCCCCAACCAATTGACCTCACTTTTCTTCGGTCCGGTAGTGGGTGGATTTATGGGCGGAATCACAGATATCCTGAAATTCATCGTCAAGCCGACAGGTCCGTTCTTTCCGGGATACACGTTAAACGCCATGTTAGGTCCGGTGATATACGGGTTTTTCTTCTATCACCGCCCGGTGACTTTCCGGCGTATTCTCGCTGCCCATATCGTGGTGGCGGTTATCGTGAATCTCCTGCTGGGAACGCTGTGGCTCTCCATGATGTACGGGCAGGCTTTCATGGTACTGATGCCTGCAAGGGCTATCAAACAGGTATTTAGCGTACCGGTAGATTCCCTTGTCTTCTACATGGTGGCAAAATCTCTCGAAAAGGCAAGAGTCGTCCAAAGCGTGGCGGCATAATTAGCGCGGCTGCTTTGGCAGCGCTTTGAAAGTATCACTCTGAACCAAGCAGCCAGTCCAATGCATTGATGCGGCGTATCCCGTTATAGTTTGCCTCCGGGTCCTCGTCCAGAGTCAAAATATAACGGGGATGATAGTCCGCAATTTTTTCAAGAGGCGTAATCTCCCTTTTGAGCGTTTTTTCATCTCTCACCGTTGCTGCCACCTGGTAGTAGGTAATTCCCCTGAAATCCATAGCCACAAAATCCACTTCCAGGTCCCCTACCTTCCCGACATAAACATCATATCCCCGGCGGATTAATTCCAGATAAACCACATTTTCCAGGATGTGTCCTACGTCCATAGAACGAGAACCGAGAAGCATACTTCGCAGTCCGATATCAACAACATAGTACTTCTCTAAGGTCTTTAAATATTGCTTTCCTTTAATATTATACCTTTTCGCCTGATAGATAACAAAACTCTCCATCAATGCCGCAAGGTATTTTTCCACAGTCTTTACATCTATTTTTCTTCCGTCTGAGGACATGGTATCTGCTATTTTTTTCGTAGATAATTGATTTCCAATATTATCAAATACAAATCTTGTAATACTTTCAAACATCAAGGTATCAATGATTTTATGTCTCTGCCCGATATCCTTGACGATGACCGTATTATAGATTGCATCTAAATAATCCCTAATCTCTTTTTTCTGTCCTGTAAGTTCCAGCGTATAGGGAAACGAACTGTTTTCCAAGTATTCTCTGTATTTCCTTGCCAGTCCTTCACTGGTGCCTGTACTCTCTACATATTCTCTGAATGACAGAGGAAGCATTTTTATTTCAACATACCTGCCGGACAACAATGTAGCAATTTCTGATGACAGCAGATAAGCATTGGAACCTGTGATATAGATATCTACATTCTTTTTAATATACAAGCTGTCAATAACCTCTGAAAACTTTTCACATCTCTGAATTTCATCCAGAAAAATGTAAGACATTTTACCTGGTACCAGCCGTTCTTTCAAATAGCTGTATAACTTATGTGAATCACGCAGCTCATAGAAATCATAATCTTCAAAATTTACTACAATAATCTGCTGCTCTGATACACCATTATCCCTTAAAAAGTCCTGATATATTTCCATCAAAGTCGACTTTCCACATCTGCGTATACCTGTAATAACTTTTATGAGTTGTTTATCTTTGAATACAGTCAGCTTTTCAAGATATTCTTTTCTTACAATCCTTTGAACCGGCATATTATCACTCCTTTTTCGGATATAGTATCCTATTTTTTTCTATTTATCAATAGTTTTTGGATTTATTTCCAAAAACTATTTTATTCATTATATTTTTTGCATGCATTTCCACTTAAAATCATCCTTGTTTTTCTATATTCTCCCCATCCCTTTCTTCACTATTCCAGCAAGCAATTCACATTTCTCCAAAAAAAAATGGCAAGACAGGTTCTTCGCCTATCTCGCCATTTTATCTTACTTCATATGTTCGCTATGATATCTCTTCTTTTTCATCAAAACCAGTATTCCGACCAAGCCTATACAGGACGCCGCCATAAGGACAATCCATATAGAAGAATCCGTAGGGTCTCCCGTCTGCGGTATAGTGGAACCACCCGTCTGCGGTGTAGTAGAGTTCCCCGTTTGAGGCGTAGTAGAATTTCCCGTTTGCGATGTAGCAGAATCGCTTTTCTTGGACCAGTGGATTGCAAAAGGCGAGAAGCTGCCCGCCGTCTGATTTCCTTCCAGTTCAAATACAACATTGCTGCCTTCTATTCTGGCGGAAATAACATCCACTTCGCAGTTTTCCACCTGATTGATAATATCACCGCGATATTCACGATGGAGCCCCTCAAAGTGCAGTACCTCTACGGAAACATCGCTCGCCGTCACGCCTGCGGGCAACGGCCAGTAGATTGTAATCTTGGTTCCATCGGCTGTGCTGACCCATGCGTTGCCGTCATTCTCGTTGATTAAATCAAGATACTTGAACTGAGTGTTGCTGTCTGTAAGCGTATAGCCCGCAGCAGCTGCCCGGTCAATCAGCAGCTGTTTCGTGTCCTCACCCTGTTCACCTGGAAGAAGGTCATCAAACAGCAATGCGATTTGAGCGCTCCCTGAACTGGTCTTTCCCAGCAGTCCCAGTTCTGCTTTACCATTTGTATAGAAAGAAGTATTCTCCGGGATTACTGCCATGCCAATTCCATCGTCGGTATTCACTTGGGCTGGGTCAGATACAACCGGCTGCGCTATGTCCACGGTTCCGGCAATGATTTCTTGCGGAGCGGATACATTTCGTACTGTCAGGGTGCCCGCATCTGCAACATCCACGGACAGCGCGCCTGCGGATGACGCCGCGGCAAGAGCCGGCTCATTTTCTATGCCGATATCATACACGCCTGCGACCGCGTCATTTTCCGCCGCGTCAGTGCCTGCGGCGCCGTCCTGGGAAATAAATGTATTCGACACATCGGAGAGAAGATAATAATCTCCCACCTTTTCGGGTTTGCAGGTCTTACTATCCACGGAAAAGGTGATGTCCTCCGGGTTTATGCCGTCTGGTGCATCAATCTGGTAGCGCACGGAGGGGAAGTTGTCTCCACTTATGGAGTCCCCGCCTGTGTATGCGACCATATCCTGTGGAGTCAGGGTGACTGTCTCGGCTTTCTGGAGCTGGGCGTATACAGGCTCGATGTCGAGCGTTACATTCTGAGCGCCGTAGCCATCGGGCTTTACTTTAATCGTCACTTTACCGTCTGTCTTGATAAAGGATTCATCTGTTTCGTCAGTTACCCCGGCATCCGCCGCCTTTTCAGCAAGCGCTTCCGGAATCACCGCTTTGGCTCCCTGCTGTCCTGACACGGTGAGCGTCATCTGTGAGAAATCTTTTAAAGTAAGGTCAGGCGCTACATAACCCGTGGCATTGAGTCCCAATTTTAGAGTCAGGGTATTGTTCGGCATATCATCTTTGTCCATGGTTAAAGTATATGTGCAGACTGTTCCGGCATCCGGGCTGAGGAGCTGACCGTTCTGATACGGTGAGAATCCGCCCGTATACTGGAATGTGAATGTATCACTGTCGGAGAAAAGGTCGAGTCGGGGGTCGAAATTGACCGTCAGCTCGACAGAAGTATTGTCCAGTGATAAATCCAGTTTGTCCATTCGCGCCCACGACATGCGGGACGCTACTTCTCCCATGTCGAGATAAGCGGTGTAATAAAGTGCGTTTTCGGAAAGTTTTCCGTCGGCGACTTTGATGACATAAGGATTATCCGCAGTGTAAGCATTCTCTGTTCCGTTCATGTTTATCCCGGCTTCTGCTTCCTCAGTCAGGTCTGCAATCTGGCTGGCAAGAGTAATGGCGCTGCAAAACTGTGCATAGAGCTCCGTCACTCCCTCGGGAAGCGTCTGTCCGCAGCGATACCATGTTCCGCTGCCGTCCGGTTCCGTGTTATATGCATAAAAACGGTATCCGAAAAGGGAATTGCCCTTTCCGTTAAAGGGCATGACGATGGTGTTCGCCTCATAATTTTCGGCAACCACTTCGCTGTCAGGAACGGCGGCGTTATAAGTCTTGGTAAGGCAATGTGTGGATTCGGCGCCGTCGCCCCAGTCGATGTCTTCTGTGGTATACACGAATGAGCAGAAGGGCTCGGTATTCTCCGGTGAGACTGTTTTTTCAGAGTATGTCGCCTCAGCGGTAAACGTATTGTTCCAGGAGCTAAATGTCGCTCCGTCGGCTTTATAGTCGGATACTATTCCAAAATATTCATTGTCAGCTGCCGCCGCATAATATGTAATCGACCGCCCCGCGGTGAAATCCGTGTTCTGCGGCGCAGGTGAGCCATCCAGATCTTTCGGAGCGCCGGGGGTTTTCGTATCATCAGTATCCCCCGTACCGTCAGTCTGGCTGCACTGACTGCATACATATGTGCAGGGCGATGCTTCTACAGCCTCTGCATATCCACAGCTTTCGTCGTGGACATGCGTGCAGGATTCTTCTCCCAGCAATTCCTGATATCCGCAGTTCTCATCATGGACATGCGTACAGGGCTGGGCATCCTGTGCTTCCTGATAACTACATTCTTCCGTGTGCGCCGTATGATGCTCACAGAGTCCGTTTTCGTCAGGCGCGGCAAAGACCTGATTCCCCGTCATGGGGAGCAGCATACAGAAACTGAGAAATAAAGCAAGAAAACGATTTGCTTTTCTCTTTTTGTGGTTCATATCAATACCTCCCAATCCTTTTTTTATAAGTCTGTAAAAATGAAGCAGCCTGTTCTACGTCTGTAAATGAAGCAGGTTCCCCTATCAGGTAGGAAACCGCATCATTCCACTCATGCAAGTCATAGGCACGGCAGTCTATTTTGCGCAATGTCCTCTGTATTTTAGACCAATACTGTGGGTCATGCAGGTCAGACAAATACACACAGCCCGTTTTAAAAGAAATATACTCCAATAATCCCAGCGTAGGAGTTTCCATCTTTTCCATCGCATGCCCTCCTATAACTTCATTCCCTTTTTTCTCCTGCTGCTTGCCCTGAAAAACCTCTTGGCTTCGTCAGTCCTTAGAGTATAATTATCATTGGCAAAAATAAAGGGAAGAGACCGAAACCTCTTCC